>NZ_JBFUPT010000012.1:0-202072 GCF_041360715.1 Caballeronia sp. RCC_10
CGCCTCAAGGGTTCGCTGCGCGGACCTTACGCTCGCCCTTGACCCGCCAAACCACCCACTGAGAATTCAAAAGAGGCATTTTTTATATTAGGCGGTAGAAAGGCAGCCGCCGTCAGCGCGCGCTGCGTGTTTCAACTTAATTTGTCCGCGGCATTGGGGCAGCTAAGCTGAAGCGCAAAAAGCAGCTTCCCCTCTTGCCGCCAGAGGAGAGCAAAGATGAATGAAGCTTTCACTGGGGCCAATCTCTTCACCGAACTGGAGAGACTGCAAAGGCAGTTGTCGAGTGTATTCGATGGCCTTCCGAGCAGCCTGCGTTCAGGCCGCCTCGACGCGTTCCCGCAAATCAACATCGGCTCGACCGACGACACGATAGAGATCGTCGCGTTTGCGCCCGGTCTCGACCCGGGCAAACTCGAAGTGTCCGTCGACAAGGGCTTGCTTGTCATCGCCGGCCAACGCGTGACGCAGGATGGTGCCTTGCCGGAAGGCACGCGCGAATACGCTCAGGAGCGCTTTAGCGGCGCGTTCCGGCGTGCTATCGAGCTTCCGCAGCACGCCGACCCCGACAAGGTGCAGGCCCGGTACATCGACGGATGTCTGCTGATTTCAGTAGGCAAGCGCGAGGCGTCGAAGCCGCGTGCGATCACCGTCCAATGAAGACACGAACGAGGTGATGTCATGAGCGATACGACACAAGTTGCAGAGCGCGAACAAGGTGCGGTGGCTCGTCAAGAGTCGAACGATCAACGCCGGCGCGAGACGCGGACGCCGACTGTGGACATTATCGAAGACGCGCACTCGGTTACCCTTTGGGCTGACCAGCCGGGTGTATCGAAGGACCGGCTGGAAGTGAAGGTCCAGGACGGACGCCTGACGATCGATGCCGACTCCGTCGTCCCAGTGCCAGGCAACTTGCGGCTGATCCACGCGGAGGTCCGGGCACCGCACTTTTCACGCACGTTCACGGTGAGCGAAGACTTCGATACATCAAAGATCGATGCCTCGCTCAAAGACGGCGTGCTTCGGTTGACGCTGCCTCGCCGGGAAGAGGCCAAACCGCGGCGCATTGAAGTCGCCGTGAAGTGAGAGACTGGACGTGGCGCAGCGGTTGCGCCACGTCCTCTGAAGCGTACGGTTTGTTTGCGTCGTTGGCGGGAGGAAGGTTATCGTGAGCAGCGTGAGCGCAGTCCGATGGAGATGAACCGAAGCCGGCTCTTTAGGACGAAACGCTATGAAGCAAGATCTCTAAACATATCGAGCAGTTCGTGAACCGGCCGCGACCGAGTGCCTGGTCGCGTGGGACAAGCGGCCCGACTGCCCAATTTCGGCGACAGCACTGGCAAGGAAGATGGAGTGCACCAGCCGTGTCCGTGTACTACAGCAACAACGGCTGAAGACTGAACATGTGCGCGACAGCGGCATCGCGTTACGGCACGCCCGTGCTAGCGAGAAGGCGCAGGGCGCGCAGCGTGAACGTCAACGGCTCGAACCGCTACGGCACGAGCCGGGCTACGCAGACAATCCGATGGGCGGCACAGGCAATTCATCACCCTCGAGGAAGGCCGTCGCCGACCGGATCGCAAACTGCATCGCGCAATCTTCGCTGGCGAAAAAGCCCCACTTCCCGAGCGAAGTCGAATGGCCATCCTCTTCCAGAATGGAGGCCGTTGCCACGAAGGCTTTTCCGTTGCGCATGACGTTCGGCTCGAATGCGGCTCCGCCGTGATAGATGATCATCGGTTTCTCTCTCTCAAGTTATGAATCGCTCCGGCACTCGTCGATGCCGTTTGCTCCGCTCGCTTTCCACCGCAGGCAGATCGCGACGCGGCATGGTGATCCGCTCCTCAGCTACGTCTTAGGTCAGCAAATTCGAGGGGTGATATTAACGGTTCAATTTTCGTCTAAGGGTAGTTTTAACTTTGCTTACAATTTTACGGCGCGCTCTTAAATCAGACGTTTAAGAACGACGTTATTGCCTGCGAGAACTCGATAATCGCTGTCGACGGAGCAGCGAGCGGCTCGTATGCCGAAAAAAAACCCCGACCGATGACCCGGTCGGGGCGAACTTGAAGGTAACAACGAAATCGGGCGTTCCGACGATCACCACCACGCATAGAAGTCACCCACCGCAATGAGTGAGACCGCAAGGCCCTTGTAGCGCGTGTCGGATCGCCCAAAACCAAAAAGCCGCAGACAACTGCGGCTTTTCATCCGATGCAACATCGTCGATCAGAACGTCGACCAGTCCCCGTCACTGGAAGCCACGACCGGTTGAGCGCGCTCGATCACCGGCTTCTTCGCAGGACGCGTGACCGCGCGCACCGGCACCGGAGTCGGTGAACGCTTAACCGGAACTGCACTCGCTGCTACCGGCGATGCCATGAACATCTGCCCCGTCCGAAACGCACCAACGGCTGTGGTCAGTTGCTTCGCCTGGTCGTCCATTGACCCCGCCGCTGCCGCTGCTTCTTCAACGAGCGCCGCGTTCTGCTGCGTGACCTCGTCCATCTGCGAGATGGCCTGATTCACCTGCTCGATGCCTCGCGTTTGCTCGTTCGACGCCGACGCAATCTCGCCCATGATGTCAGTGACTCGCTGGATCGCGGTGCCCACGCGCTTCATCGTTTCACCTGCCTGCGCGACGAGTTCGGATCCCTCGTGGACCCGGCTGCCAGACGTTTCAATCAGATCCTTGATCTCCTTCGCGGCGGTCGATGAACGCTGCGCGAGGCTGCGCACTTCGCTGGCGACCACGGCGAAGCCACGGCCCTGCTCGCCGGCACGTGCGGCTTCCACGGCAGCGTTGAGCGCCAGAATGTTGGTCTGGAACGCGATGCCTTCGATCATCCCGATGATTTCGGCGATCTTGCCCGAGCTTTGCTCGATGCCGTCCATCGTCTGGATAACCTGACCGATGATCGCGCTTCCCTCGTTGGCGACCGCATTCGCGTTGTCGGCCAGTCCGCTCGCTTGCTGAGCGTTCTCGGAATTCTGCTTGACCGTCGCTGTCAGTTCCTCCATGCTCGCTGCCGTTTCTTGCAGCGACGCCGCTTGCTGCTCCGTGCGGCTGGAGAGGTCGGTATTGCCCGCCGCAATCTGAACGGCGCCGGACGATACGGATTCCGAGCTTGCACGGATCTTGGTCACCATCTCTTCGAGACCGAGGCGCATGTGTTCCACTGCTGCGAGAAGGCTGCGGTCATCACCGTTCTTGAGCACCGTGGGTGAACTCAGATCGCCGCCTGCAATCGCCCGGACAACGCCCACTGCATACCCGGGTTCGCCGCCGAGGGCACCCGTCACGCTGCGAATGGTTTTCCACGCCAATGCAGCAATGACCGCGAGCGCCACTGCTATCAAGCCCGAGATTTGCAGCGTCGTGTGCAGGAAAGTGGCGGTGATATCGTCGGTGAAGAATCCCGTACCGATCCACCAACCCCAGGGCTTGAACTCGACGATGCCGTTTATCTTGCCTGTCATCACGCCGGTCGATGGGTGTGTCGTCACCACCATCAGCACCGGAATGTGCTCCTTGGCGAGCATCTCGCGATAAAGCTCTGTGTCTGGCCGTCCGTCCGGCGCTTTGCCCAACAAGACTTTGCCGATGTTCTCCTGCTTCCGGTGCACGAGCGACGTCCCGTCCGGAAGACGCGCCCAGAAATAGCTCTGATCGGAATAATTCATTCTGTTCAAAGCGGTCTTGGTCGCCGCCTGCGCTTGCTCCGTCGTCATCGCGCCGGCAACTTCCTGCTCGTGGTAATACTGCGCGAGGTGCTCGGCCATTTTCAACAGGTTGACGATCTGCGCCTGCTTGTCATCGAGCATCGCGCGTCGAACGCTATAGACGCTGTATCCACCGACTGCGAGCAGCGCAATAAGCGCTGTAACGGCTAGCAGTATTAGCCGAGTAGAGACTTTCATTCCAGGTTCCGAGTGCAAGGTTGCGGTCGCCGCAATGCGCGGCTTTACCCCTGCTAACGGCAGTAACTTCGACCACTTGAATGGAGGAAGTCCCTAGTCGGCGCATGAGGCCGCAGGAACGACGTTGCGAACGTTCAGAGCGACGCCATCGTCGGGCGTCCTGGTGCTCGGGTGCAAACCGTGCTCGGCTTCAACTTCGCGCCGGATGTGGATGGTCTGGTGCTGACGGCTGCGCAACGCTCGCTTGAAGCGCTCGCCGCGATGATCGCGCCTCCGCTCGTCCCTTTGTTGCAGCGCGCCGGCGTGACGCGTGTGAACGTTCAAACGCACGAAAGCGCGCTGATGCCGCTCGTCGAACTGCTGGAAAAGGAATACCGCGCGACGGATCGCGGGCACATGGTCGCCATGTCTGCCGCTGCTGATCACACTTCCTGTGCACGTCGAACGCTTGTGCGAAGGAACGCTGACCGCACGCGCGACGGCCACCGCGAGCGTCTCTGCAGCGGAGCGCCGGACTGGCGCGCTGCCACGACGATGCCCGTGCATAAATCCTATTCCCGCCAGCCCCTGAATCCATCGCAAACGCGCTCCTATACTGGCACCTCGAACTTAACAAGGGGACGCTTCGATGCTAATGGACGCCAAGGATTCGATTTACAGCCCGACACAGGATGGCCTCATCTTTCCACAGGAACCGACGTTTTCCAGTTCCGCCGAGGAGCGCCGTTATCGCAAGGAACATCTCGCCGCCGCGTGCCGGATCTTCGCCCGCCACGGTTTCAGCTTTGGCTTCGGCGGCCATCTGACGGTGCGCGATCCGGAGCATCCGGATCTCTTCTGGACCAACCCGATGTGCGTGCCGTGGTCGCGCACGAAAACGTCGCAACTGGTGCTGGTCGATCATTCGGGTACCGTGATCGAAGGCAAGTATGCGGTGAACCGCGCCGGCTACGTGCTGCATTCCGCGATTCATGCGGAGAATCCGGACATCATCGGCTCGTGCCATGCGCATACGGTGAACGGCGACGCATGGGCCGCGATGGGCAAGCCGCTCGATTACGTCACGCAGGACGCGTGCATGTTCTACGGCAGTCATACCGTGGTACGCGATGGAGCGGGCAAGGTGCCGGTGGCGGACGAATCGGGCAATCCTATCGCGCGCGCATTCCAGGATCACAAGGCGATCATCCATCAGAATCACGGGCTGCTGACCGCCAGCCGCCACAGCATCGACGATGCGGTGTGGACCTTCATCGCGCTGGATCATTGCTGCAAGATGCAGTTGCTGATGGACGCGACCGAATCGCGCCCGATACCGATCGATCACAAGTTCGCCGAATATTCGCACCAGCACCTCGGCAATTCGTTCATCAGCTGGCTGCATTTCCAGACCATGCTGTACGAGATTGCAGAAGAGGAACCCGATTATCTCGATTGACGCATCGAGATCTGCCAGCACTCGCGGCATGCGCGAAGTGATCGAGCATGCCGCACCAGGCGCACAAAAACATCTATACCGGAGACACGCATGGAAGCGCTATATGGCGAAGAAGCCGTCAGGCAGGCGGATACGAGCCGCACGTATTACCGCGCCTATTGGCGGCTCTTGCCGCTCTTGTTGATATGTTATCTGGTCGCGTATCTCGATCGAGTGAACGTGGGTTTCGCGAAACTCCAGATGCTCGACGCACTTCATTTCGACGACGCCATCTATGGCCTCGGCTCGGGCATCTTCTTCGCGGGATATTTTTTCTTCGAGGTGCCAAGTAATCTCGTGATGCGCAAAGTCGGCGCACGCAAGTGGATCGCGCGCATCATGCTGACCTGGGGCGTGATCTCGGCCGCGATGATCTTCGTGAAGACGCCGACGATGTTCTACGTCGCGCGCTTCCTGCTCGGCGCCGCCGAAGCAGGCTTCGCGCCCGCGATCATGTATCTGCTCACGCTCTGGTTCCCTGCGCGATATCGCGGCCGCGCAATGTCCATCTACGTGATGGGCGCACCGCTCGCGTTCGTCGTCGGCGGGCCGATTTCCGGCTATATCCTCCATACGTTCGCAGGCAACGAGTATCTGGCGGCGTGGCAATGGCTGTTTCTCATCGAGGCGATTCCTGCCGTCGTGCTCGCGTTCGTCGTGCTCGCCTTTCTCGACGACAACCCCGCTCACTCGCGCTGGATCACCGAAGAAGAGCGCAACGACGTGCTCAACGAGATCCGCGCTGAGAACGCGGGCAAGGTGGATCATTCGAGCGTGCGCGCGTTTCTCGCCAACCGCAAACTCTGGGGGTTCTGCGCGATCTTCTTCTGCCTCATCATGGGCCTTTACGCGCTCGGCTTCTGGATGCCCTCGCTGATCAAGCGCAGCGGCGTAACGGACCCGTTCGCCATCGGCCTGTACTCGGCGGTGCCGAATATCTTCGCGGCCATCGCCTTGTATATGTCGAACCGCAGCGCCGACCGCACCGGCGGACGCCGCCTGCACTTCGCTCTCTTCATGTTGATCGGCGCGGTGGGACTGGCAATGAGCATGTGGCTTTCTGCGGGACCGGTCGTGACGACAGTGTGTCTGTCGGTGGCGGCCGCAGGCGTGTATTCATGCGTTGCACTCTTCTGGGCGTTGCCGACGAGTCTGTTCGTTGGCGCATCGGTGGCCGCGGCGCTCGCGTTCATCAATTCAGTCGGCAATATCGCTGGATTCGTGTCGCCGTACCTCGTCGGCATGCTCAACGTCACGGTCGGCAACGCGAATATCGGCATGTACGTAATTTCCGCGTTTCTCGTGCTCGGCGCAGCCATGACCATGCGCCTGCCCAAGACGCTGGATGACAGGTGACGCCATCGCTCAAGCGGCCCACGGCGGCCGCTTGAGCCTTTCCCCCACATAATCAATGAACGCGCGCACGCGCGGATGAAGCGACGAATCTCGTGGATACAGCGCATAAATCGCGGTTTCGTCGCTTGGCTGGAAGTCGGTCAAAAGCGGCACGAGCATGTTGCTGCGAATCGAAGGCAGCACCATATGCTCCGCCATGCGCGTAATGCCGACGCCCGCGAGACACATATAAACCGAACTCACGCCGCTGCTCGTCTGAAAGTTTCCGTTGATGAGCATGGACGTGCGTTCGCCGTCGACCACGAACGGCCAATGGTTCAGATGGTCCATTGGCGGCTCCCACATCAGGCAGTTGTGACTGGCGAGATCGGCAGGCACCGAAGGCACGCCGTGACGCGCGAGATAAGAAGGCGACGCGGTCACCACGCGCTGCAGATGACACAGCTTGCGGCTGACGAGATTCGAGTCCTGCAGGCTGCCCATGCGAATCGCAACATCGAATCCTTCGCCGATCACATCTGCCAGCGTATCGGATAGCGACAGCCGAACGCGCAAGCCAGGATAGCGTTCGAGAAAGCCGGGAATGAGCGGCACGATCTGATCCATGCCGAATGAAGTCGCCACGGTCACGCGGATGGCGCCGGTCATGTGTTGACTCGCGCGGGAAAGTTGCGCCTCCGCGACCTCGATGTCATCGAGAATACGCTTGCACAACGCGAGGTACTGGTGACCTTCCTGCGTGACTTGTAGACGGCGCGTCGAGCGCCTGAGCAGCGCCACACCGAGGCGTTTCTCGAGATTCGAGACGGCGCGGCTCACATAAGGTTGCTGAAGATCGAGCGTGAGCGCCGCGGCGGTGAAGCCGCCGGTTTCCGCGACGGCCCGGAATATCTTCATTTCGACGAGGCGTTCGTCCTTCATATCCGCGATACGAGCGTAAGCGAGATCAAAGGCAGCATCATAGCCAGCGCCGGTGGCTTGTCATACCGGGAATTGCACGAGGACGGGGCGACGCAATCCGATGCTCTGCGATATACGTCGCGCTTTACCGAAGCTCACGCCCTCCATTGCGAAGGGCGTCATGCGTCTAGACCAGCTTGACCAACTGTTTTCCGAAATTCTTTCCGCGCAGCATGCCGAGGAAAGCCTCTGGCGCGGATTCGAGACCTTCAGCGATGCTTTCACGGAACAGTAGCTTCCCCGACGCGACGCGCTCGCCAAGTTCTTTGAGGGCTTGCGGCCACACGTCCATATGCTCGGTCACGATGAAGCCCTGCAGTTTCAGCCTTTGGCGGAGAAATATCGTCGGCGTCTTGATCGGTACGGGCTGGCCGTCGTATCCCGAGATCATGCCGCACAAGGCGATGCGCCCATGAGCGTTCATCTGTTCGAGCACGGCGTCGAGCACATCGCCGCCGACGTTTTCGAAGTACCCGTCGATGCCTTCCGGCGCCGCGGCTTTCAGGTCGTCGCGCAGCTTGCCTGCCTTATAGTCCACGCACGCGTCAAAACCTAGCGTCTCGACGACATAGCGGCATTTCTCCGCGCCGCCCGCAATGCCGATCGCGCGGCAGCCCGCCGCCTTGGCCAGTTGGCCGACGACACTGCCCACGGCGCCGCTTGCCGCGCTAACCGCGATGGTTTCGCCCGCCTTCGCCTCGATGATGCGGTTGAGCCCGAACCATGCCGTCACGCCCGGCATGCCAACTGCGCCGAGATAAGCCGAGAGCGGCACGCGCGCGGCATCCACGACGCGATGGTCTGTGCCGTCCGACGTGCTGTATTCCTGCCAGCCGCCCACCCCGACCACCTTGTCGCCAACGTTGAATGAGGGATTGCGTGACTCTGTTACTTCACCGACCGTCCCGCCGATCATGACCTCGTTGAGAGGCTGCGGATCAGCGTAAGACTTGGCGTCGCTCATCCGGCCGCGCATGTACGGATCGAGCGACAGATAGTGGTTGCGCACGCGCACTTCCCCATCGTTCAACGGCGCGAGCGGCGTTTCGACCAGCTTGAAATTTGCAGTCGTCGCTTCGCCTTCCGGCCGTGACGCCAGCAGGATGCGGCGATTGTTGTGTACATCGGCCATCTTGTCTCTCCGGTCTGAGGTGCGGGTTCTCATCGTAGCGCAGCGGCACACAACGCGGCAGTCACGATTCGTTTGACGATAGCCGAAAGCCAATGTCCCGCAAAGTTCATGCGGCGCGGCTATCGTGCAAGTTGTGCAAGCGCACATGGCCGAAGCAAGGCCAAATGCCCGGCGCGGCGCATAATCGGCATGCACTCGAAACAAGCAGGCTCCAATCAGCGCCAGGCCTCGGGAGGACACCATGCTCGTCAGAAACGAAGCGCGAGTCGAACGCCTCATCAACGATCTTCTGGAGTTCGCACGCGGACGAATGCCTGAGCCGACCTTCCAGCTCATCGAGCCGCTGCTGCGCTATTACTACGAACAGGTGGATGTCGAGGACATCGCGAGCCGCGATGTCGCCGATCTCTACGGCGCGGCCATGGCGCACTGGCAGACGGCGCAGAAGTTCGTGCGCGGGCGCGAGGTGCTGCGCGTCTATAACCCGAATCTGGAGCAGCACGGCTGGCATTCGGATCACACGGTGGTGGAAATCGTCAACGACGACATGCCGTTTCTCGTCGATTCCGTGACGATGGAGCTGAACCGCCTCGGCCTCGCGCTGCATTCGGCGATTCATCCGGTGTTCCGCGTGTGGCGTTCGAGCACGGGTCCGCATGCGGGCGAGATCGAGCGCATCGGCCCGGGCCACGCCGAAGCGGGCGATGGCAATTCCGAACTCGAATCGTTCATCCATTTCGAAGTGGATCGTTGCAGCGACGCCGAACGCCTCGACGAAGTGCGCGACAACATCGCACGCGTGCTCGGCGATGTGCGCGCGGCGGTCGAGGACTGGCCCAAGGTGATCGACGCCGCACGCGCGGCGATCGGCGAACTCAGGACGCGCGACACCACGCCAGACGGCATCGAATCGCGTGCGTTTCTCGAATGGATGGTCGCGGACCATTTCACTTTCCTCGGCAGCCGCGATTACGATCTCGTGGAACACGATGGCGGCTTCGCGCTGCGCGGCGTGCCCGGCTCCGGAATGGGCATCCTGCGCGAGAACTTGCGTCACACTCCTCCCGGCGATCTGACGCCGCTGCCTCCGGGCGCGGCCGCGATCATCGAAAGCGCGGCGCCGATCTTTCTGACCAAGGCCAACTCACGCGCGACGGTGCATCGTCCGGGCTATCTCGACTATGTCGGCGTGAAACGCACGTCGGCGGACGGCAAGGTGACAGGCGAGCGGCGTTTTCTCGGGCTATACACCTCGACCGCGTATCTCGTGCCGACCTCGGAAATTCCGATCGTGCGGCGCAAGTGCGCGAACATCGTGCGGCGCGCGGGTTTCCTCGAAAAAGGCCATCTGGCGAAATCGCTCATCACGGTGCTGGAGCAGTATCCGCGCGACGAGCTTTTTCAGGCCGACGAAGACGTGCTGTTCGAAATCGCGCTCGGCGTGCTGCGTCTGCAGGAACATCAACGCACGCGCCTCTTCGTGCGACGCGACCGCTTCGACCGCTTCGTGTCCTGTCTCGTGTTCGTGCCGCGCGACAAGTTCAACACCGATCTGCGCCGGCGCATCAGCAAGGTGCTGATGGAGGCGTTCAACGGCAAGAGCATCGAGTTCACGCCGCTGCTATCGGAGTCGCCGCTGGCGCGCATTCATATCGTCGTGCGCGCGGATCGCGGCGCCATGCCCGAAGTCGATACGCGCGAGCTCGAAACGCGCATCGTGCAGGTGGCGCGCCGCTGGCAGGACGATCTCGCCGATGCGCTGATCGACAGTCACGGCGAAGAAGCAGGCAACCGGCTGCTGCAACGCTATGCGGATTCGTTCCCGGCCGGCTATCGCGAGGATTACCCGGCGCGCACGGCGGTGCGCGACATCGAACTGATCGAGGCCGCGCATACGCAGCCCGGCGGGTTGTCGATGAGTCTCTACCGGCCGATCGAAGCCGGGCGGCGCGCGTTCCGCTTCAAGGTGTATCGCGCGGGCGATCCGATTGCGCTGTCGCACAGCTTGCCGATGCTCGAACATCTCGGCGTGCGCGTCGATGAGGAGCGTCCGTATCTGATCGAGCCGACCGGCGCGCCGAACGCGTGGATTCACGACTTCGGCCTCGAGTTGCAGGATGATGTCGGCTTCGATATCGACCGCGTGAAGCCGCTGTTCGAAAACGCCTTCGCCAGCGTGTGGTCGGGCGAGATCGAAAACGACGACTTCAACCGGCTCGTGCTGCGCGCGGAATTCGGCTCGCGCGACGTGACCATCCTGCGCGCCTACGCGAAGTATCTGCGACAGGTCGGTTCGACATTCAGCGATGCGTATATCGAACGCGCGCTGATCGGCAATCCGCTGATCGCGAAGAAGTTGCTGCAATTGTTCAAGGTGCGTTTCGATCCTGCGCGCGGCGGCGCTGCCGAGGATCGCGAGAAGGCCGCCGAGCGCGTGCTCGCGGATATCGAAGCGGCGCTGGACCAGGTGCCGAATCTCGACGAGGACCGCATCCTGCGTCAGTTTCTCGGCGTCATCACGGCGACCGTGCGCACGAATCATTTTCGTCGCGATGCAAACGGCCAGCCGCGTCCTTATGTGTCGTTCAAGCTCGATCCGTCGAAAGTGCCGGGCCTGCCCGAACCCAGGCCGATGTTCGAAATCTGGGTCTATGCGCCTCGCGTGGAAGGCGTGCACTTGCGCGGCGGGCGCGTGGCGCGCGGCGGGCTGCGCTGGTCGGACCGGCGCGAGGATTTCCGCACGGAAGTGCTCGGCCTCATGAAGGCGCAGATGGTGAAGAACACGGTCATCGTGCCGGTGGGATCGAAAGGCGGCTTCGTCGTGAAGAATCCGCCGCCCGTCACGGACCGCGAAGCGTTCCTTGCGGAAGGCGTCGCGTGCTATCAGATGTTCCTGCGCGGCCTGCTCGACGTGACCGACAACCGCACGCCCGATGGCATCGTGCCGCCGCCCGACGTGGTGCGCCACGATCCCGACGATCCGTATCTCGTGGTCGCCGCGGACAAAGGCACGGCCACGTTCTCCGACTACGCCAACGCGATCGCGCGCGAATACGGCTTCTGGCTCGACGATGCCTTTGCGTCCGGCGGTTCGGTGGGCTACGACCACAAGAAGATGGGCATCACTGCGCGCGGCGCGTGGGAGTCGGTGAAGCGCCATTTCCGCGAGATGAACTTCGATACGCAAACCACCGACTTCACCGTGGTCGGCATCGGCGACATGTCGGGCGACGTGTTCGGCAACGGCATGCTGCTGTCGCGCCATATCCGGCTGATCGCGGCGTTCGATCATCGGCATGTGTTCCTCGATCCAGCGCCCGATGCCGCAACGAGTTACGAGGAACGCGCGCGCCTCTTCGCGCTGCCGCGCTCCAGCTGGGCCGATTACGACGCCTCGCTGATTTCGACTGGCGGCGGCGTGTATAGGCGCACCGCGAAGTCCATTCCGGTGTCGCCGCAAGTGCAGGCGGCGCTAGGGATCAACGCATCCGTGCTGGCGCCGAACGAGCTGATTCGCGCGATCCTGCTCGCGCAGGCGGACCTGCTCTATAACGGCGGCGTCGGCACGTATGTGAAGTCGAGCGCGGAGACGCATCAGCAAGTCGGCGACCGCACTAACGACGGCGTGCGCGTCAACGGCGCGGAGCTGCGCGTGAAGGTCGTCGCGGAAGGCGGCAATCTCGGCCTGACGCAACTGGGACGCATCGAGTTCGCGCAGCACGGCGGGCGGATCAACACGGATGCAATCGATAATTCCGCGGGCGTCGACTGTTCGGATCACGAGGTCAACATCAAGATTCTGCTCGGCCTCGTGGTCGCGGACGGCGAGATGACCGAGAAGCAACGCAACGCGCTGCTCGCCGAGATGACGGATGAAGTCGGCCTGCTGGTGCTGAAGGACAACTACGCGCAGACCCAGGCGCTTTCCATTGCCAAGCGCTATGTCGCTGAAACGCTCGATGCCGAAGCGCGCATGATGCGCTATCTCGAACGCGCGGGGCGGCTCAAGCGGCGCATCGAGTTCTTGCCGAACGACGATGACATCGCCGAGCGCGCGGCGGCGAAGTCCGGGCTGACATCGCCTGAACGCGCGGTGCTGCTCGCTTACGGAAAGATGTGGCTCTACGACGAACTGCTGGCGTCCGACGTGCCGGAAGACGCGCTCGTCGCCGGCATGCTGCCCGAATACTTCCCGACGCCCTTGCAGCAACGCTATAGCGAAGCGATGCAGCGCCATCCGCTCAAGCGCGAGATTCTCGCGACGCATCTGACCAATGCGCTGGTGAATCGCGTGGGCTGCACCTTCGTGCATCGGCTGATGGAGGAAACCGATGCGCGCCCCAGCGATATCGTGCGCGCCGCGCTGATGTCGCGCGATGTCTTCGATCTCGACGACCTGTGGCGCCGCATCGACGCGCTGGACAACATCGTCGCGGATGAAGTGCAGGCGCGCATGTTCGTCGATGTCGTGCGCCTGCTCGACGAAACGTCGCTGTGGTTCCTGCGGCAACTCGGGCGCAGCGGCGCCAGCGCGCATGAGGTGAAGGGCTTGCTCGCGCGTTGCCGCGAGGCGGCGCAGCGGCTTGCGCCGCAATTGCCGGCGCTCTTGCCCGCGGCGCAGCTCGACGCATGGTATGGACGCCGGCGCGAACTGGAGGATGCGGGCGTCGAAAGCAGCATCGCGGCGCGCGTGGCAAGCGGCGAGATCGCCACGGCGGTGCTGGACAGCGCGGAAGTCGCGGCATGCTCCGAGCGCAGTCTGGAACTGGTCGCGAGCGTGTATTTCGGCATCGGCACGCTGCTGGACTATCGCGGCATCGCCGAGCGCGCGATGGCGCTGCCGATCTCGACGCACTGGGATTTGCTGGCGCGTGCGGCGGCGCTCGAAGAACTGGCGCGTCTCAAGCGCGCGTTGACGGTGAGCGCGCTAGAAGCATCACGCGGCATCGACGAGGCCGACGTGATCGTCGAAAGCTGGCGCGCCCGGCGGCAAGATGCGCTCGATCGCTATACGCGTCTGCTCGCGGAACTGCGAGCCAGCGGCGGCGCGAGTCTTTCGATGCTGCTCGTCGTGGTGCGCGAGATGGCGGTGCTGGAGCGGACTTAGGTTTGTTTGGCGAACGGCGGGTGGCGCTGTTGCGGTTGCTTGTTTGTATTGTGGACATGTCGGGGCTGTGTCGCTTCGACGAAGGTGGCGCGTGCCCGTTGCTCCCCGGCTTCTGAAACCGGCAAAGTCGATAACGCCAAGGACATGAGGCGAAGCCCCTTGTCGCAGTCGAGCGGTCGTCGAATGACCGCATGTCAACTGGCCGAACGCTGCGTGATGTCGAACGCCGGCACCTCCCGGCAGCCGGGCGGACTACTGACTGTCACGGCGTCGTACGGCACGTTCGCAAACGCCTGCGTCAGCGAACTGACACTTACGATCCGTTTCGGCCGATCGCCCGTGCCTCAACCGTACCGCTTGTCTGTGCAGCAACGAGTATGTGCCGCTACAGCTATTTCTCTCCGTCTTCCCGAGGGAGGTCGCCGACACGCGACCTGCCCTGCCGTAGCAAGTCCGCAGCCCGCGGCACTCGTGCGACAATCCGTCATCGCGTTCCAGCTTTGGCCGGCATTGCCGCGTTCTTTCGAACGAATGTCCATCTCAACGCCCCTGTCGTCGTCCGCGCGCCTATCCGCAGCACACCTCGATGAACTCATCGCGCTGCTGGAGATCCGCGTCCTGGGCCTCTCGGAATGCCTCGTCAGCGAGGGGTTCGTGCTCGAACTCGACGGCAACGACGCGCCCGGCATCCACTACATTCTTTCCGGCAGCGGGCTTCTGCACATCGGAGGCGCCGATTCGGTACCCCTCACACCGCACACGCTGCTGATCGTCCCGCCGCGACATCCGCTGAAACTCGAGGTGCCCGCAAACCGGGCGGGCATCGCACCCGTTGTCGTATCCGGCCGCGAGCATAAGCGTGTCGTCGATTCCATCAACCGGTTCCGCGCCGGATCGACCGAGCCCATGACCGTGATGATCTGCGGTTACTTCAC
This sequence comes from Caballeronia sp. RCC_10, assembly GCF_041360715.1. Taxonomy (NCBI): domain Bacteria; kingdom Pseudomonadati; phylum Pseudomonadota; class Betaproteobacteria; order Burkholderiales; family Burkholderiaceae; genus Caballeronia; species Caballeronia sp. RCC_10. The sequence continues at coordinate 14,889 of NZ_JBFUPT010000012.1, forward strand.
CGCGGCTTTCGGCGCATCGATCAATCTCTTCGAAACGCACTCGATGCCGATCGTCGAGCAATTCGATCCTTCCGACCGGCTCGACGTCTATCTGCGCACTGCCTTCGACGAGTTGATGGCACAGGAGATCGGCGCCGGTGCGATGTCGGGCGCGCTGCTCAAGCAGGTGATCGTTGCGCTCGTGCGCCGCTCGCTCAAAACCAGCGCATTGTGGATGGAACGTTTCGCACTGCTCGGCGACCCCCAGATCGCGCGCGCGTTCGCCGACATGACCGCGAGGCCCTCCGCGCCGCACACCGTCGAAAGTCTCGCGCAGATCGCCTGTCTGAGCCGCTCCGCGTTCATGGCGCGCTTCTCGGCGGCCTTCGGCCAGGCGCCGATGCAAGTGCTTCGCGACATTCGGATGCGCCAGGCCGCCGCCCAGTTGCGCGCGGGAGATCTCGCGCTGGACCAGGTGGCGCACAACGCCGGCTACGCGAGCCGCGGAGCTTTCATACGCGCCTTTCGCGAGACTTATGGAGCCGCGCCCGCCGAGTATCGGGCAACACCATCCTCATCCTCAACTTGATCCGCACCGGGCGGATCGACTCGCCCGCTCGACGCTCGAAGCGCCGGCTGGCAATCCACTAGCCGGACTTTTGCGCACATTTGCCGGATCCTGTGCACGGTGATCGCTCCTAGACTGCTTCTCAATGCAGGAACACCTGTTCCCGCAGCCATCATCCGCAGTTCGAACCGAACCCAGGGAGCAGTACTATGAGCCGCATCGCTATTCCGCAGAATATTCCCGCCGAGTCCAAGGCCGTCGTCGACGCCGTGTCGCGGCAACTCAAGCTCACGCCGAACCTGTTCCGCATCATGGCGCAAAGCCCCCAGGCGCTGAACGGGTGGGCCGGCCTGCAGGGCGCGCTCTCCAAAACACTCGACATGAAAACGCGCGATGGCATTGCACTGGCCGTGTCGCAGGTGAACGGCTGCCAGTACTGCCTCAGCGCCCACAGCTACGTCGCCACTAAATTTGCCGGCCTTTCCAGCGATGAGGTTCGCCGCAACAGACTCGGGGAGTCAGACGTGCCCCGCGTGGCGGCCGCGCTGGCGTTCGCGCGCAAGCTGACGCAAACGAGCGGCAACGTAGCGACGGCCGACCTCGACGCGGTGCGAGCCGCCGGGTACAGCGACGCGAATATCATCGAGATCATCGCGCTGAGTGCGCAGTTCATGCTGACGAATTTCGTCAATAACGTGTTCGACACGGAGATCGACTTCCCGGTGGTCGAAACGGAAGTCGCCTGAACGCGTTCGGAAGCCCGCAAGGGCTTCCCCTTTTTTGGGAGATCTGCCATGCCACGCACCACCGCCGAAAAGCGCGCCGCATTCCGGGCGCTGCACGAATCCGGTTGTTTCACGCTGCCGAACCCTTGGGATGCTGGCAGCGCACGTTATCTCGCGAGCCTCGGCTTTCAGGCTATCGCGACCACGAGTTCCGGCTATGCGTGGTCGACCGGCCGCGCCGACAACCAGGCGAGCCGCGACGACATCCTCGCGCACCTGCGCGCGATGGTCGAAGCCACCGATCTGCCGGTCAATGCGGATTTCGAAAGCGGCTTCGGCGACGATGCGGCCGGCGTTGCCGAGAGCGTGAAACTCGCGGTCGCCACCGGCGTGGCTGGCCTGTCGATCGAAGATGCGACCGGCGATGCCGCCGCGCCTCTGTGGCCGATAGAGATCGCCGTGGCGCGGCTCGCGGCGGCGCGGCAAGCGATCGACGATAACGGTGGCGATACGCTGCTGATCGGCCGCGCGGAGAATTTTTTCGTGGGTGTCCCCGACCTCAACGACACGCTCGAGCGTCTCAAGGCTTACGCAGCGGCCGGCGCGGACTGCCTGTACGCCCCTGGCATCCGGACGCGCGAACAGATCGAGGCCGTCGTCGCGGCGGTCTCGCCGAAACCGGTCAACGTACTGATTGGCGCGAACTCGGCCCTGACATTGCCCGAACTGGCAGCGCTGGGCGTGCGGCGCGTAAGCGTGGGCGGCGCACTCGCGCGAAGCGCCTGGGGCGGCTTCATGCGCGCCGCGCAGGCGCTCTCGAACGGACGCTTCGACGGCTTCGCAGATGCGCCACTGGGTTCAGATCTCAATGCACTGTTTACTCGCGACGCTTGATGCGCGCCGTTCACATCGCCCCACACTCAAGGAGAAACACATGGCTCGCGAAATCATTCGGGTCGAACCACTGTCGACTTGGCTCGAGCGCTGGAAGGCACCCACCTCCGTTGCCACGCGTCACGGCGACACGCTCTACGTGTCGGGCTTGCCGCCATTCGACCCGCAGACCGGCGAAGTGCTGGATGCGCCGATCGAACAGCAGACTCGGCGCGTGCTGGAGCAACTGAAGCTCTGTGTCGAAACCGGCGGATCGTCGCTCGACCAGGTGCTCAAGTGCAACGTCTACTGCACATCCGTCGAGATGTTCCCGGTCGTCAATGAAATCTATGCACGATTCTTCGGCCCGCAGCCACCGGCTCGCATCTTCGTGAACGTGCCCGCATGGCCCGGACGTTTCGATATCGAGATAGATTGCATTGCAGCGGTTTGAGCCGTGTTGCGCAAGAACATGGTTCGCTTGAACGACGCTTAGATCGAAGCGGCACTCATCGATGAATTTTGGCCTCGCCGCGATCGCGCCCGCGACGGGCGAGATCGCGTCGCCGATGTGCGTCACTTCTCGACATCGGACCAGGCGATCTTTCTGCCGGATTGCGGGTAATTCACTCGCTTGTTCCCGTCACTGGCTCAAGACCACGGTCAACGACCGTTATCCGAACGGAACCGCCGTCTGAATGACATCGCGACGCTAAGGAAGAGGGTCTCTTCCCGGTGACTCTGGCAATCTGGCATCGTCTGCCGAATTTCACTCGTCCACCGCTTCCGCGAATGATCGCGTACACACAGCCTCAGTGACGATCCCCGAGTGCGAGCGATGGGCCTCAGCAACTGGCTCGCCAGATTCGAGATGGATAGCCCACCCGTACGATGACGCGCATAGACCGCCTTGCGAGAACTGCTGCACCACCGATCGCCGACGTCGCGCGCTGAAAAAGGAGTCACATTACATCCCACTATCTCATGTCGATCATCTCCAACGCGCCGAGCAAGTTCTCTAATTCATCCTGTCGTAAGGTTTACCCCGATTTAAACGGAAACCAACAAAAGGGACATTTTGGCTGCTGCACGTAATCCAAGCGCAACCCAATTGACGCCACCTTGAAGCGCCGCCTCTTCGACTGGCGTCGCGCACGCCGCAAAGGAGAGCGATTTGGTTCTGGAACTGGAGCGGGTCAGTGTCGTTTCTGGCGGGCAGCCGTATTTGTACGGCGCGGATTTGCGCCTCGTCCCAGGCGCCATCAATGTACTTCTCGGACCCACGCAGGCCGGTAAAACCACGCTGATGCGCGTGATGGCGGGTCTGGACAGGCCGACCGACGGCCGCGTGCTCGTCGACGGCCGGAACGTGACAGGCGTCAGCGTCCGCGAGCGTAATCTCGCGATGGTCTATCAGCAGTTCATCAACTACCCGGCAATGACGGTTGCCGAAAACATCGCGTCGCCTTTGCGCCTGCAGAAGACCGACCCTGCCGAAATCCGCCGGCGCGTGCGGGAAGTCGCAGCCAAACTGCATATCGATCATCTGCTGGAGCGGCGGCCAGGCGAACTGTCAGGCGGCCAACAGCAGCGCTGCGCGCTCGCGCGTGCGCTCGTGAAGCGTACGTCGCTGGTGCTGCTCGACGAGCCGCTCGTCAATCTCGATTACAAACTGCGCGAGGAATTGCGCATGGAACTGGCTACGCTTTTCGCCGACGGCAACACCACCGTCGTCTACGCGACTACCGAACCTCTCGAAGCGTTACTGCTGGGCGGCTATACCGCGATCGTCGATAAAGGCCAGATTCTGCAGTTCGGTCCCACTCTCGATGTCTATAACGCACCGGTCAACGTCGCGGCCGCAGCCGTTTTCAACGATCCGCCGATGAACATGCTGACGAGCGACTGCGGCAATGGCCGCGCGCGTCTGCCAATCGGCGTGGAGGTTCCGTTGCAGCACGGTCCCGCCGTAAACGGCGCATGCCGCATCGGCATCCGGCCGGGGCATCTGCGTCTTCGGGCGAAGGACGCTCATGCGATCGCCGTTCCGTGCCGGCTCGAACTCGCTGAACTGAGTGGCTCCGAAACGTACCTGCACTTGCGCACGCTGACCGGCGCGGTCAACCTGGTTGCGCAACTGCAGGGCGTGCACCAGATCGAGCTGGGCACGCAGCTCGACGTTTTCATCGACCCTCGAGAACTGTTCGTGTTCGGCGCGGAGACCCAGCTGGTGTCCAGCCCGGAGGCAGCTTATGGCGTGCATTGAGTTCCAGAATCTCGCGCACGCGTACAGGCCAAACCCCGCGACGGTCGACGACTACGCGCTTCAACCCATGAGCATGGTCTGGGATGACGGCGGCGCTTATGCGTTGCTCGGTCCATCGGGTTGCGGCAAGACCACGCTGCTGAATATCGTTTCGGGGCTCGTCAAGCCATCGGAGGGCAAGGTGTTGTTCGACGGACGCGACGTGACGGCGCTCGGCGCACGTCAGCGCAACATCGCCCAGGTGTTCCAGTTCCCCGTGGTCTACGACACCATGACCGTATTCGATAACCTCGCGTTTCCGCTGCGCAACCGCAAGTTGTCAGCCGCCGAGGTCACGAAGCGCGTGCATGAAGTCGCGGAGATCCTCGATATGACGCGCGACCTGCCGCTCAAGGCGAGCAATCTCGCCGCCGACGCCAAGCAGAAGATCTCGCTGGGGCGCGGCATGGTTCGCAAGGACGTCGCGGCGATCCTCTTCGACGAACCGTTGACTGTGATCGACCCCGCGATGAAGTGGATGCTGCGCCGCCAGTTGAAGAAGATCCATCAGCAACTCAAGCTCACGCTCATCTACGTGACGCACGATCAGGTAGAAGCGCTGACTTTCGCCGACGAAGTCGTGGTCATGACCAATGGCCGCGTCGTTCAGAAGGGGGGAGCCGATGCGCTTTTTCTGCGGCCGGATCACGCTTTTGTTGGCCACTTCATCGGCAGTCCCGGCATGAACCTTTGTCCGATCGAGCTCGACGCCGACGGCGCGAAAATCGGCTCGCAGCGCTTGCCGCTCGACCCCGGCACGCTCGCGACGCTACGCGGCGCGCATCAGCAGACAAACGGCGCGCTCAAATTGGGGATTCGCCCGGAGTTCCTCCGCCTCTCGCAGGAAGGAGGAGCCGGCGCGGTGAACGCGCGAGTGCTGCGCGCGCAGCAGCTCGGCAACTATCAACTGGTCACCGCGCAATGCGACGGCCATGTTTTCAACGCGAGGCTCGAGCCGCATTTGCGGGTTGTCGACGGGCCTGCCTGGCTGCATCTGGTTGCGCCTGAAACCGTGTACTTCTGCAACGACGAACGAATCGAAACACGCCGCTCCGAAGGAGCCGCGCGATGAACAAGCCCGTCAATCAGAAAGCATGGCTGCTGGTCATTCCGGTGTTCATCTGCGTCGCGTTCTCCGCGATCCTGCCGCTGATGACGGTGGTCAACTATTCGGTGCAGGACATCATCGGCCCGACGCAGCATGTGTTCGTCGGTACGGAGTGGTTTCGCAACATCATGACCGATCCGGATCTGCGCGAAGCGCTCGGCAGACAGGTCATTTTCTCCGCGTGCGTTCTGCTGTTCGAGATTCCATTGGGCGTGGGTCTCGCACTGTCGATGCCGGCTTCGGGATGGCGCGCATCGGCCACACTCGTCCTGCTTGCCATGCCGTTGCTGATTCCGTGGAACGTGGTGGGCACGATCTGGCAGATCTTCGGGCGCCCGGATATCGGACTGCTCGGCTACTGGCTCAATGGTCTTGGCTTCGACTACAACTACACGGCGAGTCCCACAGCCGCATGGATCACCGTGCTGGTGATGGACATCTGGCACTGGACCCCGCTCGTCGCGCTGCTGTGCTATGCGGGCTTGCGCGCGATTCCGGACGCCTTCTATCAGGCTGCGGAAATAGATGGCGCAAGCCGCTTTGCGGTGTTCCGCTATATCGAATTGCCGAAGATGCGCGGCGTGCTGATGATCGCCGTGCTGTTGCGCTTCATGGACAGCTTCATGATCTACACCGAGCCGTTCGTGCTGACAGGCGGCGGTCCCGGCAATTCCACGACATTCCTTAGTCAGTATCTGACCCAGAAAGCGGTCGGTCAGTTTGATCTTGGCCCCGCTGCGGCTTTCTCGCTGATCTATTTCCTGATCATTCTGCTGCTGTGCTTCATTCTCTATAACTGGATGAGCCGCGTAGGCAAAGGTGGACCCGCCGCGCAAGGAGACGACCATGCAGGATAGGCGCCGCTGGATGCGGACGTTGATGCTCGTCGTCTATATGCTGTTCGCGCTGATTCCGCTTTACTGGATGGTTTCGATCTCACTGCGCACGAACGAGGAAACCATGTCGACGTTCGCGACGCTGCCGCAGCACGTGACGTTCGACAACTACAAGGTGATCTTCACTGATCCCTCGTGGTACTGGGGCTATATCAATTCGATCATTTACGTGCTGATGAACACGGTGATGTCGGTGTTGGTCGCGCTGCCTGCCGCTTACGCGTTCTCGCGATATCGCTTTCTCGGCGACAAGCACATGTTCTTCTGGCTGCTCACCAACCGCATGACGCCGCCCGCCGTGTTTTTGCTGCCGTTTTTTCAGCTCTATTCGAGCGTCGGCCTGACCGACACGTACATTGCCGTCGCACTTGCGCACATGCTGTTCAACGTGCCCCTTGCCGTGTGGATTCTCGAAGGCTTCATGTCGGGCGTCTCGCGAGAGATAGACGAAACCGCGTACATAGACGGTTATACGTTTCCCGCTTTCTTCGTGAAAATCTTCCTGCCGCTCATCAAGTCGGGCGTCGGCGTCACGGCTTTTTTCTGCTTCATGTTCAGCTGGGTGGAATTGCTGCTCGCGCGCACGCTGACTTCGGTCAACGCGAAACCTATCGCCGCCGTGATGACGCGGACCGTGTCGGCGGCCGGCATGGACTGGGGTGTGCTGTCGGCGGCGGGCGTGCTGACTATCGTGCCCGGCGCGCTGGTGATCTACTTCGTGCGCAACTACATTGCGAAGGGCTTCGCGATGGGGAGGGTGTGATGTTCACCTGGATGTACTGGACTCCTGAGGTAGCGATCTTCTTCGCCTGCATAGTCGTCATGCTGGGCGGCATGACGGTATGGGAACTGCGCTCGCCGACTCATGAACGCAAGGGCTTTCTTCCTATCGCGACGACTCGCGGTGATCGCCTGTTTATCGGCCTTTTAGCTGCCGCGTATGTCAATCTCGCGTGGCTCGCAATCAGCGCCGAGGGCTCGAGTTCCTGGCCGGGCTTCGCGGCCTCGGTGCTGGTGGTGTTCGCGATCATGTGGAAGGGCTAAAAGCGGAAGCATGCAACGAAGACTGGCAACTGCCGGATCCGCTGATGCCCCGAGCGGATGCCGACCAGGTGGAAGGGGCACAAAAGACACAGGAGAAGACCATGCATCAGAGGAGACGGATCGTCGCACTGGCATTGGGAAGCATCGTGTCAGGCGCCTTCGCGAGTCAGGCTCTGGCGGGCACGCCTGAGGCGCAGAAATGGGTGGACAGTGAGTTTCAACCAAGCACGCTTTCGAAACAGCAGCAGATGGACGAGATGAAATGGTTCATCGACACCGCAGCGAAACTCAAATCGAAAGGCGTCAAGGAGGTTCATGTCGTGTCGGAAACCATCGACACGCATACGTACGAATCCAAAACGCTCGCCGCCGCGTTTAGTGAAATCACCGGCATTCAGGTCAAGCACGACATCATTCAGGAAGGCGACGTCGTCGAGAAATTGCAGACCTCCATGCAATCCGGGCAAAGCATTTACGACGGCTGGATCTCGGACTCAGACTTGATCGGCACGCACTATCGCTATGGCGTGATCGTTCCGCTCTCCGATTACATGGCAGGCGAAGGTAAGGAATACACCAACCCCGGTCTTGACCTGAAAGACTTTATCGGCACTAGTTTTACGACCGCGCCTGACAAAAAGCTCTATCAGCTTCCCGACCAGCAGTTCGCGAACCTTTACTGGTTCCGCGCGGACTGGTTCGCACGCAAGGATTTCCAGGACAAGTTCAAGGCGAAATACGGCTACGATCTCGGCGTGCCGGTCAACTGGTCGGCGTATGAAGACATCGCCGAATTCTTTACCAACGATGTGAAAAATATCGACGGAGAGAAAGTTTATGGACATATGGATTACGGCAAAAAAGACCCGTCGCTCGGCTGGCGCTTCACGGACGCATGGCTTTCCATGGCGGGCGAAGCCGACAAAGGGATTCCGAACGGCATGCCCGTCGACGAATGGGGCATTCGCGTGACGCCTGACGGCTGTCATCCGGTAGGCGCTTCGGTGTCGCGCGGCGGCGGCACCAACAGCCCGGCAGCGGTCTACGCGACGACCAAGTACATCGACTGGCTCAAGAAATACGCACCGCCGGAAGCGTCGGGCATGACCTTCAGCGAGGCTGGCCCCGTGCCCGCGCAAGGCAAGATCGCGCAACAGGTGTTCTGGTACACCGCGTTCACGGCGTCGATGCTCAAGCCGGGCAACGTCACGAATGCGGACGGCACGCCGAAGTGGCGCATGGCGCCGTCCCCGCATGGCGCTTACTGGAAGGACGGCATGCAGAACGGGTATCAGGACGTCGGTTCGTGGACGTTCTTCAAGTCGACGCCGCCGAACCAGCGAGCCGCCGCGTGGCTGTATGCGCAGTTCGTGACGTCGAAGAGCGTGTCGCTCAAGAAGTCGATTGTCGGTCTCACGTTCATTCGCGACTCCGACATTCATAGCGACTACTTCACGAAAAACGCGGACAAGTACGGCGGCCTGATCGAGTTCTATCGCAGCCCGGCGCGCGTCGCGTGGACGCCGACCGGCAACAACGTGCCGGACTATCCGAAGATGGCGCAACTCTGGTGGAAGAACGTCGGCACGGCTGTCGCCGGTGAAAAGACTCCGCAGGCTGCAATGGACAACCTCGCGAAGGAAATGGACCAGGTGTTGTCCCGTTTGCAGCGGGCCGGGATGAAGGTTTGCGCGCCGGAACTCAATCCGCAAAGCGATCCGTCCAAGTGGCTGTCCGACCAGCACGCGCCGTGGAAGCGGCTTGCCAACGAAAAGCCCAAAGGCGAAACAGTGAAGTATGAGCAACTGCTGTCGGCGTGGAAGGCGGGCAAGGTACGGTAGTATTTCTGACGGTTCTTAGGGCTCTTATGATGGGCGGCGCTTGATAGTGCCGCCCTTTTTTGTGTGTTACTAGACTCTCGGCATGCGGCCCGAGCGATCTTCGACGAGCGAGCTGGTATGAGGCAGCGGCGGAGACAGGGATACTCCGGGACGTTGGTCCGTATCTGCATGCTGCCGGCCTGTTCGTGGAGTTGGGCGACGCTCGTTTTTTCGTCGTCAACATGCCGGCCATCGCACGGCAGGCCGCCGATCAGCAGCCCATCTCTGCCGCCCCGAGACCGGCGGGGCATGCGGAAGTGCCGCCTTCTGCTATTAAAGTACAAACAACGCTTCACCCAGCGCTCCATGGCGTCTTGCAGCGCGTGTACTCGAGTTGATAAAGCGTGCAATCAGGCCTGGCTGTCCCGAGGCCCGGCAGAGCGACGAGTCCGGCATTGAAAGCGTCTACCGCTGCACGCAGGCGGTCAGGGCGGCATCCTTCAATCAAGACGATCCATGTCGGCACTTGTGTGCCGTCAGAACGTGCCCGCTTCTCCGCTGTCTCCACGTTGCTGACTGCCTCATCGGCCAGGCAAAGGTGGACTCCGGTGATGTCCGCCATGTCCACAAGCACTGGCAGGACTCGCTGACGCAGACTCTTCACGACTTCCGTACGCGACGTCGAAGGCACGTCGAAACGCACCGTCACAAGATAGGCGCCTTGTCCGACACCATCGGAATAAGCTACATGGCAGATGGAGCGGGCCACGCTGCGAAACGAGGGGACGACCCGCTTCGTCCACGGAGTCGGCGAATTCAACCGAAGAAGATAGTCTTGCGCGCCGAGCACCTCTACGGTGTCGGCTTCATAGAGATTGAAGTACTCGGGACCCGAGTCCAGCGCAATGTAACGCCGCCCGCGCCTGAACCCAGGGATTCCGGCGCGCTCGGGCATGTGTTCCCGGTTGTGCCACTCGTAGAATTCATCCTTCGCTTCCGGCAGCAGATCATGCCAGATCGCAACGACGCCTGTTCCAGCAAGGCTCATATCCCCTCCTTTTCGCGGATGAAGTTGTCTTATCGTGCCGACGGATACTCGCCACGGCCCCACGCCGCGCCAAGTGCTTCCGAATACGGCACGACCTTCTGCGTTTGCTCGCCGAGTCCGCTACCGCCCAGGGTCATCGTATCGCCCGCTTTCAGGAAGACAGGCGGCTTTTGACCGAGGCCCACGCCAGGCGGAGTTCCGGTGATGATGACGTCGCCTGCCATGAGTGGCATGAAACGGCTGAGATACGACACAATATGCGCGACGTCGAAGATCATCGTGCGTGTGTTGCCAGTCTGGCGTCGTGCGCCGTTGACATCGAGCCACAGGTCGAGTACTTGCGGGTCGGGGACTTCATCACGCGTCACGAGCCATGGGCCGAGCGGCGCAAACGATAAGCCGCTCTTGCCCTTGGTCCACTGGCCTTCACGTTCGAGCTGGTATGCGCGCTCGGAAACGTCATTGGCAAGGCAGTAACCCGCCACATGATCCAGCGCGCTTGCTTCGTCGATCTGCCACGCGGGTGTGCCGATCACGACGCCTAATTCCACCTCCCAATCCAGTTTTTGCGCGTCTGTCGGCAAGATAACCGGATCGTTCGGACCGCTGATTGAGCCTGTATGTTTGTTGAACACGACGGGCTCGCGCGGGATCGGCGTATCGGTTTCGGCGGCGTGATCGGAGTAATTCAGGCCGATGCAGACAAGGTTGCGGACGTTTCCAACACAAGCGCCAAGCCGCGTGTGCGCCTCCACGACAGGAAGGCTGTCGAAGTCGAGTCGGCGCAGCTTCTCCAAGGCGGCTGGCGAAACAGTTGTTCCATCGATGTCACCGACGATGCCGCTGAGGTCGCGAATTGCTCCGCTCGAGTCAAGGACACCGGGACGCTCTTGGCCAGGATTGCCAAAACGGACGAGACGCATTAAGTACTCCTATTCAGGGAAGATAAAACGAATGGGCGAGACGCCAAGAGCACCAAATCCAATGTGCAACTGCCGGCCGACCGGCAACTCGAGCACGCCCCCGTAGGAGCCCGTTATCACTGCTTGGCCGGCTCGCAGTCCCAGACCCCGTTCGCTCAGAAAATTGGCTAGCCACACAATGGGCAGGAGGACGTTCCCATCAGGGTGCCGGCCTTCAAGACGCACCGGAGCTTCACCGGCAACAGTCAGGCTGATGGTGAATTCGGCTGGAAGCTGGTCCGGCGTCGCGCCGTCAGAGAGCTCAACGCGCGGCCCGATGACAAGCCCGGCATTGAATAAACCATCCGCCAGCAATTCAGGAAACGTTAGGGACGCCGGATGCGAGTAGCGACTGCCGAGCAATTCGAGCGCGAGGTGCACGTCACCTAAAGCATCGAGCACCTCGGCTTCGCTGTATGCGTCCCTTCGCGGCGGCAAGTCCCGTTTCATAAAACAGGCGAGTTCGGGCTCCGCCTTCACCCTAGACTGCACCGAGCCGGCGGTGAAGGTGCATTCGACGCTGCGGTAGATCAGATTTGCGTAGATCGGCGCGGCGATGACCTTACCTGCTGTCGGCAGCGCGCATTTCCATGCACCGGTTTCGCGCCCGAAGGCATCACTCACCTTTCGCTGAATTGCGAAGCCCTCGTCAACCGTTGAAGGCCGCAGTTCGACGGGCAGGCGGTCTACCTGCGCGCCTTGACAACGCGCTGCAATGAGAATGCTTGCTGCCTTTTCATGCCACGAGGCAACTCGCTGAGAAGCAGGAACGGAGTTCGGCATCTCAGGCCGCCTCGTTGACGCGCCCATCGACGCTTTGTCGCGGCCAGACGGCTCCAAGCTTCGCGGATGCCTCGCGCAGTAGCGCGTAAAAGGCGTCGTATCGCTGCGGCGGTATGCGCAAAACCGGCCCGGCAATGCTCATGGTTCCGACTACCGCGCCGTCAGTCAGCGAGCGCACGGTCACGGCCATCGCGACGACGCCTGGCTCCGCCTCCTCGACGACCAGACCATAGCCGCGCTGCCTGGTCAGTTCAAGCTCCGGTATCAACTGGTCGACGCTAGTGATCGCCTTTGATGTGCCCGCGCCGTTTGGCTTGCCGAGTCCTCCGCGCAATGCGTGCCCGATTGCTTCGTCGTTCGACATTGCCGCCAACCACGCCTTCCCTACTGATGTCGCATGCAATGCGATGGGACTATGCATGGACGGCGAATACATGAGACCGGGCGCCGCGCCCTGAGACGCTGCGAGCCACGCGAGTGTCCCTTCATTGATCACCGTCAGCCGTACTAGCTCGTGGCACTGCGCTGCGACTTCGTCGAGGATCGGCTGCACCAAGCCCGGTAGCCCCAGCCCATGCAGGTACTGCTGACCGAGCAAAGAAAGCTTCAACGTCAAGCGGTACTGGGAAGTCTGCTCATCTTGCTCGGCCCAGCCCTGCTCGCACAGCTGTGCAAGTACTCGATGGGCGGGTCCTTTCTCCAGTTCGAGTTCAGTGGCGATGTCGGACATACGCATCCAGCGCGCCTGGCGCGCTAGCAACTCGATCGCCTGAAGCGAACGGTCAACTGCTCCCTTGACAACTCTCATAATGTAGGTAACATGATTCTTACTGGAACGGTGTTACAACAATAAAGAACGAACGCCGAAAAGTCAATCCAAGACGGAGACAAGTCATGAGTGGAAGCACCCAGGTTGAGGCCCATCGTCAGCGCCAGTCGAAGATAGCCGCGGCCAGCGGCTGGATCGGCTCAGCACTTGAGTACTACGACTTCTTCATATACGCGACCGCAGCGTCGTTGCTTTTTCCGCAGCTCTTCTTCCCCTCGGGTAACCCTACGGTTGCCATCATCGCATCACTGGCAACCTTCGGCGTCGGCTATGTCGCCCGACCGATAGGCGCTATGGTGCTCGGCCATGTCGGCGACCGGCACGGCCGGAAGACAGTGCTTATTTTCTGCATGTTTTTGATGGGCATCTCCACGATGGGCGTGGGCCTGTTGCCGACCTATCAACAGGTCGGCATCTGGGCTCCGTTGCTGCTCGTCATCCTCCGGCTCATTCAGGGCTTTGCCGTCGCAGGAGAGGTTTCCGGCGCCAGCTCCATGATTCTCGAGCATGCGCCGTTCGGCCGACGTGGCTACTTCGCGAGCTTTACCCTTCAGGGGGTGCAAGCCGGGCAACTCCTCGCGGCAGCGGTCTTTTTGCCGTTGGCGCACTTCCTGCCGAGAGATCAGTTCGCCTCCTGGGGATGGCGCATTCCGTTTCTCCTCAGCTTCATCGTTATCATCATGGGGTACATCATTCGCCGCCAGGTTGACGAAACTCCCGCTTTTCGGGAGGAGCAGGCTCACGGCGAAGTGCCTTCGTCACCGGTTGTCGAGGTCCTTCGAGACAGTTGGGACGATGTCTTGCGCGTCGTCTGCATGGCGCTCGTCGCTGTCATCGCGCTTCTTGCTACGGTGTTCGGCGCCGCGTATGCAGTCCAGCCGGCCTACGGTATCGGCTTTCCCGTTGGCGTCTTTCTCTGGATTCCGGTTCTCGGAAACATCTGCTCGGTCATACTGATTCCCTTCGTTGGTAATCTGTCTGACAAGATCGGCCGCAGGCCGCCAGTGCTTGCCGGCGTGCTCAGCGCCGGGCTGCTCTCTTTTGGTTACCTGTACGCCATCAGCATCCACAATCTCTGGCTCACGATAATTCTTGCGGTGCTGATGTGGGGTATCGCCTATCAGGGCTTCAACGGAGTGTTCCCGAGCCTTTTCCCAGAATTATTTCGCACGCGGGTGCGCGTGACAGGGATGGCCATCGGACAAAACGTTGGGACCACGCTCGCGGCACTGACACCCACCCTCTTTGTCGCCGTCGCGCCCCCCGGCACTGCCAACATTCCGCTGAAGATCGGCCTTCTAACGTTCGGTATCTGTCTCGTCGCCGCCTTCGCTGCGTTCACTACACGTGAGACGTATCGGATCCGCCTTGACGATCTTGGCGACCGCGATGCGGTGCCCGTACCCGAAGCCGAGTACGAGCGCGCGCGCGCCGAAGCGATGGCGGGACGAATCGATTCAACCGATGCGCGAGACCTCGCGAATCAGGCCCGATCGTAACTGTTTTGGCATCCTACCTGGTTCGGCAAATGTGTCGGTGCAGCTTGGTTTAAGCCGGACATGAACGATTTGACCGCGGCTCCTGCGAATAGCTTCACGCCGCGCAAAGGAAATGTAAATGCACAACGAAGACACCCCCCGTTACGACGGCCCGCGCGAGCTTGCGCAATCTTTAAGCGCGTTTGCGCGAATCAGTGCGGCCGAAGCGCCCTGGAATCAGGAGGGCCTGCGCGCCGATTCGGAGTACCGCGACCTCGGACTCGCCACGGTAACCAATGGTCGCATCGGGGCGAAGCACATTCGTGCGCTCAAGCCGTTCACCGATCCTACCGGCTGGCACTGGCACGACATGACCGGGCACTACCTGTATGTGTTGCGCGGATCCGTGACGTTCCGTTTCGCCGGAGTAGAGGGCGACGTGACGCTAAACGCCGGTGACGGCCTGTCGCAGCCCGCCGGCGTGCCGCACAACGTGATGTGGCGATCCGACGATCTCGAGGTCATCGAGATCAACGAGCCCGCTGTCTACGGGACGTGGGATCTGGACGTACCGCCGGCACCCTGGAAGTGACTGTCACCGTTCCGGGCAGTCACGGTAAGACTGCGCCATCATCCAACATCGAACACCACGCAGCGATGGATCCACATATCACGGGAAAAGCGCGACTCTATGGGTTAGTGGGCGATCCACTGACGGCAGCTAAGTCGCCACAATTGTTGAACCGGCTCTTTGCTGAACAGCGCGTGGACGCAGCTTGCGTTCCGTTCTGGGTCAAGGCGGAAAACCTGTCCGCGTTTGTCGCCGGCGCACGTGCGATGGGCAATCTCTCCGGCATGCTCGTCACCATGCCTCATAAGCAACGGATGCTGGAATTCGTCGACGAGCTTGATCCGACTGCTCGCCAGGTCGGCGCGCTCAACGTCATCCGTTGCGAGGCAGATGGACGTTGGGTCGGCGCGATATTCGATGGCGTCGGCTGCGTTCTTGGGATGCAGTGGGAAGGCAATCATCCGGCGAATAAATCGGTGCTTCTTGTCGGCGCGGGAGGCGCAGGCAGCGCCATCGCATTCGCGGTCGCGTCCGCAGGCGCTAGCAATCTCACCATATCCGACGCCAACGAGCATCGCGCTGGCGACCTCGCGGCATCTGTTGCTGCCGAGACCGGCTGCGACGCACGTTCGGGGCCGCCCGACCCGCGAGGTTTTGACGTCGTGATTAATGCCACGCCGCTCGGCATGAAAGTGGACGATGCCATGCCGATCGATCCGGAGCGGCTCACGCCTGGCGCCATTGTCGTCGACATCATCAATGCGCCCGAGCCAACGCCGCTTCGACGCGCCGCCCAAGCGCGCGGGTGCCGTACCCAGGACGGGGGACCGATGCATCAAGGACAGGCCCTTTATGCACTCAAATTTCTGGGTTTCGATTACCGCCCCGATGGGCGGCCAGCACCTGAGGACGGCCCGCGATAGACGCCGAATGAAACGCACGACCGTCGAGACAAAACAGTTAGGAAAGCGCGCATAGGCAGACTTTCTACGGTTCGCTTTAGAACTACAAAGTCGTGAGAATTTTCAAAAGGAGACACGCATGAGAGTTGCTTTACTGGAGGTCAGCCATTGGCACGTCCCGCTCTATCTTGATGCGCTGGAAGCGCCGGGGATCGAAGTGGTTGCCGTATCGGATGCGGAGCATGTCAAGGGCGAGGCAATTGCCGCACGATTCGGAAGCAAGCTGTACTCGTCGGCCTATGATTTGCTCGAGCGCGAGGAGGTCGATTTTGCGTTCGTGTTCGGGCGGCATTCGGAGATGCCGGATCTCGCTGAGGCCGTGATCGCGCGTAACATCTCGTTCGCGCTGGAGAAACCATGCGGCGTCAACATGTCGCAAGTCACCAGACTTCGCAAACTGACTGAGCAAGCGAATCTTTATTGCGCCGTGCCATTGATCTTCCGAATGAGCGAGTTGCTCCGCTCGCTGGAAGATGCGGAGGGCCGCGTACCGTCGGACTTCAACTACATGTCCTTCCGTTTCATTGTGGGCCCGCCGAGCCGGTACGAAGCGGCCGGCGCGGGCTGGGCGCTCGATCCCGCGTACTCCGGAGGAGGATCGACAATCAACGTGGCGACTCACTTCATCGACCTGTTCAGATTGCTCACTGGAAAAGAGGTCGCCCGAGTCTCTGCCACGATGAACTCGAGAACGCATCGAGGGGCCGTCGAGGACTATTCGCTGCTGACCATGCAAACCGACGACGGCGTGATCGGTTCGGTGGAAACGGGATATAGCTTTCCCAGTACTCCCGACGAGCAGCGCGAATTCTCGTTCACTTTGGCGTCTGATCGTATATACGCGAAGTCCGCTCCCGACCGAATCGAGATTCGAGAAAGAAACAACCTTTCTGCTGGCACGCGAAGCCGCCGCCTCCAGCTAGAGACTGACATTTACTACCCGTTGTTCGTCAAGCGGGTGCTCACGGAATGCCGTACCGGCGCAAAACCCATCGCGTCATTGCGTGACGCAGAGCTCATGATGCAAGTCATGGACGCGGCCTACGCGTCAGCTCGCCAAGGGGGTGCGCTTCAAACTCTTGAGCCGATTTCAAAGTGACGTATCCGTTAGACGGCACGCTGTTGCTGCAAACAACACATTGCGATGCGGCCGACTATCCTGCGCCACGGGAAGCCGACTGGATCGCGCGAGATTTCCGTTTCAGCACCGGCGACGTGATGCCGGAGGTGCGGCTACACTTCCGAACCATCGGCGACCCGTCCGGAGAGCCTGTCCTCGTCTTGCACGGCACGACAGGCACGGGCGCCAGCATGTTGACACCTGGTTTCGCTGACGAGTTATTTGGCCCCGGGCAACCGCTAGATGCCCACAAGCATCTCATCATCCTCCCGGACGCGCTAGGAGCCGGTGGATCGTCCAAGCCGTCCGACGGACTGCGCACGCGGTTCCCGGCTTATAACTACGACGACATGGTGTTCGCGCAGCACCGGCTTCTCACCGAGCACCTGAACATCCGGCACCTGCGTCTTTTGATCGGCAACTCGATGGGCGGCATGCACGCATGGATCTGGGGTGTGCGCTATCCGGATTTCATGGACGCGCTCGTGCCAATGGCGTCACAACCGACGGAGATGTCCGGCCGCAACTGGATGCTGCGCCGCATGCTCATTGAGATGGTCCGAAACGATCCCGCGTACCGCGGCGGCGACTACACGAGCCAGCCCAGTTCGTTGCGGCGTGCCAGCGCCTTTTTTGCGCTGGCTACCAACGGTGGCACGCTCGCCTGCCAGAAGGCGGCGCCGACAACCGAACTCGCCGATCGGTACGTCGACGACAAGTTGGCCCAGCCGTTCACATCGGATGCCAACGACTTCATATATCAGTGGAGCGCCTCCCGCGGTTATAACCCCGAACCTGACCTAGAATACGTGAAGGCTGCGGTCCTCGCCATCAACGCCGCCGATGACGAACGCTATCCGCCAGAGACTGGCTTGATGGAGCACGCGATGCGGCGTGTGCGCAATGGCCGGCTGCTTTTGATTCCTGCCAGCGAGGATACGTGCGGCCACGGGACGAACGGCCTGGCTCGCTTCTACAAGCGCGAACTGCATGAACTGCTACGAACGGCTCCACGCAGGGTCGCGGAGTGACGCCTCTACGGGCGAACCGCTAAGCTCACCGATTCGAGCCGTCGTTTCGCTGTCGCCTTTAACGTTCACTGCGTAAAGGACGACGGTCGCCGCTGTCGTCGTTTCCGCGCAGCGACTGTCCCATCGCCAACGGCGGCCATTCAGATCGGCGGCAAAATGCGCTCAGCGCCGTTCGAGCAGAGCGCGATTCGGCCCACTCGTTCAGCGCGATGGCCAATACTTTCGTAAGGCACGCGTGGCCCTTCGAGCGTCGATCATTGACGCGTTCTGATTTCGACATGCATTCCGACGGTTCTGCAGAGTCTCCGCAAGGATTCTCTGAACAGCGAATTCGAGCAAGCCAAATCCAGCCGGGGCGACCATTAAGCGATCGAGCCTATCGCCCCAATGCACTGTCACGGGATTTGTTGAACCCACTGGCGCCGCCAATCCGGCGCTTCAAAGGGATCCGAAAAATACTGAGTCTCGTGAATGACCTTGCCGTTGCGGAACTCCATGATGCTTACCGTGTAAGCCGGCCGTCCGTTATAGATGATGGAGTATTCCGTGATCCATAGATCACCTTCTCCCTGAATCCGTCTGACATCGAAACCAGCTGGCTTGGCTGGATGATGACTCCGCAGTGCCTGCAGGTTCATTCGCCCGATAATTCGTTCACCTGACTGTGGATAGTCACAGATGGCATAATCATCGTAAATATCATGTTCTGCGTCTAGATCGCCGGCCGCCGATGCTTGCCAGTGCGCATTCAGGGCTTCGCGTACTTTCTCTTCCTGCATGGAGTGCCTCCGGATATTCACCGCTGCCATCGACTTCTTGGCGCGGGCGAGTTGTGCGTGGCCCGTGCCTCACGGTCCCGCTCGGCGGACTGAGTTCCGCCCCTGCTCGTGAATCTGCCGCAGCGTCATGCCACTAGGAAAATTCAGATGTCGGAATCAAATCCTCTGTTATAGAGTTGCGTGAAGACGGTAACGGCTGCTATGGCGTCACTTGCTGCCGACAACCGCTGCGCCGGATTGGTAGCGCAGCAAGTGGTCGGTCCCCGACTCGGACAGCCAGACTTCTCCCGGCCGGCCCATCATCTGGCGTACGTTCGCGTGTGGGCGCGGCAGCGCAAACATCTCGAATCGCTCCGTTCGTGGATCGAAGCGAACTAGCGCGTTAGCGCTCCATTCGCTGAGCCAGACGATGTCTCTGTCGTCGACGAATATCGCATATACATGGGGATCGGAGCCAGGCAGTTTCCATTCGCGCCACCGATGCGCCGCCGGGTCGAACATCCCCACCTTTCCTGCGCTCCATTCGCTGGTCCAGACGCGTCCTTTCGAATCGGACCATACCCGGCGCGCTCCCTGTTCGGGTGTTGGCGGCTCGATGACTTGCGCGGCACCGCTCACCGGATCGATGCGGCCGAGGTAGCTGCCGGCCAGTGAAGCAAAGTACAAGCTGCCGTCAGGGGTGACACAGATTCCGTAAGCGCCCGGCCCGCGCGGCGCATTGAACACGCGCATGCTGCCGCTTCCCGGGTCGAGCTCACCATAGATTCCCGCTTGTCCGGTAAACCACAGGTGACCGCGTTTGTCGAAAACGGCCGTGTTCAGGTTGGCGTTCTGCCGGTCTTTCGGCAACGGGAAGCGCGTCACAGCGAGTGTCTTCGAATCGACGCGTACGATCGCGTTAAGCCCGCCGTCGGTAATCCATGCAGCGCCATCCGGACCGACGATCACGCCGTGCGGCGCCGATCCGTCGCCTAGCGGGACCTGCTCAATCTTGCCGCTGCGCGGGTCCAACCTTCCTGCTGCGCCTTGTGCCTGCGCGGTGTACCAGACGGCGCCGCCAGCCTCTGGCGCGACATCGTGCGGTGCGCTGCCGGGGGGGACGGCAAACGAGTCGAACGAAGCGGACTGAGCCTGTACTGAGCTTATCGCTAACATGGCGTCAACAAGAACCGACGCAACATATCGGAAGAACCGGGATGTGAAGATCCCCTTCACCGTCGCCGAACCCGCTGCATTTGCGATGTGGATCACGTTCGCCTCCCTAACCAGAATTGCCTTGCCCACTGTTGTCAGCTTGCTGTGGCGCTAACCGGAAGAAATTTCGGGTGGGACGCAGACAAGGCGTGTTGCAGGCATTCATCTGCGATCACAGGGTTGTTCTATGAGTGCAATGATGCAACACGAATAACATTCTAGTTCGTGCGAGCCAAGACCCGCCCACGCACGCGGTAGCCGTATTGTGAAGGCGACTACGCGAATCGACCTTAGCGGAGGTTCGGCCCGGTTCAATAAGATGTCGGAAACATCCCGGCTTGCGGACGTTGACGGCAACCACCACCGATTCTGACCACACCTTCGTGGAGGCATCAACACCCGCGAAGTACATGAACTCGATCAAACTGACGCACTTCAGGACAACGCGACCATGGATGCCGCCGCATCTTGGCCGGGCCACGATCCAACAACGATGTGCGCAAGCGCTCGCAGAAGATATCGGTCGATACAACTGCCGGCCACGCGGCCTGCTGCAGAACTGCATCGAGTTTATGGCGCACGGTTGATCGTAGGCGAGCAAACGCAGCGGTCAAGCGGTACACCGTGCGTCTTGTGTCCCAAACCTGTCTTAGCGGCTGATGGTTCACTGACATATCTGAGTGTCGGCGCGGCATCGAAAAGCCCTTGTGTCCAGTCATTGAAGAAAAGCCAGTCGTCAGAATTCCGTCATGCCACGCTTTCCCGGTCGCTTGATACGACGCAATGAGCCAGCACCTGCTTGATGAAGCCTCACCAACGTCTCCGGCCGAGCGTTCGCAACCTACGACAGGTGATGACAGGACACTCATGCAGCGGATCATCGGCGCTGGGCCGTCGAGCCTCAACGTTGCATGAGAACCAACTAGGAAGATGACAAACTGACAGACTCCGCTTTCGTCACGCACAACGGTCGTCGCGGCTAGCCATCGCACCTACTTTGCCATCAGCGCAGATGCGTTTATCCGTACAGGCACTACACTTCAATCATCTGCGCGCGATCTCCCCGCAAGTCTTTCGCACGACGTAGCTCCGTGTCGACCTTTGCCACTCATGAGGGCAAGCCCATGTCCAAATCGATTCAAACCGCCGAACAGATTCGCGACGAAGCACAACGGCGCGTCGAGCAGCTTGGAACTGACGTTCCCCAACATTTGCGAGTCCGTGTGCCGCTGCCCGAGCGGCATCCGCCCGATGCCTCCGGGCGAAACTGGGACATGCTCGCGCTCAATGAAAGCGGAGCCGACTATCTTCGAGAGGTGAGGCGTGTCATCGAGGACATGCGTACGGAGTTCGTCTTGCCGGATTGAGACGACGTGCGCAGGCCCGTGCGTTCGATGAATCCCAGACGGCGTCCCGGCTGACGTCGGATAGCGTGTGCAGAGACACACGATCGCGCGGCGAGGCTACAAGATCGCGTGCAACCCAGCAGAACGATTCTGCGCATGGCGCGCGAAGGCCGGCGTACCGAATGCTACGAATGCGTTGACCGGGTTTCGTCCCGGGACCGCTAAGCCTGAATGCCGAACCGAGGCCGATACGGTGCGTGACAGCCTCGAATGAAGCCGCGGCGTCATCCATCAAAAGATCGAAGCGCCGGCAAACGCTCTTCGACTGTTAGCTACTCATGTTGCAACACATACATTGGCGAGGCAGACATGGTCAAGATCTATGGACGCATGCGGTCTGCGGAAGGCTATGCGATCCGCGATTTCCTGCATCGTTGCGATATACCCTTCGAGTGGGTCGAACTCAACAACGATGAAGAGGCGGCGAAGCTCGCACACGTGCAGCATCTTGGCGACTCCCGCCTGCCGGTGTGCGAATTCAACGACGGCACGCGACTGGAATGTCCCACGATCCGGCAGATTACCGAAAAGCTCGGCTGGTTCCGCAGCCCGTCACGGTCGGAATACGATCTCGCGATCTATGGCGCCGGGCCGGCGGGGTTAAGCGCAGCGGTCTATGGTGCGTCCGAGGGATTGCGTACGGTGCTGGTGGAGCGCTGGGCCGTCGGTGGGCAGGCCGGCAGCACGTCGAAGATCGAGAACTACCTGGGGTTTCCGGATGGAGTAAGCGGTACGGAGCTCGCGGAGCGGGCTCGCGATCAGGCAGTCCGTTTCGGCGCGGAAATCCTGCTGGCCCGTGCCGGCGTGCGCGCGGAATTCTCGACGGGCAACGGTATCGTCGATCTGGAAGACGGTTCACGGATTACGGCGCGCACGTCGGTGTGCGCGACGGGTGTCGCATACCGGCGGCTCGAATTGCCAGATGAGGCGCGCTTCAGCGGCGCGGGTGTGTACTACGGCGCGGGTGCGAGCGAGGCGTCGCTGGTCCGCGGCGAACACGTGTACATCGTAGGCGGCGGCAATTCGGCCGGGCAGGCCGCGATGCATTTTTCACAGTACGGCAATCACGTCACGATGCTGGTGCGCGATACGTCGCTGAAAAGCACACTGTCGCAGTACCTGATCGACCGCATTTCGGCGGCGCCGAACATCGACGTGCTGACCTGCACGACCGTTACCGGCTTGCACGGCGACGACGTGCTACGCGAAATTACGCTGACCGATCGCCGCAGCGGGCAAGCGCGACGCGTGAAGACGAACTGGCTCTTCGTTTGCATCGGCGGTCTGCCGCAGACCGAATGGGCCAAAGAGGTGGGCGTGGTGCGCGATGAAGCCGGCTATCTCGTGACGGGCCCTGACCTGCACGACACGGACCAAAAGCTGCAATGGCCGCTGGATCGTGAGCCGCTGTACCTGGAAACCAGCATGCCCGGCGTGTTCGCCGCTGGCGATGTCCGCCATGGCTCGATCAAACGTGTAGCAGCCGCCGTCGGCGAAGGCGCCACGGCGGTGGCGCTCGTGCACCGCTATCTTAGCAGCTCATGATGTGTTCACCTAAGTAAGCTGCCGTCCGCTTGGCTCTTTAGCAATCTGATCACCAGGAGGTGACCATGACTCCCACCTGCACACATCTGAATGGAATCCGCGTACTCGAGACCACGAAGCATTATTGCGAGGACTGCGTGAAACTCGGCGACTCCTGGGTGCATCTGCGGCTTTGCATGTCGTGCGGTCATGTTGGGTGTTGCGACTCGTCACCCAATCGTCATGCAAGCGCGCACTATCACGCGACCGGCCACCCACTAGTGCGTTCCATTGAACCGGGCGAATCGTGGATCTGGTGCTATCGCGACGAGGTGATCGCGGGAGAAGTGACACCGTAAGCGGGTACAGCTAGCGGGTACGACTGGCGGCGTTGACTCCGCCGGTCGCACCCGTCGCTTTCAAGCCTCAGGCGGGGGCTACAGCAGGTTTCTTGGCTTCTTTAGCAGTCTTCGATTCCTCCGCCTGCAGCTTCTTCACACGCACTGCCTTGTCGCCGGCATCCCAGCCGATTTCGACGGTATCGCCGCTGCGCACATCGCCTCTTAACAGCGCGTCGGCGAGTTCGGATTCCACTTCCAAACGGATCTTGCGCTTGAGCATCCGCGCGCCGAACTCGGGATCGTAGCCGACCGTGGCCAGATGATCACGCAGTGCATCGTCGAACGACAGCTCGATATTCTGCAACGCCGCCGTGCGCTGTACGCGCTGAAGCTGCAGGTCGACGATTCGGCGGATCTGCTCCTTGCCCAGCGCATGGAACACCACCACTTCATCGACACGGTTGAGGAACTCCGGCTTGAAGTGATGCCGCAGGATTTCCATCAGCCGGTCGCGCAGCGCCGGATAGTCGAGCTGTTTCGAATCGGCCTTCATGTTGTCCTGAATCATCTGCGAGCCGATATTGCTGGTGGCGATGATGATGGTGTTGGTGAAATCCACGAGCCGTCCCTTGCCGTCCGTCAGACGCCCTTCGTCGAATAGCTGCAGCAGGATGTTGTGCACTTCGGAATGCGCCTTCTCGATCTCGTCGAGCAGCACGACACTATACGGGTGACGCCGCACGCGCTCGGTCAACTGTCCGCCCTCTTCGTAACCGACATAGCCGGGAGGCGCGCCGACGAGACGGGCCACCGTATGGCGTTCCGAGTATTCGCTCATATCGATGCGCACGAGTGCGTTCTCGTCGCCGAACACCGCGGCGGCGAGCGCCTTCGCGAGTTCCGTCTTGCCAACGCCTGTCGGTCCGAGAAAGAGGAAACTGGCGATCGGCTTGCCAGCTTCCGTCAATCCCGCGCGGGAAAGCCGCACGGCTTTCGACACGGCCGTTACGGCTTCTTCCTGACCGACAACACGTTCCCTCAAACGGTCTTCCAGACGCAGCAGCTTTTCGCGATCCGCGGCCGTTAGCTCGGACACCGGCACGCCGGTGAGCGAGGACACGATCTGCGCGATGTCCTCCGCCGTGACTTCCTGCGAACTGGTGCCGCGTTCCTTCTTCCAGGCGTCGGTCGACTCCTTCAGGCGAGCTTGCTCGGACGTGATTTTGTCCTGCAACTCCTTCGCCTTGTCGAACTGTTTGGCCGCGCTCGCCGAGTCCTGCTCCTGTCGCAGCCGGCGAATAGTGCCCTCGATACCCTGCAGCGCCTGGGGCCGCGAGTTCGACGAGATGCGCACGCGTGCGGCGGCCTGGTCGAGCAGGTCGATGGCCTTGTCGGGCAGGAAGCGCGCGGCGATATAGCGATCCGACAGCTTCGCCGCGGCCGTGATCGCCTCTTCGGTGATCTTCACCTTGTGATGCGCCTCGAGCCGGTCGCGCAGGCCGCGCAGGATATCGATCGTGTCCTCGACGCTCGGCTCGGGCACATTCACCGGTTGGAAACGCCGTTCGAGCGCCGAATCTTTTTCGATATATTTCTGGTATTCATTGAGCGTGGTTGCACCGATCAGATGCAGCTCGCCGCGCGCGAGCGCCGGCTTGAAAACGTTGCCGATATCGAGCCCGCCTTCGCCGCCGCCCTGACCCGCGCCGACGATCGTATGAAGCTCGTCGATGAAAATGATGAGCCGATCCTGATTCGCGACGATTTCGTCAAGCACCTGCTTGACGCGCTCTTCGAATTCGCCCCGATACTTCGCGCCCGCCACCACGCTGTTGATGTTCAGTTCGAGCACGCGCTTGCCGCGCAGCACTTCGGGGATCTGATCCTGCGCGATGCGTTGCGCCAGTCCTTCGACGATCGCCGTCTTGCCGACGCCCGGCTCGCCGATCAGCACTGGGTTGTTCTTGCGGCGCCGTGCGAGCACTTCGATCGTCGTTTCGATTTCCTTGTCGCGGCCGATCACCGGATCGAGCTTGCCGCGCTTTGCCAGTCCGCTCAGATCGCGTGCGTATTTGTCGAGCGTCGGGGTGGAGGAGCGGCCTTCGACGCTGCCTTCTTCCGCGCCCTGGCCTACCACCTTCACGGTTTTCTGACGCAGCGATTGCGACGTCAGGCCGAGCTTCCGTAGCAGTTCGCCGGCGAAGCCGTCTTCTTCCTCGACTAGGCCAATCAGGATGTGCTCCGGGCCGACATAGCTATGGCCGAGCTCGCGCGACGCCACGAGTGCTTTTTCGAGCGCGCTCTTTGCGCGCGGCGAAACGCCGATTCGAACCTCCTCGCCATCGGATTTGGCCGTACCGCGCGGCGCGTCCCGTTCGATGGTGCGTTTGATTTCTTCGGCATCGAGCTTGAACTCTCGCAGGATTTCGCTGACCACGTTGTTATCGGGCAGCGCGAGCAGCAGATGTTCCGTGTCGACTTCGTTCTTGCCGAACTCGACGGCTTTCTGCGCGGCCGCCTGCAGCCGGTCGAGCCCGCTTTCGCTCAGAAAGCTTTGCAGGTCGACGGCCTCGCGCGCACGCCTGCGCCGGCGAGGGCGGGCGCCGCTGCCGTCTGGACCGCCCGCTGCTTCGGACTGATCGGATGGACCGGCCGAAGCCGTTGCGCGGCCAGGCGCGGAACGTCCTGCCCGCTCCAGGTCCGCGCCGTCATCGTCGAATGGCGACCATCCCTCGTCGAACAGGCGCTGGAACAGCCCGCCGTGGAAAAGCGACTCGAGCGGCGACAGGCTGCGCTGATGGCGTGCCATGAACTCCATGTGATGTTCGTCGCAAAGCATCAACTGACGGCGCTGGCCGTTCTCGGTGATCGTAATCTGTGTAGTCGCCGGTTTGCCGCAAACGATGCATTTGGCCATGATGTTCCTCTAGAGGTTCTGCCCACGCGCTGTGCGTTCACATGTGGGCGAATGGGCTGCCCTTATCCTGGATATCTCCGCCTCGCCGGCGGCTCAGGCCCGGCAGTACGGCGACGATGCGCAGCGCGTCGCCGTCGTCGATCACCTCGAGGCGCGGCGGAAAGCTGCCTGGTCTGAAGTTGCCGAGCCGGTTGCCGAGTAGTCCTGTTCCGCGGAATGCATTGCGTATTTGATCGGCGGGAGGATGCAGGGTGTGAGGCAGCGGCCAGCGTGCCCTATCGAACGATGCCTGCCATGCGGTCACGGCCGCACCCCACCTGAACGGTGCGGGGGCGTGCTGTAAGGCGGCAGGCGCGGCGTTCAGCTTCGCGCCCGCTCCCTCGGGGTCCAGAAGCATCGCTATGCTCCCTGTTTCGATGAGCCGCCGGAGCGGCCAGAAACGTCAGTGACTCGTGCGGCGGCGTTCGCGGCCGATATCAGCTCTTGGCGTATTCGAACTCCGGCAGTTTCTTCAGCGCCTCCTTGTTTGCGCCGACCAAAATTGCCTTCGGCGCCATCTGCTTGAACTGCTGAATGGGGATGGCGACACGGTGCGCCGCCATCCCGAGAAAGCCGCCCACGTCGATGACCGCGACCGAAAGCGAGCCATTGGGCGCGACAATCAGGTCGTCGACGCGGCCGATCTTCTCATTCTTGTCGTTATAGACATCGGCGTGGATCAACTTCGATGCTCGCCAGCCCGTTGCGACCAGTTGCGCTTCGGTGACGGTCACGCCGAGCGTCGTCTTGCCGGCGATGGGCGCATCCTGCGCGGTCGCGCCGCTGGCCGCGAAGCCACCAGCAAATAGCACGAGCACGAGGGTCGACAGCCTTGCGGCCGATGCGAAGATAGTCGTCATGGCGTTTTCCAGAGTAAGCAACACGATATGTGGACGCCGGGCGCAGGACGCGCTCAACAAAGTAGCGGCGCTTCCAACTTGTCGCGAAGGTCGGCGCTCCGCAGGTTCCGTGCGCCGGGGACAAGGGCGGCATCGACAGCACGCCGAAGAACAACGGCAGCTATTCCGTGCGGCCGCGCGTTTTGAGCCGACTTCGGGCGACCAGATCCAGCCCGCCGATGACGACGGCAGCGTGAGACCACAAAACGCAGCGCGAGGGTCCGAGAACTTCCTCCATCGTTGGGTTTCTCGTTCGAATCCCTGGCAGCCGACCATACGGAGTGCGCAATTTGTGCGGCACCTTCGGTCAAGCTTATGTCCGCGAGGCGCGCGCTTCTTCCGGGTTCCTGCGCTGCGGTGTCGGATTTCTGCGGTCGTTGCTCGCTCAGGGATCGAATGGCGCGCATCATCGGACCGTCGGGCGGTAATGCGCAAGGCGGAACGCGCGGGGCGTGCAGCCTGCATATCGATGAAATACTTCGGTGAAATGCTGCTGTGTCTGGAAGCCCGCGCGTGCAGCAACGTCGATGAGCGGGAGGCTCCCTTCCGAAAGCATCGATTGCGCTAGCTTCAACCTTTCGGTCGTCAGGTAGAAGTGAGGAGCATGCCCCGTCGCGTTCTTGAAAGACCGCGCGAAATGCGACGAGCTCATGTGCACGAGCGCAGCGAGGTGCTCGATCTGGATATTCTCCGAGAGGTGCTCGTGTATGAAGTGTTCCACGACGCTTAGCTTTGCGTGGTTGAGAGTGGTACCCGTGTCGTGCGGATCGGCATGGCGTCCATATCGGCGCGCGAGGTGCAGGGCGATCACGTCGCCGAACGCGGCGAGGCACAGGGGATCCGGGATTCTTCCCGAGTGCAACGCAGAAAGCGTGTTGGCCGCTTCGCGTAAGAAGGGGTCCCATGCCGTGAACCAGCACGGGATAACACACCCCGCAATGCCGAGCGCCTCTCGAGCAGTTTCCATTAGTTGGGCCGCACTGAGCGCGACGACGAGTCCGCACGGATCGTCGACATTCTCGAGTCCGGTGCGAGCCCACGCCGGCACGATTGCGATGAACGGTGCGCTAACGCTTATGGATTCGCATGTACGTGCGCTGCCGCCGACGGCGCTCGCATGTGCAGTGGTCTGGTCCGCGGGGATGACACACAGGATCCATTGCGCCGACTCTTCGGCGCAGTCCGAGCAGGACGTACCGATCGAATGGCAGTGAAAACATTGCAAGTGCGGAGAACCTGTTATTTGTCCCATGGTGCGCGTCACCCTGAGATGCGGGAACCGAAGTTACGAGCCTCGAATTGTAGTGTCCTGTTTTCGTCTATCCTAAGTTTGCTTTGTTATATGGATGAGGACGCGCGGCATTATGGTCCGCAGAAACCGACTTGAGATAAGCGCACGCAGGGGCGGTCGACAGAAACGTTGCGCTTCATGATGGACCGCTTGCGTATATCTCATCGCACCACACCGTTCCGCACGATCGTCTCGATCAGCTTCAGTCTGTTCCATTGAATGCGTCCAGCAATCGGCTTGCCACCGGTTCAAAACCCGGCATTTTTATATAGCGAGAACACGACACAGTGAAATGGCCAGCCCGATCCCGCGACGGTTCCACGACAGCCAGTTCAGTCCACGGTAGAAGCGAGTGCCATGAACGAGGTCACGCTTATCGGTATCGATCTGGGCAAGCATGTGTTTCATCTTCATGCGCAGCATGCGAAGGGCATGATGTGTTCCGCAAGCGCCTTGCGCACCTGCAATTGCTTTCGTTATTCAGTAATCCAAAGATAATAACTATCGTTATGGAAGCGTGCGCGGGCTCGCACTGGCTGGCATGCAAGCTCAACGATGGCGCACGTTGTCAGGCTGGTTTCACCGCAATACGTGCGGCCTTTCGTGAAGGGCACAGGAATGATTGCATCGATGCCGAGGCGATCTCCGAAGCCGCGACCCGGCCCACGATGCGCTCCGTCAAACCTCGCACCGAGGCATAACGGCTTCTCGCAGCGCAAGACAGGGAGCGTGAGGGCCTCGTAGCGAACGCACGGCCGCCATCAACTCCGCGTCCTACAACTGTTAGATCCGCGCGTAAATGGAACTGCCGATCGTCAACGTCGTCGCACCGGGGGACGCGAAACGGATGTCATAGAGGTCGCGTCCAAAATTGCCCGGTACTTTGACCGACATACCGCCTAGCGTATCGCTCACCGGCACGATCAGTTGATAGCGAAGATCTTCGTTCCCGTACAACACATAACCAGGAAGCTCGGCAAGGGTCGCAAAAAACCCGGGCGGATTGCCCAGCACGACAATGGGCACGGCGCTCGGCGAATCGTTGGTCAACGTCCATTGTGTGCCGACGCGTTGCTGCCAAACGGCGTCGAGCGCCGCCAGCGGTGCCAGTTGCTGACCGACCGGGAGCGTCAGATACGCATAGCCCGCGCCCGGCGCGACACGCTTCATCAGATAGCGATAGTTGAACGCATGTCCTTCGCTGTCGTTGCCGGACACGACTGTGAAGCGATACGAAGCCGTATCGGTATCGCTCCAGTACCAGCCGTCGCTGCGGTACTGGTACTTGCCCACTTCCGCCCAGCCTCGCGTATTCGCGGCCCACTGGTTAATCTGCAAACTACTGTCCGCATTGGCGAGCACCTGATACGGCGAATCGGAATTGCCGTAGATGCCCGCGCTGTTCGCGATGCCCGGCCCCGATGCGACCGGCGGCGCCGTGGTGCCGACCTTCGCCGGCAGCGACGAGATCGTGCCGTCTTCCTTCAACGCCGACAGCACCAGCGTTTCGGCAACTTCCCGCGCGTTATAGCCGGCGTTGCCAGTCACAAGCAGCGCGAACTGCGAGCCGGGTACGACAAAAAACTCAGTCGAATAAAACGCAGTGCCGCCGTCTTTCTCCCAACCCAGCACGCCTGCTGCGTTGAGCGCCGGCTGTACTACCGTGTCCCAACCCAGACCCCAGCGCCATTCCGGCGACGGGTTGATCGTCAAGTTTTTAGTCTGATCCTCGCCCATCTGCGCGATGCCCGCTGCGGACACGATGCGCTGCCCTTCGAACACGCCTCCCCCGTAAATCATCTGAGCGAGATTCATCATGTCGGCGGGCGTCGAACTCAGTCCGCCCGTCGCGTACGCATTGACGAATTCCTGACGCTGCACGCCGTCGACGTACGGCAGCGAGAACGATCCACTGGTCGGCACGCTCGTCAGATAGCTGGAGTGGGTCATCTTTAGCGGCGCGAGAATCGCCGACTGGACGAAGTCCGCGAAACTCTGGCCCGTCACGGCGAGCACGATCTGCTCGACCATCGTGAAACCGTCGTTGCAATAGACCGCCAGTTCACCGGGCAGATGCTTCAGATGGGAGTTGGCGAGTTCGGCCTGCGTGTCGGCGGCGTAACCGGCGACCGGTTCAAACGTAAAGAGATTGCGCCCGTTCGTGCCTGGCAGACCGGACGCATGCGACAGCAGATGACGCGTGGTGATCTGCGCGTATTCCGGCGACAGCATCGTGAACGTCGGCAGATATTTGACGATGGGTGTATCGAGCGTGATCAGCCCGCGATCCACGAGGATCATCGCCGCCAGCGCGGGAAACAGCTTGCTGACCGAACCGATATTGAAGCGCGTCTGCGGCGTCGCCGGGATTTTTCCCGGCACCGATGCCAGCCCGACCGCCTGCTGCCACACTATCGCATTGCCCTTGACCATCGCGACGGAGATCGCCGCGACGGGTTGCGACGGATCGCTGACTGCCTGCTGGATCATCTGTTGACCGAGCGCGATGGTCTGCGGATAAGGCGTCGAATGCGTGTCGTCGTGCCCGCAACCGGGCAGCACCGCCGCCAGCATCCCGGCGCCGGTGTAGCCGAGAAACTGCCGCCGGCCTGCGCTGAAAAGCATGCCTTGATTGCGATCGCACTTGGCCACGGCATTCCCCTTCGTTATGGTTCGTGGGACTTGCGAGAAGCACTGTTCGCTGATTTCGGCGCCGCCAGCGCGGTGGCAATGGCCGCTTTGGAATCTGAGCTAGTGACCAGCGTTCTGCTTGCCGTCGATCCACTAAGCCCAAATTCATAGCCGTGCGATGTAACGCTGGTCGCGACCTGTCGGAATCCTACCAAGCTTTGGCCCAATAGTGCGAGCCTAATGGCAACAGCGCTTGTTCTAACGTCCTTGTGCATCATCGTGCCGACACGCCTAGACACTCACACGAAGCGTTATTTCAGACAAGTTCGGGAGCTGGAACCGCACGAATCGGCCCGCCGCACAGCGTGACGTCCACGCTCAAAGCATCGGCTCTCGCGCGAGCGCGCTCGTCTCGTCGAGCCTATCATCATGTCGATGCCGGAACGTCGGCGCCGATGCCTTGAGCAATCGCGTATAAGCGTGCCTCGGATGCGCGAACACTGTGTCCACGTCGCCCTCCTCCACAACGCGCCCGGATTTGAAGACGAGCACCCGATCGCACAGATGCCCCACGACATCGAGGTCATGCGAGATGAAAAGCAGCGCAGTCGAATGCCGCGCCTGCACGGACACCAGCAGATCGAGCACCTGTGCCTGCACGTAGACGTCCAGCGCGGAAACCGGCTCGTCGCAGACGATCAGCGCCGGCTCCGGCGCAAGCGCCCGCGCGATCGCCACGCGCTGCCGCTGCCCGCCGGAAAGCGACACGGGCCGCCGATCCAGATACGCCGCGCCAAGGCCCACCTGTTCCAGCAATTCCACGCTGCGGTCGAGCACGTCCGCCCTGGAAAGACGCCGCGAATGCAGCCCTTCCGCGAGAAGCTCGCGCACGGCATGCCGCGGATCGAACGAACTTAGAGGGTCCTGCGGGATGTATTGCATACGGGCGCGCAGCGCGCGACGCGACGACTCGGCGAAACCAACGCCATTCCATTCGCTTCCCATGAAACGCACGGCCCCGCGATCCGGCGCGAGCAGCCCCAGCACGATATTTCCGCAGGTGCTTTTCCCTGATCCCGATTCGCCGATGATCCCCAGCACTTCGCCTTCGCGCACGCGAAACGACACGTCATCGAGCGCGGTGAAACGTTCGTCGCGCGCACCGCCGCGCCGCCTGTAGGTCTTGCCGATGCCCGCGACGTCGAGCACCACGCGATCCGACGAAGCCGCCCGCGCCGGCAGCGGATCGCGCACGATCGCCGGCATCGAGTCGCACGCCGTCGACGCGATGCGCGCCGAACTCAGCCGATGCCCGCGCGACTCCAGCGATGGCTGCGCGGCCAGTAACTGCCGCGTGTAATCGTGCGACGGATGGTGCAGCACGTCGCGCGTCGCCCCGCTATCGACGACATGGCCGCCGTGCATGACGAGCACGCGATCCGCGATGCCCGCGACCACCGCGAGATCATGGCTGATCAGCAAAACGCCGACGCCCTGCGCGAGACGCCCGGCAAGCACCGCGAGCACTTGCGCCTGCACGGTGACATCGAGCGCAGTCGTCGGTTCATCGGCGATGACGAGCGCCGGGCCGGCCGCAATCGCCGACGCGATCAGCGCGCGTTGCCGCAAACCGCCCGAGAGTTCGTGCGCGTATTGCCGGGCGCGCATCGCCGGTTCGGGAATGCCGACATCGGTCATCACGTCATGCACCCGCGCACGGCGATCCACCCGCGAGCGCAGCACCCGATGATGCGCAAGCACTTCGGCAATCTCCGCGCCGACCGTGCGCAGCGGATCGAGGGAGACGAGTGCGTCCTGCATCACCAATCCGGCAAACGGACCGCGCAAGCCACGCCAGTCGCGCTCGGTGAACGCGAGCGCATCGCGTCCGGCAATCTCGAAGCGCTGCGCACCGATTTGTGCGCCGCGACCCGCCAGGCCGAGCAGACTGCGCGCCGTCAGGCTCTTGCCGGAGCCGGATTCGCCGACGAGCGCGACACATTCGCCGGGGCGAATCGTCAGATCGACGCCTTGCACGAGCGGCGCGCCGCCGTTCGCATGCGCAAAACCAATCGACAGCCCGCGAATGTCGACGAGCAGCCGATCCTGAACCCACGCCTGCGACTTCATGCGCGCACCTCGAACTTGCGTTGCAGGAAGCGGCCGATGACCGCGAACGACAGGACGGTCAACGTGATCGCCATGCCCGGAAACACGCTAGGCCACCACGCGACGCGCAACACGTCGCGTCCCTCGGCGAGCATCACGCCCCATTCGGGCGTCGGCGGTTGCGGACCGAGGCCGAGAAAGCTCAGGCCCGATACGGCGATGATCGCGCTGCCGATATCGATGGTCGCGATGACCGGCACCGCGACGAGCACGTTCGGCAGCACATGCCGGAAGAAAATCTGCGTGCGTGAAAGACCGAAGCTCACGGCATGCGTCACGTAATCGGCGCGGCGCACGACCAGCGCCTGCGAGCGCAGCACGCGCCCGAACTTCGGAATGCCCGCGATACCTACGGCTACAGCGATATTGACGATCCCTTGCCCGAGAAACGTCACCACGAACAGCGACAGCAAGACCGGAGGAAACGCCGACAGCACGTCGAACACGCGCGACGCGGCTTCATCGGCGAGACGGTTCGACAAGCCCGCGAAGAGTCCGACGACGAGCCCGATCGCGAGGCTCACGATCATGCTCGCCAGTCCGATCAGCAATGAATACCGCGCGCCGTAGATCACGCGCGAAAGCACGTCGCGCCCGATGCGATCGGTGCCGAACCAGTGTTGCGAACCCGGTGGCTGAAGTGCGGCGGCGACATCGCTGACGAGCGGATCGAACGGCGTCACGATGCGCGGAAACGCCATTGCAATAGAAAGCGCGACGAGGAAAGCCGCGGCGATCAGCACGTCTGCGGGCAGAGGCACACTCGCACGCGGGGCGAATGCGATACGGTCGACGGTACTCATTGGCTGCGCAGCCTCGGATCGATGAAGAGATAGGCGATGTCGAGCAACGTCGATACGACGACATGCACGAACGCCGCGAGCAACACGACAGCCAGCACCACCGGCACATCCTGCGAGGTCACCGCATTCAGCGTCACGCTGCCGATGCCCGGCCGGCCGAACATCTTCTCCGTGATGACCGCGCCGCCGAGCAGGCTGCCGACCAACCAGCCGCCGAGCGTCACGACGGGCAGCAACGCGTGGCGCAATACATGACGCGCACGCAGTACGAGTTCGGACACGCCGCGTGCGCGAATCGTCGTGACGAACGGTTTCGCGAGCGCGGCTTCGATGGATTCGCGCATGACTTGCGAGAGTATCCCGGCGGTCGGCAACGCCAGCGTCACGGCGGGCAGGACGAGCGCGCGCCAGCCGTTCGCGCCCGATACCGGAAAGAGCCGCAATTCGAACGAGAACGCGATCAGCAGCAACATGCCGAGCCAAAAGACGGGTGTCGACGTGAACGTGAGTTCGATCAGCGACGCGCATCGCGCACCGAGCGCGCTCCACGCCCCGCGCGTGCCCTCGCCGCCCGCCGTGAGCGTCGCCACCAGAATCGCGAGCACCAGTGCGAACGCGCCTGCGGACAACGCGAGCTGCATCGTCGGCCAAAGCTGGCTGCGAAGCACGTCGAGCACCGGCTGCTGCATCACGAAGGACGTCCCAAGGTCGCCATGCGCGAGCCGCAGCAGAAATTGGCCGTATTGCCACGGCAGACTGTGATCCAGCCCCCACTGCGCGGCGATCGCCTCGCGCAAGCCGGGATACGCCAGATCGCCCGCCAGCACGTCTTCGATGCGTCCCGGCAACGCGTGAATCGCGACGAAGGCCACCGACGCTGCGAGCCATAACACGAGCAATCCCGTCAGCACGCGCGTCCCGATTTTTTTGCGCATCTCAGGCTCCCTGCTTGTCGATCCAGATGTCGTAGGCGCTCGCCGGGCCGTCGAGCTGCGGCTCGAACCCGACGCCATGCACGTTCGATTTCGACGCCAGGTGATACACCGGCGCGAAAAGCGGCACGATGAACGCCTGATCGACTGCGCGCTCCTGAATCTCGCCGAGCAGCTTGCGCCGTTCGTCACCGATGGGCATCAGACGCGCGCGATTGATATCGCCGGTGATCTTCTTGTCGGAACCGGGAATCGCGCTGTACAGGAAGCCCTTGTCGCCGAGCATGTCCCACAGTTCCATCGCGACATCGGACGGGTTGTCCGTGTTCGGATAGATGAACCACACGCCCGTCGCCTTTTGATTGGCGAAGTCGCCCGCAGTCGTGATGCGCAGATTCAAATCGAGGCCGATGTTCTGCCGCAGCGCCGACTGCACTGCCCGGATGAGTACGTCGCGGCTGTCGCGCACATAGGGCTGTGGGTATCCAACTTCGACCGTTAGTCGCTTTCCGTCCTTGGTGCGGAATCCGTCCTTGTCACGCGCGGTCCATCCGGCTTCGTCGAGCAGACGGTTCGCATCGGCAATCTTGTTGCCCCACGAACCCGCGAGCTGCTTCGCATAGTCCGGATTGTCGGGACCGATGTTGGACCACGCGCGCCGCACCGTGCCCAGATACACGCTCTTTACGATGGCGTCGAGGTCGAAACCGTCGCGCAGCGCGCGCCGCACGCGAACGTCGTTGGCAGGCGGCACCGTGTAGTTGATGTTCAGCGTGAACGATGTCGTCGCGGACGGACCGTGCACGTACTGGAAGCCATCCACCTTGTCGAACACCGCGATGTCGGTCGGCTGAACGCCTTCGATCAAGTCGACCTGCCCCGAACTCAGCGCGCCCGTGCGCACGGCCGCCTCCGGCAAGAACCGATAAGTGACGCGATCGAGATACGCCGGCCCGCGATGCGCGGCGTTATCGGGCGCCCATTGATAATCCGGGTTGCGCTCGAACGTCGCGTGCTGTCCGCGCTGATACGACTTGAACACGAGCGGTCCTGTTCCGACGATGCCGGGACCGCCGCTGCACAGATCCTTGTTCTCGGCGAGCGCCTTCGGTGAGATGAAGCCGAGCTTCACGCTCGACAGCGATTCGAGCGTCGTGGAGTCGGCCTGCTTCATCAAGAGCTTGACGACATAAGGCGACACCACTTCGACGTGATCGAACGCGACGAGCAACGACGCCGAGGAGGACGTCGTGCTGACATTCTTCAGGATGTAATCGAAGTTGGCCTTCACCGCGTCGCCATTGAAGGGCGTGCCGTCGGTGAACTTCACGTCGTCGCGCAGAGTGAAGGTATAGCCCTTGCCATCGGCGGCAATGGTCCACGACTTCGCGAGCCACGGCGCATAGGTGCCGTCGGTGCGCTTGGAAATCAGCGAATCGATGTAATTGCGGATGACCCAGAACGAGTTCTGCTGCGATGAACGATGCGGATCGAAGCAGGCGGGTTCGGTCGTCACGCCCCAGGTGAGGTCTCCGCCCGCGACGGGTTGTTTCGCCGCCGCACGCGTGGCCGTTGCGGACTCCGATTTGCTGCAAGCCGTGATCGCCGCGCTCAGTGCGAGCGTCATGGATATGGTCAAAGCGCGCGCAAGCGCCGGTTGATTCACGTTCATCGAATGGCATTCCCCGGGCAGACAGAAGACGCGACGCGCCCGCGCCTTGTCCAGCGCAGGAAGCAGCATTCAGGCGGCATCGCGAGAGAGGGGAAAGCTTACGGTCGCCATAACGTGCCAGGCAAACAAGCAAACTTCATAAACTTATCGTTGGCGACATTCCTAGTACTTGCGCCGGGCGCTCACAAAGCGTAGCGATCGTTCGGACTATCGATATGGGGATCGCGCGGTGCGTATTTAGCATTCCGATGTATCCATTGCACGCGAAATGCCTTATCAATTACCGTGCAATGGATAGCTGTTTTTGTCGCTTTGCATTCGGACAAGAGCACGTCATCATGTCCGGCTCTCGCCGATCGAGGAAACATTCGTACTGGCCAGATACTCACCCGGCCAACAACAGGCAGCCGCGATAGCAAGCCCGAAGTCCCGGTATTCGCGCTCGCATTGACAGTCCACCATGTGGCCAATTCATACCCTTGGTACAGTACGACATCGAACCCGCTATCAGGCGGGATGACCATCCTTCTCGTGCTAAAGCGACAATGACAAGAAACGCCGCAACACACCGTTCATGCGCCGCGCCGACGCGTGCGCTCGCACTGTCCGCCTTGACCGTCCTCGCAATGAGCGCAGCGCCGCCATCCGCACAAGCCGCGAGCAAGACGCTCGTGTTCTGTTCCGAAGGCAGTCCCGCCGGTTTCGATTCCGCGCAATATACGACCAGCACCGACTTCGATGCCGGCGCGCACGCCGTCTTCGACACACTGGTCGAATTCAAGCGCGGCACGCTCGATCTCACGCCAGGTCTCGCCTTGACATGGGACGCGTCGCCGGATGCAAAGACGTTCACTTTCCATCTGCGTCATGGCGTGAAGTTCCAGTCGACTTCGTACTTCAAGCCGACGCGCGACTTCAATGCGGACGATGTCGTGTTCACGTTCAAGCGAATGATCGATCCGAACGAACCTTTTCAGAAAGCGCATCCGGTCAGCTTTCCCTATCTGACCGACCTCGGGTACGACAAGAACATCTCGTCCGTCGACAAGCTCGACGATTACACCGTGCGCTTCACGCTCAAGACGCCCGACGTGGTATTCGTGCGCAATGTCGCGATGGAGTTTGCGTCGATCGTATCGGCGGAATATGCCGCGCAGTTGTTGAAGGCCGGCAAGGTCGAGGACTTCAATCAGAAGCCAGTGGGCACGGGCGCTTTCGTTTTCCACGATTATCAGAAAGACTCGACCATTCGCTACGATGCGAATCCGACTTTCTGGAACCGTAAAGAAGTGCATATCGACAAGCTCGTTTTTTCGATCACACCCGACGCCGCCGTGCGCGAACAGAAACTCGAGAGCGGCGAGTGTCAGGTTACGTCGTTCGCACGCCCCGCCGATATCGCGAGTGCGAAGAAGAAGCCGAATCTCGCGGTACTGTCAGGCGTGGGATTCAACGTCGCGTACGTCGGATACAACACGACGCACAAACCGTTGGACAACGTGCTGGTGCGTCGCGCCCTCGACATGGCAATCGACAAGCAGGCGATCATCAAGTCCGTGTATGAGGGCGCCGCCACGGTCGCCACCAATCCGATGCCACCCTCGCAATGGTCGTATAACAAGGCGCTGAAGGACGCGACGCGCGATCTCGCGCGCGCGCGGGCTTTGCTGAAAGAGGCGGGCTTCCCCGATGGCTTCGCGATCACGCTTTGGGCCATGCCCGTGCAGCGCGGCTACAACCCGAACGCACGGCTGATGGCGCAGCTCATTCAGTCCGACTGGGCCAAGATCGGCGTGAAGGCGAACATCGTTACGTACGAATGGGCTGAGTACAACAAGCGCGCCAAGACGAACGGCGAGCACGACGCCATCCTGTATGGCTGGCTCGGCGACAACGGCGACCCCGACAACTGGCTCGGCACGACGCTCGGCTGCGACGCCGTACATGGCAGCAACATGGCGAAGTGGTGCAATAAACAGTTCGACGATCTGCTGGCGAAGGCCCGGCTCGATACGAATCAGAACGCGCGCACCAAGCTCTATGAAGAAGCGCAGGTGGTTTTCAAAGACCAGGTTCCTTATACGCCGATCGCTCACGCCGACACGTTCCAGCCTATCTCAAAGCGCGTGCGTGGGTACTTGATTAGTCCGTTGGGCGGGCATCGGTTCGATGGAATTACGCTGGACTGAGTAAGATCGTCATCGCGACCGAAGTAGCGGTCTTTCGATGCGCTGCGTTGCTTTACTGTTGATCGAACCGGCGTCCGACGAATTGGTAAGTGTGAAGCTTCGACAAGCGTCGTTGCTCTCACGCCGCAGTACACGCCGCGTCGACGGTTGACCTTCGCGCCAGAGCGGCGCGCGCTTGCAGCGCTTCAGTGCCGTGTCCACGCGACCGCGCATGGTTCGGCCGGCCGCGCAAATATCCTGCTCACCCGGCCGAACATTCATCAGAGATCAAAGCGCCTCGACGCGCCGGCAGGCGTTAAGCCGTCGACGCGAAGAACAACAGGCTAAACGACCGCCGCGTCAGCGCAGCGGCCATGTGACAGTCGCGAAAATGCGCTACTTGCCTGCCGGCGACTTCACGCCTGGCGTCGCGAGCGTATTGTTGCTGGTCGCAGGCGCAGCAGGCGCCACGTCGCTATTGGTGCTGCTCGGCAGGCCCGTGCCCTTGGTGGACATGCCGCTCTCCGAATTGGTCATGCCGGGCGTGCCGTATCCGCCGGTCGCGCCGTTGACCTGATTCGCCGGGCTGGCCGTGCTGCCTGCCGCGCCGCCGCCGTTAGCGCCTCCGCCTCCAGCCCCGCCCGCTCCGCCGGCTTGTGCATAAGCGCCGCCTGCCAACGTCAGTGCCGCGACGGCCGCGACTAACGTGCTGATTGCCTTGTTCATGGTTCGGCCTCCTTGATGGGACAGAAATAAGGGTGCAGACGCTTGCCGCCTGCTTCAAAAAAGAGCGCAACGTTCGTGCCGCGTGACGGCGTAACTGGCATCGTCTGAGAAAAGCGCGCGTGCGTGCGCGGATGTTTCCCGGCCATCCGCGCACGATTGCGCCGGTTACTTCGATCGGTGCTGCTGCTTCGCGCCTCCTCCGGCACCCTCATTCTGGCCGGCCTTGGCGTGATTCGCAGGGTGCTGTCCGCTGCTGGGCTTGTCGCTGGATGTAGTCGCCGGGTTGCCCGAATTGGCCCCAGCTTTGGCGTCCTGTTCGGTCTGGTTGCTGGGCGGTGCGGTCTTCATGGAACCCCCGAAGCTGCGCCCGTCACGATCGCTACCTTTTTCGTCAGGTTCATTGGCTTCCTCTTCTTGCCATTGGATTGCACTTGTCCGAAGCGACGCGGTCATGCATCACCCGATTGCATAACGCACGCGCCACACACGCGGTTCTCTTGCGGTAACGATCGTAGATTAAGACGCGCGACTGGTTTTCCGCCCCCTCAAGAATAGGGGCGTCACGCATGTTTCCGCTGTCTATCATTGGCCGGATCGAAATTCGCTCGGGCCCGCCAGTGACCATCAGCGACATCATCAGGAGCTGTGCATCGCTCCCTTCGGGAGGCCCGTGCTGCCCGACGTGTAGATGATCGAGGCGAGGTGGCCCGGCTTCGGCAGGCACGTCCCGCAACGGTTGCTGCCGCGCGGCGAGCGCGTCCCATTGCTGCGCGTCGGGCATCGCCGGCGACCGCGGCAGG
Source organism: Caballeronia sp. RCC_10 (assembly GCF_041360715.1). NCBI lineage: Bacteria > Pseudomonadati > Pseudomonadota > Betaproteobacteria > Burkholderiales > Burkholderiaceae > Caballeronia > Caballeronia sp. RCC_10. The sequence goes on from NZ_JBFUPT010000012.1 coordinate 55,282, forward strand.
CCGACCAGTTGCACGTGCGATGGCAAAGCCTGGCGAATCGCGCGGCGAGGCGTTGAACACGGCGGGGCGCGGATCGCCATTGTGATTTGACCGGACTGGCAACAATCGATCGAATATTGCTAGTACCCGTCATGTGCGATTTTGTCTCAGCGATCCCGCCGCCGGATCAGGCTCGTGACCACCAGAATGCCGGCGAACATCAGCACGCCGCTGGCGACGAGACTCGCGCCGATCGCCGCAGGGCAGGCGCGACGTCAGGCATATAAATCGGCCACGCGGGATGGAAGGCAGGCGCGAATTCAATGGCCGCGATGAAGAAACGGTCGCGGAGTCGATCGGCTGGTCAAGCGCATGAAACGCGATGGTTGATTTGCTCACCATGCGCATCTGCTTGTCGACGATTCAGTCGAATGTGCCGTGGGCCTCAGGCTTCATGACGTTGATCGCTGCGCGCGTGCGCGAAGAAGCCGATACTCGGTGGCGACGGCATGGGGCAAGGACGAACGCGGCGACTGCGGCGCATCTGATCGATCTTGCGATGATCGGCCGCCTGCATCTCGAAGATGCGCACTATCCATTTCGTGCAACGCGCGAATTAGCGTTGCGCAAGTCGTCGACGGTGTTGCCAGCGCAATGCGTACTGGCTCACGCGTTATCCGGGTTCGCAGAGCAGCGATCCGGTGGTATAAGCGTGTTCGCGCGACCATCGACGGCGACGCATCTGAAACGCGCATAGCCGGCGCTGGCCGCGTAGTCACATCAAGAGCCCTTGTAAACGTTACAGGGCAAACCCACCGGGCAGTTGGCCGGGTTGCGTCCCCGCACCCACTCGCCATAGTTGCGCGCACCGGCGTTGGTATCGCCATAAGTGGAACCGCCGTAGTCCGCGCCTTTATACGTGGATGGGCCGTAGGTGGCCGTGCTTGCGTCGGTGGTGTGCGATCCGCGTGCCATCGGCGCACTCTGCTCTTGTGCGATAGCAGCCCCACTTGAGACCAGAACGCCAGCGGCGGCAACCGTTAAAAGATGACGTAGTTTCATGTTGATTCCTCTCGCAAGTTAATTCGCTGCGGCGGAACATTGCAGCTCGTATCCGCGCCCTCAGCGGTATTCGTCTGAGCAACCGGCATACCTGCTACATGCATGCAACTCCCGCTGACGAGTCGCTTTCGCTTCCATATGCGTACAACCCATGGGCCGGCTAACGCACGGCTTTCATGCGAGCTGGCTATCAAACGCTTCGTTCGCAACAAGGGCGCGGAACTGATCGAGTGACATCGGACGACCGGTCAGAAAGCCTTGCACGACATCACAGCCCGCATCGATGAGCCAGGCAAGCTGCCTTGGCTCTTCGACGCCTTCAGCCACCGCGTGCAAACCGAAGCTATGCGCCATCGAGAGAATCGCCGTCACGATGGATTGCCCATCCTCGGGAATGCGCTCGATGAACGAGCGGTCGATCTTGAGCGCGTTCACGGGGAACGCATGCAGGTACGAAAGCGACGAATAGCCCGTGCCGAAATCGTCGATGGACAACAGCACGCCCGCTTCCCGAAGCCGGTTCATCACGTCGATGGCGGTTTCGCGATTCGCGATCAGATGACTCTCGGTAAGCTCCAGTTCGAGCAATGCGGGAGCAAGGCCGCTTGCACCGAGGGCGGCCATCACGTCGGGAACAAAGTTCGGATGCCTGAGCTGTCGCGCCGACACGTTCACCGCGACGCGCACGGCTGCCCCCGGGCACGAGGCATTCCACGCCGCCGCTGCCACGCATGCCCGCTGCAGCACCGTACGCCCGAGCAGTACGATGAGATCGCTGTTCTCGGCGATCGGAATGAACTCTCCCGGCGATACGTCGCCCTCTTCTCCATGCGTCCAGCGCGCAAGCACTTCCGCTCCGACGAGCGTGCCGCTGCCGCATTCGAACTGCGGCTGAAAGACGAGATCGAGCGCATCGCTTTCCACGGCCTTGCGCAACTCCGCTTCGAGATACGCGCGGCGATGCGCGGCGTCCATCATCTCCGCGGAGAACCCGACGACAGTATTCTTGCCCCGGCTTTTCGCTTCGTACAGCGCGATATCGGCGCTCGTCATCAGACTGCCGCTATCGTTGCCCGCTTCGGGAAAGCTCGCGTAACCGATGCTCGCGGTCACGTTGATCTCGCGCCCGCAAAGCGGGGCCGGGCGGCAAAGCGCGGCGCCGATTTCGCCCGCGAGTTCCGCGACCGCCGCGCGCTTCCACGTGCTCGTCAGCGTCACCGCGAACTCGTCGCCGCCCATGCGGCTGACCATCGCGCGTCCGCCGACGGTGCTTTCGAGTACATAGGCGACGTGCTGAAGCAGTTGATCGCCTGCGCCGTGGCCGAGCGTATCGTTGACGGTCTTGAAGTCGTCGAGGTCGATCAGGACCAGCCCGAGATAGCGGCTCGGCTCCTTCGCGCTCGCGAGCCGCTCATCGAGCGACTCATAGAACGTGCGGCGGTTAGGCAGTTTCGTGAGCGGATCGGTGCGAGCGAGATATTCGAGTTCACGTTCGGCCTCGCTCACGCGCCGCCGCATGCGGTTCATCACGAGCGTCGAAATCGATAACGCGCCGAGACACGCGACACCGAGAAAGCACGCGTATTGGACGAGTTGCCGGCGCACGAGATCACTAGTTGCGACCAGCACCACATATCCAAGCAGATGGCCATTGTGTTCGATGGGCGCACGCACGAATACGTCATCGAGCGAGAGCGTGGTGCGATGTTCCGTCGATTGCAGCGTGCCCTCTGCCGCTTCCTCCGGCGTGATGCCTTCACGCGCATAGCGAGTGAACAGCTGCCCATCCTTGCGGTAGACGCTCAGGCTCTGAACATAAGCCACGCGGCCAAGCGAACGCAGCACGTCTTGCGTCGACCGTTCGTCTTCGAACATCAGAGACGCACTGATGTTCTCCGATATCACCGACGCCTGCAGCGTCGCATCGTCATATAACGCGCTGCGAAAGGCCACGGCCTGATACAGCAACAGGACGATGCTCGCGGCCACGAGCGCAATGCCGACACTCACCAGATTCGCGCGGACCGTGAGGCGTCCCGTGCTGCCCTTACGCGTGTTCGTGGCTTTCACTTGAGCCTCCTTGCGAGCCGCAGCAGCTTGGAACTGAGCACGAGCTTGCGGCGCGTGGCTTCGCCATTGTTGATCTCGAAGCGCAGATGATCGTCTTCGGCGACCAGCGCGATGACGGCCTCGCCGTGTGTGATCGCGCCGACGCCCGCGATGATGAGCAAGGCATCGTCGGAGGCGAACGCATCGCGCATTTCTCCGCTGGTTCCGTCGTTGCCGGCGATGGCCAGCACGTCGCAATCGGCGAGCGGCTTGTCGGCGAGACTCGTGAACCGCCACACGCGCGCACCGACCGCACGGCCATTCAATGCCGCGAGTGCTTCGCGCAGCGGGCTGCGCGCGCTGGCGCAGACGCGCAATTCAGCGTTGCCCATGCGATCGGTGGGCCACTGCGTGAATTGCGTGAAGTTGAAGATGTACGCGCTTTCGAGCCTGCGAAGATCGGTTTGCGCATGCGCGCACCATGCCCCGGCCCCACCGGCCGTGAAGAGACATAGCGCGAGGCATCGACGCAATGACATCATCAGAATCCGTAGACCAGTTTGGCGAGCAGCGTGCGGCTCTGCTGCACGATCACGTTCTGCTTGAAGCCGGGCCCGGCGGGATCCGCATAGCGGCGATCGAACACGTTATAGAGCGACACCGACGCATCCGCACGCGGCACCAGCTTCCGGCTATGCACGGTCAAATTCGCGATGCAGTACCCGCTCGCTGAAGCCGTCTGCGCAACCCGCGACGACATGCACTGCACCTCCGCGCCCGCGCGTGCGCGCGCAGCGTAGAACGGCGCGCTGACGTTGAGCTTGCCCACGTGAAGCGGCGAGTTCTGCAATGCGCCGCCCGCGATGGAGTCCCGCGCGAGCTGATACGAATAGCTCGCGCGCACGCGCAAGCTCGTTGCGAACTGCTGCTGCCACGCGAGTTCCGCGCCGCGTGCCTGCGCGCGCTCGACGTTGCGAAAGACATAGAGACCCGTAGCGGGATCGATGGACTCGGTGATGACATCGCGCAGCCTGTAGCGATACAGCGTGACGGTCGCGCGCCCCATCCCGCCCAACGCGCGTTCATAGACGAGTTCCTGCGTGCCGATATGCTCCGATTTCAACAAGGGATTCGCGAGCTGCCCGCCTTCGCCCGGAAACGCGTAGTACATCTCGTAGGCGTTCGGCGCACGGTATGCAGCGCCATAGATGAGCTTGAAGGTATCGCTCGGTGTCGGCCGCCAGATCAGCGCAATGCGCGGGCTGAAGTTGCCGCCGATGCTGCTCTCGGTGTCGTAGCGGCCGCCGATATCGAGTGTGAGCGATTCGGCCAGTTTGATCTCATCGTCGATATAGACGCCGATGCGGTGACTCACCCGATGATCGTCGAGCAACTTCTCGTATGGATCGACGTTGTAGTTCCACTGGTCGCGCGCCGCGTCCATCGTGTAATCGACACCGAATACGATGCGATTTCGCGGCAGGGTTCGCACCGTCGCGTGCACGTCGCCGCCGTACCAGAGTGCGTGATCGCCATCGACGTTCGACGTGCCGGGCGCGGGCACGCTGACTTGCCGGCTCGTGTAGTCGTAATGGCCGCCGTACAGTTCGTAGTCGATCGCGATGTCGTCACGCACGGCCTGCCGGTAGGTGGCATCGACGAAGGCATGCGTGTCCGTCACGCTGAACGGTGCGTTGAACGCCGCATCGTAAGGCGCGCCCGGCACGTTCTTCGTGCGATTGCCGTATCCGGCGCTGATGCGGAAATCGCCGATGCCGAACTTGGCGAACAGCTTCTGATTGCGCTCGCCATCGAGATTGCGGGCGACGCCATGATTCTGATCGGGGGTATCGAATTCGGGGTAATACAGGTCTTGGCCGCGACGTTCATACGCCGTTGCCGACAGCACGAGGTCGGCATTGCGTTCGCCGTGCCAGCCATAGGTCACGCGCGCCTGTTTCTCGCCGAAGCTGCCGAGCGCGCCCGCGATTTGCGCGCCGCCGATATCCGCGCCCTTCTTCGTGATTACGTTGACCGTGCCGAACAGCGCGTTCGATCCATACACGGCCGAACCCGGACCCGGTATGTATTCGATGCGTTCGACGAGATCCATGTCCACCGGAAAGTCCGAGCCGAGCGGCGCCTGATCGTAGACCGCGTCGTTCAGGCGCATCCCGTCGACCAGCAGAAGGAAGCGGCTGTTGTAATCGCCCGGACGCTGAAACCCGCGCGCGCCGAGATACGAATACATGCGATCGGACGTGACATACAGCCCCGGCAGCGTGGCGAGGGCATCGGCAAGCGTGCGCCAGCCGTGATCGCGAACATCGGCGGCGGTCAGGATCACGACCGCGGCCGGCGCGCTCGATGCCGACTGCTCGATGCGCGTGGCTCCGCTGACGGTCATGTCCATCAGCGATTCGAGCGGCAGTGACGCGAGGTCATCGCTCGCCAGCGACGAGGCGGCCGAGGCTTCGACAGGCGGCGTCCATATGCCGAGCATCACCGCCATGAACAGCCCGACAAGCGAAGGCAGCCATGCAACGGCGAAGCACGAAGTCAATGGAGAGGCACCAGGGAGCGACATCTGTACGGCTAGTTATATGAACGTCTGTGCCTCCTTATCGGCATAAGTGTCCGGCTCCTTGAGCCGATAGCGCAAAGATCCCGCTTTGCGGCGGCCTCGATCGGCAACATTTTCTGATGACGCGCCGCTGCCGACAAGGCGGTGTACGAAGCCAACCGCAAAGGCTGAACGGCTATGGCCTCGCACCGCGCATTGCGGCGCGCAGCCGCTGTCCCTGCTGGCTCACGAAGTTTCGACAACGCGCCGAAGCGCGTGCGCAAGCGACGCCGTATCGTACGGCTTGCGTAACAGCACGACGCCGTCGATCGGCGGTGCATCGTTCTGGCCCGTCGCGAAGATGACGGACAGGCCCGGTTGACGCTGGCGTGCGAGCAGTGCGAGTTCGTCGCCGGGGACGTCGGGCAGGCCGATGTCCGTCAGCAGGACATCCACGCCGTGTTTCTCCAGCAAGGCAAGCGCCGAAGTCGAATCGGTCGCCTCCAGTACGACATGACCGAAGCTTTCGAGCAGTTCGACCGTCACGGCGCGAATGAGGTCATCGTCTTCGACATAGAGAATGCGCAGCGACGCGTCCTTGTGTTCAGGCTCGGGTTCCGTACGCAACGGATGGCTGCGCTTGACCGACTCATTGCCCAGCACGCGACGTATCTTGCGCGCAAGCGCCTCGCGCGAGTATGGCTTGCTCAGCAATTCGACGCCCGCATCCAGCCGGCCGCCGTGCACGATCGAGTTCTCGGTGTAACCGGAGGTGAACAGCACCGCAATGCCCGGAATGCGTTCCTTCGCCTTGCGTGCAAGTTCCGTGCTCTTCATCGTGCCGGGCATCACCACGTCCGTGAACAGCAAGTCGATATGCACGCCGCTTTCCACGATGGCGAGCGCGCTGATCGCATCGTTGGCGCGTAACACGCGGTAGCCCAGATCGTTGAGCATGTCGATGACGGTGGCACGGACCTGTTCATCGTCCTCGGCGACGAGCACGACCTCCGTGCCTCCTTCGGTAGCGCGCGAATCCGCCACTACGGGCTGAACTTCTGCTTCGAGCGTGCGCGGCAGATAGAGCCTGACCGTCGTTCCGTGACCCGGCTCGCTATAGAGCTTGATGTGTCCGCCCGATTGCTTGACGAAGCCATAGACCATCGATAAGCCGAGCCCCGAGCCCTTACCTTCCGGCTTCGTCGAAAAGAACGGCTCGTACGCCTTGCTCATGACCTCGGCCGTCATGCCGCTTCCCGTATCGGTCACCGCGAGCATGACGTACTGGCCCGGTTCGACTTCGGGATGGCCATAGGCATACGTGTCGTCCAGCACGGCGTTGACGACTTCGATCGTCAGCTTGCCCTGGCCCTCCATCGCGTCGCGTGCATTGATCGCCAGATTGAGGATGGCATTTTCGAGCTGCCCGGGATCGACGAAGGTATTCCAGAGTCCGCCGCTCATGACCGTTTCGACTTCGATTGCGTCGCCGAGACTTCGCCGCAGCATGTCGTCCATTTCAGCGACGAGTCTCGCAAGGCGCACCGCCTTCGGTTCGAGCGCCTGCCGGCGTCCGAACGCAAGCAACTGACTCGCCAGCCGGCCGCCACGGTTCACGCCGGCCAGCGCCTGCTGCAAGCGACGTTCCGCTTTCTCGTTGCCCTGCACGTCCTTCGATAGCAACTGCAAGTTGCCTGATATCACCTGCAGCAGATTGTTGAAGTCATGCGCGACGCCGCCGGTGAGCTTGCCGATCGTCTCCATTCTCTGCGACTGCTGCAACGCCAGTTCAGTTTGCCGCAGCGCTTCGGCCGCCGCCACGTCGGCGCTGATATCACGCCCCACGGCGTGAATAATGTCGTTATCGGGAACAGCCGTCCACGAAAGCGTGCAATAGCCGCCCTCGCGCCGGCGGAAGCGGTTCACGAATTTCAAGGTCCGGTTGCCGTCGGAGAGGCGTCGGACTTCATCGAGCGTCGCGGCGACATCGTCCAGATGAACGAGGCTCATGAAAGACTGCCCGATCAGTTCGACCGCAGTCCAGCCGAGCAGATCGGTCCACGCGGGATTGACGGAGACGATCGACGCGTCGAGGCCGGCGACGAGCATCAGATCAGTCGAAAGACGCCACATGCGCTCTCGGTCCGCCGCACTCTCCGCGACCTTCTGTTCGAGATCCTCGTTCACGCGCTCGAGAAAATGCGCCGCTGTCTTCTGATCGTGGATGTCCATGTTCACGCCGATCCATCGCGTGATCGCGCCGTCCGCGTTGCGAACCGGCAGCGCCCGGCTCAGGTGCCACCGGTACACACCGTTGACCCCGCGCAGGCGCACTTCGCGTTCGAACGCCTCTTCCGCGCGGACCGCTTGGCTCCACAAGTTCAGCGCGCCGGTCGCGTCGTCCGGGTGCGTCACCGTGGACCAGCCTTCGTCGCGCAGGCTGCCTTCGGGCATGCCGGTGTACTGATAGCTTCGCTCGTTGATCCAGTCGATGCGTCCGCACGCATCCGCCGACCACACCTGACACGGCAAAGCCTGAGCGAAGGTGCGAAACCGCTCTTCGCTTTCGCGCACCGCTCGCTGCGCTTCGATGTGCGCGGTCACGTCATTACCCTGTACGAACACGCCCAGAATCTCGCCCGCGGCGTCCCTCACGGGCTGATAGCTGAAGTCGAGATAGCGCGTTTCACCCGCCATGCCCGCACTCCGGTTGAGCGTCAGCGGCTCCGCGAGACGCGCGGTAGGAACGCCCTCGAAGAAGGCCGCATCGAGCAGTTCGAAGAAGCCTTGACCCGCCACTTCGGGCAGCGCCTCCCTGACGGTCTTGCCGATGATTCCGCGTTCCCCGACGAGTTCCATGTAGGCGGGGTTCGCCAGCTCGAACACGTGTTGCGGTCCCGTCATCATCGCGATGAAGCCGGGCGCCTGCTCGAACATGCGGCGCAGACGCTCGCGATCGTTCTGCAATGCACGTTTCGCGCGGACTTTGCCGGTGGTTTCGACGACGATGGCCATCACCGCGACCGGCTGCCCCGACTCGCAGAAGATGGGCGAGTAGTCGAGGTTCATCCACACCTGTTCCGGCACGCCGTTACGATGCAGCGTCAGTTCCTGATCCTCGTATCGCAAGGTTCTGCCGCTCAGACCGACTTTCATCACGTTGTCGTTGAAGTCCGCGACTTCCGGCCAGCCTTCGCGAACATTCGAGCCGAGTAACACCGGATGCCGGCCCGCAGCGAAGCCCGAATAGGCGTCGTTGTACAGCATGACGCCCGGTTCACCCCATAGCGTGACGATGGGAACCGGCGACGACATGATGACCGACAGCGTGTTCTTCAGAATGCCCGGCCATGTCGCGATGGGGCCCAGCGGTGTGGCCGACCAGTCACGAGACGCGATGATTTCAGAGCAGTTTCCACCTCCCGTCAAGAATGGCGGCATGACTTCGGTAGTTTTGGGAGATGTCATCGAGGAGAGAAGAGGCGAAAAATTCGCAGACGGGATAGTCGAACGATTGTACCTTTGCGTGAACTTCTCTCTTCAGGCCCGGACCGAACACGTATTTCGTCGGCACGAAAAAAAAGCCCCGCCGTTAATGACACGACGGGGCCTGACAAACGGCAATGCCGCTTACTTGCAGTGACGTTCCCAGTGATGATGAACGCGGAGCTTATGGCAGACCGCATGGTGATGCGATGCTGCGAAGGCGGGTGCAATAGCGAAGAACGTGGTGCCTGCAACCAGAGCGGCGAGAACGACCTTTTTCATGACTTGGCAATGTGTGAAATGAAGAAGGCGTCATGCTAGCAGCGCTAGTTTACGGACTCTTTGCAACCACCACCGATATGAATGGACGCCCTTCTTCGTGTGGCGCGCAGCCCACATCATCTTTCTGACCGGCTCAAGAAATTACCGTCTGTAATGAGCTGCCCCGGCGAATGCGCACGCGCGCACTCAACGCAGTCACGCAATTACTTCCTTCGCAGCACTTGCCCCGCAATACTTACGCAATATTCCGTAACCCGCGCGACACCGCTCAGCCGATTTCTTCGCAATTCTCCGTGCTTTAATCCGCGCTCCGATGCGTCGACAGATCCATCGGAAAGCCGGTCCGCGTCGTCCATGCATGAGAGCGGCGCGTCGACCGACGCACTGGCCATCCTGGAGAAACAGAGTGAAGAAATTCTTTATTGCCTCGAATGCGTTCAAGACGCTTACGGCGTTGACGGCGCTCGGCGCGATTGCAAGCGCAGCGCATGCACAAAGCAGCGTGACGCTTAACGGCCTCATCGACGCGGGCCTCACCTACACGAACAATCAAGGCGGCTCGCACAACGTTCAGGCGACGAGCGGAGCGGTCAATGGCAGCCGCTGGGGCCTGCGCGGCGCGGAAGATCTGGGCGGCGGCCTCAAGGCGATCTTTACCCTTGAAAACGGCTTCAACATCATGAACGGCAAGCTCGGGCAGAACAGCCGTGAATTCGGCCGACAGGCCTTCGTCGGACTGTCGAGCAACGTCGCGGGCGCACTGACGCTCGGCCGTCAATACGATTCCGTCGTCGATTATCTCGGCCCGCTGGCTCTCACCGGCACGCAATACGGCGGCACGCAGGCAGCGCATCCGTTCGATAACGACAACCTCGACAACTCGTTCCGCATCAGCAATTCGGTCAAGTATCAAAGCCTGAACTATGCCGGCTTCAAGTTCGGCGGCCTTTACGGCTTCTCGAACGATGCGGGCGGCTTTGCAACGAACGGCGCTTATAGCGTCGGTGCGTCGTACAACTACGGTCCGCTGAACGTGGCGGCGAGCTACATGCAGTTGAACAACGCGGGCGCGACGCTGAACGCAAGCGGCGCGGTCAGCGATGACGCCACGTTCAGCGCAGCGCGTCAACGCACGTTCGGCGCAGGCATCAGCTACGCGTTCGGGCCGGCGCAAGCGGGGTTCGTGTTCACGCAGACGCGCCTCGACGGTGCAACGGGCATCGGCGCATCGGCGTCGGGTACGACCAGCGGCATCACGCTCGACGGCGGCAGCGCGCGCTTCACCAACTATGAATTGAACGGCCGCTACAACCTCACGCCCGCATGGTCGCTGTCCGGTGCATACACGTTCACCGACGGCCATCTCGATGGCGTCGATCCGAAGTGGAATCAGTTCAGCCTGCAAACCGCATACTCGCTGTCGAAGCGTACCGACGTCTATCTGCAAGGCGTGTATCAGCACGTGAGCGATGTGGGCGATTCCGGCATCACGGCTGCGATCAACGGACTGTCTGCCTCGTCGTCGAACAGTCAGGTGTCGGCAACGGTCGGCCTGCGCCATCGCTTCTGATGCGATTGATCTCGTAACACCGTGAGCAAGAGCGGGCGCATCGCGCGAGACGCGATGCGCCCGCCTTCCCATCATCGAACCAATGTCAACGATGACCATCGCCCCGGAAAGCCTCGCGCAGATTCGCGAACTCAACCTCGCCTATCTGCTGCTCGCACGACGCCTGCTCGATGAGGACCGCATCATGGCGATGTACCGTCTCGGGCTGGACGATACCGCCACGCGCATCCTGTCGGCGTTGACGCCCGCGCAAACGCGACGCCTCGCCGAATCGACCGAACTCGTCTGGCGATTGCGGCTCAACGATGTCACGACGCTCAGGGCACTGGTCGATAGCGATCAACGCAAGCCGCTCTCGCATCTTCATGTTTCGATCGTCCTCGGAGAAGAAGCGTGCAAGCGCAGATCATGAACGCTAGTGCCGCGCGCGCGCCTGTCGCAGGCAGGAGCATCGTCGCGGAAGTGCGAGAAATCATGCTTGCCGAAGAACTCATCCGGCTCGGCGCGCGGCTGCAATTGCTCGAAGCGGAAACGACTCTTTCGCGTGACCGGCTGCTGAAACTCTACAAGGAAGTCAGAGGCGTATCGCCGCCCAAGGGCATGCTGCCCTTTTCGGCCGACTGGTTTCTCACGTGGCGGCCCAATATTCATTCGTCGCTCTTTCATTCGATCTTCCGTAACGTCCGCCCGCTCGTCGCCGAGAGCGACGCACGTGCGACGCTTCGTGCGCTCATCGAGAGCTATCGGCTTTATCTTCAAACGGTGGAGGCGCACGGCGAAGAGGCAGTGCTGTCTTTCACGAGGGCATGGACGCTGCCGCGCTTCTTCGATGCAGGCGTGCTGCATCTGAACACATGCACGCGCTGCGGCGGCCGCTTCATCGGCCACGCATGCGATGACTTCACATGCGGTCTGTGCCAACCTCCATCGCGAGCAGGCAAGACCGGTTGATCGCGCAAGACTGGTAAGGGTTCGAAAGGATCGACAGCCTCAGGCGCGTCGAGCATGCGCCGTTATGCCGGACTGGCAAAACGTCTTACGAAGAGGCACACGATGCAGATAGGCGGTTCGAATCCATCCCCTTATGCGGGCATGACCGACATGCCCGCGCGACGCGACGCCGACACCCACGCCACGAAACAGCAGATCGCACCGGATACGGTCACGACACAGGCAGTGGAACCCGCACCGGTAGCGACAGAGGCGGCGGCCTCGTCGGTCAAGCAGTTCGCATCGGGCGCGCTCGGCCTCGACAGTCCCGGCACATCCAGCGACGACACCAACGCGTTCTATACCGCCGGCAAATGGGTCGCAGCGGCAGTCACCGTCGGCAAGATCATTTCGTTGTTCGTATGATGTCCGGAAAGATTCGATAACATCCGGAAAGAACCTCGTCACCTGCAACGCTTCTCGCCGCATTGATTGCGGATGTGCTAAGCGAACATATCGATGCACGCTGCGTGAACCCTTTCATCGGACGCAGCGGCTTTTCAACGATAAACGTCCAGGCTCATGCACGCTCATACTCATAGAAAGTCTCTCCATTCTTCATTGCACGCCGTGCTCGCCGGCTTCGCGCTCATGCTGCCCATGTTGCACGCATCGGCAGAAGAGGTGCCGGATGTCTGCTCCGCACTGAAGTCCATCGTCGCCGCCGACTCCTTCGCGGCGCTCGGCAGGAACGCGGCGCTGATGCCCGCTGGATCGCCCGGTCAAGGCACATGCCGCGGCAGCCGTCATGTCTACGATTGCCGCTGGAAGGCGCACTGGGGCGCCGATGGCGTAGTCGCCGATCCGCTGCAGGAACTCGGCGCGGATATCGCCGCATGCTTTCCCGATGTGCGCCATGACGTCAACACGGCGACGTGCCAGCACTTCATCGTGCGAGACGATACGGCAAAGCATGCTGTGAGTCTGACCGCGAGCATCGACGGTCCTTCCTCGCTGCGTCTGCGCGTAGCGCGTTAAGTCAACACCATGCGCGCAACCGGCATGCTCACGCACGCGCTGCGGCAATTCATGCGATGCGTTGCAATCGCCGTATGCGCGAGCGTATCGTCCGGTTGCACCTGGACGCTCCTCACCGCCGCCGATACTGCGGGCTCGCTGGTTCAGGCGGGCATGTCGGTCGCTTCGAAGTACTCGTCGCCGAACTACGTCACGGGTGCGCCCGCCTCGCTGCGATCCATCTGCATCGAACTGAATCAGACGATGCCCGCCGGAGATATCGTCCCCGTGCTGCAGATAGCGTTGCAGCGTCGCGGTGTCGATTCGATGGTCTATAACCCCGGCACGTCGCCGCCCGGCTGCGAAGCGATGCTCGTCTATGCAACGACCACGAGCTGGGGCAATCCGAGCTTCAGCGACGATCCCGAAGCGTATCTGTCCGCCATCGACCTGACCTTGTTGCGTCAAGGGCACGTACTCGTGACGGCCCGTTATCAGGCGCATGGTTACACGCTCGACCGCTTTTCGAGCGCGCAGCAAAAAGTGGATGCGCTCGTCGACAAGATGGTGGCGTCGCGCGGGCCGTAGTTCCTTTCCGTGCCTTTCACAAGGCAAGACTCACCCGAACGCGATGTTATTCTGGCCCGGCCTCTGGATACGTCCTCGTTTCCGGCTCGTTTTGCGGGCGCAGACGAGCCGGTCTTTTTCGAGCGATGGCGTCCTAATGCACGAGCTTGGCGCGCAGCATCGCGATATCGCTTTGCCCGAGCGACAGCCCGCGCGTGAGATATTCGTTCAATGTGCCGAAGCGGTTCTGAAGTTCATCGAACGCTGCTTCGATGGTCGCACTTTGCGCCTGATGCAGCGGCGCGACGGCAAGCAGCGGCACGCCCACGCGCGCCGCATGCGCCGACATGCGCGCCGCAATCTGCGCTTCGGCCGCAACGTTCGTCACCAGATAGTCCTGAATGATCACATCGAGCGGCACATCGGCGATGGCAAGAATCAGCGCCGCCGCCCAGCCCGTTCTGTCCTTGCCCGTTGCGCCGTGCACGACTTGCCGCCCCGCCGTGCGTGCGAGCCGCGTCAGCAACGCACCGAACTGAGCGCGCGCCGTGGGATCATCGATCATCTGGCGCTGATGGTCGATCATCCATGCGCTCGCGGCCGCGGCATCCGTGGGACGCTCAGCGCCTATGTCGATGGGCGCGATCTCGTGCGTCTCGCGCAATAAGCCCTCAGGTACGCGATCCGGCGTAAGCGTGGCTTCGTTCAACGTGCGCAGATCGTGAATCGTAACTAGCGATAGATGCTGAATCGCGATCAGGTCCGCATCGTCCGCATTCATCGCGCCGGAACGATAGAACACGCCGCGCCGCACGCGACGGCCATCGGCTGTGGGATAGCCATCGCCCGTGCCGGCCATGTCGCGGAAGTTTTCTATCGACGTCAAGCGCGGCGCTTCAGGCACGGCGGCGCTGTCGCTCGCGCCGCCGCACGCGGAAAGCAGGCTCGTGCCCGCGCCAGCGAAAAGCATGGCGCTCGCACTGCTGCGCAGGAAGCGACGGCGCGACGACGAAACCGATAAGGAAGAGAGGGACATGGGTGCTGTTCTTATGATCGAAGCGACCGCGCACGCGCATCTAGGTCAGGCACGATGATGCGCACGATCAGTCCGCCGCCCGCCGCGTTGCCGATCTCGCATCGTCCATCCAGTTCGCGCGCGAGCCTTGCGACGATGGCCAGTCCGAGGCCGCAATGACCGTCGCCGCTGCGTGCCGGATCGAGCCGGACGAACGGCCGCATCGCGTCTTCGATACGCTCGTCGGGAATGCCGGGGCCGTGATCGCTTACTTCGATGAGCCATGCATCGGCAAGGCGCGCGGTACGAATCTCGACCGGCGGTTCGCCGTGTTCGAGCGCGTTGTCGACGAGGTTCGTCATCAGCCGGTCGATGATCGTGCGCGGCAGGCAAAAGGCGTCGCCCGCTTCGAGCGAGAGCGAGAACAGCGCATCGCCGCCATCATCGGGCGCGGGAAACTGCTCGGCGATGAACGCATCGACATGGCTTACCGATGTATCCGCCGGCGCGCGTGCGGCGAACTCGAGAAACTGCTGCACGATGCGCGTCAACGAGTCGATATCGCGCAGCGTGTCCTTGCGTCTGCTCGAAGCGTCGTCTTGTTGAATGGTCGCGCGCAGGCGCAGACGCGTGAGCGGCGCTTTCAGATCATGCGCAACGCCCGCGAGCATCACGGTCTTGTCGTCCTCGGCGTCGGACACGCGGCGCATCATCCGGTTAAACGAGCCGATGAGTTCGCGCAACTCGCGCGGCCCCTTCTCGTCGACGGGCGCGGGACGCTCGCCGTCGCCGAAGCGTCGTGCGGTCTGTGCGACGCGCGCGAGCGGACGCTGCAATTGCCACGTCGCGATCAGCGACAGGAGCACGGCCCCGAGCAACATGACGATCGACTCTGCGACGAACGGCGCGGGATGCGGCACGTCGATCGGTGTGACGATCCAGAAGCTGCTCGACGGATAGCGCACCCATAGGCGCGACATCGCGTTCGCATCGGTATCGACCGCGATGCGCGTGCCGGCGGGAAGCCCTTCTTCCAGCTGCCGCGCGAGATGCTCGTGACGCGTCCCAGCGGGCGCATGCAATTCGACAGGCTTCGGCATGTTCCACACTGGCACCGTATGCACGTGCATCGCGCGGGCGAGGCGGCCATCGAGCGCGGCATCGCTATGGGCCGCTTCGAGCACGAGCAGCAAGCCGCGCGCATAGCCATCGGCTTCATTGCGCTTTCCCTCATTCATCAGGATGGCGAACCATCCGCCTTGAACGATCAACAACACGACGATCGATATGAGCGCCGTGCGGCCAAAGAGCGTATTGCAGACGCCCGCCGCGCGAGGCCGCAGCCACCGGACCACCGCCTGCACACGCATCAGGCGACGCGTGAGTCGAATGCGGCGCCGTCGATGTCGGGCACGAACACGTAGCCCTGACCTCGCACGGTCTGCACGTGACGCGGATTCGAAGGATCGTCCTCGATGATGCGGCGCAGCCGCCAGATCGGCACGTCGAGCCCGCGATCGCGAAACGAGAGGTCGTCGCCGCGCAGCAGATCATGGATGAGCACGCGCGAAAGCACCTTGTACGGATGCTTCATGAAGATCTTGAGCAGCGCGAACTCGCTGTCGCGCAGCGCGATGCGCTCGTCGCCATCGACCAGTGAACGCGTCACGAAGTCCAGCTCGAAGCGGCCGACGCGTTCGCGCGCGCACGGCTCGGGACGGCTCGGCACGTTCGCGCGACGGCGCAGCACCGTTTCGATGCGCGCAAGCAGCTCGCGCGGATCGAAGGGCTTCGCGAGGTAGTCGTCCGCGCCCGCCTGGAGGCCCGCAATCTTGTCGTTCACGCTCGTGCGGCCAGTAAGCAGGATCACCGGGATATCGTCGCCGCTTGCGCGCAACATGCGCAGCGCGCGCAGGCCATCGGTATTCGGCATCATGATGTCGAGCACGACGATGGAGGGCCGCTCCAGTTCGAGCCGATGCGCGAGCGCGCCGCCGTCATGCAGCACGGACACCTGCACGCCGCGTTCGTGCAGGAACTGGCGCAGCAGGTCGCGCACCACGGAATCGTCGTCGACAATGAGAACCGAAATAGCCATCCCGAAATTGTAATGGCGAGCCTGTAAAACAGGCCTCTTTTCTAAAAAGCAATGACGTTACGGATTCTTACGAGGGCTCACAGGAAGTCACCGGGAAAGAATCGGAAAGCTTTTCGTATCGCGATTTGCACCATGCCGCGCATAGAATGCGGCGCATGACTCAACATGTATTGATGGTCGACGACGACCCCGTGATGCGCGACCACGTACGCGAATATCTGCAAAGCCACGGCTTCGCCGTGTCGGTGCTGCACGACGGCGCGGCGCTGAAGCGCAGCATCGAAGCCGAGCGTCCGTCGCTCGTCGTGCTCGACGTGATGATGCCCGGCAAGGACGGCATCAGCGCACTGCGCGAACTGCGCAGTTCGGGTGAAGACGTGCCCGTGATTTTGCTGACCGCTCGTTCGGATGTGATCGACCGCGTGATCGGCCTCGAACTCGGCGCCGACGATTATTTGTCGAAACCGTTCGATCCGCGCGAGCTGCTCGCCCGCATACGCTCGGTCCTGCGGCGCCGTCATGTCGACGCGCCGGGCGCGCCCGAGATGCGGCCCGCCTATCGCTTCGGCCCGTTCGAAATCGACTTCACCGCACGCGAATTGCGCCGCGACGGTGCGCGGCTGCCGCTGCGTTCTGCGGAATTCGCGTTGCTCAAGATTCTCATCCGGCACGAAATGGTCGTGCTGACGCGCGCGCAACTCAACGAACGGATGCGCGGCAACAGCGCGCATCGCGATCGCAGTCTCGACGTCGCCATCTGGCGGCTGCGGCGTCTCATTGAAACGGACCCGTCGGAGCCGCGCTACGTGCAGACGGTGTGGGGACGCGGCTACATCTTCGTGCCGCATGGCGATCCGGGCGCGGCCGAGCACGCGCCGTCCTTGTGACGCGCGCCTGAATCAAAACGTGAGCACGCTCATGAAGAGGCGCTGAAGCCAGCCCATCGTGGTCGAATCCGCGAGCATGCCCACGCCGACCTGTTCGATGCGTGCGTTCGCCACCTTGTTCGACGCGACATAGTTGCCTGCTTCGACATCCTTAGGATTGACGATGCCAGAGAAGCGCATCCGGTCCTGATTGCCGCCCATCGCAATGATCTTGTCGCCCGCGATCACCAGATTGCCGCCGGGCAAGGTGCCGATGACCGACACCGCGAGCGTGCCGTCCATCGCGCTGATGTTCGACGTGCTGCCCGAACCGTTGAAGCTCGTCGATGCCGAGCCTATGTTGAACAGCCGCGCAAGTCGCGCCGCTGCGCCGGTGCTCTTGTCGGCGGCCTCGGCGCTGATCGAGCTGTCGCGGCTCGCTTTTGCATCGGCGGAATTGCTGCCCCGATAGGACTCGGACAAGCGAATCGTGAGCACATCCCCCACTTTTTGTGCGCGCGGCGTTTCATAGAGCGAGTACGCGCTGCCTGTCTGGAAGATTGCGCCTTGCGTGTTGACATTCACGGGTTGCGAGACACTCGGTGCGAAGGTCGGCATCTCGACGATCGAACGCGAAGACGACGACGTGGAAGAGCACCCGCATAGCGCAAGCGCCGCGCATGCCAAAAGCGCGATTCTCATGATGTGATGTTCCTGTTCAGGGCGTATCCGCGGCAGCCGCACGCCATTGTTCGGTGAGCCGCGCGAGCCACGCTTCGTGGTCTTTCAGACGATAGATGACGCGCGCCGTCGTTGCGCCCGCGTTCGCTTCGAGCGTGATCGTGCTTGCGGCGTTTTCCCAGATGTATCGCGTGTAACCGTGCTCGCGCTTGACGCGGCTTGCGCCGTACTTCGACACGAGCGCATCGGCGAAATCGCTGGCCAGGTGCGCGTCGAAGACGAACGACATGCGATAAAGCCGCGGCTCCCTTTCGCCTGGCATCGCGGCGAAGCGCATCACGTGATCGAACGACGGCGCACAATCGACGACCGCCTGCGATGGACGCCAGCCTTCCTGCGTCCGATGCGCCCACTTGCACGCGATGGACACGCCATGTGGATCGCTCAGTTCCATGCCGAGCGAAGCGGCTTCGGGGTCCGTCGTGCAGATCGCGAGACTGCCGGCCGGAAGCGCGCGTGCATGTTCGTGGCGACGAAAGTCATCGAGCGATACGCCCAACTGCAGGCCGCGAAACGCATAAGGTTTCTCTGCGTGCGCGAGCACCGGCAGCATGAGGGTTGCGATGACGGCGCGCGCCGCAATGCGTCGAAAACGATTGTGCATGTCAGTCGATCGCGGCGGCGCAGGCATCGAAAGGCGTCGCCGCTGCATGACCGACGACGGGTACGATCTTCAGCGTCGCGGATGTCAGCCGGCATGGCAGCGCGGCGACCGCACAAGCATCGAGCATGAAGGGGCAAGCTGCGGCAACCACGAGCAGCAGCGCGGATTTGATGCGCGTTTGCATGTGCGCTCAAGCCGTAGTATCGATGGTGATCCCGAGATGCGCGGGATTGGACGGCTTGGCTGGCGCTGCCGGTGACGTCGCGGCGCTTGCGCCGGTGGTGGCGTTCTGGCTGCGCTTGATGGGAAGGGTCGATGCGCTTGCCTGCGGCGCGTGTGTGGCGAGTGGATTGGTGACGTTCATCGTGTGCGCTCCTGTGCGAGAAAGACCCTTGAACAAGGGACCATCGCATTGTGGTGTTGCGCACGGTCACGCGATCGCGCGATGTGATTGCGCTTTTCGCCGCTGCTTACCAGCGGTTACAGCGCGTTAGAAATGATGCTTAGCGCCCCTTCCCCAGCGACGCATTCTTGTCATTACCTTGCAAAATGCTGTCGAAAGTTCCTATAGTGATCGGGATGCGTCCGGATTCCAGACATCGACGGAATCACGCGCCGCACACCCGGACACGGACAAAGGTGATGACATGCGCATTCGACACTGCCTGATGGGCGCTGCTGCCGCGCTCGCCGTCGCGACGGCATCGGCGCACCACGGATGGAGTTCCTACGACGTTTCGAAAACGGTCAGGATCGAGGCCCCGCTAGTCGATGTTCAGTATCGCAATCCGCACGCCGACGCGGTGGTCGACTATCAGGGTGCGCAATGGAATGTCGTGCTGGCTCCGGTGAGCCGCATGCAGTCGCGTGGTCTGCCGAAGGATTCGTTAGCGGCGGGCAAAGTCGTCAGCATTGAAGGCTATCCGCGTTCGGATGGAACGCATGAGTTGCGCGCTGAACGCATTACGCTGGATGGCAAGACAGTCGAACTGCGTTAGCAATGGATCTGGCCACTTCAGCGGCCACGCTCGCAGCGTCTGTAGAAGCGTCCGCATTTGCGTTATGGCTTCGCAGTTCACCGTGGGTGTATCCCCTCGTCAATCTCGTTCATTTGCTTGGACTGACGCTCCTGATCGGGCCTATCGGGTTACTCGATCTGCGCTTGCTGGGCTTTGGCCGGCGATTCCCGATTGCCGCAGTGTCCGACGCACTCACGCCCTATGCGGCAAATGGTCTTGTGTTGCTGATCGCAAGCGGCGCAATGCTCTTCTGTGCGGATGCGGTCCCGCTGCATCGCAATGCCTTGCTGCAAGCGAAGCTGTGCTGCATCGTGCTCGGGCTGATTAATGCATTCGCGTTTCGCCGCATCTGGTCTAGGCGGTTCGTCGACTGGGACCAGCAGCCGCCGTTGACCGGGCGCGTGCAGGCGGCGCTGTCCTTGCTATTGTGGCCATCGGCGGGCGTGCTGGGGCGGCTGCTCGCTTATCAATGACGGTATCGATTGCTCACTGCGCGAGATGATCCGCGAGGCGTGTCAACATGGCATCACAGGCGTGGAGTTGTTCGACGGTCACGAACTCATCGGGCTTATGGCCCTGGTCCATGCTG
Organism: Caballeronia sp. RCC_10; assembly: GCF_041360715.1. Classification (NCBI taxonomy): domain Bacteria; kingdom Pseudomonadati; phylum Pseudomonadota; class Betaproteobacteria; order Burkholderiales; family Burkholderiaceae; genus Caballeronia; species Caballeronia sp. RCC_10. Next base: position 75,719 of record NZ_JBFUPT010000012.1, read on the forward strand.
CCCGGCCCGCATACGACCGCAGGAATGCCCGCCTGATCGAACAAGCCGCCTTCCGTGCCGAACGCCACGGTGCCGAATTCGTTCGACTCGCAAAGCTGCGCAAGAAGACGCGCTGCATCGCTTTCAGGCGATGCCGCCAATCCCGGATACGCAGATAGCGGCTGCAAACGAATGCCGGAATCGGGCTTGATCGCGCGCATCCGTGGAACGAGTTCCGCCTCGGCGTAGTCTTGCAGATGATGGGCGACTTCGTTCGCATCGAAGCCCGGCAGCGCGCGCACTTCGAAGTCGAACTCGCATTCCTCAGGCACGATATTCAGCGCCCGGCCACCCTTAATCACACCGGTCTGCACAGTCGAATATGGCGGATCGAATCGCTGGTCATGATGCTGCGGATGCGCGAGCTGCTCGCCAATCACCTCCAGACGATTGATGAGCCGCGCCGCGTATTGAATCGCGTTGACGCCATACGGCGCATAAGCCGAATGACAAGCCGCGCCCTTCACATGACAACGCATCGCGAGCTTGCCTTTGTGACCGAGGACTGGCTTGAGTTCCGTCGGCTCGCCGATAAGGCAAAGCACGGGCTTATGCGGCCGTTTTTCGAGTGCGGCAAGCATGGGACGTACGCCCAGGCAGCCCACTTCTTCATCGTATGAGAAAGCGAAATGCACGGGCAAGCGCAATTCACGTCCGGCGAATTGCGGCACTGCTGCCAGCACCGACGCAATAAAGCCCTTCATATCGGCGGCGCCGCGTCCGTATAAACGGCCTTCGCGCTCGCTCATGCGGAACGGCTCGACCGTCCAGGCCTGACCGTCGACCGGAACGACATCCGTATGACCCGACAGCACGATGCCGCCACGATCGGGCGGACCGATGGTCGCAAAGAGATTCGCCTTGGTGCGAGCGTCGTTATAGAACAACTCACTCTCAACGCCATGTTGTTCCAGATAATCACGGATGAAGGCGATCATCTCGAGGTTCGAATCGCGGCTGACCGTGGCGAAGCCGATGAGTTTTTCGAGCAGCCCACGGCTCGACGAGTCATTCATCGCCCGGCACTCCATAGCTCGGCGCGGCGGTCGGATTCAATGCGCGCGTGATGTAGTCCTGCATCTGCGGCGCATAGGCTTGCCATAGAACTGCGAGCTTGCCGATGGGGTCATCATCGGCCCAGTCGATGCGCAAATCGACGATGGGCCAGACCTGATCGCCCACGATCTTGAGTGCAGCCGAATGCACCGGCCCCGCCTCTCCGCCCATCTCCATCGCGGCACGCATCGCGGCAAGCAGCCGGTCCGCAAGCGCGCCCGATGTGCGCTCGAATGCGGGCGTCATCGCTTCTATCACGTCGATGCTGGTCAGCATATTGCCGGCCGCGACGCATTGATTGCCCGCTACTGCATGATTGATTCCGAGCGCCTGCTTGCCGCTAAAGAACGCGGTGCGGCCTCGCGCGTCGAGCACGGTGACTTGCCGATAATCGCTATACGCGTCTGTTTCCAACGCACGATCCAGCGCAAGCGAAGGATCGATTTCGCGGTCATTCAGATGATCGAGAATCAAGGGGCCAAGCGCGGGCAGCGTCACGTTCTGCGTCGCTACCGCACCGACGTTCGCGCGCAGCCACGGACACCGCGCACCAACCGCGATGCTCGAAGAACTGATTGCAATGCCAAGCTGCCCGGTCTTTTCGCAACGTCCGGAAATCGAGAATGTCATCTACGCTCCTTTACGCCGAAGGCGGCGTCCATCCATCGGGAATGACCGCAATCACATCGATTTCCATCAGCCATTCCGGCTGGCCTAATGCTACGACGACGAGTCCGGTCGAAATAGGAAACACGCCCTTTAGCCATTTCCCGACTTCACGATACACAGGTTCGCGATAACGCACATCGGTGAGGTACGTCGTAGTCTTGACGATGTGGGACATATCGCTGCCCGCTTCTTCCAGCAGCTGCTTGACGTTCTTCATCGCCTGCTCGGCTTGCGCACGCGGATCGCCGAGACCAACGAGATTGCCTTCGAAGTCCGTGCCGATCTGACCTCGCACATAGACCGTATTGCCCGCGCGTACGGCCTGGCAAAGATCGTTATCGAGCGTCTGATTGGGATACGTGTCCTTCGTATTGAACATGCGGATACGGGTGTGCGTGGGTTGGCTCATCAATACACCTTTTCGTGGGACTCAGTTAAATCGCTTCGCTGACTTTCAGCGCGGGTGCATCGCCTGGCTCGTTCGTTTGGGCATCGTAGTAAGCGAGATACTTGCGCTGCGTGACGATGTGATCGGCAATATGCTTCGCGTCGTGCCACACGCCCCAGATGAACGCGGAACCGCGCCGCGAGAGCCACGGCAAGCCCAGAAAATAGACGCCGGGTTCCTTCGACACCCCGCGCTGATGCTTTGGTTTTCCTTTCTCGTCGAATGCGTCCACTTGGAGCCAGCCGAAGTCGACCGCGTAGCCCGTCGCCCAGATGATCGACGTGACGTTCGCCTGTGCCAGATCGAGTTCGAGAATGGGTTGCGTCACGCACGGCGGATCGGACGGAATATCGCGCGCGTGCGGCTCTTGCGGAAGATCGAGTCCATTGCGTTGAGCATAAGCGTCGGCTGCGTCCAGTAGCGAGAGATAGTTCTCGTCGCCACGCCGGATGTTGTCCGCAAGGTCAGCCTGAAACGTGGCGATACCGTCATCGAATGACTTCGTGAGTCCGACGAGCGTCACGCCCTGATGCGCGAGACGCCTGAAATCGACGGTATGTCCGCCGCGCGCACCGCTCACGGCGATGGTCACGTGCTCCTTGCCCGGCCGCATGACTTCGGCATCCCATTCGCCGAGCACGCCGAGCCACCAGCAGAAGTCGCGTCCGCGGTACGCGCGTGGCGGTCGATCATGCGGCCCCACGGACAAATAGACTTGCCTTCCTGAACGCTGCAATTCATCGGCAATTTGAACGCCCGACGAGCCCGCGCCCACGACGAGCACCGCGCCTTCAGGCAATTGCTGTGGATTGCGATAGTCGGCGGAGTGAATTTGAGTGAGTCGCGTGTCTCGCGGCGCAATCGGCGGAATAACAGGGCGCTGGAACGGACCCGTCGCGACAACGACTCGGTTTGCTTCAACCGTGCCCTCAGATGTCTCGACCGTGAAGCCGGGACGGCCTGAGTTGCGCACCACTTTCTTCACTTCGACGCCCGTGCGGATCGGCGCATTGAACTTCTTCGCGTAAGCGACGAAGTACTCCGCAACCTGATCCTTCGACGCAAAGCCGTTCGGGTCGAACTCGCCGAACTCAAGATTAGGGAAACGGTCGTGCCAGGCCGGCCCGTTGGCGACGAGCGAATCCCAGCGTCCTGTGCGCCAGCGCTCCGCAATGCGGGCGCGTTCGAGCACGAGATGCGGAACGCCCGCTTTGCTCAAGTGCTCGCTCATCGCGATGCCGGCCTGACCGCCGCCCACCACCAGCGTATCGATCGACGTAGTTTCCACTGTCATGGCTAGGTCCCTTAGGAAAAGCAGATTCGTATGCGTGGCAATCTACGCGTCCCGAGAGGATTCGAAAAATATATAAAAAAAATGCCGCGCATCGGATTTTCCTATGCAAGGATTTTTGGGCACCGCAGAATGAAGCTGATCGAACACGGAGTCATCGGTGATGGAAAGCCACCCTTTGCGCTACTCACTGCGCCAGTTACGCTATTTCGTCGTCACCGCCGAAGCATTGTCATTCACGGCTGCGGCCAAGCGGCTGCACATCTCGCAGCCGTCCATCTCCACGGCGCTCGCGGATCTCGAAGTGTCCTTTGGCGTGCAGCTTTTTATCCGGCATCACGCAAGCGGCCTGTCGCTCACGCAAGCGGGACGTGACCTCCTCGGGCAAGCGCGCAATCTTCTGAAAATTGCAGAAGAACTGCAGATGGCCGCGAAAGAACTGGACGGCGGCATGACGGGAGCGATCACGCTGGGCTGCCTGGTTTCACTCGCGCCGCCGCTCATGCCGGGCCTCATCAGCCGCTTCACCGACGAGCACGCGGGCATATCCTTTCGAACCGTCGAGGCGCATCAGGATGCGCTGTTGAGTGGTTTGCAGGACGGCTCACTCGATATTGCACTGACGTATAGCCTCGACATGACGGAAGACATCGCCTTTACGCCGCTGCTTTCGCTGCCGCCTTACGCCATCCTGCCGAGGACACATCGACTCGCGCGTGCGCGCAAGGTCTCGCTTGCCGATCTGCTGCCGGAGCCTTACGTCATGCTCGATCTGCCGCACAGCCGCGAGTATTTCGCCGCACTCTTCGATGCGGTCGGCAGCCGCCCGGTGCCCGCGTTCCGCTCTTCGCAGCCCGAGGTCGTGCGCGGCATGGTGGCCAACGGACTCGGCTATAGCCTGCTGAACTTTCCGCTCAAGTCGAATCGCACGGTGGACGGCGAAGAGTTCGTGATTAAACGTTTCAAGGACACTGTCAACGCAACGACACTGGGTATCGCCCAATCGCGCACGATGAAGCCGCGGCAGGTCGTGCACCGGTTTGCGTCGTTCTGTGAGAACTACATTCGGCGCTTGCGTCTGGATGCCTGAGACAAGCCGGCAACTCATTGACTTTGTACGCCTGCATAGTCAAAAACTTTGCTTTGTATCCGAAAACAATATTTTGGCTGGCAATTTGGCTTGATAGATTGATGACCATGTTGGAGCGCGATGCAGAAGCCTTGCGTCGGCGCGCTCTCTATGCAATGAAAGAAGGAGGGCTTCATGGCTGACCCGGCAGGCACGAATACACTGCAAGCGCTCGTCGATGAACTGCGCACAGGTTGCGAACGATCATTCGGTGATGGGCACGCGATGCCGCCGGGCGTCTATACCTCCCCCGACTTTCTCGCGCTGGAAGAGCGCGACATCTTCGCGCAAGAATGGCAATGCGTGGGCCGCGCAAGCGCACTCGAAGCGGCCGGAGACTATCTGACGGCGCGTATCGGCGAGCAGCCCATCGTCGTGTTGCGCGACGAAGACATGCAACTGAAAGCCATGTCGAACGTGTGCCTGCATCGCATGTCGGTGCTGCTGGAGGGACGGGGCAATGTACGCCGCATCGTCTGTCCGTATCACGCATGGAACTACTCGCTCGATGGCGCATTGAAAGGCGCGCCGCTAATGGACCGGCAAGCGGGCTTCTGCAAGGAAAGCTATAAGTTGCCGCAGATTCGCTGCGAGGAATGGCAAGGATGGATCTACGTGACGCTCGCTCAGAGCGCGCCGCCCGTCCATACGCAGCTCGCAAAGCTGAATGAACTGATCGATGCATACGGCATGGCCGATTACATCGAGACGTTCCATGAAGAACACGTGTGGAACACCAACTGGAAGATCCTCGCGGAAAACTTCATGGAGAGTTACCACTTGCCAATGCTTCATCGCGCGACGGTTGGGCCGCATTCGAAGCTCGAAGAAATGGAATGCCCGCCTGGCTATCCCGCGTTCAATTATCACTGGATCACCAAAGAGGCGAGTTTGCCCATTGGCAACGCGCATCCTTCCAACACGCGGCTGACCGGACACTGGCGCAAGACGACTGCGCTGCTTGCCATCTATCCGACTCATCTGATCACGCTCACGCCCGGTTATTTCTGGTACCTCGTGCTGCAGCCGCAAGGCGTCGGGAAGGTGCATATCCGTTTTGGCGGCGGGCTCGCGCCTGAATTCATTGCCGATCCCGAAGCGAATGCCCATATGGCGACGCTCAAGCAATTGCTCGATGAGGTCAACGCCGAAGACAGGCGCGGCGTCGAAGCCGTGTTTCGCGGCGTGCATGCACCGCTTGCAAGCCCAGGGCAATTGAGTCATCTCGAACGGCCCAATTACGACTTCGCGCGCTATCTGGCAAGCAAGATCGGCGCGCATTGAATATCGCATCAAAGACAGGACGCAATCACGATGTCAGACCCTTCCTTCATCTCGTTCTCGGGCGTGAGCAAATCGTATGACGGCGCGAACTATGTCGTCGACGATCTGAACCTCGACGTGCGCAAGGGAGAATTCCTGTCCTTGCTCGGGCCGTCGGGATCAGGCAAGACGACTACGCTGATGATGCTGGCCGGCTTCGAATCGCCCACGCATGGCGAGATTCGCCTGGACGGCAAGCGGCTCGACGACAAGCCGCCGCATCAGCGCGATATCGGCATGGTGTTTCAAAACTACGCACTGTTTCCCCATCTGACGATTGCCGAGAACGTCGCGTTCCCGCTTTCCGTGCGGCGCATCAGCCGCGCCGAGCAGAAGACGCGCGTGAAGCGCGCGCTCGAGATGATCGAACTGCCGCATCTCGCTAATCGTCGTCCCTCGCAATTGTCGGGCGGACAGCAGCAGCGCGTCGCGCTGGCGCGTGCGCTCGTGTTCGAGCCGAGCGTCGTGCTGATGGATGAACCGCTCGGCGCGCTCGACAAGCGCCTGCGCGAAACGATGCAATACGAAATCATGCGGCTGCATCGGGAGTTGTCGCTGACCATCGTCTATGTGACGCACGATCAGGCCGAAGCCCTCACGATGTCCGACCGCGTCGCCGTGTTCTCCGATGGCCGCATTCAGCAAGCCGCGACGCCCAGCGAACTTTATGAAAACGCGCAGAACGCCTTCGTCGCGAACTTCGTCGGCGAGAACAACGGACTGACCGGACGCGTGGTCGGTCTCGATGAACCATGGGCCACGCTCGCGCTATCGGATGGCAGCACGATTCGCGGCCGCTACGAGCACGGCCTGCGCGCCGGCGACGATGCCATGCTCGCGCTGCGCCCCGAACGCGCCCACATTCCGGATGCCGAGGGCACGCATGTGGATCAGCACTGCAACGTCGTGCGCGCACGCGTCGACGAGCTCGTGTACTGCGGCGATCATCATCGCGTGCATCTGACGCTGGGTTCGCGCGATGCGATCGTCGTCAAGGTGCCGAACACGCAACGGCATGCACTGCCCGCACCCGGCGACGTGATTCAAGTCGCCTGGCGGCACGACGACTGCAAGATTCTCGCGGCAGCCGCGCCACGCAGCGCACCCGTCATTCAATCCCCCACCGCGCCATCACCTTCCATCATCACGACCGCACCAGCAGGAGCCAACTGACATGCGCACTCATATCAAAGCACAATGCGCCGCACTCGCCGTACTCGCTTTTGCCACCGTCACGACGCAAGCAGCAGAAACGCTGTCCGTCGTGACCTTTGGCGGCGCTTTCGAAGCCGCTGCAAAGAAGGCCTGGTTCGATCCGTTCACGCAATCGACGGGCGTCACGTTCTCGACCGAATCGTATGACGGCGGTCTCGCCAAACTGTCGGCCATGGAACAGGCGAAGAACACGACGTGGGACCTGATGGACCTGGAAAGCAACGACGCCATCACCGCGTGCGACGAAGGCTTGCTCAAGAAGATCGACAAGAATTCGCTTGGCAAGACGAGCGATTTTATTCCCGGCTCGATCACGGATTGCGCGGTCGCGAGCATGGTGTGGTCCACCGTCTATGCCTACGACACGAGCAAGCTCAAGAGCGCGCCGACCACCGTCAACGACTTCTTCGACTTGCAGAAATTCCCCGGCAAGCGCGGGCTGCGCAAGTCGCCGAAGGTGGCAATGGAATGGGCGCTGATCGCCGATGGCGTCGATCCCAAGGACGTGTACAAGGTGCTCGGCACGCCCGCCGGCGTCGATCGCGCGTTCAAAAAACTGGATACGATCAAGAAGAACATCGTGTGGTGGGAGTCGGGGGCGCAAGCGCCGCAGCTTCTCGCGGACGGTGCTGTGGTGATGGTGCAGGCCTATAACGGCCGCATCGACGATGCCGTCAAGCGCGACCAGAAGCCGTTCAAGGCGGTATGGGACGGGCAGCTCTATGACTTCGAATGGTGGGGCATTCCCGCGGGCGCCAAGCATGCGGATACGGCCGCGAAGTTCATCGTATCGCAGGCACAGCCAAAGGCGTCGGCCGATCTCTCGAAGTACATCGCGTATGCGCCGCCGCGCAAGGATGCGATTCCGCTCGTCGACAAGCAGCGTCTGGCCGATCTCCCCACTGCGCCCGACAACTTCAAGCGCGCGGTGCAGGTCAACGCAAGCTTCTGGGCCGACAACGCGGATGCGATCAACAAGCGCTTCCAGGCGTGGCTGACGCAGTAACGCTCCTGTAGAACGAGAGTCCATCTTGACCGTGACCACCCACCTGCACGCATCGGCCCAGGGCGCTCCGACCGGAGCCGAGGGCCGTGCGTCCTATCAGAGGGCGCAACGGCGCGCATCCATGCAGGCGTTGATGCTTGCGTTGCCGTTGATCGTGTTCCTGCTGTCGACATTCATCGCGCCGATTGCGCTGCTGCTCGCACGCAGCGTGCAGAATCACGAAGTGCCCGACAGCATGCCCGCGCTCGCGCGCGCCCTCGATGCGTGGGACGGTCACGGCGTGCCGGACGAGCGGACTTTCGCATTGCTCGCGTCGGGCCTCGCGCAGGCACGCGAGAGCGGACAACTCGGCAATGTGGCGCGCCGGCTCAACTTCGCGCAGCCCGAGTTCCGCAGCCTCTTGATGCGCACGGCGCGCGGCCTTCGCGACGATGCCCCGGCCGCGTGGAAGCCCGCATTGATCGGCATGGACGAGCGATGGAACTCGCCCGAAATATGGCGCTTGCTCAAGCGTGCGGCCGCATCGCCGACGCCGGATTATCTGCTCGCCGCCGTCGATGCCGAGGTCACCCCGCAAGGCGCGATCGCGTCGGTGCCGTCGAATGCGGCGGTGTATCGCGATGCGTTCACGCGCACCATCTCCATCAGCGCGACGGTGACGCTGCTATGCCTCGTGCTCGGCTATCCCGTTGCGTGGCTGCTCGCGAATCTGCCGGCGAAAAGCAGCAACCGCCTGATGCTGTTCGTGATCGTGCCGTTCTGGACGTCCCTGCTCGTTCGCACGACCGCATGGTATGTGCTCTTGCAGCCGGGCGGCGTCATCAATAGCGTATTGACGGGGCTCGGCATCGCGACGCATCCGGTGCCGCTCATCTTCAATCGCACAGGGGTGCTGATTGGCATGACACACGTGCTCTTGCCGTACATGATCCTCGCGATCTACTCGGTGATGAAAAGCGTTTCACCCGTCTACGTGCGCGCGGCGAAATCTCTCGGCGCGCATCCGTTCACGGCTTTCATGCGCGTGTACGTGCCGCAGACACTGCCAGGCGTCGGCGCGGGATGCTTCCTCGTATTCGTGCTCGCGCTCGGTTACTACATCACGCCCGCGCTGCTTGGCGGTGCAGGCGACGAGATGATCAGCCAGCTCATTGCGATCCAGACCAACACGCAACTCAACTGGGGCCTCGCGGGCGCGCTGTCTGCGTACCTCGTGATCTTCACGGCGATCTTCTATTTTCTGTTCAACCGCATCGTGGGCATCGACCGTCTGCGCTTCGGCTGAGGCACTCGCATTCGAAGGAACGTTCATGCAAGACAAACGCAACACGGTGCTGACCGAACGCATCGCCGCGCGCTGGGTGCGCTTGCATACCGCGCTCGTGCTGTTCTTCCTGATCGCGCCAATCCTCGCGATCATCCCGCTCTCGTTCAACTCGGGCTCGTATTTCTCGTACCCGTTGCAGGGCTTTTCGTTGCGCTGGTATCAACAGGCGCTCACGAGCGCGGACTGGCAGCGCGCGCTGCTCAACAGCATCGGCATCGGTGCGGCTTCTACGTTGATCGCAACGTGTCTCGGCACGCTTGCCGCGCTGGGCCTTTCACGCGCGCAGTTTCCGCTACGCTCGGTCATCATGCCGATCATCATTTCGCCGATGATCGTGCCGATCGTCGTGGTCGCGGCGGGCTTCTATCTCATCTTTGCGCCGCTCGGTCTCGTCAACTCGTATCCCGGCGTGGTGCTTGCACATGCGGCGCTCGGCACGCCGTTCGTGGTCATCACGGTGACAGCGTCGCTGCTATCGTTCGATCAGAGCTTGTTGCGCGCGGCGTCGGGGCTAGGTGCAAAGCCGTGGACCGCGTTCAGGCGCGTAACCCTGCCGCTCATCACGCCCGCAGTGGCAACGGGCAGCGTCTTCGCGTTCGCTACTTCGTTCGATGAAGTCATCGTGATCCTGTTCATCGGCGGTCCGGAGCAGAAGACCGTGCCCCGGCAGATGTGGAGCGGCATCCGCGATTCCATCGATCCGTCGATTCTCGCCGTCGCAACGATGCTGATCGTGTTCGCCGTGCTGCTGTTCGCGAGCATCAACTGGCTGCGCGCTCGTGCGGCGACGGCGAGCGAAGCGCTGGCTTAGTTAGCGCCCGAACTCATCGCCCGAGTTCTTCGCTGAGCATCTTCTCTGCATAGTCGACGAAACGACGCGCCGGCGTGGTAAGCCGATTGCGCTTGAGCCACGCGGCGACGAGCGCCGAACGCGTTACGTCCTCGGCAATCTCCGCCGCGACCACTTCATTGCCGTCATAAGTCAGCGACGAAGGCGGCCGCGTAACGAGAAGCGAATAGCCGAAGCCCTGCCCCACCATGCCGCGCACGAGTTCGAGCGACGGCGAACTGAACGTGACACGCGGCGTCAGGCCGAATGGCTCGAACAGATCGACGAAGTAATTCCGGCTCGGCGCGACATCGAGCAGAATCAGCGGCTCGTCGTAAAGATCGAAAAGACTGACCATCGCCTGCCCTGCGAGACGATGCGACGCCGGCAGCAACACATAGGGGCTTTGCGGACGCGTCAGCCGATGCGTATCGATGGCCGCATCGAGACCGAGTTCATACACCATGACGAGATCGAAGCGGCCGCTGAATAGCCCTTGCAGCAATTCGTCCTGATCGCCATCGCGCACGCGAATCTCGATGCCGGGATACACCGTGTTGAAGCCGCGAATCAGCGACGGAAGATACAGCGGCGCGAAGGTCTCGAAGCAACCGATATCCACGCTGCCCGACGATACATCCCCTTCCGCCAGCGCGTTTTGCTCGAACTCTCTCGCGCTGCGCAAGAGTTCGCGGGCCTGTTCATAGAACCGCGCGCCCGCTGGCGTCAGCGATACACCCTGTGCATGACTGCGGATGAAAAGCTGTGTGCCGAAGCCTTCTTCCAGCCCCTTGATGGCGGCGGATATCGACGGCTGCGCGATATAAAGCTGTCGCGATGCCTCCGCGACACTTCCATGATCGACCGTCGCAACGAAGTATTTGAGCTGACGCAGCGTGAAGGAAGTGGCCATGCGCGCGCTGTAACGAAAGGACCGGGAAGCCGATGGTAGCAGGCCAGAATCATTGAGTGCCGCCCGCTCTTTCGATCAGCCGATGAAGGGAAACTCCTTCTCGGGCAGCGGATCGCCATGCCGAAGCTGCCCCGCGAGATGCCGATAGGGCGGTGACGTCTCGCCGCCGCGATCGACATACACCGCTTCATCGCCGAGCCATCGGAACGACACCACGCGGCGCGAGTTGCCCGCTTGCCGATTACCGGGCGCGCCATGCACCGTCAGGTAGTTGAACGCGATCGCATCGCCCGGCTGCAAGTCCCAGCCGAGAATGTCGTATTCCTCGCGATGCGCTTCGATATCCGGCATGTCTTCGAGACCGTCGACGCTTCGATCGTAACTTACGCCGGTGAACTTTCGCGGCCTGAAGAGCTTGCCCCAGCGATGCGAACCCGCGACGAATTCGACGCATGTATCGCGGGGAACGGTATCGAGCGGCACCCACATGCTGACGCTTTGCCGCGCGCTCACGCAGTAGTAGGGCTCGTCGTGATGCCAGGGCGTCGGCTTGTCCGCGCCGGGTTCCTTGACGAGCACATGCTCGTGAAAGATGCGCGCACGGTCGGACTGCATCAGTTCGCGTGCGATGCGCGCAGCCGGACTCTCTTCGACGAAGCGTCGAAACGGCTCGATGCGCTCCCAGTTGCAATAGTCGCCAAAGAAGCGGCCTGTCGCTTTACCAGCCGTATAGTCGCGAAAATCCGGACCCGGCTCGGCGACGTTCATCGCAACGCCCTCACGCAGCGTCGGAATCCATTCCGTGAATACGCCGCGTAGCACCGTAACGCCATCGCGTGCGAACGCTTCTTTCTCTTCTTCGAACATTTGATTCTCCTGGTGAGAAGATCGCTAATGTTCGATAAGGGTGTCACGACATATTGCCCGGGGAAATAATGAAAAACCTATAACCCCGAAAGGAAAATGCTGGAGCGCGGCCAGCGAGCATCTCGCCGGCCGCGCATGTCCAAAGACTCAGTGACTCGCGCCTTCCACTGCGCCGATGCCCGTTTCCGAACGAACGGTCTGCGCATCGAAGCCTGCCTGATCGATCCGCGCACGCGCGGACTTGTCCGTCACCGAGAAGAGCCAGATGCCGGCGAAGCCGATCGCCATCGAAAACAGCGCGGGCGATGCATACGGAAACGGCGCATTGGCGAAGTGAAAGACATCCACCCACACGGCCTTGGAAAGCACGGTCAGCGCCACTGCGGAGAGCAGCCCGAGGAAGCCGCCGACCGCCGCGCCGCGCGTCGTGCATCCTCGCCACAACACGGACATGAACAGCACCGGGAAGTTGGCCGAAGCCGCGACCGCGAACGCAAGCGACACCATGAACGCAATGTTCTGCTTCTCGAACACGATGCCGAGCACGACCGCCACGAAGCCGAGCACGACCGTCGTCACACGCGATACATGCAGTTCGCTCTTGCTCGACGCGTTGCCATGCTTGAACACGGTCGCATAAAGATCATGCGATACCGCCGATGCCCCCGCGAGCGTCAGGCCCGCAACCACCGCGAGGATCGTCGCGAACGCAACCGCCGATATGAAGCCGAGGAACACGTTGCCGCCCACCGCGCTCGCAAGATGCACCGCCGCCATGTTGGTCCCGCCGAGCAGCTTGCCGCCCGCATCCTTGAACGCAGGATTGGTGGACACCAGCACGATTGCGCCAAAGCCGATGATGAACGTGAGAATGTAGAAGTAACCGATCCACGTCGTCGCCCAGAATACCGACTTGCGCGCTTCCTTCGCATTCGGCACCGTGAAGAAGCGCATCAGGATGTGCGGCAGGCCAGCGGTGCCGAACATCAGCGCAATGCCGAATGAAATGGCCGAGATCGGGTCTTTGATGAAATTGCCCGGCCCCATGATCGAGGCCTTCTTTTCATGCACGTCGACGGCTTTCGCAAAGAGCGCCTCGGGGCTGAAGTTGAATTGCCACAGCACCATGAACGCCATGAACGATGCACCCGCGAGCAGCAAACACGCCTTTATGATCTGCACCCAGGTGGTCGCGGTCATGCCGCCGAACAGCACGTACACCATCATCAGCGCGCCGACGATCACCACCGCGATCCAGTATTCGAGGCCGAACAGGAGCTTGATGAGCTGTCCCGCGCCGACCATCTGCGCGATCAGATAGAACGCCACCACGACGAGCGTTCCCGATGCGGCGAACGCACGAATGGGCCCCTGCTGGAAGCGATACGCGGCGACATCGGCGAACGTGAAGCGTCCGAGATTGCGCAGCCGCTCGGCCATCAGGAACGTGATGATCGGCCAGCCGACGAGAAAGCCGATCGAATAGATGAGACCATCGTAGCCGTTCGTATAGACCGCCGCCGAGATGCCGAGAAACGATGCCGCCGACATGAAATCGCCGGCGATCGCAAGGCCGTTCTGAAAGCCGGTGATGCCGCCGCCCGCCGTATAGAAGTCGGCAGCGGAGCGGGTTCTTTTCGCGGCCCACTTGGTGATGAAGAGCGTCGCCACGACGAACGCGATGAACATGCTGATCGCCGTCCAGTTCGTGGCCTGCTTGACCGCCTGCCCGAGATCGCCGCCCGCTGCGAACGCAGTGTTGGAAGCCGTCGCAGCGGCGATGAGCGCGCTTGCAGTGAAGATGCGTCGAGCGTTCATTCGACCTCCCGCTTGATCTTGTCGGTGAGTTCGTCGTACGTGCTGTTGGCGTGACGAACGTAGAGTCCGGTAATGGCGACGGTGAAGACGATCACGAACAGGCCGATCGGCATGCCCCACGTCATCACGCCCGCGCCGATTTTCGATGCGAGCAGATCCTTGTCGAATGCGATCAGCAACACATAGCCGTAATAGACGATTAGCACGAGCGCCGTGAGCGTCCAGCCGAGCGTCGAGCGTTTGCGGACGAGTTCGCGATAGGCCGCGCTCGATTTGATGGTCTGTGCGACCTGTACGTCCATGATGTGTCTCCTGCCAAGGTGATGTTTGCGCGCGCGATGCATGATCTCTGAATCTTTTTTTTGCGCTGACGCCTAAGGTACGTGCGCCGGCTTACCCGTTTCTTACGCGAAGGGACGGTAGGCGGCGGGGTTTACGCGGGGGTATCGGCGGCAAACTGCGTGAAGCACGCCACGAAACGTGATGATTGCGCGTGATTCACGTATCGTTGCAACAGCTCCGCAGAACTTCCTCACGACGACACGCGCCGTACGGACGAGCCGATCGACCGTTCGACATCGCCAAAGCTAACGTGGGCCGAAGCTGTCTCGCTCACTCGAAATCAGGGAGAAGACCATGTGCAATCACGCCAGCCATGAACGAGCCCATCCGATCTACTGTATCCTGCCGCCGCATATGCTCAAGGAGATCGCGAAAAAGGGCACGCCGCAGCAGCGCTCGCTCGCCATCGAAACCCTGAGCGCCGACCACACGTTCCGGCAAATCCGCTCCGTTGAGGCGGCGATGATCGCGCCCAGACGCGGCGCGCACCTGAAGCCGGCCGCCGCGCCGTCGGCTCAGCGCAGCATCTACACGGCGAACAATACGGAGACCTTGCCGGGCACGCTCGTGCGATCCGAAGGCGCTCCGAAGTCCGACGATGTCAGCGTCGACGAGGCCTATGACGGCCTCGGTGCGACCTTCGATTTCTATCTGAAGGTATTCCAGCGCAACTCTATCGACGATGCGGGGATGCCGCTCGTCGGCACCGTGCATTACGGCGTCGAATACGACAACGCGTTCTGGAATTCGCAACAGATGGTGTTCGGCGATGGCGACGGCTCGCTGTTCAATCGCTTCACGATTTCGCTCGATGTGATCGGCCACGAACTCACGCATGGCGTCACCGAGCACGCAGCCGCCCTCGCCTATTCGGGTCAGTCCGGCGCGCTGAACGAATCCGTGTCCGACGTATTCGGTGCGCTCATCAAGCAATACGCGCTGCAGCAAACGGCAAGCGAAGCGGACTGGCTGATCGGCGCGGGCCTGTTGACGAGCAGCGTGAACGGCGTCGCGCTGCGTTCGATGAAAGAGCCCGGCACCGCTTACGACGATCCCGTGCTCGGCAAGGACCCGCAACCCGCCGACATGGCGCACTATGTCCAGACGGCGCAGGACAATCACGGCGTCCACATCAATTCGGGCATTCCGAACCGCGCGTTCTGTCTGGCCGCGCTCAACCTCGACGGCTACGCCTGGGAGAAGGCCGGGCGCATCTGGTATGAGACGCTCAACGATACGCACCTCAAGCCGAACGTCAACTTCAAGACCTTCGCGAAGCTCACGGTATCGAACGCTGACCGCATCTTCGGCGCGGGCAGTGCGGAGTCGAAGGCCGTCAGCAAGGCGTGGGATACGGTCGGGGTTTTGTGATCCGCGAGCATCACTTCGCATGGCATGCAGAAGGAGTCGTCTGTGCGCGCTGAACTGATCATCGACGGGGGCGTCGGCTTTTTTCCCGGCCTTGCACGGCCCATTGTCATCGACGAATGCGATCTGTCGCCCGCCGACCGCGAAGAGTTGTCGCGCCTCGTATCGGCCGCACGCGAGCAACGGGCTGCCGCGCCACGGGCCGACGGGAAGCCGGTGCCGGACGGGCGGACGTATCGCATCGTCATCGTTTCGGGCGATGGGGACACGGAACTGCGATGCGCCGATCCTGCCGTGCCGCCCGCTTGCTCCGCGCTGATGGTGTTTATCAGGCAGCATGGGCGCCGGTGATTGCTCGCGAACGCTGTCGGATCTACCTGTCGCGTTGTAAAGCGGCGGGGGTCTGTCCTTGTCAGAGCCAGAGCGCAGACGCGACGGCGTACGAACGTCTGCTGGCACCTAATTTGCTCAGATCATTCGGCGCGGCGTCGCGAGCCGCGCGGATATCGCCTGTCCAACTTCAGCGAGCACGCCGCGAAGGCCCACGATATGAGACGACACGACATTCCAATCGCATCCGCCGCATCTCGCGCAGCCGACGCGCGCCGCGCCCGCGATCACGCTGCCTGATGCTCACGCTGTCACGCAGCATTGGAAGCACGCTCGCGTCGATATTCGCCGCAGCACTCGCGATGACGCTGCTTCCCGCACGCGCGGATGAACCCGCGCGCGACCCATCCATCGCGCTCTTCTACGGCGCGCCGGTGCCGGTCGGCCAGTTGTCGGCATTCGATACCGTCGTCGTCGAACCGGACAGCGGCTTCTCGCCGTCCGTGCACGCCGCCCAATCGGCGCAGTCGAAATGGTTCGCTTACGTGAGCGTCGGCGAAGTCACGCCCGTGCGTGCTTACTATAAGGACATGCCGCCCGCGTGGCTCAAGGGCAGCAATGCGGCGTGGGCGTCGCGCATCGTCGACCAGTCGGCGCCCGGATGGCCGCAATTCTTCGTCGAGCGTGTCATCACGCCGCTGTGGGAGCGCGGTTATCGCGGCTTCTTTCTGGATACACTGGACTCCTATCAAGCCATCGCCCGCACCGACGACGAACACGCGCAACAACAAGCCGGCGTCGTCGCGCTCATCCGCGCGATCAAGGCGCGCTATCCTGACGCGCGGCTCATCTTCAATCGCGGATTCGAACTGATGCCGCAGGTTCACGACCTCGCGTATGCGGTCGCGTTCGAGTCGCTGTATCGCGGATGGGATCAGGCGGCGAAGCGGTATGTCGCGGTATCGGAGACCGACCGCGAGTGGCTTCTCGGCCAGACGCGCACGCTGCGCGAACGTTACGGACTGCCGGTGCTGTCGATCGATTACTGCCCGCCCGCCGATCGTGAATGCACGCGCGATGCTGTCGACAAGATCACCGCGCAGGGCCTCATTCCATACGTGACGGACGGTGCGTTGCAAACCGTCGGGACCGGCCCCGCCCGCGCCGCGATGCTACCGGCTGCCAGTGCATCGCGCACGATTCTCGTCGTTCAGGACGTGACACCCGGCGCGGATCTCAACGTGACGCCGGGCGTGCGCTATGTGTCGATGCCGCTCAACTGGCTCGGCTATCGCGTGGAATTCGCGGACATTGCGAAGCCTTTGCCCAAAGGCGACTTGTCGAAGCGATATGCGGGCGTCGTCGTGTGGCTCGACTATCCGGTGCCTGACCCGTCGGCGTTTCGCGACTGGCTCGAAGCGCAGGTCGACAATCACACGCCCGTCGCGATGCTGACGACGTTCGGTGTCGACGTGAGCGGCGACCTTGCGCGCAAGCTCGACCTCGAACCCGTTGCAGGCCGCGCTGGCAAACGATTGCGTGTTGAATCGATGGATGCCTCGATGATGGGCTTCGAGATGCAGCCACAACCCGATCCGCACGATACGGCGAACGTCCGCGTCGGCGCGCGCAGCCATTCGCTGTTGCGGCTTGCATCGGCGGACGCGGGCAACGCCTTCACGATCGACGCCGCCGCGATCACCCCGTGGGGCGGCTACGCGATGCGCCCCTTCGCCGTCTTCGACATGCCGATGGCCAATCAGGCGCGTTGGGTTCTGCAACCGATCCGCTTCTTTCGCGCGGCGCTGCGCCTTCCCGAAGACATGCCCGCGCCCGATCCGACCACGGAAAACGGCCGGCGCTTGCTGATGACCCATATCGACGGCGATGGCCTCGCCTCGCGCGCGGAGTTCGACGTGAACGGCGGGACGATGAAGGTATCGACAAACGCATCGCCGCAGTATTCCGGCGACGCGCTCTACAACGTGATCCGACATTTCGGTCTACCAACTACTGTGTCTGTCATCGAGGGCGAGATATCGGATAACGGCCCCTACCCTAAAGACGCGCCACGCCTGCGTGCCATTGCGCGCGAGCTGTTTGCGTTGCCGAACGTCGAGATGGCGAGCCACACCTACACGCATCCGTTGCAGTGGATGCGCGTGACGGGCCTCGGCAAATCCAGCGGCGACGACACCGCCGAGGGCGCGAGCCGCGCGAACTACAACGGACTGTCGATCGCCATTCCCGGCTATCGCTACGACACCGATCGCGAAATCGAAGGCTCCATTCGCTACATCGACACGCTCGCGCCCGCCGGCAAGCGCGTGAAGATGTTGCTGTGGAGCGGCGACTGTCAGGTTCCGGCGAGCGTCATCCAGGCAGCGGACAAGGCGGGCGTCTACAACATGAACGGCGGCGACACGCTCATCACGAAGCGCTACCCGAGCTGGGCTGCGATTGCGCCGCTCGGCGTGAACAAGGATGGCTTCTTTCAGGTGTTCGCGCCGAACCAGAACGAAGAGCCGTACACGGACCTGTGGCATGGACCGTACTACGGCTACCAGCGCGTGCTCGAAACCTTCGACATGACGGAGACACCGATTCGCTTCAAGCCGGTCGATGTCTATTACCACATGTTTTCCGGCACCAAGTATGCATCGGTGAAGACCTTGTCGGAGGTGTATCGCGCACTGTCGGCGCAACCGCTGATGCCCGTCTACGCGTCAGAATATGCGCGCAAAGTGCAGGACTTCGAGCGCATGGACGTGTCGCGCGATGGCGACTTCTGGCGCATTCGCGGCAATGGCGATCTGCGCACCGTGCGGCTGCCGGAAGGCCGCGTGCCGGACCTTGCGAGCGCGGAAGGCGTCATCGGATATAAAGCGGGGCCGGGCGGCGTTTATGTCAGCCTGAGCGGCGCCGATGCGCGCTTTCGCATCGTCGATGCAGCGCATGCGGCAAAGCTGCCGTACCTCGCGGAAGCCAACGGCGCCGTCGATCGCTTCGCGCGCATCGCGCAGGGCTTTTCGTTCGAACTCGCGTCGCATGTCGCGCCGCACTTCGCCATCGGCGGCGAAGCGCGTGCGAATGCATGCGTCGTCAGGGCGAATGGCCGTACGCTTGCTCCCGCCATCGCGCAGGGACGTCGCGTGTATTCGCCGCCCGCGTCGAAGCGCAACGAATCGGATGCCGTCCATGTCGATGTCGTCTGCGCAAGCTGATCGCCAGCGGCTTTTCTCGCCCTTCGTCATCGCGGCTTTCGGGCTGCTGGTTGCGCTCATGCTCGTGCTCGCGTTTCCGCGCGAGCGCTTGCAAGAGCGGCTGCTGCAAGGCCGCGAAGCCGATACGCTGACCATTGCCTATCTCGAAGCGTGGCTGCGCATCGAACCCGATAACACCGACGTGCTGAATGAATTGACGCGCGAGTATCTGAAGGCACAGCGTGTTGCAGATGCAAAACGGATGCTCACGCGGCTGTCCGTTTCGAGCGATCCGCAGGCGCAGTTGCGGGCGCTGAAAGTGCGTATCGAGCTTGCCGAGACAGAGGCATATGCACTTGCGCCGGGCGATCCTGCACGCGCCGCGCGGCTTGCTCAGTTCGATGCGCTGCTCAGAGAGGCCATCGACAAGCCGTGGGATGCGGCCGAACTCGAAGCCTTCGCGGCGAAGGCG
This sequence comes from Caballeronia sp. RCC_10, assembly GCF_041360715.1. Taxonomy (NCBI): domain Bacteria; kingdom Pseudomonadati; phylum Pseudomonadota; class Betaproteobacteria; order Burkholderiales; family Burkholderiaceae; genus Caballeronia; species Caballeronia sp. RCC_10. The sequence goes on from NZ_JBFUPT010000012.1 coordinate 95,364, forward strand.
CGTGCATTGAACGACGGTGCGCTCGCCGGCCGATACTATGAACGGCTCGCGCGACTGAAGCCCGACGAAGCCTCGCGTTGGCTCGCGCAAAGCGCCCAGTTGAAGCTCGCTGCGGGCGATCACGCTGCCGCCGCCGATGCGTTCTTCGCAGCGCAGACGCATGCCGCGACACGCGACGACGAGCGTCGCCTGTTCCTCTCGGGCGTGCAGGCGTTGCAGGCCGGGAACCGTCTCGCCGATGCGCTCGCTGCCGCCGATGCGCACATCGGCTCCCTCGGGGGCGATCATGAAACGCTGCGCTATTTGACGCGGCTTGCGCTGGCCGCCGGGCGACCGGACATCGCGGGCCGCTATGCGAAGCGCCTGCTCGATATGTCGGCGCGCAAGAACGCGGCGCGATTGGCGTCGTTCGATGGCGCACGAACGCCACGCGCCGCGATCTGCGCCCGCGCGTGCATGCGCGGCTCGCCGGGACATGTCATCACGCGCATAGCGGATGCACAAGTGCCGCGCAACTTCCCCGATCCTGCCGACTACGAACTTGGCTTCAAAGTCTTTCTGGCGAATGGCGATCTCGCAGCCGCGCAACGCGTTGCACAAACGGCGGTCGATCGCGATCCCGCATCCATCGAATGGCGCGAACGCCTCGCGCAGGTCGCCGAATGGAACCATGCGCCGGACGTCGCGCTCGCCAACTATCTCGTGCTCGCCCGCATGCATGGCGACGACAAATACTGGAAACAAGTGGAGCGCTTCGCCCCTGCCCTTGGCGACATCGACGCAATGCTCGCCGCGGCCATCCACGAATCGGACCGCGCGCCCGGCGACATGAAGCAGCTCGATCGCGTCGTGAGCGCCTACGAAGCTCAGGCCGATCCCGATGCCGCGCTTCGCTTTCTGCAAGCGCGTGCAAAGGGTGCTTATCGCCGGCAAGTGCTTGAGCGTTACGCGAGCCTCGCCGAACGCAAGGGCGACGACGATCGCGCCATCGAAACATACGGACACCTGATGACCGAGTTTGGCCCCGATCCCGCCTACGCGCTCAAGCTAAGTCTCATGTACTACACGCGCGCTCGTTTCGATCGTTCTCTCGCCGTGCTGGATGCCGCTAAAAGCCACGCCAGCGCGGAGAACGGCGGCTTCTGGCGCTTCTACGCGATGATGGCGACGCTGCGCCAGCAAGACCAGAAGGCGCGCGAAGGCTACGACAGACTCGTCGAAGGCGGGCAGGCATCTGCCGACGATCTCACCGCGATGGTCTCGCTCTACGATGACGAGCCGCTCGAAGCGGGACGCATTGCCGAGTTCGCGTATCGCCGCACGGGCCGCGAGCCTCTGCTCGAACTGGCTATCTTCGACTACCTGCGCGCCCATGCGACTGCGCGCATCGGCGCATTGCTGGCCTCGCTCGATCCCGCCGCTCGTGAGCAAGCCGAGCACTCGCCGCGCTTCTTGCTGGCGCGTGCGCAGTATCTCCGGCGCGCGGGCGACCCGGACGGCGCACTCGCCGACACCCGCGCGGCGCTCGTCATTGCACCCGGCGATCAGGAAGCCCGCGCCGCGCTGATCTGGGCTCTGAACGAGCGCGGCAGCGATGCCGAACTGCGCGCCGCCCTCGCCCGCTACGCACGCTCCAGTGAACGCGACAGCGGGCTTTGGGCGCCGTATGCCGCCGCGTATTTGCGGCTCGGCAATGCGCGTGGCGCGCTGCACATGATGCACAAGCAGGCCGCGTCGCGCCGTGACGATCCGTTGTGGGCGCTTGGCTATGCGGATGCGCTGGAACTCAACGGGCGCATCGACGATGCATGGCGCGTGCGCAACGCAGTGTGGCGCAAGCAGATGGCGCTGCGTGCATCGGGCAAACAACCACTTGCCCTCGATGATGAGCAGCGCGACGACCTGCGCGGCCGCATGGTGGGCCTTACAGACCAGTTCGCTGGCGGCGACGCATCGCGACAAGTCTTGATCGAGTTGCTGAGGGAAGACGAAAACTCCATCGGTACGCCGAATCAAATGATCGCGGGCGACGACGCGTTGCAAGGCGCCGCGCGTCGCGAAGAGAACAAGCAGCGCCTCTATTCCGCCGTCGCCCGCGAAGCCGCTCTCGGCTGGCTGCAATCACACGAGGCCTACGACGCCGAAAGCCTGTGGCTCTTGCGCCAGTACATCGACAGTGCGACGCGCCCGGTCTACGCTGAAGTGACGATCGCGCTCGCCGAACACGATCGCGCGACGCTGAATCGCCTGCTCGATACCGAAGCTGACTGGATACCGCGCCAGAACCGGCTCGACGCCGAAGCCACGACAGGGCGCTTCGGCGACGTGCAAACGCACGCGTTCGAACAGCAGTTCACGCTGCCCGACGATGAAATCGTCAATCAGATACTGCGCGAGCAACTACTTCGCAACGCGCAAGCCATCGCGCCGCATTTCAGGGTCGTCGATCAGGGCGGACTGTCGTACACGGAAGCCGGCATCGGCGCAGGCCTGCGGCTGTCGCCGACGCAATCGCTCGCCCTTAGTTACGCCGAACGCAACCAGCACGGCGATAACACACTCGTCAACGTGCCGCGTCACGACCGCCAGTTGTTGCTCGCGTGGCGGCATCTTGGCCTCGACGACAGCGAGCGCGTGAGCATCGGCCGTCGCAATGCACTCGATGACTTCACGACGGCTCGCATCGACGGAACGCTTTTCGAACAACAAACGCTCAGCTTCAACTACGCGCTCGGCTTCAACCAGGCGGCGACGGAAACGAGCCAGTTGATCGTCGGGGGAATGAAGGATCTCGCGAGCGTGGGCTTCAATTATCGGCCGGACCCGCATGTGTTCGTCGGCGGGCGGGTGGAATACGACCGCTTTCATGGACAAGACCGGTCGTTTCTCGGCACGGGGACGGTGGTGGATTTCAACGCGGGCTACAAGCTGCGAGCGGATTATCCCGACTACACGATCCGCGCGGTCTTCACGCATGGACAGTACAGCGCGTCGGGCACTCCCGGCAGCCAGCTCGCGCGCCTGTTGCCCGCCGGCACGCCGCTGACTGCGAGCCAGTCCATGCCGCAGTCGTTCACGCAGGAAGGCGTGCTGTTTTCTTTCGGCGACGATCTGCCCGAAGGCTATACGCGCGGCTGGCGGCCATTCTTTGCTGCCGGGCCGATCCACGATTCCAACCAGGGCTGGACCGCGCAAGTGCGCGTGGGACTGGCGGGCAGCGTGCTCGGCAACGATCAGGCGCTCGTCTACTACGAGCATGCCGGCGCGACGGCCGGGCGCACGCAGGCGTTCACGGAATATGGCGTGCGCTATCGCTGGCTGTACTAGCGACGCCCGCCCTAACGATACATCGGACAACGAAGCAAGCGGAGAGGACATATGAGACTGCCACGACGACTGGAAGCCGCGTTATTGACCACATACGCGGTGCTTGCGCTCAATGCATGTGCAGTGATGGATCACAGTGACACCGCCGCCGCCGCGCTCGACAAGAACGCAAGCTGGACCGTGCTGCCGATCGCCAATCGCACGGAAACGCCGCAAGCGGGCTTGCGCGCGTCGGCGATTGCGCAAAGCCTGCTGACATCGAATGGAATACAGCTCACGCGATACCCCGACACCGGCGACGAAGAAACGCTCTTCGATACCGCGAAACCCGACGCGAATGCGAAGGCGCTCGCCTGGGCGCGCTCGCAGAACGTGCGTTACGCGCTGACCGGCACGGTCACGGAGTGGCGCTACAAAGTCGGCGTCGATGGCGAGCCGGCCGTGGGCCTCACCTTCGATGTCGTCGATGTCGCGAGCGGCAAGGTCGTCTGGAGCGCGGCGGGCAGCCGCACCGGATGGAGCCGCGATGCTCTTTCGGGCGTCGCACAGAAGCTCGAGAAGTCGCTTCTCGGCGCGTTGACGAAGTAAGCCGCCATGCCCGCAATCGAAGGTAGCGGCAAGAGGCAGGACGACGCCAATCCGCGACGCCAGCGCGCCGCGCAAAGCGGACAGTCCGTCGCCCGCGACATGCCTTGGGCGCGCGTGTTCGCGCCATCGGGCATCTCGCGCAGGCGGGCCGCGTTCATCGCGATGGAAGTCGTCGTCGCGACCATCGCGCTGCTCGTGGTTTGCTGGTTCGTCGACCCCGCCGACCCGCTGCTCTCGCGCACCGGCTTCGGCTGGGTCTGGCTCGTGCCTGTGGTCTTCGCGCTGCGCTACGGCACGCTCGCGGGCACGGGCAGCGCACTGTTGCTATTGCTCGCATGGCATGCGCCGCAGTGGGCCACCGGCACGCACGCGCACGCCGCATTTCCCGGCGGCTTCTTCTTCGGCGGATTCGTGCTGACCCTGCTATGCGGGCAATTCGGCGATATCTGGATCGGACGTCAGCGGCAGGCGCGCATTGCCAACGACTATCTCGCTGAACGGCTGTCGATACTCACGAAGAATCAGTTTCTGTTGCGCCTGTCGCATGAGCGGCTCGAACAGGACGTGCTTGCGCGCCCCGCGACCTTGCGCGATTCTCTCGCGCGCCTGCGTTCGCTCGCGCTCAACGACGAGGACGATGGCCCGCTGCAAGGCGCCGCGCGCTTTCTGAAGACGGCTGCGCAGGCGTGTCAGCTCGAAACGGCGAGCCTCTTTGCATGGACGGGAAGCACGGTCGCGACAACGCCGGTTGCAAGCGTCGGCGATCCCTTCGAACTCGACATGAGCGATCCGCTCGTCAGCGAGGCGCTGGACAAGCTCGTGCTGACGCATCCCGAATCGAATGCGACCGATGCCAGCACGCGTTATCGCGCGGTCGCGCCCTTGCTCGACGCCGCCGGGCGGCACGTCGCGCTGCTCGTCGTGGAACGCATGCCCTTTCTCGCGATGACCCGCGACAATCTCCAGTTCCTGCTCGTGCTATGCGGCTATTACGCCGACAGCGTGCGCCATGCGGATGTGAGCCGCTCGATCCTGCAAGCGTTCCCACGGTGTCCTTATGATTTCGCACTCGACTATGCCCGCCTCGTGCACTTGCTGCGCGATACGGGTGTGGAGTCGTCGCTCGTCGCGCTCGTCTTCGATACGAGCGAGTTCGGCGCATCGCTGCATGAACACGTGCTGCGTCTGCGACGCTCGCTCGATGCGCAGTGGCCGATCATCACACCGGCGCGTCGCGTCGTGCTCACACTGATGCCGCTTTCGGGCGAAAGCGCGGTGGCGGGCTATCTGCTGCGCATCGAAGAGAATCTGCGCGCGCAGTTTGGCGCGGACTTCGAATCGGCTCACGTCGCGACGCACGCAATGCGCCTTTCCGCCGATTCGCCCGTGGAAGGCCTGCATCACTTTCTGAGGCTGTGTCATGTCGAAGACTGAGCGCGCGATGCATCGCACGATTCTGGCGCTGGCGTGGCTGTCGGCGATCTGTGGCGTCGTCGTGCAGGCCCACGTTTTCGTACTCGCTGCGCAAGGCGGGCCGCCAACGCGCGTGCTGCTCATGTGCCTCGCGCTGCAATGCGTCGCTGCTGCGCTGATCGCGTTTGCGTGCTGGCGGACCCTGCCGCAGCGATATCGCTCGAAAGGGGCATGGTGCTATCTGTGGCTGCTGAATTTCGCGGTACCGGCGGGCGGCGCGCTGGTTTCCGTGGGCGCAATGATCGTGGCGCTTGCGTTGCCGCGTCGCGTGCAGGCTCGCCATATTGCTTACGTCGAAGAACCGGAGTTCGCGACGCATTTGATTCCGCATGTTTCATATGGACGGGGCGCGCGCCTGAAGGCCGAGTTACAGAACGCAGAAGCGGTCACATCTCTGCGCATGACCGCCTTGCTCGCGATGCAGTCGATGCCCGCGCATACCATCAGTCCGCTATTGCGCGGCATGCTCGCCGATCCGCTCGACGATATCCGCCTGCTCGCCTACGGCATGCTCGACAGCCAGGAGAAGCAGCTTACGCAGCGCATCCTCGCGCAACGCCCGAAACTCGCGATGCAGCTTGAGCCGCGCGAGCGTTATGAGGTCAACAAGACGCTCGCCGAACTCTATGGCGAGCTCATCTATGCGCATCTCGTTCAGGGCGACGTCTATCGGAACGCAGCCGATCAGGCCGATGCCTACGCCGCCGCTGCACTCGATATCGAGCCCTCCGACGCCGCGTTGTGGCGCATGCGCGGACGGCTCGCGCTGGACCGCGGCGATCTCGATGCCGCCGACAGCCTGCTTGAACGCGCGATCGAACAGGGCTTCGCACGCGATCGCATGCTGCCCTATCTCGCGGAAGCCGCCTATTTACGCGGCGATTTCGCGCGGGTGAAAACGCTGCTCGGACAAATGAGCCAGTCCGCGATCCTGCCCGTCATGAAACCCGTGCTCGAGTATTGGCGCGGCTCGCTCGCCACTCTTCGCAAAGGCTCGACATGAACACCGTTGCCCTTCCCGATGCAGCGTCCGTGCAGACCTGGCCTGCGCTCAGCACTGCGTTACCCAAAGCCACGCGCGCGGATGTCGTTCTGCTCCTCGAAGGGACGTTCCCGTATGTAAGCGGTGGCGTATCGAGCTGGGTCAATCAGATGATCCGCGCGTTTCCCGATCTCACGTTCGCGCTCTGCTTTCTCGGCAGCCGTCCGCAGGATTACCCGAAGGCATCGTATGCATTGCCGCCCAACGCCGTGCACCAGGAAAATCACTTCCTGTACGACTTCGAAGCCGCGCCCGAAGCCGAGAAACGCCGTGGGGATCGCGCGGCCTTTGCGCAATCGGCGGAACTGCACGAAGCCATGCGCAATCCGGCGATGCGTGCCGCCGCCGGTTCGATGCTGCGCGACCTGCTCGAGGACCTCGCCCCCGATGGCCGCCTGTCGGAGAGCGAATTTCTCTATTCACACGAGGCCTGGAAGACCATTACGGAGCAGTATCGGGAGCGCTGCACGGATCCTTCCTTCGTCGATTACTTCTGGACCGTACGCGTGATGCACAAGCCCTTGTGGCTGCTCGCACGCATCGCCAATGGCTTGCCTGATGCCGGTGTCTATCACACGGTTTCGACGGGATATGCGGGGTTTCTCGGCGCGCTCGCGCACTTTCGTACCGGCCGGCCTCTGCTCGTTTCGGAACACGGCATCTATACGAAGGAACGCAAGATCGACCTGTTCCAGAGCCAGTGGATACGCGACAACCGCAGCATCTTCGAGCGCGACGTATCGCAGGTCGGTTACTTCCGCGATCTATGGGTGCGCTTCTTCGAGACGCTCGGGCGCGTCTGCTACGACGCAGCCGCCGACATCATTGCGCTCTATGAAGGCAACCGTCAGCGACAGGTCGCCGATGGCGCGCCGCCGCAAAAGACCGCGAGCATACCGAATGGCGTCGACTTGCCGAAGCTTTCGGCGCTGCGTGACAAGCGTGCGCCCGGCGTGCCGAAGACGCTGTGCCTGATTGGCCGCGTCGTCCCGATCAAGGACATCAAGACCTTCATTCGCGCGATGCTGACAGTCGTGCGCAAGGAGCCCGATGCCGAGGCATGGATTGCGGGACCAGAGGACGAGGACCCGGAATACGCACGGGAATGTCGCAGTCTCGTGGAAAGTCTCGGGCTCGAAGGCAAGGTCAAGTTCCTCGGCTTTCAGAGGATCGACGAGTTGCTTCCGAAATGCGGCGTTCTCGTGCTTAGTTCGATATCCGAAGCATTGCCGCTCGTGGTACTGGAGGGCTTTGCAGCAGGCGTGCCTTCCGTGACGACCGATGTCGGCTCGTGCCGTCAGTTGATCTACGGCTTGCCCGGCGATGATGCGGCGCTAGGTGCGGCAGGCCGCGTCGTGCAGATTGCCGACCCGCGCGCACTCGCTGATGCCGCGCTGGAGCTGCTGAAAGAAGACAACTGGCGCGCGGCGCAGGCGGCGGGCATCGCGCGCGTCGAACGCTTCTATACGCAAGAACGCATGGTAGGCGCATATCGCACGCTATACGAGCGGCTTATCGGCCACGCATAACGACTACACGGGAATCGTCATGGCGGGAATCGGCTTCGAATTGCGCAAGATGCTCCGGCGCGACACGCTCGTCGGACTGATGCAGGCGTATGCATATGCGGGACTCATCAGCGCGGGGCCGTGGATTCTGTCGATCATCGGCATGCTGCTGATCGGCATTCTGAGCCTGCCGTTCGTGCTGCCGTCCGGGCTCATCACGCAGTTTCAGGTATCGGTGACGTATCTGATCTCGCTGTCGCTCGTGCTGACCGGGCCGCTTCAACTCGGCTTCACGCGTTTCACGTCCGACCGCCTGTTCGAGAAACGCGGCGACATGGTGCTTCCGAACTATCACGGCGCGGCGCTCGTTGCGACCATCGCCGCGATCGTGCTCGGCGGACTCGCGGTGGTGTTTCTATTCCCCGGGCAGACGGCGGCGTATCGGCTATTGATGCTCGCGGGCTTCGTCGTCATGTGCAACATCTGGCTCGCTACGATCTTCTTGTCGGGCATGAAGCAATATACGTCGATACTGTGGGTGTTTTTTATCGGCTACACGCTGACGGCGGGTGCGGCCATCACGCTCAATATCTTCGGATTGACGGGACTGCTCGGCGGGTTCGTATTCGGGCAGACCGTGCTTCTAGCGGGCCTGCTGACGCTGATCTATCGCGACTACACGAGCGATCGCTTCATCTCTTTTGAATTCTTCTCGAAGCGCTACCGTTACCCGACTCTGATGGCGACGGGCTTTCTCTACAACCTCGCGATCTGGGTCGACAAGTTCATGTTCTGGTATGCGCCGGGGACCGGGCAGGATGTGATCGGACCGTTGCGCGCGTCGATCATCTACGACATTCCCGTCTTTCTGGCCTATCTTGCGATCATTCCGGGCATGGCAGTGTTCTTGATGCGTATCGAGACCGACTTCGTCGAGTACTACGACGCCTTCTATGGCGCGGTGCGGGAAGGCGCGTCGCTGCAGCATATCGAACGCATGCGCAACGCGATGGTCGAGGCGCTGCGCAACGGACTCTATGAAATCGTGAAAGTGCAGGCGACCGCTGCGTTGTTGCTTTTCGCGATCAGCGCGGCGCTGCTCGGATGGCTGCGCATTTCGGCGCTCTATTCGCCGCTGCTGTATATCGATGTGATCGCCGCGAGTTTGCAAGTGCTGTTCATGGGCGTGATCAACGTGTTCTTCTATCTCGACAAACGGCGTGTGGTGCTCGCGCTCGTCGGCCTGTTCGTCATATCGAATGTCGCGCTGACGGGGGTGACCCTCGCGGCCAATCCTGGCTGGTACGGGTATGGCTTCGCGGCGTCGCTGCTGCTGGTGCTGCTCGTCAGTCTCGTGTGGCTCGATCGCAAGCTGGAGATGCTCGAGTACGAGACGTTCATGATTCAGTAGATGAAGCTTTACAACGGCGCACACATGCCTTAGTAGGGGGCTTGATGCGTCATGCAAGCTTGTATGTTCGTTACCGAACATTCTCTTCGTTCGCGATTCTAATTACCGGATTGAATGTTTCCGCACGTGATCCATACTTCTTTTGCCCACTGTGGAGGGCGAATCCGTTGCAGGGTCCTTGCGGCAGTGCGGCGGAAGCCAGACGCTCGCTTTATTTGGGCTTTCCACGTTCAAGAGGTTCCGTATGGACTCCAATTCGATCAAGCGGCGCACGTTCGTCAAAGGAACGGCGTCGGCACTCGCGCTCTTATCCCTGCCCAAACTGAGCGTGGCGGTGACGCCCCCGGTTATAAGGCTCGAATGGCAAGCATTCAAATCGACGCCTTATTACGCACCTTTCCTCAATGCCGTTGGAACGATGCAAGCAAGCCGGCATCGTGGCAATACTGGGTGAATGTCCATCGCAACTATTGTCCGCATAGCGAGCCGTACTTTCTCGCGTGGCATCGCGGCTATATGTATTGCATCGAGCAGCAGTTGAGAACGATTTCAGGCCAAAATGGCCTCACTCTGCCGTATTGGGATTACTACACTTATCCCGTCATTCCTTCCGAATTCACCGATTCCGCGAGCGACAATCCGCTGTACGTCTCGCGCGTGAATAGCAACGTCTATCAGGCGCTCGATCTGAGTCCGTTCGCCTCGACCGTGGTCAATATGCAGCGGGGCACGAGAAACGCATTCGAAACGAAGTTCGAAAATGCACCGCACAATCCGGTGCACGACATTATCGGCGGCAATATGGGCAACATTATGACGGCGCCCATCGATCCGATTTTCTATTTGCATCACTGCAACATTGACCGCCTCTGGAGCGCATGGGAGCTGCGCGCGACGAGCAAAGTGCCCGCTGCCAGCAACAGCTACTGGAGCGGCAGTTTTACGTATGCAAATGGCCTTACCATGGCTAAATCGAAGACGCGGACGGTGGCCGGCCTAGGTTATGCCTATTCCAACAACACCATGCCGGTCGCGTTGCCGCCGCAAGCGCAGCGTGGAGGGATCGTGCGAGTACAGGCGCAGGTATCGGCGATTCACGCACGGCCGCAAGCCGGCAGGTTCACGGCAAGCCCGGGCCGCAGCATCTCGGCGACGCGACGATCATTAGGCGGCGTCAGAGGCGTCGGACTGGGCAATGCCTCGCTGAGCGCGGCCATTCCGCTCGCAGCCACGAGCGCGACCGCGCTGAAGGACGTGCTTGCGTCGTCACCCGCGGCGAGTCTCGACGAATCATCGCAAGCGCCGCAGGCAGTGGCCCCCGGCAAGGCATCGTTCCGTCATGTGAAGCTCGTGCTCGACGGCCTCGCGATAACAGCTGAGGGTCAAAACGGCGGATTCTTCTACAACGTCTATCTCAATCTGCCCGCCGCCGGCGACATCGATGCGGTGAAGAGCGACCATTTCGTCGGAACGGTCGGCGCGTTCGAAATATCTACGGCCACGCATCACGGGATGAAGATGCTTTCCTACGATGTGACGGAGCAACTGGCGCGGCTCGGCATCGGCAATGCGAGCGAGATGGTCGTGTCGTTCGTGCGCGTGAGCGGGCTAAACGCGCCGAAGGGCAACGTCGTGTCCGTCGACGAGTTGCGCGTCGAACTCGGCACCGACGCGCCTTGAATTTCGAGTGCAATCTCCTACGACGCGGCGCTCGGCCGGGCCGCGTCGCCTCTCGCCCGCCCGTAGTTTATCCACGAATCGATCGACGAAATGGCCCGCTCGCGCGTCTGGATCGCGCAGGGCATCGGTCAGGTCCGCCAGTTGCACGGCACGCGGCGTTTGCATGATGCATGCAAAATGCACATCTACCGATACGTTGCCGCTACCGGCAAAGGAGAACCTCGATGAAGGCATTCGCTATCCGCGCGCCCGGCGGACTGGACAAGCTCGAAATCCGCGACATTCCGGATCCCGGACAACCGGGACCGGGACAGATTCGCGTTGCACTGCACGCCACGTCGCTCAATTTCCATGACCTGCTGGTCGTGAACGGCACGAGTCCGACAGCCGATGGCCGCGTGCCGATGTCAGACGGTGCGGGTGTCGTCGAAGCGGTCGGCGATGGCGTCACCGAGTTCGCAGTCGGCGATCACGTCGTGTCCTGCTTCTTTCCGCAATGGAGCGACGGCCTGCCGCAATCCGAAGTCGGCAACTTCGCGGGCACGCCGGGCGATGGCATCGACGGCATGGCGGCGATGCATGTCGTGCGCGCAGCCACCGCCTTCACACACGCGCCGCGCGGCTGGAGCCATGCTGAAGCAGCCACGATCACCACAGCGGGCCTGACCGCGTGGCGCGCGCTCGTGGTGGATGGTGGCCTCAAGGCGGGCGATACGGTGCTCGTGCTCGGCACCGGAGGGGTATCGATTGCGGCGCTGCAAATCGCGAAGACGATGGGCGCGCAAGTCATCGTTACGTCTTCGTCGGACGAGAAGCTCGCGCGGGCGACGGCGCTCGGAGCCGATCATGCCGTCAACTACCGAACGCACGAGAAATGGGGCGCACTGGTGCGCGAGCTCACCGATGGGCGCGGCGTCGATCACGTGATCGAGGTCGGCGGGCCCGGCACGCTCGCCCAGTCGATCGAAGCCGTGCGCGTCGGCGGGCATATCGCGCTGATCGGCGTGCTGACAGGGCGCGAAGGCATGGTGCCGACGTCTCTATTAATGGCGCGTCAGGCGAAGCTGCAAGGGCTGATCGTCGGTAGCCGGCGGCATCAACAGGAATATGTGCGCGCGCTGGAGCTGAACGGCGTGCGTCCCGTCATCGATCGAACCTTTGCTTTCGACGCCCTCCCCGATGCGTTCCGGCATCAGCAGAGCGGCGCGCACTTCGGAAAGATTTGCGTCGAGTGGTAACGCTCAGCCGTGGCGTTGGGCGGCATGCGCATTGCAGACATGGTGCGTCGACATAACAGGAGTCACCCATGATGATCCAGCGCACGCGTAGCTTTGCATTAATGCTGTCGGTTGCCGGCGCCGCTGCAATCGCAGCGCCCTCTTACGCCACCGAAGCCGCCGCACCGGGCAATCAGCAGCGCAACGAAGGAGTGGGCGTGCGCGGCGGGCAATCGGCCCACAGCGCTCAGAGCGGTCAAGGCGCGAGTCCGCAGGGCGGCCAGGGCGCGGCAACGCAGATGGGCACGCCGCCGCGTCAACTGAAGCGTGAGGAAGAAGCGCGTCAGCGCGGACAGGCATCGGGAGCAGCGGGGAAATAGCCAAGCGTTCGCGCGTAGCCGGCCTCGCGACATTGCTTTCAACGTCGCGACGTCGGTAATTTCACATCCATTACATTTCACTCGCCGCTCTCCTATGATGAGGAAGCGCGCCCGTTGCAACGACGATTGAATCAACGGCTTCACATCGCATCACGCGCGCTGTTTCATCCATCAGCGGAGGACGGCCTCGATGAGCACGCGTTCGACTGAAAGCGAAGACGCCAGCGCGCGTGATCACCCGCGCTATGCGCAGATGTTTCCGGTGCTCCCCGCAGCCGACGTCGAACGCCTGCGCCGTTTCGGTGCCATCGTGCATTACGGCAAGGGCGCGTTCCTGTATCGCGCAGGCGGCCTCTGCCCTGGCGTGTTCGTGCTGTTGTCGGGCAAGGTGCGAATCGTCGCGCGCGAAGGGTTGCTGCGTGAACGCGTGATCCACACTTATACGCAACCCGGCGAGTTCACGTCGGACGTTGCGCAGCTTTCGAACAAGCCCGCCGTGGTCGATGCACACGTGATCGAAGACGTCGACGCGATACTGCTGCGCCCCGACGCGCTCAGAGCCGTGATGGTCGCCGAAGCCGATCTCGGCGAACGCATCATGCGTGCACTGATCCTGCGCCGCGTGCTCGTTTTCGAGCGAGGCCACGGCGTCGTGCTGGTGGGCGCATCGGGCAATGCGCGGCTGCGGGCCTTGCAAAACTTCCTCAACCGGAATGTCTTTCCGAGCGTCACGCTGGATGCCGACAAGAACGCCGAAGCGCTCGCGCTACTCGAACGTCTCACGCCGCAGCCCGACGATTTTCCGCTCGTCGTATGCCCGAGCGGGACGGTATTACGCAATCCGGATGAAGGGCAACTCGCGTCGTGCCTCGGCCTCGTGCCTGAATTCGACCCGGCACACGTCTACGATGCGTTGATCGTCGGCGCGGGACCAGCGGGGCTCGCCGCAGCCGTCTATGCGGCCTCCGAAGGATTGTCGGTCGCGGGCATCGATTGCCGCGCGCCGGGCGGACAGGCGGGCAGCAGTTCGCGCATCGAAAACTATCTCGGCTTTCCGACCGGCATCACGGGACTTGCGCTCGCGGGACGCGCGTTCGTGCAGGCGCAGAAATTCGGCGCGCATATCGGCATTCCGTGCGAAGCCAAAGCGCTGCATTGCGGTGCCGACGCGCTCGCCGTCGAACTCTGCGATGGCCGGCGTATCGCCGCGCGCACGGTCGTCGTTGCGAGCGGTGCGGATTATCGTCGTCCGGACGTCGACGGTCTCGCGCGTTTCGAAGGCAGCGGCGTTTATTACTGGGCCACGCCGATCGAAGCGAGGCTGTGTCGCAAGGAGCCAGTCGCGCTCGTCGGCGGCGGTAACTCAGCGGGACAGGCCGTCGTCTTTCTCGCTTCGCACGCGGAGCATGTGCATATGTTCTTTCGCGGTCCGAGCTTGAAGCAGAGCATGTCGCACTATCTGATCGAGCGGATCGCGGGCTTGCATAACGTGACGCTGCATGCAGGCACGGCGCTGACTTCGCTGCAGGGCAATGCGCGTCTCGAATGCGTGCGTTATCGCAACAGCGACGGCATCGAATGCGCGCTCGATACGCATCATCTCTTTGTCTTTATCGGCGCGCAGCCGCGAGCGGGCTGGCTGAAGGAATGCGGCGTCGCGCTCGACGCGAAAGGCTTCGTGCTGACGGGCGCAGACGTTCCCGGCAGCGATCCCCGTGCGATGTCGCTTCAAACGAGCATGCCGGGCGTCTATGCAATCGGCGACGTGCGCTCGGGTTCAATCAAGCGCGTGGCGTCGGCGGTTGGCGAAGGCGCGGCCGTCGTCGCGCAGATTCATGCTTATCTCGCGGTGAATGCCTGAGCGCGTTCTTATGGCGCGAATTCATAGGCATGTCACGTGCTGTGTCTCGCGGCATGAAAATCGTATGCATCGCCTGGGGCTCCATGCTATGGAATCTGAAAGGCTTTCCAATCGAAGGGGAATGGCGCGAGGGCGGTCCTTCGATACCCCTTGAATTCGCGCGGCATTCCGATGGCGAGATCGCGAGTCTCGTCGTCCTTGCGTCCGGTCCCGTATCGACGACTTATTGGGCTCCCGTTGCAGTGGACTCACTCGATGCCGCTCGCGAAGCGTTGCGTAAGCGCGAAGACGTACGCATCAACGAAAGAGAATGGATCGGCAGCGTTCCGCGACCGGCGGGCATCGACTATCCGCAATCTCACGCATTCGCTGAGTGGCTTGCGCGCAATGGCGCGGACGCTGTCGTCTGGACCGCGCTCCCTCCAAAGTCGCACGATCGCAATGGCCGCATGCCAAGCGTCGACGAAGCAATCACCTACATGAACTCACTCAACGATGAGGATCGCGGCCGTGCTGAAGCCTATATTCGGCAATCTCCACCGCTAATTCGTACTCCCTTTCGCGAGCGCTTCGAAAGCGTATTCGGATGGACGCCGGTGAATTCAGGCGATCAGTTTTAGCGTGAGTTTCCGCTTGCGTCGGCTGTAGCGCACGTATCGACGCCTTCGAGTCCGCGCGCGCGTTTCGCTGCTTCTAGACGCGCCTGTGCCGCCTGCAGGTTACGCGGATAGTAAAAGTCCTCCTGCCACGGTCGATACCCCACGCTTTCCAGCTCGCGTAACTCACACAACTGATGCGCGCGGGTCGGCGACACTTGTGACGATGACTGTCCAGTCGACTGGCAAGCGGCCAAAGTCAATGCGACGACGAGTGCAAGCGCGACCTCTGCGCGCGACTGGCTATGGTCAACGCTATCAGGCATGGCGAATGCTCCTTTTCTCTCGACTTAATGTCCGCGATAAGTACCCGTTCTCAACGTACGCGGTCCAAGTCAGTAACCAGGGCTATAAATTACGTTGCAGTCGAGGTAACGATCATGGTCATCAACTGCGCCCATTGCGGCAAGCTTTATTTCGTGGATAGCCAGGACAGAGCACTCAAGGCGTGTCCGGTTTGCGGTGCGGAAGACGCAGAGCAATTAGCGACGACGATTATATTCGCGCAAGCAACGAGCGATCCGCCACCCGTTCTTAGTCAGAGGCAGGATGTTCATCGAACGCATTCCTGATTCGACAGCACGCAGCCGCTCAAGCGACACGTCACACGAATTCCGAGCACGTTTCAAACAAAACCTCTCTTACCCACGCATGTTCTGGCGAACGATGCGTGCGCTCGCGCGACGCGACGGTCTAGACAACCGGGTATCTTGATGGGAGCTTCGACGATCACGAGTCCATCGCCGGGACGGACGAGCCGGCGCGGCACCAGCGTGATCAAGTCGCGGCACACGAGAATGCGAGGCAGCAGGAGGAAGCTCGTCACCGACAACACGCCGCGGCGCGCGCGCCCAAGTCTGGCGAGGGCCTGGGCGAGCGTACCCAATAGATGACATGCGAGCCGCTTTATTTCACCGCACTTAATGACGCTGCCCAGTGGGGCACTCGCGGAAACGTACTAAGCATTCCCGCGAGTGAAAGAGCTTATGACTGCACGAATGCGAGCAGGTCGGCGTTGAGGATTTCGGCATTGGTCGTCAACATGCCGTGCGGGAAACCCGGGTAGGTCTTGAGCGTTCCGTTCTGGAGCAGCTTGACCGACTTCAGCGCTGCATCGGCGATCGGCACGATCTGGTCATCTTCGCCATGGAGAACAAGCGTCGGCACCTTGATCGACCGGAGATCTTCGGTCTGGTCAGTTTCCGAGAATGCTTTGATGCCCTCGTAATGGGCCTTGGCGCTACCCATCATGCCCTGCCGCCACCAGTTCTGAATGACGCCCTGTTGCACCGTCGCACCGGTACGGTTGAAGCCATAGAAAGGACCGGCCGGAACATCGACAAAGAATTGCGCGCGGTTGTCGGCAAGCGCTTTACGAAAACCGTCGAAGACTTCAATGGGCAGCCCTTCGGGATTCGCTTCGGTTTTGAGCATCAGCGGAGGCACTGCGCTGACGAGCACTGCTTTCGCAACGCGCCCTGCCGGTTCGCCGTGCTTTGCCACATAGCGTGCTACTTCGCCGCCGCCGGTCGAATGGCCGATATGCACTGCATTGCGCAGATCCAGTGCTTCGGCGACAGCGAAGGCGTCCGCTGCGTAGTGGTCCATGTCGTGCCCGTCGGAGACTTGCGACGAGCGGCCATGGCCGCGTCGATCGTGCGCAATCACGCGATATCCTTTCTGCACGAAGAAGAGCATTTGTGCGTCCCAATCGTCAGAGGACAACGGCCAGCCGTGGTGAAACACGATGGGCTGTGCGTCTTTCGGGCCCCAGTCTTTATAGAAAATCTCGACGTTGTCCTGCGTGGTGACGTACGGCATGGTGCTTCTCCTTTTTCGACGTTATCGGGCAATAGCCGGGCATCAATCATCCGGCGCGATTGTTACAAACGCCACCGTGGTGGCAGAAGACATCAATGGCAAAGTGCGGAAAGCGACGAGAAGAATACGGGCGTCATAATTCTGGCGGAAGTGCGCCAGATGGAACGTAACGTTGCGCGGGTAGGATGCTGAGTGAGTTTAGTCGGTCGGCTGGGCAGATAAGTACGTTATGCGCTCGTGCTCATTCTTTGGGACGCGCAGCGGTGTTGATGCGCAGACGTGCTTCGTTGCGGGCGCTTGCTTGGCAACTCGACACTGTATGGTTTGCCGGCTTGGTGCAAGTTTGTGGCGTCGTTCGATTGTGAAGCGGCTTGAGGTCGGCCGACCTGCTTGCTGTCGACGCGCACGGCTCTGGCTCGAAAACGCTGTCGCGTCGCAGCGCCTGGAAAATCGCGCTCGAGTGCGTTTGCCGCTGTTGCATCCGCGCTCGGAATCTGCTGTCGCTAGCGCACTACTTCAACGCAGAGCTTCTTCTTTAGCTCGCGCAGTAATGAAGTGCTTTTGGAAGAACCGCTGTGAGTCGTATAGGCGTGCGGACATCTGCCGCTTGCGCGTTCAGATGGGCTTTGGTGGATGCGGCATGAGAGCTCGACCTACCGCCGAATGTTGAATATACGAGCGAAGATGAGTCGGCACTCCGGCCGCCATTTTGAATGCTGCATGCCGCATGCCGCATGCGATTCGCATAGCAAGCACCCCGCCTTACCGACGGAGCACCGCTGCCCTAGCTCCCATCCGAGACCTTAAGCGACGCCTCTTGAGCCCGCCGCAGCCGCTCCCGGCTGTTCGACAGATGCATACGCATCGCTGCGCGGGCCGCCTCCGCGTCCCGGCGGGCGATTGCATCGTAGATATCCTCGTGCTCGCGATTGACGCGATCGAGATAGCTACCCGGATCGTGATGCGCAAGCGCGGCCGAATTGACTCGCGTGCGCGGAATGATGGTGTTGCCGAGCTGGCTCAGGATGCTATGGAAGTAGCGATTGCCGGTCGCTTTCGCCAGTTCGAGATGGAACGCGACGTCGGCTGCGACTGCGTTGCCGGTGCCTTCCGCGATGTGCCGTTCGAACTCATCCAGCGCGCGGCGCATCTGCGCGAGGTTTTCGTCGGTGCGACGCATTGCGGCAAGACCCGCCGCCTCGGCTTCGAGGCTAATGCGTAACTCGAGAATCGCCATCACGTCGCGTACGGTCAGGTCACCGGCAGCCTCGATCTGGAACCGGTCGTGATCCCCCGCTTCGAGCACGAAAGTCCCGATGCCATGACGCGTCTGCACCAGCCGCGCCGCCTGCAATCGGGAAATGGACTCGCGCACGACGGTGCGGCTCACGCCGAGTTGCGCCATGATTTCCGACTCGGTCGGCAGCTTGTCTCCGGGCTGCAGCGCCCCGCTGCGAATGCGCTCGGACAACTCGGCGACGACTTCCTCGGTGAGGTTGCGGGAACGGCGAAGCGCGCCGGGTGCGGGTGGTTGTGACATGAAAGAGCCGGATTCGAATGCGGATGGCCCATTATAGGGCGCGACGAAGCTTGTACGACGACTTATCGGCGGTGCCGGCCATGGAATCGATGTAAGTGACGGCTGCATCCGTCTTGGCTCTAGCGATTGAATGCAAAGAACAATTCGTTGAAACGCAGCGCGGTGCAGCGTACAGTTCACGTACCGCCTGAAGTGACGACAGCGCCTGCGCCCGAAAGCCGGCTGCTGCGTGTTCGTCGTCAGACGCGCCACCCGCACGTACGCATCTGTTCGATTGCTAACTATCGCGTACAGGCGAGTTTTGAAAGCTCGATAATCGAATCGTCCTTTCCTAGGTAGAACGGCCTTCGCTGGTCAAGCACCACGTTTACCCGGACGAGTCGAAGCGGAGCAAGACAGAACACAGCAACGATTTGCAAGCAAGCGGCCACTTTGACTCAGCAGGCGCGAACGCGCCGACTGTGCGGGATCATCTCAACGCTGGCCGCCAGGAGACGAGCAATGATGCGAGAAGTAGTCGGGGCGTTTTGCGGCTCCCGCAAGCTGGATGAAGCACTCGGGGATCTGCAGGCAGAAGGCATCGCCAGCGACCGAATCCGCGTGGCGCGTATGAGCGGCTTTGCCGACTTCCAGATGTCGATTGCGCTGAGCGCCAGTTCGCCGACGCAATGGATCATCGCCGAGCACGTCGGCCAGGCTGACACCTATGACGCGTTGGACATCGCGTCGTCGGGCGACGATATCCTCCCCGACTTCGAACGCGCCGACACGCACGGTCCCGGTGCGGAAGGCTTCGGCGGCATCACGCGAGTCGTCGTGACCATACACGACGAGGCCGAGATGCGTGCCGTATGCGATATCTTTTCGCGCCTGGGCACCGACGACCTCGACGCCGAAAGCGCGGCAGCCTAGCTCGTCACGTTCGACCGAACGCTCACTGCGTGGTCGTTTCGACCGGCTTCGCTTTCTTCTTGTGCCTAAAGTGAAAGCCGCCTTTGTGGGTGCTTCCGGGCGGGGATGCATTGTCTCCCCCGACCGTGGGTCCGGCTGTCGCGGCGCCGTGAGCGTTGCCGCCGCCCGATCCCCCGTTTCCGTTGCCCCCGGCCTGAGCCAGTGCGACGCCCGAGGCGAATGTCGCGCCTGTCACCACGACAGCTAACAACGTCAATCTGCGTTTTTTCATGTCAAGCCTCTTCGGTGAAGTTTGTCTGCACGGTAAGGAACGATTGCATTCTGCGCACCACATTCAGCATGCAACATGCAATCGCCGTGGTGCGGCGATGGGCTAACCGCCACAGTGCCGAAGCATCACAGCACATTTCGTGCGCGTTCCCTTCGCGTCGTCGAAGACGTTTCTTCATGCAACTGCCCGCGCTTCGCCGTGGACCGCATCGAAGAGCGCTTTCCCTGCGGGATCGACGCCGCCCGGTTGGTTGACTGCGCTCTTCACCGGGTCGAAGTCGTCCAGCGTCCTTTGCGCGCGCCAATCGGCGAACGACGCATCGACGACGTCCGCAAGTTGCAGATCCGGGCCGCAAGTTTGACGAGCTTCGCTTCATCACTGACACGCGCCACAACCTCGATGTTGCCGCTTAAGCTCGGTCCTTCGAGAAAGACTTGTCGTGACGCACTTCCATAACGATGCGCGCGGTCTCACCCGCTTTTGCCATGCGACGCGTCGGTGTCTTCGAGAGAGTCATATAGAACGTCCGCAACCAGCGCGGCCTCGCCCGCGACGCCCGCCTCATACGCCGGCGCGACCGGATGATTTATATGCGGCGGCTTCTGACGTCCTGCGCCGTGTGATTGCGGCAAACGAAAGAGCTTGAATAACCTCAGTCGCCGTTCCTTCGTGTGTGGTGAACCGTACAGATTTCCAGCCCCTGCCCGACACCAGTCCAAGCGCCCACGCACGAGGCGCACCACTTAAAAGAGCGCTAGACAACGCGAATAAGAACATCAAAACCACGCGCCATCAAAGCAAATGTTCTTTAATTCTCATCCACTCATTATTTCATTAACCTTGCAATCGCAAATAAAACTTACTGCCTGGGGTAAATACAGCAGGTAAAAACCAACGCGCGAAAATGCGCCTGAACGGCTAACGTAATCTAGCGAGCATCGCCAAGACATCCGTCAAGCCGGACGCCCGGCTCATGGGGGACGACCGTGCGCCATCGCACGGACGGGCACCCCCACGAATTCGTTAAATACGATAAAACTACCTCGACGGTGAGTGCGAGGGCTCCAAGAACCTGAACAATGCTTTGAGCAAATCACCACCATCTGTACGTCCCGGCCTAATTAACCTGAGTGGGCCTTTGAAACGTAGACCCGTTTCAGACCCGATTGGCCAAATGCGCTTTGGCCAAGTACAAGGGAAACCAGACACAAATGAAAACTGAATTGCGCCGCATCCTTTCCGAGTCCGCACGCCTTGACGTGCCCATCGACACTCTCTCCGATAGCGACGATCTTTACGCCGCCGGTCTCTCATCGCTTGCCACGGTTCACGTGATGCTCGCAATCGAAGATGAATTCGGCGTAGAGATTCCCGATCACATGTTGACGCGCCGGCTCTTTTCCAGCGTCGATTCGCTCGCTGCCGCCGTCGAAGAACTGCGTCGTTCGCAGGCGGACGCATGAACGCCGCCGCGCAGGAGCTGGAAGCGTCGCAGCTGGCAAGCGTCGATGAAAGCGCGGCGCCGCGCAGCGAAACCGAAATGCTCGAAGCGGCGCATCGCGTAGCGGCGATCGCAGCCCAGCACGCCGATGCAGTCGACAAGGAAGCGCGCTTTCCTGCGGAAGCAATTGCGGCCATGCGCGAGGAGCGGCTCTTCTCCGCCATGGTGCCAGTCATTCATGGCGGCGATGGTCTTTCGATAACAAGCGTCGCCCGCTTGTGCGAGGCGCTTGCCAAAGGCTGCGCTTCATCTGCCATGATCTATGCGATGCACCAAAGCCAGGTCGTGTGCATCGTCGATCATGGTTTGGCCGTGCCCTGGCAGCGCGACTTCCTTGCACGCATGGTCAGCGAGCAGTTGCTGCTCGCTTCGGCGACGTCGGAAGAAACCATCGGCGGCAACATGCGCACGAGCGCATGCGCCGTCGATCTCATAGACGATGCGTTCACTATCGAGAAGCTCGCGACCACCATTTCGTACGGCAAGTTCGCGGACTGCATTCTCGTCACTGCGCGTCGTCATCCCGATGCACCGGCGTCCGATCAGGTATTGATCGTCGCTCCGCGTGAGACGTTCACGCTCGAACAGCGCGGCACATGGGACACGTTGGGGATGCGTGGCACGTGCAGCGAAGGACATCGGCTCGTCGCGAAGGGCGCTGCAGAACAGATCCTGCCGGTACCGTTCTCGAAGATCGCGGATGAGAGCATGCTGCCCGTTTCGCATACGTTGTGGTCGTCGGTATGGATCGGGATTGCATCGGACGCATTGCATCGCGCGCATCAGTTCTTCCGAAATCAGTCACGCGGTAAGCCGGGAGCGTTGCCGCCATCCGCATCGCGGCTTTCGCAAGCGGTCACCACAGTGCGCATGATGCAGGCGCGTCTGCGTGAATCGCTTGCCGCTGTCGAAGCAGCGCAAAGCGAACGGGCAACGCGTCATGCAAATCGCACGGACGATATCGATGCGCCGCTCACGGCGTCCATCGGCCTTGCGTCGGATCTCAACATGCTCAAGCTCGCGATTTCGCAATCCGCAGTAAGCGTCGTGCAGGAAGCGCTGATGATTTGCGGCATGGCGGGCTACAAGAACGACACACCGTTTAGTGTAGGACGGCATCTGCGCGACCTGCATTCCGCGCCGCTCATGATAAGCAACGACCGCATCGAATTGAATACGGCGAACCTGCTGCTTGCGCAGCGCGCCGCAACCGGGGACCTATAACGATATGAACATGCCGACCGAACAAGCCGCAATCATGGCTGAGGCACAATCACAAGCGACGCAGGCAGGTTACGACAAATCCGATCTCACCTTGCGAGACCGCCTGATCGAAGCAGGCATTCTCATCGATACGGGCGAAGACGGACTCTATGGCCGCAGCGCGATATTCGAAGATATCGTCGAGCGCCTGAATCAAGCAATCACTCTCCTCGGCGCGGACCAGCACGCCGAAGTGCTGCGCTTTCCGCCGGCCATGCGTCGCCGCGACTTCGAAGACAGTGAGTATCTGAAGAGCTTCCCGAATCTGGCCGGCACCATCCATTCTTTCGCGGGCAATGACCGCGGACACCATCGCCTGCTCGAAGCACTCGACAAGATCGTGCATATCGGCGAAGAAGAAGAGCGTTCCGACGAATGGATGGATCAGCAAAAGCCGACGCGCCTCGTCCTGACGCCCGCCGCTTGCTACCCGATCTATCCGCTCGTCGCCAAGCGTGGCAACCTCGCGAAGGACGGTGCAACGTTCGATGCGTTCTCCTATTGTTTCCGTCACGAGCCTTCCATCGACCCCGGCCGCATGCAGATGTTCCGCATGCGCGAATATATCCGCGTCGGCAGCCCTGAACAGGTGATGGCGTTCAGACAGAAATGGATCGAGCGCGGATCGCTGCTCGTGCGCCTTCTGCAATTGCCGTTCGAAATCGACCTCGCTAACGATCCGTTCTTCGGCCGTGGCGGCAAGATCGTCGCGGACAGCCAGCGCGCGCAGCAACTCAAGTTCGAATTGCTGGTGCCGGTTGCCACGCCCGACCGCCCGACCGCTTGCCTCTCGTTCAACTATCACATGGAGCACTTTGGCGAGCTGTGGAATATCCGCCAGGCCGACGATAGCGTTGCGCATACCGCATGCGTAGGCTTCGGCATGGAACGCACGACGCTTGCGCTCTTCCGTCATCATGGCCTCGATGTGAAGGCATGGCCTGCTCCGGTGCGCGAACTGCTGTGGGGCAACGCCGAGCCGATCATCGCCGATGGTCTCGCCAACATGGGCGAAGAGGCATGAACGCACGCTCGCCCGCAGAAGCGCTGACCGGCACAGACGATGAAACAAGCCGCCATGCACTGCATCGCGGCGAGCGTGTCTGGCTGGAAACGAATTGCTATGTCGACTTGTGGATCGAGCTCTTGCATCATCTCGGCTGCGATCCGCATGCGGCGCTAGGCTTTACCGTGACGCAGGACTTCGAGGGCGATCAGTTCACGTTTCCGAAGTTCTCGCTCGACGACATCGGCAGGCTCTATGGATTGCAGGCGCAGGAGCTTGCCATTTACGACACCTTCGAAGCGCATGTCCGCGAGCAGACAAAGCGCGGTCATGTGGTCGTCGCCGAGGTCGATGCTTTCTATTTGCCCGACACGCGTGCAACAGCGTATCGTCAGACTCACTCGAAGACGACGATTGCAATCGACACGATCGATGCGCAGGCAAAGCACATCACCTACTTCCATAACGCTGGCTATTTCGCGTTAGTGGGCGAGGATTACGACGGCGTATTTCGCCTGATGCCCAATCTCGCCGGCGACGTGCGTGCGCTCTTTCCGTACGTGGAGTTCGTCAAACGCGCGCGTCCACCGCTCGAAGGCGAGGCGCTCGTGCAACGCTCGGTGGACTTACTCAGATTGCGTCTTGCGGATCGCCCTGCTCTGAATCCCATTTCGCAATGGCGCAGAGAGTTTCCTGAACATTTGCGCACATTGCTTGAACGAGATGTCGCCTATTACCATCTGTACACGTTCAATGTCATGCGTCAGCTCGGATCGAACTTCGAGTTGTTGTCGAAGTATCTGGCCTGGCTCAATGCAAATGGCGTCGATGTGCCCGTGGACATACAGACGAGCGCGCAAACCATGGCAAGCGAAGCCATGGTGATGCAGTTCCGGCTCGCACGTGCGCGCATGCGTTCACGTTCGGATCCTTGCACGGACTGTTTCGACTCGCTCGAAGCGTCTTATGACAAGGTCATCGAGCCGCTCGCTGCGCGCTTTCTCTAAGGGCTTGGCCGCGCGCTGGCGCGGTTTGGACACGCAAAAGAAAACGAATAAAAAGGAAAGTCTATGCAGGCCTCGCCGCTCGCGCCGCGCGCCCTCGACGCTGGCTGGCAATGCGTGAGCACGCCCGCCGGCGCATGTGAAACGCCCGACATGCTCGACGCCTATACGGACTGGCTCGATGCTCCGGTGCCTGGGACGGTGGCTTCCGCGCATCGCGCGGCAGGCTTGAAAGACGACTCACTTGCGCAGGCGTATGCACTGTCGGACCACTGGTATCGCGTCACGCTTCACGCGACTGGCAAGCGACGTCTGCGCTTCAACGGCCTTGCGACGATCGCCGAAGTATGGATCGACGGCCGCAAGCTGCTCGAGTCCGATTCGATGTTTCTGGCACATGACCTTGACATCGAAATGGCGGGCGAAAAGACGCTCCATATCTGCTTTCGATCCATCGCTCCGGCGCTCGCCGCCAAACGTGGACGCGCACGCTGGCGCCCAAAGCTCGCGCAGCCCGCAACATTGCGCAATGTTCGAACGACGCTGCTCGGGCATATGCCGGGATGGTGCCCTGCGATTCAGCCAGCAGGACCGTGGCGTGTGGTCGAAATGGTCGGCGAGTCTCAGGCATCGATGGATCGCGTGGAGATGGCGTCGAGCGTCGATGGCAGCGATGGCCTGCTCGATGTGACCGTGCGTTTCTATCACGCCCAAGCGCCTGAAGATATGCGGCTCGAGTGCGGCAATGCATCGACGGCGCTTCACTGGCGCGATGCGCATACCGTGACCGGTCGAGTCCGCGTAGCGCAGGCGCGCTTATGGTGGCCGCATACGCATGGCGAGCCTGTGCGCTATCCGGTCACGATCACACGCGCATCGCATGAGGATATTTCGCTAGGCGACGTTTCCTTTCGCACGATCGAAGTCGATAGCGGCCCGGATGGCGCCGGCTTTCGACTCGTCGTGAATAGCGTGCCTGTCTTTGCGCGCGGAGCATGCTGGACATCCGCCGATATCGTCGCACTCGACGCGCCGCGCGAGAAGCTGAATACGATTTTCAACGCATGCCGTCGAGCAGGCCTCAATATCATTCGAGTAAGCGGCACGACGCTCTACGAATCCGATACATTCTACGAACTCGCCGACGAACACGGCATCATGGTGTGGCAAGACTTCGCATTCGCCAACTTCGATTACCCGACTGACGATGCGTTTCAGCGGAGCGTGCAACTGGAAGCGCAGCAATTCCTTGCGCGCACGCGACGCTTCGCATCGCTCGCAGTCTTGTGTGGCGGAAGTGAAGTGCACCAGCAGGCGGCGATGCTCGGTCTGCCCTTCGACGCCTATCAACAGCCGCTATTCACCGAGCAATTGCCTTCGATCATCGCGGCGATGCGACCAGACGTTCCTTATGTCGTCAATTCGCCGAGTGCAGCGCCAGGAGACGAACTGTCGATGCCATTCGGAACGCGCGGCGGCATCACGCATTACTACGGCGTTGGGGCCTATCAACGCCCTTTCGACGATGCGCGCCGCGCGCAGGTCCGCTTCGCATCGGAGTGCCTTGCGTTCGCCAACGTTCCGGATGATGTCGCTCTGCGCGCAGCGCCTAACGCATCACGGCCACACGAGCCGCGATGGAAGATCGGCGTGCCGCGCGATCCCGGCGCGGCCTGGGACTTCGACGACGTGCGCGAACATTACCTGCGATCGCTCTATGGCGTCGACGTCGCGCGATTGCGCTACGAAGATCCCGAGCGCTATCTGACGCTATCGCGAGCCGTCGTTGCGGATGTCATGGGCGCAGTGTTTTCCGAGTGGCGACGCAAGGGATCGACATGCGCGGGTGGCATCGTGTGGAATTTGCTCGATCTGCGGCCCGGCGCCGGTTGGGGCGTCATCGACGTATTCGGTGTTCCCAAGAGTGCGTTGCATGGCCTTGCCCGCGTGCTGCAACCCGTGCAGGCGCTCATTACCGACGAAGGTCTCGACGGTCTGGACGTTCATCTCGTCAATGAGACGGCGCACGACATTCGCGCGCGCGTGGAACTGACTTGCCTGCGCGATGGCGCGGTGAAAGTCGCGGGCGGTTCACGCGAAATCATTCTGAAGGCTCACAGCATTCACACAATCAATTCCAGCTCGCTCATTGGCGCGTTTTTCGATACCGCGTATGCATACCGTTTTGGTCCGCGCGCACACGATACAACGCACGTGCGTCTCACTAACGCGAATACCGGCGAGCTGCTGTCCGAGGCTTTTCACCTTCCGGATATGTCCGTCAGCGAACGCCGGGATGTGGGCTTGAGCGTCTCACTCGATAAAGACGATAACGGATGGGCGCTCAACGTCAGTGCAACGCGGTTCGCGCGCTGGGCGCATGTGGTGGACCATCACTATTACGCAGAGCTCGACTGGTTTCATCTAGCCCCTGACAGCACGCGGAGAATTCCACTTATCCCGCGCGACGGTAAAGTCGACCATGCACCGGAAGGCGACGTGTTCGCGATCAACGGCACGCGCGGCGCGTCTTATCGGTAGCGGAGATTCAATCAGGCGTCCGGCTCCACATACGACGCAAGCCCGTGTCCGAACGACCAGTCTTCTCGACGGTTCGGTGCCAGCACGATCAGCACGTCCTCCGGCCGCAAGCCGGGCGACGCCGAAAGACGCGTCGCAAGCGTCTTGTAGAAAGCCTTTTTGGTCGCGAGGTCGCGCCAGTCGCTAGCGGTGATGTGAATGAATACCAGATCGTCGCTCCGCTCGACGCCGAGATAACTCGCGTCGTAGATGAAGTCGTCTGGGTCACGTTGTTCTATGAGCTGGAAGCGGTCCTTGGCCGGAACCTGGAACGCTTGGACCAGCGCCTCATGGACCTGATCAGAAATCGCGCGAATATGGTCTCGCGACTTGCCTTTGATGAGCGAAATACGAACGAGCGGCATGATGAGCCTCCAAGCATCCTAAGAATGCGATGCAAGCATCGCTTGCGAAGACCCACTCTACTGCGGGTTATCGATTCCGAATATTCAATACTTTGGTATCGACATGTCAGCCGAATCGAACGATCAACGCGCCCGCAGTGCATCCACGATGCTCAGGCGCGATGCCCTCAGCGCGGGAAGGAACCCGCCGACGAAGCCCATGACGAGCGAGAACACCACCGTGCGCGCGACAACCGACGGCGTGAGAATGAAGCGAAAGGACAAGTCAGCGAACGTCTGAAAGTTCGTCGTGGAGAACGAGGCGAACTGCATCAACGCGGCGCAGCCCAGACCCGCCATTCCGCCGACAAGTCCGAGCAAGAGCGCTTCGAGCAGGAACGCGAACAGCACATCGATCCGCTTGAAACCGAGCGCACGCAACGTGCCGATCTCTGCGACGCGATTGGCGACCGACGCATACATCGTGATCATTGCGCCGATCATTGCCGCTATCGAGAAAATAACGGACAGCGTGACGCCAAGGATATTGATGAAGGTTGAAAGCGCTTTGGACTGGTCGCCATAAAACACTTGTTCGCGTTTCGCTTCGTCAGCGAGACGCGGGTCCACATCGATATCGCTTTTGAAGCGCTCAAAAGCATCGCTGCGCGTGAGGCGCACGATCATCGACGAGAACGTAGTGCGGCGAAAAGACTGCATGAGTTGATCGGCATCGCCCCAAATCTCGGAGTCGAAGCCGCTACCGCCAGCATCGAAATGACCGACGACGGTCCAGTCGCGCTGCGCAAAGCGCAGGTGCTCCCCAATGCGTGTGCCGCCAAAGCCCTTGGCAATGCTGCTTCCGACGATGATTTCGGAGGAGCCATGCTTGAACATGCGCCCCGCCGTGAGCTTCACTTGTGGACGTAATTCGACGCCCATCGCAGACACGCCGCGAATGACGACATTGGCCGGCGTGTTCGTGCCGAGTTTCGTCAGCGAAATAAGCACCACGGTCTCTTTCGATGCAAGCGGCTCGCCATTGCCATTCAGCGGGACCGACGGATGCATTTCCAGAACATTGGCCTGTGCCCGATCGATCGAGCTTTGAATCTCTGTCTCCGCGCCTTTCCGAATGACGACTACGTTGTCGCGCTCACCCGTTGAAACCAGTGTCTTTTTGAGCCCCGCATCGAGCATCAGCACCGTTGCAAAGACGAACACGACGAGCGCGAGGCCGCTTGCGGTCAGCATCGTCGTGAGGCGGCGCGCCCATAGATTGCGTGCGACGTAGGAAACGGGAATGGCCATCGTCGTGAGTTCCTAGCCGATGGCGCGCAAGCCTTCGACGATACGCACACGGCTTGCCTGAACCGCCGGCACGACCGCCGCCGCAAGCGCAACGGCGCACGCGCAGACCGCCTGCAAGAGCATGGTCTCGTGCGATACCTTGAATATGGGAAACACGCCGCCCGTTGCATGCTGAAAGACGACGGCAGCGGGCGGAGTGAGTAACATCCCTATGCCGCCGCCAATGGCGCAAATCGCAAGCGATTCGCCGAACACGAGCATCGAGAGGAACGCCGGGCCAAAGCCGAGCGCCTTGAGCGTTGCATATTCGACGGTTCGCTCGCGCGCGCTCATCGCCATGGCATTGGCCATCACGGCCATGATGATCAGAATCACCACGTACGACACCACCCGTATCGCCGCGATGATCTGATTCGACATCGCAACGAAGCCCAATTGGAATGCCTGTTCCGTCTCCGTCAAGGTCTCCGCGAGTGAGTTTTTGAAGACGCTGTCGATATTGCGTGAGACGATCGCAGCGTGATCCGGATTGTCGATGCCGACGACATACACGCCGACCTGATCCACATTGCGCTTCGTCGTCTTGCGAATGGTTTCGTTCAGGTATTCCCAGTGGAACACCAACTGCCGCGTAATGGTGGATTCGTCACGCCCTTCCATGATGCCGCGCACGACGAAGTCCCACGTACCCGGATAGATCGTCCCCTTCAGCGGAATGACGTCGCCGACCTTGAAGCCGTATTGCGTTGCAAGTTGTCGTCCGATGAGACAGCCCTTTCGATCACGCTGATAATCCGTACGGGCTTGCGGCGAAATAATGAACTCCGGATAAAGATCGAGGTAATTGTCCGACACCGCGAATTGCGCGAAGAAGTTCTTGGGGTCGCGATAGACGCCTCCAAACCAGTTCGAGCGCGCGACCATCGTAACGCCATCGACGCCGCGTATGCGGTTCTCATAAGCTAGCGGCAAAGGGAACACGAGCGAGATCGCGTTGCGCGTCACGAGCCGCGCATTCGATGCGGCCGCCGCGCCCGCATACCATGCATCGACAACCGTATGCAACAAGCCATAAGCGAGCACGGCGATGGTGAGTCCCAGCACCGTCAATGCGGTGCGCAGCTTGTGACGTGTCGCGTTGCGCAGAATCAGCTTGAGAACGTACATGGCTTAGCGCGCCTTGCCATCGATCAGTTCGCCTTTCTCGAGATGCACGAGGGCCTTTGCGGCATTGGCAGCATGTGCGTCGTGCGTAACCATGATGATGGTCTTGCCGAGGCGTTCGTTCAGGCGCTGCATCATTGTGAGCACTTCGCCAGCGGATGTGCGATCGAGGTCGCCCGTCGGCTCGTCGGCGACGATCAGTTTCGGATCGCTAATCAACGCACGCGCAATCGCCACGCGCTGCTGTTGTCCGCCCGACAGCTCCGATGGATAGTGACTCGTCCGTTCGCTCATGTTGACCATGTCGAGCACCATCGCAACGCGCTCGCGACGCTCGGCGCGCGACAGCCGCGTGAGCATCAACGGAAGCTCGACATTCTCGAACGCGGTCAACACGGGCATCAGGTTATAGAACTGAAAAATAAAACCGACATGCGATGCGCGCCAGTCCGCGAGCGCGGCTTCCGGCAAGCGCGTGATATCGAGGCCGCCAACCAGCAGCTCGCCGCTATCGGGCCGGTCGATGCCCGCAATGAGATTGAGCAGCGTGCTCTTGCCGGAACCCGACGGTCCCATCAACGCAACGAAATCGCCTTCCGCAATGGACAGTGTGATGTCGGTCAGTACCGGCACCGTCTGCACGCCGCGCCGATACGACTTCGCGACGTGGCTGATCTGAACGAGGGGCGCGGTGCTCACGCTATTTCTTCGCCACGGTAATGCTCGCGCCGTTTTCGAGCTTGTCGCCGGGCGCGAGCACGAGCGTGTCTCCTGGCTTCACACCGGACACCGCCAGCAGGTCACCGACGCGCTCGCCCGTCGTCACGGGCACTTCGCGTGCCTTGTCGTGATCGACGATATAAACGACCTGCTTGCCGCCACGTGTGACGACAGCCGTTGGCTGCACCGCCACGACCGCTTTCTTGTCCTCGGGCGGCACGGGCTTCGAGAGAAACGCGATCTTCGCGCTCATGTCAGGCAGCACGCGTTCATCGCGCTCGACGAAACGCACTTTCACGAGCACGGTGGCCTTCGAACGATCGACCGTCGGCACGATGCGCGACACGCGGCCTGCAAAGCGTGTGTCGGGCAACGCATCGAGTTGAACCTCGCATGGCTGATCGACTTTGATACGCGCGATATTCGATTCAGCGACGTCCGCTTCCACTTCGAGCGTCTTCATATCGGCGATGGTGACGACCGCGCCCTTGCTATCCGATGCGGACGAGAACGGAGTGATGTTGTCGCCGACGTTCGCGTGCTTTTCGAGCACGACGCCATCGAAGGGAGCACGAATCACGGTCTGATCGACGGCCACTTGCGCGGCCCGCGCATTGGCCTGCGCGGAAAGAATCGCGGCTTGCTCGCTATTGATCGATGCCCTGGCCTTGTCATAGCGTGCGCGGTCAGCATCGAATTGCGACGCGGACATCGCACCGTGCGGTGCAAGCACCTGCGAGCGCTTGAGATTGGCAGTAGCGTTCTCCAGCTCGGCGCGCTGCAATTCCAGATTGGCCTGCGCAACCTTGACTTGCGCCTGTGCCTGCGCAAGCGACGCCGCCACGTCCGCGCTTTCGAGCCGCGCGATGATCTGGCCTTCCTTGACGACTGTCCCTTCGAGCACGCCCAGCCATTCCACGCGTCCCTGCGCCTTCGATGCCACCGCCGCCTTGCGCTGCGGCACGACGTAGCCGGTTGCATTCAAAAGCGTATAACTCTGCGATGGATACACGGACGTTACAGTGACGGTCTCCACGGTCTGTGGCCCGGCGAGCTTGACGCCAACGCCGATCAACACGGCAATGATGGCCGCAATAACCGCATAACGAATCCAGTTGGGCCTGCGCCGCGGCATGACCGGGGCGGCCGCGGGTCC
This sequence comes from Caballeronia sp. RCC_10, assembly GCF_041360715.1. Classification (NCBI taxonomy): domain Bacteria; kingdom Pseudomonadati; phylum Pseudomonadota; class Betaproteobacteria; order Burkholderiales; family Burkholderiaceae; genus Caballeronia; species Caballeronia sp. RCC_10. Next base: position 127,100 of record NZ_JBFUPT010000012.1, read on the forward strand.
GCGGTCGATTCTAAGTTTTTCGAGGTCGTGTTCAGCCAATTTATTCGGACTTACGGAGCCGTTTTCGCTGTTTTTGGCAGCTTTCCGGCGATTGTTGCGTTGAGGGTTGCTCAGTATAGCGCCGCGCTTGGCTCCGCTTTCGGCTTCCTTGCGCGAGTCGTCAAACGCTGCGCGCCTGTTTCAGATCGAGCGCGATGAAGTCGACGAACGCCCGAATGCGCGCGGACATCTGATGGCGTTTTGAATACACGGCGTAGATGTCGGCGTTCGGCGTCTCGTGCTCCGGAAGCACGGCGACGAGCCGGCCATCGGCGAGATAGTCTTCGATATCCCATTCGGCGCGCATCAGGATGCCGTGCCCTTCCAGCGCCCACTTCACCGCGATCTCACCGTCATTGGTCGTGAGATTGCCTTTGATGCGCACGGCTTCCGTCTTGCGCGATGCGCCGCGCCCGGTCGTCAGCCGCCACACGCCGTAGGCTTCATCGCCCTGACGAATGCCGATGCAGTTATGGCGCGCGAGATCGTGCGGCGTCCCGGGCATGCCGTGCGCCGCGATATACGCCGGCGACGCACACAGCAGCCGCCGGTTCGCCGCGAGCCGGCGAGCGATCACGCGCGTGTCCGGCGGCTCGCCGAATCGAATGCAAACGTCAAAGCTGTCGTCGGTAAGCGGCGGCGGCGCAACGGATAGCTGAAGCTGCACGGACACCTGCGGATGGCGGGCGACGAAGCGCGAGATGGACGGCGCGACGTGACTACGCCCGAAGCCGAGCGTTGCATTCACGCGCAGCAAACCCTTCGGGCTCTTTCTGGCGCTGCCGAGCAGTTCAGCGAGCTCGTCGATCTGATCGAGGATGCGGCGCGCGTGTTCCAGATACAGCTCGCCTTCCGGCGTCAACATCATTCGCCGCGTCGTCCGGTTGACGAGCGGCACACCCGCGCGTGCCTCCATCTGCGTGAGACGCTTGCTGACGGCCGCCGCCGTCAGGCCAAGTTCGCGCGCCGCGGCGCTCAGGCTGCCCGAAGCGGCGAGGGTCGAAAAGAAGCTCAGATCGGTCGGCTGGACAGTTTCGGCCACGAATCACTTGTGAAATGAAGTTAAAGATGCTTTTAGTCTAGCACCGGTTCCGTCGGCCAGAGTTAGGTAGAGTGGTTTCACGCTGACGTGACATACAAACCATAGAGGAACGGAGACATGAAGACCTATCGCATCGCAACGATTCCCGGCGACGGCATCGGCAAGGAAGTCGTCCCGGCTGGCCAGCAAGTGCTCGAGGCGCTCGCTCGTTGCACGCAAAATTTTGAGTTCCAGTTTGAAAACTTCGACTGGGGCGCGGACTACTACCGTCAGCACGGCGTGATGATGCCCGCAGACGGCCTCGCCGCGCTGCGCGACAAGGATGCAATTCTGTTCGGTTCTGCAGGCGACCCCGACGTGCCCGACCACATCACGCTGTGGGGCCTGCGCCTGAAGATCTGCCAGGGATTCGACCAGTACGCGAACGTGCGCCCCACGCGCATCCTGCCGGGCATCGACGCGCCGCTGAAGCGCTGCACGCCCGACGACCTGAACTGGGTGATCGTCCGCGAAAACTCGGAAGGCGAATATTCAGGCATCGGCGGCCGCGTGCATCAGGGTCATCCGATCGAAGCCGCGACGGACGTGTCGATTCTCACGCGCGCCGGCGTCGAACGCATTATGCGTTTTGCATTCAAACTTGCGCAGTCGCGTCCGCGCAAGCTGCTGACGGTGATCACGAAGAGCAATGCGCAGCGTCACGCGATGGTCATGTGGGACGAAGTCGCGCTCGCGATCTCGAAGGAGTTTCCGGACGTGAAGTGGGACAAGGAACTCGTCGATGCCGCCACCGCGCGCATGGTCAACCGTCCTGCGACCCTCGACACCATCGTCGCCACCAATCTCCACGCGGACATCCTGAGCGATCTGGCCGCTGCGCTCGCCGGCAGCCTCGGCATCGCGCCGACGGGCAACATCGATCCGGAGCGCCGCTATCCCTCCATGTTCGAGCCTATCCACGGCTCCGCATTCGACATCATGGGCAAGGGCCTCGCTAATCCGATCGGCACGTTCTGGTCGGTCGTGATGCTGCTCGAGCATCTCGGTGAATTCGAGGCCGCCAAGCGCGTGATGGCCGCCGTCGAGGCCGTGACCGCCGATGAATCGCTGCACACCGGCGACCTCGGCGGCAAGGCGACCACCGCACAGGTGACGGCCGCCGTCTGCGCATTGGTGGAACGCACGGAAGCCGTTGTCGCCTGATTGATTCGTCGTCCGTAGGAATTCTATTTCGGTTCTTTGCCCGCGATGCATCGCACATCGCGGGCAAGGGGGACGCGCGCATCGCGTCTTTCCATCGCCAGTATTCAAAAGAGCACCGCTCGCCTCCCAAGGAGGAGACACATGCAACCCGCCAATCAAGCCGCCGGCGATGCCGGTATCGAAGCTCGCGTGTCTCGCAAGCTCGCGTGGCGCATCATTCCGTTCGTGATGCTGCTTTACTTCATCAGCTTTCTCGATCGCGTCAACGTCGGTTTTGCGGCGATGACGATGAACAAGGCCATCGGCCTGTCACCCACCGCGTTCGGTTTGGGCGGTGGGCTGTTCTTCATCGGCTATTTTCTTTTCGAGGTGCCGTCGAATCTGATTCTGCATAAAGTCGGCGCGCGCATCTGGATCGCACGCGTGATGGTTACCTGGGGCATCGTCTCAGTGGCGTCAGCGTTCGTCACGGGGCCGAACAGCTTTTACCTGTTGCGCTTTCTACTTGGCGTTGCCGAAGCGGGCTTCTTTCCAGGCGTCATCCTCTATCTGAGCTTGTGGTTCCCGGCGAAACAACGTGCGGTGGCTGCCGCATGGTTCATGGCCGCCGCGCCGATCTCGACAGCCATCGGCTCGCCGCTCTCCGGCGCGATCATGCAGATGCCGCCGATGTTCGGCCTCGCAGACTGGCAATTGCTCTATATCATCGAGGCGATCCCAGCGATCGTACTTGGCTTCGTCGTCCTAAGGTTTCTAACCGATACCCCCGCGAAAGCTCATTGGCTGTCGACCGACGAGCGCGAGTGGCTCATTGCGAAGCTCAAGGCCGAGGCGGACGCCAAGCAGGCGCATGCAGGTCATACGGCGAGCGCGTGGAACGCGTTGCGCGATGCTCGTGTCCTGGCGCTTGCTCTGATCTACTTCGGCACGTCGGCGGGGCTTTACACGCTCGGGCTGTGGGCGCCGCTCATCATTCGCCAGTACGGGTTCACGGCAATGGAGACCGGTCTCATCAACGGCATTCCGAGCGTGATCGCAGTCGTCGCGATGATCCTGTGGGCCAGGCATTCAGACCGCACGCAGGAACGTACGTGGCACGTGGTCATTCCGTGTGCGCTGGCATGTGTTGGCTTCGTGTTCGCGGGTCAGGCAGCGACGGCCCTGTTCGTGGTCCTTGCGCTCGTCGTGGTGAATGTTGGGATCAGTGCGGCCAAGGCCCCGCTTTGGGCGATGCCGAGCATGTTTCTCTCCGGCGCCGGTGCCGCGGCCGGCATCGCGATGATCAATTCGATCGGCAATCTGGGCGGCTTTGTCGGACCGTTCGCGATCGGCTGGCTCAAGAACGTGACGGGCGGATACGCGGCGGGCTTGTATGTCGTCGGGGCAACGCTCGCGATGTCTGCTGTCATCACCTTGATGTTGAGTCGCAAGGCGAAGGGTGAAAGGCAGCATGGGGTTACGGCCCGGCCATGATTTCATGCGTGCATGCCGTCATGCGCTCCGCTTGCGTGTGAGTGTTATGGGGCGCGCGGGCGTCCCATTTCAGTTTGCCGGCTGCCTCCGCGCGAAGGGCGCATGTCGAGCGACTGCCGGCTATCGTGGCGCTCGTGCATCCATTGTCAGCAGCCGACATTCGTTGAGCTTGCGTAAAGGACGCGCGTTCTTGCGCTGTCGCCCGCTTGCACCAAGATTGAGGTCTGGCTTCATACGCAGAGGCCGTTGTAGAACAACGAATTCGAAGAACGGGCGGCCGCGCCGAGAAGCCAAGGATTCGCATCTTGGTCAACTGCGCCTGCTGGTGTGACGAGGGGCGCAGACAGAGCATGACGGGACTCGTCAAATCCTAAGCGCCCTTCGCAGCCTTACAAGACCTTAGTCCACTGAACGGCGTGGTACGCCATCGAACGACCGTGTCTATGAAACGGCCAAGTCTTCTGCATTACGTAGACGTCTAACACCGTCCGTGCGGGTGAACAAGAAGCCGACAGAGCTTCGATAGAAGCGCCGCTTACCGCCCTAGCTTCTTTATTCTCCCGGCAACGACGTCCGCACGGGCTTTCGAGGCGAAATCCCGGTGGCCGCAGATCGACGTCGGCCCGGCACTCGTCGCGCTTTCCGACAGCATCTCGCGACGAAATGCTCAGCTTTATTTTAAGATAACCCCTTTCAGCGGCTCGGCAACGTGTGCCAGGGGTAGTTTCGTGTTTTCTTGGAATCAAAGTCGAGATGCCGCCGTATGGGCCTTCGGCGCAGCGTTGTGCCTTTCTGCGGCAGTGCACGCGCAGGACGCCCGCTGCGCAGCGCCGACGCCGGCAGCCGCTACGGCGACCGCAGCGAGCACGTCGGCGGAAAGCATTCTTTCGGCAACGGCTCTGCCGCGGCAATTTGCAGGCGACGATCCCGAACAGGTAAGGGACGCCTTGGCTGCCGCGACGTCGCCAAACAAGAAACCTGCGACGAACCCGAGCATCGCGGGCCGCGTGCGCCGGTTTTTGGCGCGTCCGTTTCATCGGACGTCGAACGCTGCGGTGCCTTCGAGCGATGACCAGTCCAAGGCTCAGCGGACTTTTGCATTCGTAATACCGGCGTCTTACGGGGTGCGTTTTGAATCCAAAAAGAAATTGTTGTCCGTCAACGTGTCGCTTGCGGCACCCGAGCAGCCTGACGTAATCCTGCTCAAGCGCAAAGTGGAAGGCCAGAGCGGCCGGAAACTCGTTATTGCACCGGAAGCGAAGGCGAAGGGCTTCATTCAGACTATCGACACCATTCAGCTGGAAACGGACGACCGCGGTAAAACGAGCGTGCGTGGCAGCGCATTGCTTCCTGACTTCGATCCGTCGCGTGGCAACGGCGACTTCGCGATCATGCTCGTCTGTTCGCTGGAACGGCCTTATTTATCCGATCGCTCCGAGCACAGCGATCCCACTGATGAAGAGCCCACCGACATCACGCGGAGGACATCGACATTGCACGGGCGTATCGACGCGGTGTGGCTCATCGACAGGAACAAAGGGACGATCGTCACAAGGCGCCTTCGTCTCGTCAAATAAATGCAACTGATCCCCTTGAGGTGGAATGACGACGCAGGCCGCGCGCTCGACCGACACAGAAAGCTCCTGTTTCATGGTGTTTTCATTACGCAACGAGGTCGCGCCGTAGGTCGACGAACGACAAGCCCGCGTCTTGGAAAGACGAATGCCCCGTAGTCTGAAAGCCGTACGCAAGACCGGCCGCGTCGTCGGACTGCGCTTGTTCCGGCGTAACAACAACGCGTGGCTGCGCGTCGCTGACGTGTTCTCGCGCTTCCCGTTGCTCGCCGGGATTATCGGCACGGCAATGGCACTGTCGATGGGCGTGCTTTCGTTTGCCGCGCTCTGGCAAGGGCGCGCGCAGGCGCTGCAGAATGCACATGAGGCGTCCGAGAATGTCGTCGCGACGCTCAGTGCGGATATTGCACGCAATGTGGAATGGAGCGATCTGTCGTTACGCACCATCGTGAGCAGCATGGAGAATCCCCAAGTCGCGAGGATGTCGCCGGCACTCCGCCCGCTCGTGCTGTTCGACGGCGCGACGGCGGCGAGCTATATCGGCGGCGCGTTCGTCATGAATGCGCTGGGGCAAATCACCGATGCGCGCGACCCGTCGAACCGCACGGACCTCTCGTTCAGCGATCGCGGCTATTTCCAGGCCCACGCGCAAGACGCGAACGTCGGGCTGTATATTTCGGGGCCTTACGAATCTCGTTTGCGCGGCGGCAGGCCATCCCTCGCATTGAGCCGGCGCATCAACGCGCCCGACGGCTCGTTCGCTGGCGTCGCGGTCATCGCGCTGAACACGAGCTACTTCGATGCTTTGCTATCGCGCGTGAACGTCGGGCGCGCGGGGTCGGTTTTCATTGTGCAGCGCGACGGCGTAATGCTTGCACGAAAGCCTCCCTTGCAAAACGATGGCACGGGGAAGGCAGCGCGAAACGTTTCGGTTTCGCCAACCTTCGTCGCGATGAAGGATCTGCCTTCGGGCTCGTACATTTCCACGTCCCCGCTCGATGGTGTCCGCCGTCTCTATACCTTCGTGCGTGTGCCGGGCACCAATCTGATCGCTGCCGTCGCGCCCGCCGAGGACGATGTGCTCGAAGGCTGGCGGCATCGAAGCGCAATCATCGGCGGCCTCACGCTGATGTTCGGCGGCGGCTTCATCGCCATCTCGTGGCTGCTGGCGATTTCGCTGCGATCGCGCGCCATCGCGCTCGAGAAGTTGCAGCGGCTCGCCGGTACCGACTCACTGACCGGCCTAAGCAATCGTCGCGCGCTGGATCGCCGTCTCGGCGAGGAGTGGCGCCGCGCGCGCCGCAACGATCAGCCGCTATCGGCCCTCTTCGTCGACGTCGATCACTTCAAGCTCTACAACGACACATACGGCCACGCAATGGGCGACGACGCACTCGTCACCGTGGCCGATTGTATTCAGCATGCAGTGAAGCGCCCCGGCGATATCGTCGCACGCTATGGCGGCGAGGAATTCGTGATCGTGCTGCCCGGCGCAACGGCGGCGAGCGCGGTACTGTTCGCCGATCGGCTGCGACGGAAAGTCGAATCGCTTGCCATTCCTAACAGCGGTTCACCGCGAGGGTTCCTCACCATCAGCATCGGGGCCGCGACGACGATGCCTCGCCAGGGCAGCGACGCGCTCAAGCTGCTCAACAGTGCGGACGCCGCGCTTTACCGGGCGAAACGCGCCGGACGAAACCAGGCCATTCACGAAGATTGTCTCGCTGGCCGCACGGTGTAAAGATACGGATGGCGTGCTGCATGCCGTGTGCTTCGGCATTTTGCATTCGAACGAGGTGCGCGATGAAAGCGTCTCCCATCCCGCTGGCCGTCCATCCGCGCAACGCGGACCAGGACAACTAGCGGGACAAACCGCGCGCGTCGATTGCCCAGAAGTCGACCACTTCGTCGCCGCGATAGCACACGTACTCGTCGTAAAGATTGACGGTCGGATCGCAATGACCCGGTGGCAGCAGGATGCGTTTGCCGAGTAGCGCCGCTGTATCGTGCTGTTGGCCGTCTTTCGCATGCAGCATGCCGTGTTCGTCATTCGCTGCGGCGTACGCGAGCGCCGGCTCGTCGCTGCCATCCAGCCAACGCACGCTACGGGGAAGGCCCGAATCCACCGCAAGCCCTTTCAGGCCGACATCGCAGACGGCCATTCCGGGCCGCGTCGCGCTCATGATCGTCGACAATACCAAAAGGCTATGACGCCAGCGCAGGTTGCCGTTCCATGCGAGCGAACCGTAATCGCCATCCATGAAGACATACGATCCCGGTTGGACTTCCGTATAGACGCCGCTCGCCGCATCGAACTCGACGGTGCCGGTGCCGCCGCCCGTCACGATTGCACTTTGAATGCCGCGTGCTTCAAGTGCGCGCACGAAGTTCGCGGCACGATCGGCCGCGTGACCCGCCTCGGCTTTGCGTGCGTTCCAGTCGGCAATGTGCTGCGCGCCGCCGTGATAAGCCTGGATGCCCGCGAAGCGCAGCGCCGGCTGGTCGGCTATCGCATCGACGAGTGACAGCAGCGCGTCCTCGTTCGTCACGCCGCAACGATGCTGACCGGCATCGACTTCGGCGAGCACATCGATGTTCACGCCCGCGCGAGCGGCGGCATCGCCGAGCGCGTTCACTTGCGGCAAGGCGTCGACGCAAACGGAGAGGCGCACGTGCGCCGCGAGTTCGACCGCCATTGCAAGCTTGTCCGCGCCGACGAATTCATTGCTGATATGGATGCTCTCGATACCAGCAGCCGCAAACGGATAAGCCTCCGATAGCTTCTGACAGCACACGCCGACCGCTCCCGCCTCGATCTGACGCCGAGCAATGGAAACAGACTTGTGTGCCTTGGCGTGCGGTCTAAGAGCCACGCCGCTGCCCGCGACAAATGCCGCCATCGTCGCGAGATTAGCTTCGAACGCATCGAGATCGATCAACAGCGACGGGGAAGCGACAGTCGAGAGCGCGTCGCCGACACGGCCAGCGAGAGGGGGCACGAGCTTCATGGTTAACTTTGACGTTTGACGAGTGGGCAGGCGGTCCGTCATCTTACCGTCCCGCGTTTGCACTCTGCATGCTGCATGCTGCATGCTGCATGCAACACGCAAACGTCAGCCATCACGCCAGCGCATCAACCTCCAGAATCGCGCCCTCGTCCTTCAGCGACCGTATGCGCGCATCGTCGAAGCCGTATTCGTGCAGCACTTCGGCCGTATGCTGTCCGAGCGTCGGCGCTGAACGCGATGGCGTCGTGCACCCATCGGAGAAGTGAATTGGCAACCCGATACCGCGCATAGAACCCGCAAGCGGATGTTCCGTCTCGACGATCATCCCGCGCGCAATGGCCTGTTCATGCGACGAAGCCTCCGGCACGCTGAGCACGGCGCCGCTGGGCAACCCGATTGCATCGAACACTGCGAGCCAGTCGGCGGTATCGCGCTCGACCAGCTTCGCGGTCAGAATCTCCACCAACGTCTCGCGATACCTCAAACGGCCAGCATTGGTCTGAAAGCGTTCGTCTTCGGCAAGGCGTGGAATGTCGAGCACGCCCACGAGCCGCTCGTAGTTGCTCTGGTTCGCGGCGCCGATGTTCACCCAGCCGTCCCGCGTGCGAAATGCCTGATAGGGCGCGCTGGTCGGGTTCGCGGAGCCTGCCTTCGGCAGCACCGTGCCGTCCGCGAAGTAGTTTGCAAATGCCCAGTACATCTGTTGCAGTCCCGCTTCGAAGAGCGACGTGTCGACCATCTGCCCCAGACCCGTCGTCTTCTTTCTCGCATAAGCCGCGCTGATGCCGAGCGCCGCGAGAATGCCAGCGTTGATGTCCGTCACCGGCGATCCCGCCTTGATCGGCGCCTGGCCGGGCTCGCCTGTCATGCTCATCAGCCCGCTCAGGCCTTGGGCGATGAGGTCGAAACCGCCTTTGTCGGCCATCGGCCCGGTGCGCCCGTAACCGGAAATAGCGCAATAGATGAGGCCAGGGTTGACCTGCCTCAGCGCTTCGTAGCCCATGCCGAGTTTCTCCATCGTGCCGCGACGATAATTCTCCGTGACGACATCCGCCGTCGCGAGCATCGTTCTCAGCACCTCCTTGCCGCCTTCCGTTTTCAGATTCAGCGCGATGCCGCGCTTGTTGCGGTTCACGATCAGGAACGACGCAGACTCCCCGCTCGGAAGAATCGGCGCAAACCGCCGGCAATCGTCGCCGTTCGGAATCTTTTCGACCTTGATGACATCGGCCCCCATGTCCGCGAGCATCATCCCGCAGATCGGTCCCGACATGATGTGCGCCAGCTCGATCACGCGCATGCCCGCGAGCGGCCCTCCGCCCTGTTCCGTCGATGCTGCTGTTTGTTCAATGTCTGCCATATAGATATTCCTGGTAACTCGCTGTCACGGTGTAGTGACAAGCGGCCGCGAACGTCGTCGGTTCAGGTTGCATGCTGCATTCGGCACGCAACATGCAATTCCGTCGCCACGCGGCCAACTCGCGCCTCACACCAGCTTGCCCGCGTGCGCGGCCTGAGTCTTCTCTTCTTCGGCTTCCAGCGAACGGTCCGGTCGCATCGTGAACGAAAGGATGATGCCGGCCGCCATGACGATCATGGATACGGTGAACGGCAGATTCCAGTTGCCTGTGCGGTCGATGATCCACCCGCCGATGACCGGACTGATGATCGCTGCAAGCGCCGATCCTGAATTCATAATGCCGGATGCCGTGCCCGCATGCTTCGGTGCGATGTCCATAGGCACCGACCACATCGGCCCGATCGTCATCTCGTTGAAGAAGAAGCCAGCCGAAAGGCAGATTGCGACGAACGTCATCGATATGTTGGACACGAGCAAAATCGGGGCGAGCGACAGCAAGGTCAGCAGCATGCAGACGCCGACCATCACATTGCGCGCGAGACGCACGTTGCCGCTCTTGCGCAGGATGCGATCGGTCACCGAACCACCGAGATAGTCACCCAGCACACCCGCGAAGAACACGCCTGACGCAAACAGCGCGGACTTGCCAAGCGGCATGTGATAGTTGTGCAGGAAGTACTGCGGAATCCAGCCGAGAAACAGCCACAGCACCCAGCCATAACAGAAGTACACAGCCGTGACCGGGGCCATGCGGCCAAGCAGAAGGCGCCACGGCACGGGTTTGCGTTGCTTGACGCCCGAGTAGTCGGCAAGGGTCTCGCATTCGCTCTCGGTGATGCGCGGATGATCGCGCGGATTATCGCGGAAATAGAAGACCCATGCGATGGCCCACGCGAAGCTGACGATACCGGTGATAATGAATGCACCGCGCCAGCTCGTAGCCACCATCAGCCACACGATCAATGGCGGCGCCACGGCATTGCCGATGCGCGATGCTGCATGCGTAATACCTTGCGCGAAGCCGCGCTGATCGGCCGGCATCCAGTTGGACATGGCGCGGGTCGCCGTTGGGAACGTCGCGCCTTCGCCGAGCCCGAGCAGCACTCGCGCGACGATCAGCGACACGAAGCCGCCTGCCATGCCGGTGAGCACCGTTGCGCCCGCCCAGATGATGGCGCACAGCGTGAGCGTTCGACGCGGGCCAAAGCGATCGCCGACCCATCCGCCGATGATCTGGAAAATCAGATACGGATAGGCGAATGCAGAAAACACAAAGCCGATTTGCGTGTGCGACAGACCGAGTTCGGCGCCGAACTGACTTGCGGCGGTGCTGACATTGACGCGGTCGATATAGGTGATGAAATACATCGCGCATAGCAGCAATAAAACGCGCGTAGTGGCTCGACGGAACATCATCGTCTCCTTGAGATCGCGTGCGTATCCCCGGCGCGGCAATGCGCCATGGTCACGGCATACGGAACATCGTTGGGTGCGTCGAATGAGGGCGTAGTACCCGCGTGCACTGCTACGGTCTGCGTCTATGCGAGCGGCGGGTGCGAGGTTTGCGAAGTGATGTCATGGCGTCGTCTCCTGTCTCGGATTATCTGCATGTCCGCTGTTATGGTTTCGATAAAAACCTGCTTTATTCACCTCAGGCTCGAGTGAGTTTTTGACAGCGCGCGTTCGAGCACTCGCGCCACATGCCATGCTTCAGTCCGCGCGCCGTCCGCAATTTGATGCCGGCAGCTCGTGCCGTCCGCGACGATTAAGGCATCGCCTGCATCCCTTGCCTTTCGTACGGCCGGCAACAGCGACAGCTCGGCCATTGCTTGCGATGCCTGATAGTGCTCCGCCTCATAACCGAAGCTGCCCGCCATTCCGCAACACGAGGACTCGATCGTCTGCACATCGAGGCCGGGGATCCAGCTCAATACCGTCTCGACAGGCCGCAGCGCATCGAATGCTTTCTGATGACAATGGCCGTGCAGCAGCGCCTTTTGCTTGTCGATCGGTCCGAGTTCAAGTTCCAGGCGTCCCGCCGCACGCTCTCGGATAAGGAACTCTTCGAACAGAAAAGATGATTCGGATAGCTTACGAGCTGCATCGCCGTATCCGTAGCCGAGGAACTCGTCGCGTAACGAAAGCAGGCATGATGGCTCGAGTCCGACAATCGACACGTTCCGCTCGACGAAGGGCAGCAATGCATCGAGCGCACGGCGCGCTTCGGCTTTGGCTTCATCGACGAGGCCTGCGGAAAGGAACGTTCGCCCGCAACATAAAGGACGCTCGCCTGCCTTCTCGTTGAGATGAACCACATAGCCCGCAGCTTCGAGCACTCGCTTTGCTGCGTGCGCGTTCTCCGGCTCCATGTAGTTGTTGAAGGTATCGACGAACAAGAGCACTTCCTTGTCGGCGGACGTGGTGCGCTTGTTGCGCGCATCGCCGAGGAAGGGTTTTTTGAAGACTGGGAAGGCACGCTGCGGCGCAAGCCCGAGGGTTGTCTTCAGCCAGCGCGCTGCGCGCGGCATGCGCGATTCGAACGCACCGCTCAGGGCCGGCATCCGGCTCGCATACGGCGCATAGCGTGGCAAGAACGCAATCAGTTTTTCTCGCAGGCGCAATCCATGACGCTCGGTCCATGCTGCACGCGCTTCGATTTTCATGCGCGCCATATCGACGCCGGTCGGACAATCGCGCTTGCATCCCTTGCACGAGACGCAGAGATCGAGCGCGTCTTTGACTTCCTGACTTGCGAGTGCGTCGCCGTCGTCACCGAGTTGACCGGACAGCGCGAGCCGCAATGTATTCGCGCGGCCTCGCGTGACATGTTGCTCGTCCTTGGTGATGCGATAGCTCGGGCACATCGTGCCGGCGTCGAACTTGCGGCAGTGGCCATTGTTGTTGCACATCTCCACGGCCTTCGCGAGTCCGTGGGTGAGGTCTCCGCCTGAGTGCGCGGCTCCTTCTCCGCCGGTCAGCGGATTACGCGTCACGTTCCATGCAGACCAGTCGAGTCGCGGTTCGAATGCGCGCTCGCGATACGTCGGCGGAAAGCGAAAGTTTGCGGCATCGTCCATTTTCGGCGGCGCAACGATGCGATCCGGGCTCATGCGGTTGTCGGGATCTAAGAGCCGCTTGATATCGCCGAACGCTTCATTGATGCGCGGCCCGTACTGCCATGCGACCCATTCGCCACGGCATAGGCCATCGCCGTGTTCGCCCGAATAGGCGCCCTTGTATTCGCGTACGAGCGCCGCCGCTTCTTCCGCGATGGCGCGCATCTTGATTGCGCCATCGCGGCGCATATCGAGGATCGGCCGTACATGCAGCGTACCGACGCTCGCATGGGCATACCAGGTTCCTTCTGTGCCATGCTTCCTGAAGACTTCGGTGAGACGGTTCGTGTACTGCGCAAGATGCTCGAGCGGTACCGCGCAATCTTCGATGAAGGACACTGGCTTGCCATCGCCCTTCATGCTCATCATGATGTTGAGGCCCGCCTTGCGTACCTCCCAAAGCGCTTTTTGCGACCCCGCATCGGGCATCTGCACGACGGACCCAGGCAAGCCGAGATCGCTCATCAACTCGACCAGTTGCGAGAGCTTGCTCATCTGCGTGCCACGGTCCGCGCCCGCGAATTCCACCAGCAGCACTGCTTCCGGTCTGCCGACCAGCGCCTTTTCGATGACAGGACGAAACGCGGGATTCGACGTTGCCAGATCGATCATCGTTCGATCGACGAGTTCGACCGCAACAGGACCGAGCTCCACGATGTGCTGCGTCATGTCCATCGCATCGAAGAAGCTCGGAAAGTTCACCACGCCAAGCGTTTTATGCACGGGCAGCGGCGCGAGCTTCAACGTTAACTGACGGCTGAATGCGAGCGTTCCTTCTGAACCGACCAGGAGGTTCGCGAGATTAGGTTCATCCGCACTGAAGGGCAGCGGACTCTGGCAGTCGAAGAGGTCGAGGTTATAGCCTGCCACGCGCCTCAAGACTTTTGGAATGCGTTCGCGCATCTCATCGCGCTCACGCATGGCGATGTCGCGCACGCCTTCGATGAGAACGCGCGTGCGAGCATCGCTCTGCATCGTCGAAAGCCTGCCGAAGCGCGCTTCGTGACCATCGGCGAGTATGGCGTCGATAGCGTCCACGTTATGCACCATGATCCCGTATTCCATTGAACGGGAGCCGCACGAATTGTTGCCTGCCATGCCCCCGATCGTGCATTGGGCGCTCGTCGATACATCCACCGGAAACCAGAGGCCGTGCGGTTTGAGCCACGCATTCAGGTGATCCAGCACCACGCCCGGCTCTACCGTGACGGTGCGGGCATCCTTGTCGAAGTGGACGATGTTATTGAGCCACTTCGTCGTGTCGATGACGAGCGCTTCGCCGACGGTCTGCCCGCATTGACTGGTGCCCGCTCCGCGAGCAAGCACGCTCGCGTTGCTATCGCGCGCGATGTCCAGTGCGCGTCGCAGGTCGTCCTGATCTTTCGGCACGACGACACCGATCGGCATGATCTGATAGATCGATGCATCGGTCGCATAACGTCCGCGCGATGCCCGATCGAACAGTACGTCGCCTTCAAGCTCTCGTTGAAGACGCGCCTGCAAGGGCGTCGGCGTTGCGTCGGGCCGTGCGCGCGCCGACGCGGGCACGAGATGAATCGGCTTGACCAGACGGTCGGTCGTGTAATTGAGCATCGTCGCTGTCGGTGAGTGCCGGATGGTCTTTTGAATGCCTGATGCGGCATGCGTTATTCGAAATGCAATTCGACAGGCGGTAGGCCTTCGATTGCTCCGGTCGCAGTGCCCGGCCTGGCCGGAAACGCGATGCCGGTATACGAGCCTGCCGTGACCACCGTGCCCAGCTCTACAGTCAGCCCGCGCGAGACCGCATGGTTGATCGTCCACGCGAGCAGGCGGCGCGGATCGCCAGCCGGATTTGCGGGCACACCCTGAACGAGCGATGCATCGTCGTACATGAATGACATTGACGGCGACACGAACGGGAACGCTTCGTCGTACGGCACGCCTTCACCGACGACAAGCGCGCCGTGATTCTGCAAGTCCGCAAGCTGCCACAGCTTGTCAATGTCGGGCCACCCGGCGAAGCGGCTCGCGACCACTTCGATCGCCGCATGCACGCGATCGATTGAATTCAAAATGTCGGCATCGCTGTACGGCCCGCTGTTCGCTGCAAAGCTGCGATTGAAGGTGAAGGCCACTTCGAGTTCGAGACCCGCCTTGCCGAAGCCCTGCATCGAAAGTCGGGCGCCCGAGCGATGCACGCCGCTTGCGGGAAGCAACGCGCCCTGGATGGGGCCGTCGGTAGACTTCGCGCCGACCTTCCAGCCGCCGATCGCCTTACTATCGTTGCTGTCGGCGCCCAGCGCGCGGAGCGTCGCTTCCTGCGCGGCGAAAGCGTCGTCCATGCTCGTGGGGCGTGCGGTCTCGGGCAAATCATCCAGCTTCGCCCGATGCCCGCGTGCCTCGGCGAACAAACGTGCAAGCGCGGCTACGTCGAACGCGGCGCTCATGCCGCGACCTTCAGTTCGGGCTTGGCGACGTGTTCCGTCAAATAGTCCATGGCGGCCGCGACGCCGCTCTCTTGCAGCGGGATTCCCGCCAGTTTCAGCCCCATCTCGCAACCGGTGAGCGCGGCCATCAGCGTGAGATCGTTGCAGTCACCCAAGTGACCGATGCGGAACATGCGCCCTTTCACCTTGCCGAGCCCCGTGCCGAGCGACATGTCGAAGTGCTCGTAAATGAGCTTGCGCACCGCGTCGGCATCGACGCCTTCGGGCGTCATCACGCCGGTCAGTACGGGCGAGTACACCTCCGGATCCGCGCACTGGATCTCGAGACCCCACGCGGTCACCGCCGATCGGCACGCGGCGGCCAGCCGGTTATGCCGTGCGAACACGTTGTCGAGTCCTTCGCCGAGGATCATGTCGAGCGCTTCGGCGAGGCCGTACAGCAGATTCGTGTTCGGCGTGTAGGGCCAGTAGCCCTGCTTGTTCATCTCGATGATCTCTTTCCAGTCCCAAAACGCGCGTGGCAGTTTTGCTTGCCTGGATGCCTCGATCGCCTTCTGCGAAACCGCATTGAAGCTGATACCCGGCGGCAGCATGAGGCCCTTTTGCGAGCCTGAGACGGTCACGTCGACACCCCATTCGTCATGGCGATAGTCCGCAGACGCGAGACCCGAGATCGTGTCGACCAGCAATAGCGCGGGATGGCCGGCCGCATCGATCGCGCGGCGCACTGCGGCGATGTCCGACGTCACGCCGGTCGAGGTTTCGTTATGCACGACACAGACGGCTTTGATCGCGTGCTGTGCGTCGTCGCGCAGACGCTTTTCGATCGTGTCCGACTGCACGCCACGACGCCATCCTTCGATGCCCGGCAAGCCAAGGAACTCGGGCTTGAGGCCGAGGTTCTCGGCCATCTTTTTCCACAGCGTCGCGAAGTGGCCGGTCTCGTACATAAGCACGGAATCACCGGGGCTGAGCGTGTTCGAAAGCGCCGCTTCCCACGCACCCGTGCCGGACGCGGGATAGATGACGATCGGCTGAGTCGTCTTGAAGACCTTCTTGATCCCATCCAGCACCTTCAAGCCGAGCACGCCGAATTCTGGTCCACGATGGTCGATCGTCGGATAGCTCATTGCCCGCAGAATCCGGTCGGGCACCGGGCTAGGTCCGGGAATCTGCAGGAAGTGTCGGCCAGCGGGATGGAAATCGAGCTTCAGCATGGTAGCGAACCCTTGAAATTGAATTTTGCATGCAAAATACTGTAGCCCAGTGGGTGAGTCAGGCAAAGGTTTTATTAGGCCGAATGGCCTAGGGATAACCCGCTGGCGGTTTTTCCCGCTTTCGGTGAGCTAAAATTGCCGAAATGAATTCCGAGGTATTGAATGCAAAATCCTGACGTCCCGGACGCGCGCTTGTCGCCCGCGCTCCTGCCGAAGCTGGAACGGCTCCGCTTGCACGACACGGTCGTGGACAACCTGCGCAACTTCATCGTCGAAGGAATGCTCGCGCCCGGCGTCAAGCTCAACGAGCGCAAGCTGTGTGAAACGCTCGGCATCTCGCGCACGCCGCTGCGGGAAGCGCTCAAGGTGCTGGCTGCCGAAGGTCTGATCGACATCGCGCCGAACAGAGGCGCGTCGGTGTCGCAGATGAGCGACCTCGAGATCCGCGAGATGTTCGAGTTGATGAGCGGCCTGGAGGCGTTCTCGGGTGAACTGGCATGCGAGCGCATCACGCCCGCCGAGATCGCGGAGATCAAGTCGCTTCACGAAGGGATGGTCGCCTGTCGCGCGCAGAATGACTTGTCGGGGTATTACGCACGTAATCGCGCGATTCACGACAAGATCAATGAGGCGGCGCGCAATACCGCTCTCAGGCAAACGTATGTGTCGATCAACCGACGCTTGCAGGCGCTACGCTTCCGCTCTAATTTCCAGACGCCGAAGTGG
Organism: Caballeronia sp. RCC_10; assembly: GCF_041360715.1. Lineage (NCBI taxonomy): Bacteria > Pseudomonadati > Pseudomonadota > Betaproteobacteria > Burkholderiales > Burkholderiaceae > Caballeronia > Caballeronia sp. RCC_10. Next base: position 144,287 of record NZ_JBFUPT010000012.1, read on the forward strand.
GACAGCGCGATACGCGAACACGAAGAGATGATCTCGGCCTTGGAGACGCGCGACGGACCGCGCATGGCTGCGATTCTGCGTCGGCATTTGCTCGGCAAGCGGGATGCGGTGCTCGCCGAGCGCACGCTAACGACGGTGAAGCCTGCCTCACCGGCCGGGCGTGGTGCGAAGCATGCGTGATTCGCTGCGTGCGAGAATGGCTTGTCCGAACGGGCAGTCGGACGCACGCTCGAGCATGCTGCGGAGAGTTTCAATTAAACACGGGCGACCCATGCCGCGTGGTGGTCGCTGCCCGCGACGCTCTTATGTTCAACGTGGCGCCCGATTGGAGAGATAACGGCCAGCGCAGCCGTAATGACGATTGCGACGATACTGATAGTGATGGCGTTCATGTTTGCCTCCGTTTCAATGAAGCCATTTTCGACGTGAAAACTTAGCCGTGAATGAGCGCCCCCGTTATGGCATTCATCATTCCGCATACAAGATGCATTCTACGCAGTTACCCTCCGCCGCGACCATCGAACTACCGTACAAGCGCCCTTTCGACTGGGCACGGCTCATCGCATTTATCGGCGGGAGAGCGTCGGCAGGCGTTGAATCGGTGGAAGGAGCCGCTTACCGTCGCGCGATCGAATGGCGCGGCAATGTCGGCATCGTCGAAGTGCGGCCGCATGCACGCAAGCATTGCCTGATCGCGACCGTACAGGGTGATGTGCACCGCCACGCCGATGAACTTGTCGTGCCGCTTTCGCGCATGTTCGACGTGCACGTCGATCCGCACGAAATCGCGCGCTGCCTTTCGCACGATCCGCTGCTCGGGCCGCTCGTCGAGGCAACCCCGGGGCTGCGTGTACCGGGCGCGTGGTCCGGATTCGAGCTAGTGGTGCGGACCATTGTCGGGCAGCAGGTCAGCGTGAAGGGTGCATCGACGATCATGGGCCGCATCGTCCAGCGCGCAGGGCGGCGCATCGACGGCCATCCGCACGAAGGCACGGCGTGGCGGTTTCCTACTCCGCGCGAACTTGCCGATGCGGACCTCGCCCAGATCGGCATGCCGGGCAAGCGCGTCGAGACCGTGCAGCGCTTCGCGCACGCGGTCGCGACGGGTGCGCTGCCGATCGACACGCCCGGCGCGGACCGCGAGCATTTGAAGCGCGAGTTGCTCGCAATGCCCGGCATCGGTCCGTGGACTGTCGGCTACGTTGCGATGCGCGCCCTGCGCGACCCCGACGCGTGGCCCGACGCCGATCTCGTACTGATGCAGGCGATCGCGCGATGCGAGCCATCGCTCCTGAAGCCAGCGCAGCAACGCGCCTACGTCGAACGCTGGCGTCCGTGGCGCGCCTATGCGGCGATGCACCTGTGGAACGGCGTCGCGCTGGGTTCAGGGCTTGCGAGAGGCGGTTGAATCTTGCATGCGGTCGATTGCATTCAGCATGCCGAGCGGTCGCAAAATAGCCTAATCTCAATCGTGCAGGACTGTTCTGCGGCACCGGGGCAACGGCAGGGACAGCTCGCAGCGAAAGACGCATCGCAGGACTACCGGCGGGGAGTCGCACATGGACGCTGCATCACAGGATACGGCGAGCGGACGCGGTGAACGCACTGCATCAGCATTGGACACCGCGAGTGCATCCAATGTGCCGATTGCGCCGCGCGTGCAGAAAATCGTCGTCGCGATACACGGTATCGGCAATCAGTTGCATAGCGACACCGTACGCTCGGTCGCCAGCCAGTTCGGCGCGCGTTACGATCCGCCGTTGCCGGTCATGCCGCTCGGCTATTTCGATATCGCGGGCGTCGGCGAAGTCGATGTGCGTCAACTCGACTTGCCACAGGGCGGCCCTTACACGGCCGAGCAACGCGCCTTCTATTCGGCCCTCGGTTTCGCCGAAGTCTATTGGGCCGACATACCGCGCGAAGTGGTCAAGCAGGACGACACGCTAGAAGAAAGCAAAGCGTGGGGGCTGTCCATCGTGAGCCGCGCGCAGGCCGCCTACATGCTGAACGTGAGGGAGCGAAAGCTCGAACCCGCCGACTTCTCGCTTGCGGCGGGCGTCGTCGAGGAGGTCGTCGAGACCGTCGCCGTCATGCAAAGCCTGCTCGCGGTGACGGAAAAGGCCGGCGTCTTCAAGTTCGATCTCGCGCCCGTCCTGCGCGACTATGTCGGCGACGTTCAGCTGGTGGCGGACTTCAAGCAGCATCGCGACACCATCGTCTATCGCTTCCATCGCGTGATGAAACGCCTGGTCGACCTCGTCACGACGCGCTGCAACTGCGCGCCCGAGGTGTACCTCATCGCCCATAGCGAGGGCACCGTCATCAGCTTCCTCGGCATTTTGCATGCACTCTCGCAGTCTTCGATACAAGATCCCAAGGACAAGAAACAGGCGATCAGCACGGATTGGGTGAAGTGCTTGCGGGGCTTCATGACGATCGGCTCTCCCATCGACAAGCACGTGTTGTTGTGGCCTGACCTATGGAGAAACATGGCGCTCACCACGCGCGAAACAGACGGCGGGATCATGCTGTCCGACCGGACTGGTGATCCGTTGCGGCTCGATGCGCGCATCAAATGGCGCAACTACTACGACTTTGGCGATCCCGTCGGCTTTGCCCTCGACACCACGCGAGCCTATCTGAGCGCAGCCGGCTGCAAGGCGTTCGAATTCGAAGACCAGCACGACTATGGATTCGCCCGCTACTGGTTGCCCGGTAAGGCGCACACCGATTACTGGAGCGATGCCGGCGTCTTCAACCACTTCATCGAAGACGTCATGCTCGGCAAACCAACCGCGCGCCCTCCGATAAGCCGCCGTGCGCGAGGCATCGTGAGTACGTCGATCCCCTATCTCCTGAGCTTTGCGCTGCATCTCGCAGCCGTGTTCTTTGTGTACAAGGCCGTAACCGCGTCATCCGACGCCGACAGTTCGAGCGGGGCGCCTGCGTTCATCCATCTCACGCGCTCGGTCTTCGCGCTCGCGTGCCTGCTGATGGGCACGACCGTCGCCGCGCGCATTCCTCGACTGGTCAAAGCACGCGGTGCGATGCGCACCGATGCGTGGCTGCGATGGCGCGTCGTTGCCCTCGCGGCGTTCTGCGGTGGTGCGCTTCTCTTCTGGGTGGTGCTGCTTCCGGATGTGGCCGAGTTTCTTGCGGGGCCGTTCGCGAACGTCGTGCACGATCGCATGCAAGATTCAATCGTCGGCAAGCTCGTGTTCGTCGCGGCAGGCATCGTCGTTGCGCTTTCGGGCTGGTTCGCACCGCGGAAGCCGCGCTGGGGACGGCGGGTGATCGTCGGCATGGGAACGCTGATGACGGTGCTCATCGTCGGCGTGCGGCTCTGGGGCGATCTCGAAGACAAGGCGCTATGGCCCGTGGTGCTTGGAGGTGTGCTCTTCCTGTATGCGTGGTGGCTCGCGATTCTGATTTTTGATCTCGCGTTCGTCTGGCATCGCTATGTGCGCAACTCGGTCGCCCTCGACACCCTGCGCGCGTGGCGCTTGCAAGGGCGTGACGCGGAGCCTCGGCCGATCGTGCGAATGCACAGAAAACAGGCGACACGTTAGATCGCATGCTGCATGCCGCGTGCTGCATGGTGAATGCCGAACGCAAGTCAGGTAATTGCATTGCCGGCTTATCAAACGGGTCGAGTATCGGAGATCGTTTGAGCAGCACGAAGCTACAAAGACCGATCAAGCACGGAAGCGTCGGCGTTACGCTGAACGCATTCGTTGCCGCCGAATACTGCTTTGGAGGAGACTTCAATGAACGAGAGGTCAAACGACGATTGGCAATATCAGGTGCGCGTCCGCCTAAGTCCTCGATACGCGGAACTGGCGCGCAAGGATAGAAGCAATCCGGCGCTATCGTCTCTCAACACATTGCTCGAGCGACACGACGCTCAGTTGAAATGCCAGTTCGATGCCTTCGCCGACTATGTGGCCGAAGCGGAGCGCGAAGGCACGGAGCATTACCCGTTGTATCGATGGACACGCGAAACTATCGAAAATCCCGAAAAGGAAGCGAAATATCTCGAAGCCTTCACGCTATATGTGAATGGCGATGAAGTCTACGACAAGGCCATCGCCGATGCGCTCGAACTGGATCTTCGGGAACTAGCAGCACACGCAAGCGATGTCATCGCAGAAGTCCGAAAGTTCGACACGAACCCGGCCCACAACCCGCAACCGCCGTCTTACGATCGGTCCGGCGCGTAGCTCGTCGTCGATCACGCGCACGGCTTCAGCGTGCCCGGTCAGAGCATCGCGTCTATTTCAGCACGCTTGGCAAGCCAGCGGGCGTACCGGGTGCGTTCGTCGTGCCGAGTGAGGCCGTCATCGAATGGATCATTCAATGCGAATAAGTTCAGTAGGCCCGTTCACGGCGCATATCTAGTGAACGCGGCCCCGCGGGTATTGAACCATCATATCCGCGTAACGCTGCCGCCTCGCCGCAACGAGACGGCGGCGTGCTACGCCTTACATCACTTCCGCGTCGCGCGTGTTGGCAGGAAGAAAGCCTTCGTCACGCAGATAACGCACGTAGACCCGTATCAACTGCGCATAGTCGATTGCTAAACGCACATCGAACTGCGCGAGCCGCGCGATGGTCCCGATCTGATCGACAGGCATGTCGTGGAAGGTGAGATCGCCGGTATAGAAGTCGCGCAGCAGCGCCAGACCGTTGGCCGAGTCCAGCGTGGCCAGACGCTGCTTCCATGCTTCCGGCGCTTCCGGCAAAGCATGCAGCCCTTCTTTGCCGAGCGCCTCGAACCACGCATCCTGACTCATGCATTCCGGGTTTTGCAGATTGGCGACATGCAGGCCGTCGCACGGATTCAGCGCAAGCGTGCACAGGGCGCGCGCCAGCAGATCGACGGGCGTCATCTCGACGGTTTGCCCGGTGGCAGGATACGCGCCTAGCCGAATGCATCCCTGATTGAAGAGCCAGAAGTGGTTATGCCGATAGTTGCTGTAACCGGTTTCGGCGTGCCCCGTGACATTGCCGACCCGCACGACCGTGGCAGGCAGGCCATGCACGCGGCTATAGGCCAGCACCCGCTGTTCGCTGACCCATTTACCGAGCAGATAGCCGTTGTCGGATTGCGGTTTGCCGCTTGCGACGCGTTCCTCCACGCGCGTCGCGCCTTCCAGCATCATCGGCACGGACATGGTTGACAGGAAGCACAACGGCTTCATGCGCACCGAGAGCGCGAGCTGCAGCAACGCCTCGGTGCCGCCAACGTTGGCCGCCTTCAGACTGCCATACCCATGCAGATGATGCACATGCGCGCCGCCATGCAGGATGACATCGGCGTGTTCGGCAAGATGGTTCCAGTCGGCGTCGGACAGGCCCAGACGCGGCTTCGCGAGATCGGCGCTCAGCACCCGCACGCGTGAGAAGTCGATCGCCAGTCCCGCAACGCGTGCTTCATCGACAAGACGCGCGAGGCCGGCTGCGGGATCGTGGCAGCGTTGCAGGCAGAAGACGGTATCGGCGAGATGGCTCAGTTCGGCAAGCAAATGGATGCCGATGAACCCGCTCGCCCCCGTCAGAATCACGTTGCGGATGCGCGCGGCGCCGGTCTCGCGCCAAGCGGCCAGCGCAGGATCGACTGGCGCGAGCGGCAAGGCGGCGTCCGCCACCGCGCGGGCGATGTCATCCTCGTCTTCGCGGCTCGCAAGGCTCGCGATGGTCGGCGCGCGGTAAAACGCGGGCATCGCGAATTCCAGACCCGCTTCGGCGCGCACGCGCGCGTGCATGCGCATTGCAAGGATGGAGTTACCGCCCAGGCGAAAGAAATCGTCTTCGCGGCTGACGGCATCGAGATGAAGCAGCGCGCACCAGATCGCGGCGATCTGCGTTTCCAGTCCCGCACGTGGCGGCTCGCCGCTCGACTGTGCCGCCGGCTCGGGCAACGCCTTGCGGTCGATCTTGCCGGAGCCGGAAAGCGGCAGCGCCGCCAGGCCGATATAGCGGGCAGGCGCCATGTAGTCCGGCAGCGTGGCGGCAATGTGCGCGCGCATGGCGTCTTCATCGACCTGCGCGTTCCCGGCACGCACGTAATACGCCGCGATATAGCGCTGCTCGCCCGCGCCGCGAATGGCGCAGGCCACGTTCACGACGCCTGGCAGGGCCGCAAGCTGATTCTCGATCTCGCCGAGTTCTATACGAAAGCCGCGCAACTTGACCTGCTCGTCGTTGCGACCGAAGTACTCGATCACGCCGTCTTCCAGATAACGGCCCAGATCGCCGGTGCGATACATCCGCGCATACGGCCTTTCCGCGAACGGATCAGCGTCGAAGCGGCGCAGGGTCAGCGTCGCTTCGTTGCGGTAACCGCGTGCGAGATTGTCCCCGCCGATGCACAACTCGCCGATCGACCCCGCCGGCACGAGTTGCGACTGCGCGTCCAGCAGATACACGTCGTAACCCGGCAACGGCTTGCCGAGCACGCGCACGCGGCCATCGGGCGCGATCTGGCCGAAGGTCGCCATGACGGTGGCTTCGGTCGGACCGTATAGCGAGAAAAGACGCGTCTTGCCGGCCCACCAGCGCGCGGCGGTTTCGTCGAGGGTGTCGCCGCCGAACGCAAGCATCTTCAGGGAAGGCAGTGGTTTCTTCGGCAGGCCTTGCAAGAGCACCGGCGCGAGAATGGCATGCGTCACGCATTCACGTTCCAGCAAGTGGTGCAGCAGGTCGGGGTCGCGGCGCGCTGTTTCCGGTGCGATGACGAGCGTGCCGCCGTTCAGAAGCGCGAGGAAAATCTCGAGCACGCTGGCATCGAAATTCGTCGATGCAACGAGCGTGCTGACACAGCCCGCCGCATAGTCGAGCGCGGTGGCCGCGCCCGCGATCATGCGCACGACGCTGTGATGTTCGATCAGCACGCCCTTCGGCTTGCCTGTCGAACCGGAGGTGTGAATGACGTAAGCGAGCGCATCGGGCGAGACTTCCGCCAGCGCGCATGGGGCCGCTTGCGCGAGCAGGCCAGCGTCGAGGAAGACGAGGTGCGAGAGTTGCGCGGCTTCGAGTCCGGCGCGGCCGTGGGCATCGGTTATACAGACTTCCAGCGCGCAGTTACTCGCGAAATGCGTGAGGCGCTCCGCCGGATAGGAAGGGTCGAGCGGCACGTAAGCGCAACCTGCCTTCAGCACGCCGAGAATCGCGGCGACGAGAAGCGGACCCTTGGCCATGGCAAGGCCCACGCATGATCCCGCGCCGGCATGTGCCAGCAAGCCGCTGGCAATCCGCTCGCTCAGAGCGTCGAGCGCGCCATAGCTCAGCGTGTGCTGTTCGAAGCGGATGGCTTCGCGATCGGCAAAGCGCGCTGCTATCGATGCAAAGCGCGCCGGTATGGACGATGCGGCATCGTCGAGCGGCGCGCCCCGCGCAAAGCGGGTGACGAGCGCGCGCCCGGCGTCGCTCAGATACGCCAGGTCGCCGACAAGCGCGGCAGGCTGATTCGCGGCGGAGTCGATGAGCGTCGTCAACACATCATGCATGGCATGAGCGGTGCGGGCCTCGAAGAGCGATCCGTCGTATTCGATACGGCCATCGATCACGCCTTGCCGGTCCGCATACAGGATCACCGAGATATCGGCCTTCGATGTCTTCGATGGCAGCTCCTGCACGCTCACGCCGCCATCGCCGATACGCGCATGCAGATCAATGCCGCTTTGCAGACTGAAGAGCGTATTGACCGCGCCGATATCCGCGACGCCCGCCTCGAACGGCGTGGCGAGCAGATGCTCGCGGTCGTCGAGCATCTGCGCATGCACGGCGGACACGAGCTCACCGAACGCCTGACGCGGATCGATCTGCAGCTTCATCACCGCCATGGATACGAGCATGCCGTAGACGTCTTCGCTTCCCGGAACATCGCGGCCCGCTTGCGGATAGCCACTGGCGAGCGTCGCCTGGCCGCTTACGCGCCACAGCCATAAGAGATGAAGCGCGAACAGCACGGGCGAGAGCGTGGTGCCGCGTGCCTGCGCGATGTTGCGCAGCTTGCCGGCCTGTTCCTGCGTGAGGTGCATGGGAATGACGCGGTTAGCATCGGCGCGACGCGTGGCGAAGTCGCACGGCAACTCGACCCGCAATGCCGTGCCCTCGAGCTTGTTCGCCCAGTAGCTTTGCGCACGCGCAAAGGCCGTCGTATGCGTGACTCGATGCTTCCACGCGCAATAGTCGAACCAGTTCAGCGTGCGATGTTCGAGCGCTTTGCCTTCGTAGTTCGCCGCGAGTTCTTCGAGCAGGAGCGTGAGCGACCAGCCATCGAACATGGCGTGATGAACGCAGAACAGCAGCGTGCTTGCGCCGCTTTCGACATCGAGCAGCAGACGGGCGCGCCAGCACGGCGTGTCATCGGGATGGACCGGCGCCGTGGTCCAGGCGTCGATATGCGCGCCGATCTGCTCTGCCGTGGCGCTTTCGATGGGAATCTGCACCGCTTTGCTCGATGCAGCCGGCAGCAGGCGAAGCTCGCCGCTGGCATCCGAGAGTGAGGCACTGAAAAGCGCATCGCGCGCAAAGAGCCGTTTGAGCGCCGCGTGCAGCGCGAGCGGATTCACCTCGCGCGAAAAGTCCGCGCGTATCACGATGTTGTATGCGTTATCCATCCGGTTCAGACGGACGCGATGGAACATCGCTTCGGCGATGCCGCTCGTCACCGCCACGCCATGTGCTGCGGCTTCATCGTGAAGTAGCGCAGGCAACGGGTCGTCATGGTTCATGGCGTTGCGCAGCGCCTGGCAGAATGCATCAAATGCGGGATGGGCGAGCAGCAAGCCGGGCTTCACGCTCACGCCGAGCGCAGCGCCGATCCGTCCGCAAGCCAGCGTCGCGAGCAGCGAATGGCCGCCTGCTTCGAAGAAGTGACTGCGTTCGTCGATGACCTCCGTGCTCACGCCGAGTGTCTCCGCCCAGGCCGACTGAACGGCGCGTTCGAGCGCATCGAAGGCACGCGCGCTCTTCTGCGACGACGACGCTACCGGAGCGGGCAAGAGAGCGCGATCCAGCTTGCCGTTGAGCGTTAGCGGCCAGTGCGCGACCTGCACCAGAAACGCGGGAATCATGTAAGCCGGCAGGCGCGGCTCCAGCCGGCCGCGCAACCCGGCGGCATCGAGGCCATTCGCCGTGTACCACGCCACGAGCGCGACGCTTCCCTGATGCGGATACGTGCCGATACATACCGCGCTCACCTCGGGCTGCGTCGCGATGACGTGCTCGACCTCGGCAATCTCGATGCGATAGCCACGCACTTTCACCTGAAAGTCGCTGCGTCCGAGGAACTCGATCTCCCCGTTCGGCAGGAAGCGCCCGAGATCGCCGGATCGATACAACCGGCCTCGGCCATCGGCATCGTCGATAAACTTTTCTGCGGTCATTTCAGGGCGATCCAGGTATCCCCGCGCCACCGACGCCCCGCCGATGCAAATCTCGCCGATGCCACCGAGCGGCACCGCGCGTGCGTTCGCATCGAGCAGATGAACGGCGTAGCCCGGCAGCGGGCGGCCCAGATGGTTGGCGAGTTTCTGGTCGCCGAAAAGGTTCTCCGTGCACAGCACGGTGATCTCAGTCGGGCCGTATATGTTCGACAGCCGCGTGACCGAGGACCAGAAGCGCACGGTATCGTCGTCGCTGGCTTCGCCGCCGCACATGATCGTATCGAGGTCCGGCAATGGGCGGCGCGGCAGGAGACGCAACACGGCGGGCGGCAGGAAGGCGTGCGTGATCCGCGCTTCGGCCAGAAAGTCGAAGAGGGCATCGGGATCGGCGCGCACGTTATCCGGCGCGACGACGATCTGTCCTCCGTGCGTGAGCGGATTGAAGATTTCGAGCACGCTCGCATCGAAATTGACGGAAGCGAACTGAAGCCAGCGCGTGGCCGCTCCGCGCTCGTAACGGCCTTCGAGCGACGCGATCATGTGCGCAAGCATGCCGCGCTCGATCACCACACCCTTAGGCTTGCCCGTCGTGCCCGACGTGTAGATGACGTAGGCCGCATGCGCCGGCTGTGCCCCGCGCGACAATGCGCGCGGCTGGCGAGCCGGCGCGCTCGCGTCCAGGATGTCTTCGATGCGCAGCACTGGGCAGCCGAAGGTGGCGCGCACGCGCGCTTCCGTGTCCGCATCCGCGATCACGGCGGCGAGCGACGCATCTTCCGCCATGAAGCGCAAGCGTTCCTCGGGCATCAGCGGATCGAGCGGAACGTATCCCGCGCCAGCCGCCATCACGCCGAGCATGCCTGCCACGACCCGCGCGCCGCGCGAAACGCATAGGCCAACGAGCGCATCCGGCCCGCCATGCGCTTCGAGCGCGCGCGCGATGCAGGACGCAGCAGCCGCGAGCTCCGCATAGGTGAAGCGTGCGTCGGGACCGCTCAGCGCGGGCGCATCGGGCTGGGCGCGCACGATATCGTCGAAGCAAGCGAGCACATCGCGCGGCGCCGCCGCAAGCGGGCCGCCGTGCGACCACGCGCGACGGCGCGCCGCGAGCGATGGGGTATCGAAATCCAGCCCGGCAAGCGGTGTGTCGAGCTGCGCGTCGAGCCGCGACAAAAGCGCCGCATAGTGTTCGAGCGCGATGGCCAGGCCACGCGCGCTTTGCGGATGATGGACCTGCACATCGAGCGTGATGTCTCCGCTCGTGCGCAGGTAGATCGAGACGTCCTGGCGCTCGGGACGCCGGCAGAAGTGCGTAAGCAACTCGCCGCGAATGTCGCCGAGAAGGAGCGCGTCGTGCGGCAGGTAGTCGCGCTCGCAGAGCACGGTGGTCGCGCGACCGTAGTCCGGCCGCAAACGCTTGAGTTCGTCGAAGACATCGCCGGCGGGGATGTTGCTGTGAAAATTCGCCATCGCGAAGCGCACCGCCGCGTGTTGCAGAAACTGGCGCAGCGTCATGGTCTCGTCGAAGTCGCTACAGATGAAGCGCACGCGTTCGTCGTGACCTGCGCGGTCATAGGACTGCTCGCTGCCACGCCGATGATGCGCCGTGATCACCGACGACTGACGCGACATCTTCTGCAACACGACATGCAGGCAGCTTTGCAACAGGAACTCGACGCTCAAGCCCAGCGCATGCGCCTGTTCCCGCAGAGCGCGGCTGAGTGCGCCGCCAAGCGGCATCGCGAAGCCGGACTCGCCGGGCGCGCCTTCCACGCGCGGCGGTTGCCATGCGAACTCGCCATCCGCGAGCTGCCGGACCCAGAATGCGAGATCGCTCTGCCATTGCTGCGGTTCCATCGACATGCGTTCGGCTTCGAGAATGCCTTCCTGATCCAGCGCGAGATCATCCGCGAATGTTTCGCCCGCATAAGCCCGAGATAGCGACTCAAACAGCGGCTGCAACGAGAACCGGTCGAGCAGCGCGGGATGACAGGCGAACACCAGATAACTATTCGCGGCCCCGCGCAACAGCGTAATCGACCAGGGCGCGCCTGCGTCGATTCGAAGCGGGCGGGCGCACAGTGTCTCGATCGCCGTCGTGAAGCGGGCTTCGTCGGTGTCGTCGAGATCGACCACTTCGAGGCTTGCAAGTGCGGCATCATGCAGCAGGTAACGTGGACCATCGTCGCCGCGAATCACTCGCCAGCGCAAGGGTTCGCAGTGCCGCGCGACATGCGCCACCGCACGGCCGAGGCGCTCGCTATCGGGTGCGCCATTCAGCCGGAAAGCTGCGCACAGATTGCGCGACGCAGTCGTGGGCGTGGCCGCACGCGCTTGCGTACGGGACATGGAATGGATGTTTGTATGCATGGTGACTTACGCCGTTTGACGTTCTTCTCGTGGCGAAATGTTCAGCGCGGACTCCCTCCGTGACGCTCAATCTAACCGGCTGAGGATTTCGGATCGTCCATGATAGTAAGGATACCTTTCGTTGAACCGCATATGGCCCAAAAAAATACAAAACCGCTGCGACATCGAGTCAGTCAGCAAGCGAATCGTGCATGGAGCTACTCGTCATACAGCCATATGCGCGCCCCTTTGCAGCAGCTTCCGTTGTGGCACACCGCATCGACCGGAATCGCAGTTGTAACGCATGGGGTGACAGATGAGAGACTGCGTGATCCCCGCGAAATTCAGAGTCGTTGAAGTTCGTCATCCATTCGGTCGCACCTTTGACGACCTCGGGCATCGACTTTGGCTCGTCGTCCACCGTCGATGCTTCTGTCAGATGCACCACGGCACGCTGCGCCCATCCATCTGGTGACGCACGTCTGCCGGCTCATACGCGAGCTTTTCGGCGCTCGACGATCACATCCGCGTACTGACAAACGTTTGCGGCCGAGGGCGTTCCACGAACAATGTCCTCACGGTGCTTCCGGCCTGACAACCGCACGGTTGACGTTGTGACCGTCGCACGATAAGGTCTTGGTCAACCAACCAAGTTCGTCCCGCGAGGCAGCCAGCGTGCCGGATCGAAGACAAACCATACTCGAGGCCGCCCTCGCCACGTTGCGGGAAGAAGGCTATTCCGGCTTCACGCAACCGCGCGTCGCCAAACGTGCCGGCGTGCGTCAAAGCCATCTCACGTACTATTTTCCGACGCGGCTCGCGCTGATCGAAGCCGTCGCGCGCACGGCGGTCAATGCACAACTCGGTGCGCTCGATGCTTTCGCAGGCGAAGCATCGCCGAAGGTCACCGCTGCCTCGATCGCGAATGTCGCCATGCGGCACGAGAACACGCGCGTGCTGATGGCCCTCGCTCAGGCCGCAGACGAAGAGCCTTCGATACGCTATCTGTTTCGTGAGTTCGCAGATGCCATTGCAACGCGCATCACGCGCATGCTCGAAGCAATGGGACTTGCTGTAAGCAAGGAACATGTCGCGATGGTCCATGCGCTCGTCGTGGGCTTCGCAGTCGTCGAGCTTGCGGTCGGGCACAGCGACGGCAAGCGCCGTGCAAGCGCGGCAATCGAAGGGCTTTTTTCGATGCTGCCCCGTCACGACGGAAGCGCCCACTAGACCTTCGCACGGCCAGGCTCTCAACGACTCACCGTAGCGGGACGCAACGCCCTCTCCGATCAACGCCTGAATCCTTCTGCATGCTGCATGCAGATCGCGCCTGACCGGTGACATCGCATGAAATAAGTCTGCACGAGACTGCGCGAGGGCCTTCCCCTATAGTGAGTCCGTCGCCACAGTGAAGCGCCACGTGGCCCACGAACCCAGAGGGACGTCCCGTGAACGACCAATCGAATTCTGCATGCAAGCTCGTTTCGTCTGCTTCCAAAACGGGACTGCGCCGGATGATGATCGCCGCCGCTGCCGTCGCCCTTGCGCTTTCGAGCGGCTCCGCTTTCGCTGGCTGGGCGCGCGGCGGCACGGCCTACACGGGGCGAGGCGAATACAACAGCGCGCATTTCGGCTCCTGCGGCGGCGGAAGTTGTTCCCATGCCGGCGGCGTGATGAATCCGTGGGGCGGCGTCGCGACTAACTCCGGCACCGTCACCCGAACCGCGCCGGGCCAGTTCTCGAACTCAGGCACGGCCTATGGCCCCAACGGACGTTCGATGCAGCATGCAGGCGACACGAGTTGCGCCAGCGGCTCGTGCTCGCATACCGGCGCCATGACCGGCTCCGGAGGCAACACGGCGACCACCGCGAACACCGTGACACGCAACGCGCCCGGGCAGTACTCATCCTCTGGCTCGGTCACCGGACCGAACGGCAATACGTCGACGCATACCGCATCCACTAACTGCGCGGGCAACACCTGCAACCGCTATGGAACCGTCGATACCGCGAGCGGCGGCACAGTCACGCATTCCGGCAGTGCAACGAGCGTCGCGCCGGGCGTCGTCGTGACATCGGGATCCGCGACCGCGACGAACGTGTCGCATAGCACCACCGTGGTAACGGCCGGGACGGTGACCACCGGCACGGTGATCGTAGCGCCGCCGCCTCCGCCGCCCGCTGTCGTCTACGTGGCGCCCGCACCAGCACCCGCCGTGTGGGTTCCGGGTCACTGGGTCGGCGCAGTCTGGGTTCCGGCGCATTGGGCCTGAAATGCAAAATGCCAACGCTTGAGCACTGCTGATCGCGTTGACGAGTGCCGCTCACGCGGCGGCTGGCGGTACACTGCGAGTCAACGCCGCGTCCAAACCAGGCTCGACATGCTCAGTGTCAAACCCGATGCGCAGGAATCGAAGGCAATCCGCTCATGCGGCGGCATCGCATGAAACGCCCGCACATGCCGCAGGACCATGCGAAAGGGGTGCTGCACGACCTCACCTGGACAGTCGGGCCTGTGCTGCTCGCTTTTGCCCTCGCGACCGCGCTCGTCGTTTGGCTCGTCGACCCCGCGCCGCCCAAAACGATCACTATGAGCGCCGGGCAACCCGACAGCTCGCTTTACCAGACTGCGCAGGAATACGCGAAGATCCTCGCGCGCAACGGCATCACGCTCAAGGTGCTGCCTTCCGACGGCTCCGTGCAGAATCTGGAGCGCCTGCTCGATCCTAAAGCGCAAGTCGACCTCGCGCTCGTGCAGGGCGGCATCGCTACGAAGGAGCAGGCCTCGTCGCTGATTTCGCTCGGCAGCGTGTCTTATGTACCGATCGTCGTGTTCTATCGCGGCAAGGGACTCACGCTGCTATCGCAACTGGAAGGCAAGCGCGTCGCCATCGGACGCGTTGGCAGCGGCACGCGCACGCTGTCGCTGAAACTGCTCGAGGCCAATGGCATTACGCCCGGCGGCAGCACGCAGCTTCTGTCGACGGACGGCCTGCAAGCCGCCACCGAACTCGTCAGCAATGAAGCGGACGCCGTGTTTCTAAGCGGTGATTCGGCCACGCGCGGGCTCATGCTTCGGCTGCTGAAGGTGCCCGGCATATCGGTGATGGACTTCAACGAAGCGCGTGCATATACGCGGATCTTTCCGTATCTCGACGAGATCGAATTGCCGCCCGGCGTGCTCGATCTCGGGCGACGCATTCCACCGCAGACGGTGCATCTGATCAGTCCGACTGTCGAGCTCGTCGCGCGCAACAGCCTGCATCCGGCGTTGTCGGACTTATTGATCGAAGCCGCACAGGAAGTGCATGGAATGGCCGGGCTATTGCAGCGCGCGGGTCAGTTCCCCAGTCCGGTTGCGCATGAGTTTCCCATCAGCGAGGATGCCAGCCGCTATTACCGCTCGGGAAAGAGTTTTCTTTATCGCGCGCTGCCGTTCTGGCTTGCGAATATCGCGGACCGCGCGCTCGTGTTGCTTCTGCCCGTCGCGGTACTGGTCTTTCCGATGCTGCGGCTCGTGCCCGCGCTTTATCGATGGCGAGTGCGTTCTCGCATCTATCGCTATTACGGCGCGCTGATCGCAATCGAGCGAGGTGCAATGCATATGTCCAACGATGAAGAGCGGCGCGCATTGCTGGTCGAACTCGACCACATCGAAGAGTCACTGGATACGCTCAAGCTACCGCTTGCCTATGCCGATGCACTCTACGTGCTGCGCGAGCACATCGGCTTCGTGCGTGCGCGATTGAGCACTGCGGCACGCAAGGAAAACCACACGGCTTAGGAGGCGACGCCAATGCTCAGGCAAGCATGGATGCGATTGCTCTACGCAATGACGATGCTCGCTTTGATGACCGCATGCGCAAGCCTGCCGCCTCAAACCGGGCGCACGCCGAGTCATGCAATTGCCAAATCGCCGGATACGCGCTTGGGCCAAGCAGTGTCGGAAAGCGAAGCCGCGCATCCCGACGACAATGCATTTCATCTCTTGTCCGACGGAGTCGATGCGCTCGTCGCTCGCATCGTGCTCGCGGAAAGCGCGGACCGTTCGCTCGATTTTCAGTACTACATCTGGCACGACGATCTCACGGGACGCGCGATGGCCGCGTCGGTTCTGCGTGCGGCGGATCGTGGCGTGCGCGTGCGATTACTGCTTGACGATCTCGGCACCAATGCCGACGACAATCTTTTGCTTGCGCTCGCTTCTCACCCGAACATACAGGTGCGTCTCTTCAATCCGGTGGCTAACCGCAACTTCAAGCGGCTCGGCTCCGCACTCGAATTCTTCCGAGTGAATCGCCGCATGCACAATAAGTCGCTTGTCGCCGATAACCAGTTCGCCATTCTTGGAGGAAGAAACATCGGCGATGAATACTTTGGCGCATCGAGCACGATCGAATTCGGCGATCTCGATGTACTCGTGCATGGCCCCGTCGTTGCGGAAGTCTCGGACGCGTTCGATCTCTACTGGAACTCCGATGCCGCCTATCCCATTGAGAGCCTCGTAGGCCGCCGCGCGGTTTCCAATGCGCTCACCACATATCGCAAGGGACTCGATGCCTATTTGCAGTCGGAAGCGCATTCTCCCTATGTCGCACAAGCAAGGCAACGTATCTCACAAGCGATCGAATCGCGCGATGCAACGTTTGCGTGGGGCAAGGCCACCTTGCTCTACGATGACCCTGAAAAAATCACGCGTGATCCGAGTGACAGTGAAGGCCGTTTGATGTCGAAGTTCAGGGCGCTACGGCTCGCGCCGAGGTATGAATTGCTGATCGTTTCGCCCTATTTCGTTCCGCGCGAGATCGGTGTCGAATGGCTGCGGTCGATGACGGCTCGCGGCGTGCGCGTGACGGTGCTCACCAACTCTTTAGCGGCTACCGATGTGGCGGCTGTTCATGCGGGTTATCAACGCTATCGCAAGGACATGCTCGAAGCGGGCGTGCGGCTATACGAGCTAAAGCCGGTCGCGTCCGAAGATGGCAAGGAAGACGATCAAGACAAAGAAAAGAAAACGATGTTCGGATCGTCGAAGGCGTCGCTGCATGCAAAGACTTATGTTTTCGACCGAGAGCGAATCTTTATCGGCTCCATGAATCTCGACCCGCGTTCAGTGGAATTGAACACGGAGATTGGCGTGTATTGCGAGAGCGCGGCGGCGGCGCAGCAAGTGGCGGATGGCATCGGGATGAGGATCGATCGCATCGCATGGCGCGTCGAAATGAAGCCCAACGCCGGCGGCGGTCAGCGTATGGTCTGGATCGATACGGACGATAAAGGCGCGACGACCACGCTGGAGAGCGAGCCAGGCGTGTCCGCGCTCAAGCGTGCGACGATATGGATGCTTGGCATTCTGCCGATAGAGTCGCAATTATGAGTTTCGAGCGCGGCTCTATCGGCGCGTAGATTTACTTGAAGCCTGCGACTGCGTGCGGCACATAGGGCGCTTCGAGTTGCGCAATTTCTTCGGCCGTCAGGTTCAGCGACAAGGCGGCAACCGCATCGCTCACGTGTTGGGGTTTCGATGCCCCGATGATCGGCGCACTAACGGGCGACTTCTGCGCGACCCATGCAAGCGCCACTTGCGCCCGTGGCACACCGCGCGCCTTCGCCACCGAGGCAACGGCTTCGACGATAGCGCGGTCCGCATCGTGCGTTTGATACAGCGTGCTGCCAAAGGCATCCGTTTGCTGACGCTCGCTCGTGGCGTCCCATTCGCGCGTGAGACGGCCGCGCGCAAGCGGGCTCCAGGGCAATACGCCTATGCCCTGATCCTCGCATAGGGGCAGCATCTCGCGTTCCTCTTCGCGATAAAGCAGGTTCAAGTGATTCTGCATCGTCTTGAACTCTGTCCAGCCGTTCGCCCGCGATGTATAAAGCGCCTTGCTGAACTGCCACGCATACATTGACGACGCACCGATATAACGCGCCTTGCCCGCCTTGACGATATCGTGCAGCGCCTCCAGTGTCTCTTCAATTGGCGTCGTGTAGTCCCAACGATGAATCTGATAGAGATCGACGTAATCGGTGCCGAGTCGCTTCAGGCTGTTATCAATTTCATTGAAGATGGCTTTGCGTGAAAGGCCTGCGCCGTTTGGGCCTGGCCGCATGCGATTGAAGACCTTCGTCGCAATGACGATGTCGTCGCGCTTCGTCATGTCTCGCAACGCGCGGCCAACAATCTCTTCCGATGTGCCATCGGAATAAGTATTGGCGGTATCGAAGAAATTGATGCCGGCGTCCAGCGCCTGCTGAAGGATGGGGCGGCTTTGCTCTTCATCGAGCGTCCACGGATGCGTGCCGCGTCCAGGCACGCCGAAGGTCATGCATCCGAGACACAGTCGCGACACTTCAAGCCCGGTCGTGCCGAGTTTCACGTAGTCCATCGGGAAATCTCCTTGCCGTCGATTGCTTTTCGAAAGAGTGCGCGAAGGCTCGAAAGCCTTCGCGCACGAGAGGAAAAGCCTAGACATTAGCGCAGCGTGGCGGAACCTGCTTGCCTTACGATCGCTGACGCCGCCTTGCGGCTTGCAAGGAAATCAGTGTGCTACTTGGAGTGCAGACTAAGATCGCGCAGGCTCGCCATCTTCCATATCCCGCGTTCCGGAAATCGTCTCCAGTGCCGAGTCATGGTGCAGCAACAAGACTGCGGCGACACCGACCATTCCGGCGCCTGCGAGACAGAGCAGGCCCGCGCCAAAACCGCCGGTGCTGTCCTTGATCCATCCCATCGCATAAGGTCCAAAGAAACCCGCGAGATTGCCCAGTGAGTTGATCGCCGCAATGCCGCCCGCGGCAGCTGCACCCGACAGGAACGATGCAGGCAGCGTCCAGATGATCGGCAAGCAACCGAAGATGCCGAAGCCCGCAATCGACAACGCGATCATCTTCAGCACGGGGTTGTCCAGCCCTGCGGAAGCTGCAATGCCGCCCGCTGCCACCATCAACGCGATTGCAACGTGCCAGCGTCGTTCGAGTGTGCGATCCGAATGACGTCCCCACAGAACCATGCTGATGACGCCGACTGCGTACGGCAAAGATGTCACGAAGCCAGTCTGAAGATTGCTCAGCCCGAACGCCTTCACGATTTGCGGCAGGAAGAAGCTCAGGCCGTAGTTGGTTGCGTTCGCACCGAAATAAATCAGCGCAATCGCCAGCACGCGCGGGTTGAAAATCGCTTCCTTCACGCTAAACGAATGCACCGCTTCGCGATGCGCGCGCTCTTGCGCTTGCCGGTCGACGAGCCAGTTGCGTTCATCGTCAGCAAGCCAGTGCGCGTTCTGGGGCTTGTCGGTGAGGTAGAAGAACACGACGAATGCGAGCACGAGCGCGGGCAGCGCTTCGATCAGATAGAGCCATTGCCAGCCCTGCATGCCGCTGATGCCGTCCATTTGCAGCAGCGCGCCGGAGATCGGACCGCCGATCACGGTGGACAGCGGAATGGCAGCCATGAAGTAGCCCACGACGCGTCCGCGATATTTCGCCGGGAACCAGAGCGTCAACAGATAGATGATGCCCGGGAAGAAGCCGGCTTCCGCGATGCCCAACAGGACACGCAAGCCATAAAACACATAGGCATTCGACAGGCCCGTGGCTTGCGCAATATGTGGGATGTAGGCCATCAACGCCGCGAGCACGCCCCACGTGAACATGATTCGCGCAATCCACTTTCTTGCACCGAAGCGTTCCAGGAGCAAGTTGGACGGGACTTCGAAGAAGAAATAAGCGATGAAGAAAATGCCTGCTCCAAAGCCAAAGGCGCTCGCGGAAAAGCCAAGCGCCTTGTTCATTTGCAGCGCAGCAAAGCCGACGTTGACGCGATCGAGATAAGCGATGAAGTAGCAGAGAATCAGGAACGGCACGAGACGAAGCATCACGCGCTTCATGGTGCGGGTTTCAAGGTCCATCAATATCTCCTCGAATAGGGAATCGGCAGATCGTTCAGTTTGAAGCGACCTGCGCAGCCTACTCTTTAAGGAGAAACTCCAGAACTGGTGTTTAGCCTGTATAGCGCTAAAAAAACTCACTCGCCAAGGCGATGCCAGCGCCTCGGCGTGGCGTTTATGCGACCGGTAACATACCGGCGTAGATCGGTTCCGGTAATCCTTGCACGCCGGGGTGCAACGCGAAGACGCAGCCGTCGGCGTCGGTTGCGTTGGCGGCAGGACGGATCGACGTGACGTAGAGGGTCGACAGATCGTCACCGCCGAATGCGCACATCGAGGGCTTCGTCGCAGGCAGATCAATCGTGCGATCCAGGTTGCCTTCGGGCGTGAAGCGCAACAGGCAGCCGGCATCATTCGCACAGGTCCAGTAGCATCCGTCCGCGTCGACCGCCGCGCCGTCCGGACGCCCTACGTGATGGTGCAAATCCGCGAACACGCGACGGTTATGCGGCGTGCCGGTGTCGGTGGCGAAGTCGAAGGCCCAGATCTGCCGCTTCTGCGGATGCGAATCCGACAGATACATCGTCGCGCCGTCCGGCGAGAAGGCGAGGCCGTTCTGCGTGATGAGTCCGTCGACGATCGGCGCGGACAGCGTGCCGTCCGCATCGAAGCGAAAGAGCGCGCCTGCGGTGCTCGCGAGTGACATGTCCTGCACCATCGTGCCGGCCCAGAAGCGGCCCTGCCGGTCACACCGTCCGTCGTTGAAGCGCATGCCGGGCGCATCGAAGCGCGGCGCGGCGAGCTTCGTCAGGCGAACGTCGCCCGCATCCGGCAGCGTCACCGCGAAAAGCCCCGTCTCCATGCCCGCGACCAGTGTGCCCGCCGCATCGAATGCAAAACATGCGACCTGTTCAGGCAACGCCCATTCGCTGCGCTGTCCGGCCGCCACAGCGAGCCGCACGATGCGCCGCGCGGGGATGTCGACCCAATACAACGCCTGGTCTTTTGCATGCCAGACGGGGCATTCGCCGACTGCTGCGCGCCCCGCCGCCTCTAGCCGCTCCACGCGCGGCGCGCTGTTCATCGGCTGCGCTCCATCGGTTCGCCGAGCACGAACGCGCCGCCCTGGAAGCGTTGCGCGGGGTCGTCGTGGTCGTCGGTCGGTGCGCGTACCGGAAAGCGATCGTTGAACTCGACTGAGCTGTCTTGCGGGTTGAACCCGAGGAAGCTGGCCTTGCTGTTGTCCCACCACTTGACCGGATTGTCCGACGCGCCGTACACCACGGCGTGTCCCACGCGATTCGTGAAGAGCGAACAGCGCACCAGTTCGATGAAATCGCGGTAGCTGAGATACGTCACGAGCATGCGGGGATTCTTCGGCTCTTCGAACGACGACCCGATACGCAGGCACACCGTCTCGATCCCGAAGCGGTCGAAGTAGTAGCGCGACAGCGACTCGCCGAAACACTTGGTCACGCCATAGAGACTGTCGGGGCGCTGCGGCGCATCTGCATCGAGCACTTCGGTCACGGGATGAAAACCGATCGCGTGGTTCGAGCTTGCGAACACCACGCGCCGGACGCCGTGACGGCGGGCCGCTTCGTAGATGTTGTAAGTACCGCGGATATTCGCCTCGATGAGATCGTCGAACGGCGCATCGATCGAAATGCCGCCCAGATGCACGATCGCATCGACGCCTTCGACCAGACGCATGACCGCGTCGCGATCCGCGAGATCGACCGCGCTGACTTCCTCATCTGCGGCAGCGTCGTCGATCGGCGCGATGTCCGACGCACGCACCACATCGGCCCACTGCGCGAGCGCCCCGCGCAGTTGACGACCCAGGTTGCCGGCGGCGCCGGTGAGAAGCAGGCGTTTGAACGGCTTGCCCGTTGCGGTTGACTGGTCCATCGAAACTCCTGTCGAATGCTTTTGAGTCTGAACGAGTAAAACGTTTTCCGCACTATAGCGACCAGCGCAAGCCGTCGTCAATCGGCATTCTGCGCACTGCATGCAGCATGCAAAAAACGTTTCAGCGGCCTCGTTTTCTGAGACAATCCGAAAATATTGGAAAAATGCGAGAAAACGTTACCTCGATGAAGAAATTGTCTCCGACCATTCGCGATGTCGCCGCTGCAGCGGGCGTCTCGGTCGCAACGGTCTCCAAGTACATCAACGGCGCCCAGCGTTTCTCGGCGCCGGTCGAAGCGCGGCTCAAGGAAGCCATCGCTACGCTCGGGTATCGGTCCAATCCGCTCGCGCGTTCGATGATCACCGGCCGCACGCGCACTATCGGACTCACGATTCTCGACATCAGCAATCCGCACTTCACCAACGTGGTCAAGGGCGCTAACCGCATCGCGCTGCGTCACGACTACACGCTGCTGCTCGTCGATATCGACGAACAGCAGGCGCGCGAGCGGCCGTTGATCGAAGCCCTCTCGCAACGCGTCGACGGACTGATCGTAAGCTCGCGTCTGCCCGACGAGGAGGCGCACTGGATGCTCGACCTCGGCAAGCCCGTCGTGCTCCTTCGCAATGCCGAGGCGCTGCCGATTCCGAGCGTCGGCATCGACAATCGTCTCGCTTCGCACATGCTCGCGCGGCATCTGCTGAACCTGGGGCATCGGCATATTGCATACCTTGGCTTCGGCCAGGCACGCATCAACGATGAACGCATTCGCGGCGTGCGCGAATGCCTCGAAGAAGCCGGCCTCGAACTCGATGTTCACGATGCCCACGCTCCGACCGCGCTCGCTGGCGAACATGCGTGCTCGCGCGTGATGCTCGGCCCGAAGCGCCCGCAAGCGGTGATCTGCTACAACGACTTGATCGCGCTCGGGTTCATGAAGGAAGCCGCGACGCTCGGCATCCGCGTGCCTCAGGATGTCTCGGTGACGGGCATCGACAACGTGCCTTACGGCGCATACGCCGCGCCGGGTCTCACCACCATCGACATTCAAAGCGAGCGGATGGGCGAGCTCGCCATGCAGAAGCTCATCGACGCACTCGCCGGTCATCCGGACCCCGGCAACTCCATGTTCGAGCCGCGCCTGATCGTGCGCGAATCGACCGCCACGGCTGCGGCCCGGACTGCGAGTGCGTGAAGCGCGGCGCATGGCTTCAATGCTCGCGATCAGGCGTTGAGCTTCGCGGGCGTCATCTTCGGCGTGAGGACGTGCATCACGCCGAACGCCACGAGATACGCCAGTGCACCGATTGCGAAGAGCGCCCAGTACTGACCCGTGCGTTGCAGGACCTGACCGATTACTTCGGAAAACAGAACGCCGCCGATCGAGCCCGCCATGCCGCCGATACCGACGACCGCCCCGACCGCGCGCTTCGGGAACATGTCCGATGCCGTCGTGAAGAGATTCGCCGACCAGCCCTGATGCGCCGCCGCCGCAAGTCCGACGATGGCCACTGCCACCCACAGATCGTGCACTTGCGAAACGAACGCAATCGGCAACACGCAGCATGCGCAGATCAGCATCGCGGTTTTGCGTGCAGCATTCACACTCCAGCCCGAGCGCAGCAACGCCGATGAGATCCATCCGCCGCCGATGCTTCCGACCGTGGTGATCGCGTAAATCACGACGAGCGGCAGGCCGATATGCTGCATGTCCATGCCGCGCGATTCGTTCAGCCACTTCGGCAGCCAGAACAGGTAGAACCACCACACCGGGTCCGTCAGGAACTTGCCGACGATGAACGCCCACGTCTCACGCTTGCGGATCAGCACGCCGAAGCCCGGTGCGCCCGCTTTGGCGTTGCCGGCATCGGCGGCGGCGGCTTCGTCGCTTTCGAGCGCGAGGTCGTCGTCATGCGCGCTGCCGTCCGGCTGGCGATACATCACGAACCACACGGCGAGCCAGACGATGCCGATTGCGCCGACCATCACGAACGCCGCCCGCCAGCCAAAAGCGACAGCGAGCGCGGGGATGATCGCGGGTGCAAACACCGCGCCGATATTCGCGCCTGAATTAAAAATACCAGTTGCCAGCGCGCGTTCGCGGCGCGGAAACCACTCCGCCGTCGTCTTGATTGCCGCCGGGAAGTTGCCGCCCTCGCCGATGCCGAGCAGCGCGCGAACCATCGCGAAGCCCATCACCGAGCCGACCGCCGCGTGCAGCATGGCGGCGATGCTCCAGACGAACATCGCGAGCGCATAAGAGATGCGGGTGCCGAGCCAGTCGACGATACGCCCGAAGCACAGCAGGCCGATCGCATAGAACGCGGAGAAAGCGATCACGACGCGGCCGTACTGAACTTGCGTCCATCCGATGTCGTGCTGAAGCACGGGCGCGAGCAGACCGAGGATCTGCCGGTCCATGTAATTGATCACGGTCGCAAAGAAGAGCAACGCACACACGGTCCAGCGATAACGGCTCGCGGCCCGCGCGACGCCGACGACGGCTGTTTGCATGAAAGTCTCCGGTACGCGGCGGCGCTCGTCGGACCGCGTGTCTTGTTTCATGGACGGCGACGAGCGCCGTGGGCGCGGCGTCGTGCAAAGTGCGCGCGCCACTATTTTGGGAAAACGTTTTTCCGAAGGATATAGCCGTTGTGCGCCGAGGGACAGCCTAGGATTTTCCCTAGCTTTCCCCTGTCCGCACGGCGCAAGCGCCTGGGTGGGCTCACGCAGCGTCACTCGCCGCGTTAATCGTTTTCTGGCGGTCTAACCGATGATGTTCTTGCATGCGGCACGCTGCATGCCGCATGCAAAACGCCAAACCTGCCGATCGCTTTCTCAAGTCCCGGTGAAATTTGCCGATAAATACGGTGATTTCGGTTCAACTCTTAGTTTCTCTACATGCCTCTTATCAATCTGGCCCGAACGAGTGTCGGGACCAAGTTCGCCGCCCTTGCCTGCGCGCTGGCGGCTGTCGTCGTTGCCGCTTTTACACTCGCCGTCACCCGATCGGCGGGCGAGCAAATCGACGCCCACGCGATCGCTCGCGTCGAAAGTCAGAACCGGTCGATCGCCACGATGATCGGTCTCTACGACACTGCAGTGAGCGCCGAAGTCTCGCGCTTCATGACGATGTTCTCGAATCGCGTGCCCGGTAATTTCGCGCTCGACGAAGCGCATACGGTCGATATCGGCGGTGTTGCGACGCCGACCATCGTCGCCGGCGATAAAGCGTTGAACGGCGACTTCTCGATTCCCGATGCGTTTCTCGCCGAAAGCGGCGCCATCGCGACGATCTTCGCCCGCACCGGCGACGACTTCGTGCGCGTGTCCACGTCGCTCAAAAAGCAGGACGGCACGCGCGCCATCGGCACGCTGCTCGACCGTAAAGGCCCCGCCTACGGGCCAGTGTTCAGCGGGAAGCCGTATATCGGCATTGCGGCGCTGTTCGGCAAGCAGTACATCACCGAATACAAACCAGTGGCGGACGCTTCGGGCCGCATCGTCGGCGCGCTGTTCGTCGGCGTGGACGTGACTGCCGAAATGACTAGGCTGCAGGACGATATTCGCAAGCTGACCATCGGCGATAGCGGATATCACTTCGTCGTCGATGCCTCGAGCGGCACAAATCGCGGCAAGCTGCTCGTTCATCCCGGCCGAGAAGGGCAAGTGGCCGACGAACGCGTGGCGCCCTTCAAGCAGATGCTCGACACCCGCGAAGGCAAGCTCGCGTTCGACGGCGCCGACATCGACGGCTCGAATGCGCGCGTGCATGGCGGCGTGAAACAAGTCGTCTATATGACGGTGCCGCAGTGGAACTGGGTGATCGGCGGCATCGCCTATCGCGACGAGTTGCTGGCGAGCGTTCATGCAAGCCGCAATCGCTTCTTGCTGCTCGGGCTCGCGGTCATCGCGGCGCTCGTCGGCGTGCTGCTTTACGCGGTCAAGCGGCTCATAGGCCGTCCGATCGATGACGTCACGCGCGCATCCGAGCGTATCGCGGCGGGCGATCTGACCGTGCGCATCGACACTGCCCGCGAGGACGATATCGGTCGGCTGATGCGCTCCATCGACGGCATCGCACAGGGGCTCGCGGGCATCGTCGCGCAAGTGCGCAGCGCTTCAGCCGACATGACGGAGGGCACCGCGCGCATCGCGTCGGGCAGCAGCGACATCGCCACGCGCATCGCGACGCAGGCGGCGAGCGTCGAAGAGACGGCGGCCAGCATGGAAGAGATCACATCGACGGTGCAGCACAACGCCGCGAATACCGAACAGGCGGGCAGGCTCGTGTCGTCCGCGACGGACGCCGCGCGCGAAGGCGGCGAAGCGGTGGGCCGCGTCGTCCAGACGATGAACGAAATCGATGCATCCGCGCGACGCATTGCCGATATCACGTCGACGATCGAAGGCATCGCATTTCAAACGAACATTCTCGCGCTCAACGCGGCAGTCGAGGCGGCGCGGGCGGGCGAGCACGGCAAGGGCTTCGCGGTCGTCGCATCGGAAGTGCGCGCGCTCGCGCAACGGAGCGCGGCTGCGGTCAAGGAAATCGAAGCGCTAATCGCCGAATCGGCCGCGAGGGTTTCGCACGGCTACAAGATGGCCGAGCAGGC
This sequence comes from Caballeronia sp. RCC_10, assembly GCF_041360715.1. Classification (NCBI taxonomy): domain Bacteria; kingdom Pseudomonadati; phylum Pseudomonadota; class Betaproteobacteria; order Burkholderiales; family Burkholderiaceae; genus Caballeronia; species Caballeronia sp. RCC_10. The sequence goes on from NZ_JBFUPT010000012.1 coordinate 170,442, forward strand.
GAGCAGCACGATGACCGGCATCGTCGAGCGTGTGACGCGTGTCAATGCGCTCGTCGGCGACATCGGCGTGGCGTCGCGTGAACAGGCAAGCGGTATCGAACAGGTCAATAGCGCCGTCATGCTGATCGGTGAAGCCACGCAGCAGAACGCGGCGCTGGTCGGTGAGGCCGAGCAATCGACCGTCGAACTGCGTGGTCATGCCGATCGGCTTGCGCACGCGGTCAGCATGTTCCGCGTTTGATTTTTGAATTAGATGAAAAGCGGCGTTAGGAAGCCTTGAGTGCTGCAATGCTGTCCATCGCACGGTGGCAGCTTCACGCGCGAGGCGACGCTGATCGAGGTGCGCATCAACGGACAGAAAGCTCCTGCGCTGCAATGGCGACGTAATGGACGACATCTGTCCGCGCATGCTTCAGGCCGGTGCCGAACACGCTGTCGAATATGGCGGAGTCATTGCAGCACGCAGCCGAAGCCATTCAATGCAATTCTCTCAAGGCGCTCGCAAAGAAGGTACTGCCACGCAGCCTCGATCATCCTCAGCGAGCGCAAAGACGCAGCGCGTCAACCACTCGCGCAGCTGCCCACGCAGGCGTGCACTTCCGGTTCGCAGTAAACTGCATGAATGGAAAAGTGTCCTTACTGCGAGCGAACCCGCGACGAATGGGACTGTCACGGACAAACATGCCGCACCGCCATCGCACGCGCGCTGCGCCGACAGCGCATGGGTTTGCCGATGGTGCCCAAAGTCATACGCAATGAAATTCCTGCAGGCGCGAGCACCGGCGAGGTCATCACGCAGCTCTCGCGTCAGCGCTTGCGTGCGCGCCGCGCAAACGAAGAACGTCGCGCGCGCAAGGCCGCGGAAGACCAGGATCTGTAATTTCGATCCAGACGAAAACGCTCAGCGGTCAGCAGGCGTTGAGCACTGCTCTGAAGCCGTCGGCGGTAAATGGCTTGAGGAAGAAACCATCGAAGTGCTCTTGCGCCTCCTTCTGGTGCCGGTCATCGCCGGTGACCGCGACGACGCACGCGAGCTTGCTTGGCCCTGCCGCGCGCAAACGCCGGCATAGATCGCGGCCATCCACGTCGGGCAGGTTGAGGTCGAGAAAGATCGTATCGTAGCTGTTGGCTGCCGCGAGCAGCATCGCCTGGTGGCCGTCGTACGCGACGTGCGCGACATGCCCCAGCGATATCGCGAGATCTCTGAAGGCATCGCAAAGTCGGACGTCATCTTCTACAAACAGGACGAGCATGATCGGTCATCCAAAAGCGTTGATTCCCTCAGCATGCAGGGGCGTTGCTCTCGCATCGCTGTTCACGCAAAAAGCGAGCCACGCTCAGGCCGCGAACGATTCCGCGTTCAGCATCGGCACCGCCGCGAAAGCGGGCTTGGCGAAGAAATAGCCTTGCATGAGCCGGACGTCGTTGGCGGTGAAGAAATCGCGTTCGCCTTTTGTCTCGATGCCTTCCGCGATGACACGAATGCCCAGGTCGCGGCAAATGGCGAGCACGCCGCACACGATGCGCTGCCGCACCGAATCCGTGTCGACGCCGCGCACGAGATCCATGTCGAGCTTGATGATGTCCGGCTGAAAGTCCGCGAGCAGCGTCAGGCCGGAATAGCCCGCGCCGAAATCGTCGATGGCTGTCTGGAAGCCGAACCGCTTGTACGCGCGGAAAATATCGACGAGATGCGGCCGGCTGATGATGTCCTCGCCTTCCACCGTCTCGAAGATGATCCGCTCGATCGGGAAGTCGTGCTTCTCCGCGGCTTCGAACGTACTGCGGATACAGGCTTCCGGCCGATACACCGCATTCGGCATGAAGTTGATCGAGAGGAAGCCTTGCAGCCCGAGCTGCGCGGCCTGCGCGATGGCCGTCGTGCGGCAGCGCTGGTCGAAGTGGTAGCGGTTTGCTTCGCTGACCTTGCCGAGCACCGTACCGGCCGGCTCGCCTTGCGGTCCGCGCACCAGCGCTTCGTGTGCGTAAGCGAGGCCCGCCGCGACATCGACGATAGGCTGGAAAGCAAATGCCAGCGCGAGCTCGGAATCGGGATCCGTCTTGCACCCTGCACAGCCCGAAGAAACCGAATGAATGGCGACTGTGCTGACAGCGCCTTGTGCATCGTTCATGAAGTCTTGTCCTGTATCTTTGTCCGATTTGGCGCGTTACAGGATGTCAACATGACCGATCATGCAAGCGCCCATCAAGCGTTTTATCGGCATGTGCTTTTGGCTTCTTTAGCGTCTTCGGCATGTGCGCAACGTTCACGCATGACGTTCAAACGGATTGCATCGACACGGCCGCGTTTCGCCATAATTTCCATTGCCTCTAATGCGATTCGCGCGCCGCAGAGGGTGGCGGCCTTCGCATCGGCATCGAGTTCCAGCGCCTTCGCGCGTTGGACTGTACGCGTTCGCCATGTTGGGAGCAGCAGCGTCATCAGGATGGCGAAAAGCGCACCGGGAATGGATATGCGCCATAGGTCCTGTCCGGGCCATGCCGCAAACATGATGCACGGCCCCGCGATAAGCGCGGTGACGCCAAACACGGTCCTGGCGAGATCGAAGAGAAGCACGCTTCGTTGCGTGGCATGCCCCACTTCATGCGCAAGCACGAGACACAGCAGCGGCTCGGGCAACGCAAGCGTAGAGGTGTCCACCTCGATCCGATTGAACAGCGGCTCATAGCAAGGCCCGCTATGACTCGCGGCCAGTCGCACTGTAGGCGGCGCGATACCCAGAGTCGCCGCGTAGCGCGCAACGAGATGCATGACGTGTTGCTCGGCGGCTTCCATATGGACGGTAACGAAGTCATAGAGGAGGCCGCGCGTGCTGATTCGGGCCTTCATCCATTCTGAACTTAACAACGAGCTCCGTGAGTTCGACCGCCGCAGTGAATTGTTTTGTCCGTGACCGAACAGACGCGCTCGGGCGCAATGTGGAAAATTAAACCGACTGATTGCCATGCGACAGGTAATTTTTGGTTTTATGACGCCCGTGCGTCAATAAGCTAAGCAAAAACGCTTATTGGACCAAAATACCAAGGCATGGTAAAAATCAGTGTCGCTCGAAACGGCGAGCGCATCATCAACGTTTATTCGTCTCATAGGGTTTGGAAAAATGGCAACAGGTACGGTCAAGTGGTTCAATGATGCAAAGGGTTTCGGTTTCATCACGCCGGACGACGGCGGTGAAGACCTGTTTGCACATTTCTCCGAGATCCAGTCCAAGGGTTTCAAGTCGCTTCAAGAAAACCAGAAGGTGAGCTTCGAAGTCAAGCAAGGCCCGAAGGGCAAGCAGGCTTCGACGATCCAGCCGCTGTAATACGCGCGGTTTCGCATCGGTGCGCGACGGCCCTTCGGGGCCGTTTGTTTTTTTGTGCGCGCCATCGAACATCGCTATAAATCAGTAGAATCGCGCATCGGCCTGTGTGCCGTAACTATGCTGGAATCAACCTTTTCTTCGTATCCGTGTGAAGCCGCGAAGCAGTCGACAAGAATTCCGCGCCTGGGCGCGGCCAACAACAAGCGCATTGCTCGCCCTGCTCTGGTGCGTGATGTTGAACGCACATGGGCAATCGTTTGCCGTCAACGCACACGCGGCCCGCTTCGTGACTGCGGTCGTGATGAATGACTTCCACACGGCTCAGGCGGGCGGCGGCTACGTGTTCTCGTATGAGAAGCACGAAACAGAGTCGACGTTGACGGCCAAGCTCGAACGATGGTTCTCGGGCGCCGCGCCCGACGCGCTGCGAATGGAACCCGCCGAAAAGCAAACCCTCTTCGGCTTCTACTGGGCGGCCAGTATGATGCCCGCGAACTCGCCATGCTTCGAATCCATCGCCAACCCGTCATGCAGCGACGAGTTGTCGAAGTGGATGGCGCGCGAGTTCGCCGACGATCCCCGTTTCATTCGCGCCTATGAATCGGCGACAAAGCCGCTCGGCTTACCGCCGCTCATTCGAAACGCGCGCTGACGAGCGATGCCTGCGCCGGCGGCGTCGCGACTCACGGTCGATGCCGCGATGCGGCCGCTTGCCTGGCGCCGCCTGCTCGTCGATGGCTTCATCGGGGGCGTCGCGCATCCACGCGATCTTTGCGGCCACGCTTGCAAGCACGGAAAGCGCACCGATGGTCTCGAGCAGAGCAGCGATCATGATCGTTCGACAAGAATGATGAGGCGACAGCGACCGGTTCAGCGATGCGAGAGCATCGGTCCATAAGTCCGCACGAAGAACGCGACCGTGATGCCCGCGCTCACGAGCAGCGTCCCTGTTCTGATCAACGCGGGCGATGCGCGTCGACCCAGTTGCGCGCCGCCGTATCCGCCGGCGATCGCCGCAACGAGCATCGCGATAGTCTCGGGCCAGCGCACCGCATGGGCGACGGCGAACGTGACGACGGCAACCGAATTCGCCGCGCTGACGAGCAGCGTGCGCGGCGCGTTGAGGCTCTTGAGATCGCGGGTATCGAGCAGGCCCCACACGGCCATCATCATGATGCCGACCGCGCCTCCGAAGTAACCGCCATAGACGCCGAGCAAAAGCTGAATCGCGAGCACGGCGGGCGCTCCGATACGCCAGCGCTTGCGCAACAGTTCGCCGAGACGGCGGCCGAAGGCAAGCGCGAGACTCGCGCATAGCAGCAGCCAGGGCAGCAAGAACGAGAATGTCGATGACGATGTCGACAGCAACAGCGCCGCCCCGATCATTCCGCCGATGACCGTCGTGACGAGCATCGCGCGCATGGGCACGGAGCCGACGGGACCGAGGCCGTCGCGATACGCCCACGCGCTGACCACGCCGCCGGGAAACAGCGCCACCGTCGACGATGCGTTCGCCTGAACCGGCGGCACGCCTGCCGCGATCAGCGCGGGCAGGCTGACGAACGATCCGCCGCCGGCCAGCGCGTTCATCGCGCCCGCAATGAATCCCGCGACGATCACTACGATAAAAGGTTCCATGCGGCAAATCGTAGCGAGCACGGCGCGCGCTTACAATCTGGCATTTCCTATGCGAGGCTTCGGCGCGACCGAAGGCACGGCGTGCGTTTCGATCTCACCGACATGCGCCTGTTCCTGACCGTGATCGAACGCGGCAGCATCACGGCGGGCGCGCAAGCGATGCATCTCGCGCTGGCGTCCGCGAGTGAGCGGATTGCAGGCATGGAGGCCGCGCTGGGCGCCCCGCTTCTCGAGCGCAATCGACGCGGCGTGCAGGCCACCGCAGCGGGCGAGAGCTTCGTGCGCCACGCACGCATGATTCTTGGTCAGGTCGAGCAGATGCGCGGAGAGTTGCGCACCTATGCAACGGGTCTCAGAGGCCGCATCAAGCTCATGTCGAACACCGCGGCATTGGCCGCGTATTTACCGCCGCGCCTGACGCGGTTTCTCGCGGCTCATCCCGATCTGTCCATCGACCTCGATGAGCGGCCCAGCGCGGACATCGTGCAGGCGGTGATGGAAGGCCGCGCGGACCTCGGCATCGTCGCGGACATTACGGACCTCGGCGGAATCGAGACGCGGCTGGTGACGCAGGATCAGCTCGTCGTGGTGGCGAGCCGCACGCATCGCGTAGCTAAGGAAAGTGCGGTGGCGTTCGCCGATATCGTCGGCGAAGCGTTCGTCGGACTCGCGGATGCGGCGCTCGAAATGCATCTCGCCGAGAAGGCGTCGCGGCTTGGCAGGCAGCTCAATTACCGCATCCACATGCGAAGCATCGATAACGTCGGCATGCTGGTCGAAGCGGGCATTGGCATCGCGATACTCTCGCGTGCATCGGCGCAACTGCTCGGCCGTCCCGAGCTTGCCATTGCGCCGCTGTCCGAGCCGTGGGCCGCGCGCCGGCTGCATGTGTGCGCGCGTTCCTTCAATGCCCTCACGCCGCAAGCGAACCTGCTCGCTCACGCGATCATGGCCGACGACGCCTGATCAGAAAGCGCGTCCCACGATGAGCGGATCGACGGGGCCGATCGTCCGGATATCGCGATTTGCATAGGGCAAGCGATGCAGCACATACCGCATGGCGTTCAGCCGCGCGCGCTTCTTGCAGTCCGACCGCACGACGGTCCACGGCGTGTCGGCCGTATCGGTATGAGCGAACATCGCTTCTTTTGCCGCGGTGTAGCCGTCCCACTTGTCCAGCGAAGCAAGGTCCACCGGACTCAGTTTCCATTGCTTGAGCGGATGAACTTCACGCTCCTTGAAGCGGCGACGCTGTTCCGCGCGGCTGACGGAAAACCAGAACTTGACGATGTGCACGCCGCTTTGCGTGAGATGACGCTCGAATGCCGGCACCTGCTGCATGAACGCGTCGTACTCCTGGTTCGTGCAGAAGCCCATCACACGCTCGACGCCCGCGCGGTTGTACCAGGAGCGGTCGAACATGACGATCTCGCCCGCGGTCGGCAGATGCTCCACGTAACGCTGAAAATACCATTGGCCGCGTTCTCGCTCGGATGGCTTTTCCAGCGCGACGACACGCGCGCCGCGAGGATTCAGATGCTCCATGAATCGCTTGATCGCGCCGCCCTTGCCCGCCGCATCGCGGCCTTCGAACAGAATGACGACGCGCTGGCCCGTTTCCTTCACCCACGCCTGGAGCTTGAGCAACTCCACTTGCAGCCGATACTTCTGCTTCTCGTACGCTTGCCGCGACATGAGATGCTTGTACGGATAGCCGCCGTGACGCCAGCCGGCCGATAGTTCGTCATCCCTATTATGACGGCGGGAGCCGCGCACACCGAGCGGCGACATGCCGTCGAGCAGATGCGCGCGCAAGGTGGCGATTTCGTCCGGCGAAAGGCCGCCCATCAACGCCTTCATCGTGTCGATGCGCGTCTCGCTGCTGTTCGATGCCGCGTTCGCCAGCACGTCTTCCATGCTGCTGGAAATGAGTTCGTTCGCGGCATCGATTGCCTCTTGCGTCTCACGACTCTCGAATTGCGCGGGCGTCTCGACGACGCCGACGCCGCCGTCGAAGTCTTCTTTCGCAATGTCCTGCGAGGCTTTGCTCGCACGTCCCTCGGATGCGCGTGTGCTTCTCACGTTCGATCTCTCCCTATCCCTGCTTCAGGCGGCTTGCGCGGCTTTTCGCAGCACGACGTACATCTTGTCCTTCAGAAGCAGCTTCTCCTTTTTGAGCGATTCGATCGTGAACGAATCTGCGGGCGTTGCGCCGGACTCCATGTTTTGAATTTCATGGTCCAGTTGATTGTGGCGCTCGAAGAGCTTCGAGAAGTGCCCGTCTTCGGTCTTCAGGCGAGAAATGAGGTCACGGTATTCGGGAAACATGCAAGTCTCCAGTGCATGGTTGCTTTAGGTCTACGTAGTACATCTTACCGACTGAAGACCGCGCTTTCGTCTCGTTTCTGCACAGTGGCGTGCGTGAAAACGCCGCAGCATGCTCGGGCCTTCGTCAAGCGATAAAAGCGATGCGCCGCCTAGGCACAAACCCTCCTGCCCCCAGGCAAGTTGCTTGCGCACGATGAATTGGCCTGCTGGGCGCATCGAGCGCCGATCGTGGAGGGCATCATGAGAAGCAATCGCATCGCCGTTGCGTCACTCGCGCTAGGTGTAGCCGCAGTCTTCATCGTCGAAGCCGCACACGCCGATAACCGCGCCGCGCAAAAGCTCGGGCAGATCGGCGTCATCAATCAGACGCTGCAGCCGAAACCGCCGAAGTCGTCGCCGGGCGCGTACTCGAATTCGCCGAACACGAATGCGCCCACCCCGGCTTACACGGGCAACACGGCGAATAATGCAAATGCCGCGAACGCCGCAAATTCAGCCAATGCCGCCGCGAATGCGCGCGCCGGCGCAACAATGCGCAACGGCGAATGAATTAGAGGGTTTACCCTCGACAGAACAAATGCGACAAATCTACCGCTTTGTCGGCCGAGTAAAACATTCCGCCCGCTCGCCCTTATCTGGCGGCGCTTTGTCGTTAAATGCGTGCATCTTCACTGCAGATAAGTACGGCCGTTTCGCAAAATGTGCTCAAGCGTTTTCAATCGCAATGCTTAGACCAATGTAAACATTTAAAAGATGCGTATCGTTTGCGCCGCTTTTTGCCTCGGCGATTCCAATGGATACTGTGCTTACAAACACACAAATATCTGAGAGAAGAAGCCATGTACGGGGAACCCAGAACGCTCTACTACGCCGGACGTACCGTTTCGGAGGACTTGTCCGAACGACTGCACGCACGCGGCTGGAAGATCGAATACGTCAATCCCGCGAAACAGGGCAAATTGTCGAGGCACGGAAAGGGCGCTGCGGCCGGCATCGTGGACTTGACGAGCGGCGAATGCGCGAAAGATATCGCCGCCCTTACCGCTTTGCTCGCGGGCTATCGAATCGGCTGGGTCGCGACGGTCGCTGCCTCTCAGGCCGACGATCCCGAACTATGCCGGCTGATACGCGACTACTGCTTCGATTACGTCACGGTGCCTTCGTCGTCGGACCGCATCGTCGATGCCGTGGGTCACGCTTACGGCATGGTCTCCTTGCACGATGCAGCCAGCAATGATCCGCTCAGGTCCGATTCAGCCGAAGGCGGCATGATCGGCGACTGCGAACCGATGAAGGCGTTGTATCGCTCGATTCGCAAAGTCGCCATGACCGACGCGCCCGTCTTCATCTCAGGCGAATCGGGCACCGGCAAGGAACTGACGGCGCATGCCATCCACGAACGCTCGGCGCGCCGTGCGCAGCCGTTCGTCGCGATCAATTGCGGCGCGATCCCTCCACATCTGTTGCAGTCCGAACTATTCGGCTACGAACGCGGCGCATTTACCGGCGCGAATCAGCGCAAGATCGGCCGCGTCGAAGCGGCGGACGGCGGCACGCTTTTTCTCGACGAAATCGGCGATTTGCCGCTCGAAAGCCAGGCGAGCCTGCTGCGTTTTCTACAGGAGCGCAAGATTGAACGGCTAGGCGGCCAAGGCTCGACGCCCGTGGATGTCCGCATCATTTCGGCGACGCACGTCGACATGCAAAGCGCGATGCTCGCAGGACGTTTTCGCGCTGACCTGTACCACCGTTTGTGCGTGCTGCAGATCGACGAACCGCCGTTGCGCGTGCGAGGCAAGGATATCGAGCTGCTCGCCGAGCATATGCTCGAACGCTTCCGCAAGGATGCGAGCCGGCGGCTGCGCGGCTTCTCGCCTTGCGCCATCGCGGCGCTTCACAACTACAACTGGCCGGGCAACGTTCGTGAGCTGATCAATCGCGTGCGACGCGCCATCGTCATGTGCGAAGGCCGGCAGATTCTCGCGAGCGACCTCGAACTCGGCGATTACGTCGAAGCCGCGCCGACGACGCTTGCTCAGGCACGCGAAGCGGCGGAGCGGCAGGCGATCGAAGTGGCGCTGCTGCGTCACCGGGGACGGCTCGGCGAAGCAGCCGATGAACTGGGCATCTCGCGCGTGACGCTGTATCGGATGCTCACGGCGTACGGCTTGCGCGCGAAAGCGGATCGGCCGCTTCAGGTCTCGGGCGGTTAGCGCATCCGGCAAGCGCAACGGAAATAGAACGGGCTTTGGCGTTAGCGCCGAAGCTCCGTACGCTTTAACATGGCGGGCTATGGCATGCACTGCACATCGGCATGGCGTGCCTCGACGCCCGATCTTCTATTTCCGGATATTCAGCCATGACCACATCTTCTTCCCGCCGCCGCGCCGCGTTCCGTGAACTGGTGAATGCACGCCGTGGCCTGCTCCTGCCGGGCGCATTCAACGCAATGAGCGCGCGCGTCGCCGCCGATCTGGGATTCGAGGCGCTTTACATCACCGGCGCGGGCGTCACCAACATGTCGCTCGGCATGCCGGACCTCGGCTTCATCGGGCTTGCGGAAGTGGCGGAACACACGACACGCATCCGCGACGCCGTCGATCTGCCGCTCGTCGTCGATGCGGATACCGGCTTCGGCAACGCACTGAACGTGCGCCACACGATACGAACGCTCGAGCGCGCGGGCGCCGACGCGGTTCAACTCGAAGATCAGGTGATGCCGAAGAAATGCGGCCACTTCGCGGGCAAGGCCGTCATCTCGACGAACGAGATGGTCGGCAAGATTCGCGCTGCCGTGGATGCACGCGAGGACGAGAACTTTCAGATTATCGCGCGCACGGATGCCTGCGCGGTCGAGGGCTTCGATGCCGCGATCGAACGCGCGAACAAGTTTGTCGAAGCGGGCGCGGACATTCTCTTCATCGAAGCGATTGAAACGCAAGAGCAGATTGCGTCGTTGAATAAGCTCGTCGCGGCGCCGCAATTGATCAACATCGTGATCGGCGGGAAAACGCCCGTGACGGGCCGCGATGAATTGCAGCGGCTGGGCTTCAGCCTCGTGCTGTATGCGAACGCGGCTTTGCAGAGCGCGGTGCGCGGCATGCAGACGGCGTTGGGTGCGCTCAAGGAGCATGGCAGGCTCGACGAAGATCCTGCTATCGTCGCGCCCTTTGCAGAGCGCCAGAGACTCGTCGACAAACCTCTGTTCGACGAGCTCGATCGCAAATACGCCGCAGACTAAACCATCTGCCGGCTGGTGCGCTTAGCGCGTGTACATCGCGTTCCAGTCGGCTTGCGAGACGCCGCTTCCCGACTGCGCCGTGCCATTCGACGCACCGCCATAAGCGGTCGCGCCCTGACGAGCCGCGAGCTTCGCTTCGGCTTGTTGAATGGCTTGCGGGTAATGCGCCTGATCGCCGTCGCCGGCGCGATAACCGACGCTTTGCAGTTCCGCGAGTTCGGCACGGACCTGAGCGCGCGTGAGCTGGCTGCCCTGCGCGAACGACAAAGCGGGAACAACGAGAGCGGTTGCGATAACTACTGCGCGAATTGAAGACTTCATTTTCTAGACTCCAGTGATTGGGTGCTTGCCCCGTGCGCTGCGCGTCGAAGCAATGAACGAAGTCTAGGCTCATCGTTTTCCCGGGTTAACCCCTAGCCAAGGAAAGCACTCTTCACTGGATTGCGCAGAATCGCGTGCATGAAATCAAACCCGATTTTTTGCTATGCTCGCCCTCGCATCGACGCATCGCGCCAAGGCGCTCAACGAAAAACAGGAGATTCAGATGGCTAAAGCATATTGGGTCAGTGCATACCGCAAGATTCACAAGCCCGAGCAGGTCGCGGAATATTCGAAGCTCGCGACGGTAGCGATCAAGGAAGCGGGCGGACGTCCGCTGGCTCGCGGCGTCGCATCGACGGTGCACGGCGCAGGCATCGCGGAGCGCACGGTGTTGATCGAATTCGATTCGCTCGAACAGGCACTCGCCACGTTCAACGGCGAGAAGTATCAGGAAGCGTTGCGCGTGCTCGGCGACGCCTGCGAGCGCGACTTCCGCGTCGTCGAAGGGCTGGAGTAAGCATCACGCGCGAGGCGGCGCAACGCATGCCGCCTCGCGGCGCGCGGCTATTGTCCGGGCGCGTAGAGATCCAGTAGACGCAACGTCACGCCGTTCGTCCATCCGAAGCCATCCTGCAGCTGGTATTCTCCGCCCCCGCCGCCGCCCGTCCCCGTTCCTTCCACGATGTACTTCTCCACGAGCTTTTGCTGCGTGGCATAGACGTTATTCACGTCGCTCAGGAAGCGCGTGCCGATCTGCTGCGCGAGATCCCCACGGCCATAACGGCGCAATCCCTGCACGGCGATCCAGTGCAGCGGCGCCCAGCCATTCGGCGCGTCCCACTGTTGCGTGGTGTTATACGTCGTCGTCGTGAGTCCGCCGGGTTTGAGCAGCAAGGTCTCCACGGTATGTGCGGTGACATGCGCGCGATCCGGCCACGCCGCCCCTGCAAACAACGGATAAAGCATTGCCGCCGATGGATTGTTGCGCGGCTGCCCGAGCTTCCAGTCGTAGTCGCCGTAATAGCCGTTGCTGTTCCAGAGATACTTGTTGATGCCAATGGCGCGTTTCGCCGCCTTGCCGATGAATTCAGCGACGCATCCGAAGTCGCGCACTTCGCCGCAGCCCCGCGCGATCGTCGTTTCCAGATGGAACATCAGGCTGTTGAGGTCGATGGGCACGATCGACGTCGTGCGGATCGTCGCAAGCGTCTGGTTGTCGCCGAACCAGCGGGAACTGAAATCCCAGCCGCTTTCCGCCGCCGCGCGCAAATCGCGATACACCTCGTTCGCGGGGCGGTCATGGACGGCGCTGGCAGTCGTCACGTCCTGAAGATACGATTCGTCGCGCGGCGTGTCGCGCTCGTCCCAGTAGCGGTTGAGCACGGTACGGTCGGGCAGCATGACCACGTTGCGCACCGCGCCGCCCGGCTCGAGCGAATGCGCGCCTTTCATCCAGTAGTGATACTCGCGGCGCATTTGCGGCAAATAACGCTGATACACGCGTCCGCCTTCCTTGTGCGCGGCAAGTTCCACCATGTACGAGAAGAACGGCGGCTGCGAGCGGCTCACATAGTAAGAGCGATTGCCGTTCGGAATATGGCCGATGGTATCGATCAGATAGGCGAAGTTGTCGAGCATGTTGTCGACGAGATCTTCACGGCCGGCTTCCTGAAGACCAAGCATCGTGAAATAGGTGTCCCAGTAATAGCCTTCGCGAAAGCGCCCGCCCGGCACGACGTAAGGCTTGGGCATCGGGATGAGCGTGCTGTAGGGCGGCACCGTCGACGTATTGCGAGTCAGCGCGGGCCATAGCCAGTTAATGTGATCGCGCAGTGTCTGATTCGGCGGCGGTGTGATGACCTGATCGGTCGGCGGCGTGAAATACTGCGCGACGAACGCCGAGAGGCTGAAGCCCGGCACCGCGCGTTGTTGCAGATAGAGCGCGTTGATTTGCGCAGGGGCTATTTTCGGCGTGGCATCGACGAAAGTCTTCTGGTCCGGATAAATCTGCTGCGTCTGCACGGCGACGAAAAGCTCGCCATATAACTCACTGGGCGGCGGCGGGACGACATAGCCGTTTTGCGCATCGGCATGAGCGACGCTTGCCGCGCTCAACAGAATCCACGCACCCAGCAGGCGGCGCGCATCATGCGCCAGGTGCTGCGACGCATCACGCGCCTGACGATACCGCGACAGTACGATCATGTTCACTCCTTAAAGGGCGACGACCCGGACTGGTCCCGCACGCGCCTTTCGTTTTCATTGGATATGAAGCACAGCGAAGCATCGCACGTTCTGATGGTCGGTGGCAATGGATTCGCGTCTTTGACGATCGCGTATGAAAGTGCTAGCGCGAAGGGGCCTCGCGCTGCATCGAGCGTTTTCATTTTCATTGCACGCGTGATGCGAAAGGTTGACGTAAAGCCCGAGGTCGCTTACGTCGCAGCGGGCTTCACCGCGCATGGACCGCTCGATGAAGGTGCGGTCGGTGTTGCGGACGACCGTATCGGTTGCTCGCGCAAGCGCAGCGTGTCAACGCACGCCAAACTTCCAGACCGTGACTTCGTGATACTCATCCCCGGGCCGAAGTTCGGTGGACGGGAAAGACGGACGGTTCGGCGAATCAGGGAAATGCTGGGCTTCGAGCGCGAAGCCGTCGGTCTGACGGTATGTGGTTCCGGAAACGCCGGCCACGCTGCCATCCAGTCCATTCGATGTATAGAACTGCAAGCCTGGCTGCGTCGTATACACATCGAGCACGCGGCCGCTCGCGGGATCATAGGCGCGTGCGGCGAAGGCAGGTTCGCCGTCGCGCTGTCCCGGCTTCTCGAGCTTGAAGTTCTGGTCGTAGCCGCGCGCATGACGCAACTGGGGAAACGACGAGCGCAGGCGCGCGCCGATCGGCGTCAGTGCGCGCAGGTCGAGCGGCGTGCCTTCGACGGATGCGATCTCGCCCGTTGGTATCGAATCGGCGCGCGTGGGCGTATAAGTGGACGCGGCGATCATGATGAGTTGCCCTTCCACGCTTCCGCTGCCCTCGCCCGCCAGATTGAAGTAACTGTGATTCGTGAGATTGACGACGGTCGGCTTGTCCGTCTTCGCGCGATAGTCGATACGCACTTCGTTATCGTCGGTCAACGTGTACGTCACGTCGACAGTCAACGTCCCGGGGAAGCCGTTCTCGTTGTCCGGGCTGACATAGCGCAATTGCACGCCCGCGACCGTGTTGTTCTGAAACGTACGCACGACGGTCCAGAACCTTTCATCGAAGCCGCGCGGTCCGCCGTGCAGCGTGTTGGGCGGATCGTTGATGGGCAGTTGATAGGTCCGGCCGTCAATCGTGAAGCGTCCTTGTGCGATGCGATTCGCATAGCGGCCGATGACGCTGCCGAAATGGATGTTGCCGTTGTATCGCTCGTAATCGGCAACGGAGCCGAAGCCGAGGACGACATCCGCGCGGCGTCCGCGTCTGTCGGGCGCATCGATTCGCGTGACGATGGCGCCATAGGTCATGCAGGTTATCGACAGGCCACGCGAGTTCGCGAGCGTGTATTGCACGACGGGCTGGCCTTGCTGCGTCGCGCCAAAAGGTGCGGACGTGATGGTCGCCGCATCAGTGGACAAACTGCCTACAACAAAGAACGCGATCGATGCGGCCCAGTGTGCAGCGGCGCGCCGGGAAAACGTGGTCATAAGTGTTTGACGAGGCAAGCGAGGCTCGAAGGTTCTTTGCAGCATCGACCATACCCAAGGTGTTAAGGCACAACCAGGCGTCAGGCACGCGTGATGCAACCAGCGCCCTGAGCAACACGCTCATCCAATGACAGAAGGAGTGCATATGACCGAGTCAACCGATCGCCCAACGCCGCCCAGGCAGACCACCACGGGCCCGACTACTGCGGATCGACGCTTGAGCGACGAACAAAAGCAGAACCTCACGAACGAACCCGATCCGCCACAGGAGAACAAAGGCCAGCCGTTGCCGGATCCGAACGCGGTCGGCGAAGCGGGTTGAACGCATCAAACGCACGGCCGTGCGTGCGTCTGTGAATGCGATGTGGTATCCGTACGCAGAAAGCAACGACGCGCCGCGCCGTTCAACCGCAGCAAGGACGACCATGTACGATCCTGCTCACTTTCTTCCCTCGTTCGTATGGCGGGCGGCGCGCGACGGATTCATTCAGTACGCGAATCCGTGGGCGTGCCGCTATCTGGGCCTTGCGTCTGAGGAATTGGTCGGCAGGCATTGGCGCGAATTCATTCATCACCAGGACGAAGAGCTGGTGCGCGACGCCGTGCGTCAAATGCGCAACGACACGCTCCTGAATAACGTCGACGTCCGCCTCTTGCGCGCGGACGGCGAATTCCGCTGGCATACGCTCCATCTTCAGGCGCGGCGCGACGAAGAACAGCGCATCGCCGATACCGTCGGCGTCGCCATCGACATTCACGAATGCCGGCATGCCTGGGAGCTTTACGAAGCAAGCGAGCGGCGTCTTCAGTCGGCCTTCGCGGGCGCGCGCATGGGCGCGTGGGAATGGGACATGACGACGCGCGTCGTGCGCATGACGCAGCAACTCGCGGCGATGTACTCGTTTCCGGCAGGCACTGAAACCGCCATGCTCTCGGAGATATGGGACCGCGTCGCACCCGAGTCTCGCGAACTCTTTCAACGCAATCTCGCGCAGGCGCTGCGCGACGGCGGCCCGTTCGAATTCGACTTCATGCTCGACGGCGGCCCCGCTACCCGCCGATGGCTGCGCATGCGAGGCAATCCCGAATTCAATTCGCGCGGCACGCTGGTACGCGTGTATGGCGTGAGTTTCGATATCAGCGAGCAACGCGCCGATGAAGAGCGCCTGAGCCTCAGCGAGCGGCGTTATCGCGCGCTCGTGGAATCGACGGGTGCGCTCATCTGGTCCGCCGACGCCAACGGCGAGATTCATCCGTCGAGCGGCGACTGGGAGAACTTCACGGGCGCGCGGCACGAGCGACTGGCGCGCTGGGGCTGGCTCGACTTCGTTCATCCCGATGACCGCGAGCAGACGCGCGAGGCATGGCTCGAGGCCGTGCATCAGGGCGGCCCGACGACGCTCACATTCCGCATGTATCGGAGGGATGGCGTCTATCGCATGGTGCAGGCGCAGGCGGCGCCGCTTTACGACGAGCAAGGCCATCTGCAGGAATGGTTCGGCACCACGACCGATGTCACGCCGCGATACGAAGCGCAAGCGGCGATAGAAGCACGCAGCCTGCGCCTCACGGTTGCGATGCAGGCCGCGAAGATTCATATCATTTCGCTGGAACTGGCTACGTGGTCATTGATGTTCGAGACCGTCGGCAAGCTGCGCACGGAGCCGATCGAAACGATCACCTATGAAGCGGCGCTGGCCCGCGTGCATCCCGACGATGCGCCGACGCTCGACCGCTTCGTGCGCCGTCTTGCGGCCGGCGAAGATCCCCACGAGCAGTTCGAATTTCGCGTGAAAGACGAACAAGCCGAGCGATGGATGCAAGGCAGCGCGCTGCTTCAGCGTGGCAAGGACGACAAGCCGCTGCGCATCATCGGCAGCCTGATCGACATTACCGAGCGCAAGCACATGGAACTGGTGCTGCGCGAATCGGGCCGCCGCAAGGACGAATTTCTCGCGATGCTCGCGCACGAACTGCGCAACCCGCTCGCGCCGCTGCGCACCGCCATCGCGCTGTTGCAGAAGGACGAAGGCGTATCCGCGCGCACGAGTGAGCTTGTCGAACTGATGCGCCGGCAGGTCGAGCACATGACGCGCATCGTCGATGACCTGCTCGAAGTGTCGCGGATCACGCAAGGACGTATCGCGTTGAAGACAGAGCCGGTGCTCGTCGGCACGGCCGTCTATCACGCGGTCGAAGCCATCGCCGCAATGGTGGAAGCGCGCAAGCAGCGCATACAGGTCGATGTCCCCGATGCGACCACCTGGGTGTGCGGCGACGTCACGCGTCTCTCGCAGATACTCGTCAACGTGCTCAACAACGCCACCAAATACACGCCGGAGCAAGGGCAAATTTCGGTCAGCGTGCAGGCCGAGCAGGACTGGGTGTCCATCGTGATCGCCGACACGGGCACGGGCATCTCCGCCGATCTTCTGCCGAAAGTGTTCGAGCTTTTCTCGCAAGGCGAGCGCACGCTGGACCGCTCGAATGGCGGACTCGGCATCGGGCTATCGCTCGTGAAGAAGCTGGTCGAAATGCACAAGGGGACCATCACCGTGCAAAGTCCGGGGCCGGGCCTCGGCACGACCGTGACCGTGCGCCTGCCACGGCTGCATCATCACGAACGGCATTCGGCGCTCGCGCTGTCCGAAGCGGGTTCCATAGGCACGCAAGCCGCGTTGCGCGTGCTGATCGTGGACGACAATCGCGACGCCGCGGACTCTCTCGCGATGCTGTGCGAATCCGAGGGACATGTCACGCGCGTGGCGTATTCGTCGGAGGAAGCGCTGGCGGCATCGCAGTTCGAAGCCGATGTCGCGTTGCTCGATATCGGCCTGCCGGACATCGACGGATACGAGCTTGCGCGCCGCTTGCGACGCAAGGGCGCGAGCGCACCGCTGCTCGTCGCGATCACCGGATATGGACAAGCGGAAGACCGCTTGCGCGCGCAATCCGCAGGCTTCGATTATCACTTCGTCAAACCCGTCAACGTTGAGAGCCTGCTGAAGCTGTTGTCTTCCCTCACCGCCGACCGCCCCGCCGGACGCACCGCGGAACGATGATTGCTTTGCCCGTGTCACTGAAACTCAACAGGAGGCACGCATGGCCGAGCAACACAAACCGGGGCAAAAGGTCGAAACCTCGGGCATTTATCGAGTCGTCAAGGAAGGCGATGGCGGTTCGGCTTTCGAAGTGACGTGTGTGGAAGGCGAGCACTTTCCGCCGACGCGAAGCGGCAAGGGCGCGCACTATGAGCTCGTGCATGCCGCGACGCATTCGCACAAGCACCAGGAGCTCGGCAGCGCAGGTTGACCATCACGAGAGGGCGGCGCGTCGCGTTGTCCTCGAATCGCAAGGAACATGCATATGAAACCCGAACCATCGGATCCGGTCGAGCGCGCAGACAAGCGGCGCGAAGCGATCGGCGAAGGCGACGTCAAGGAGAAATCGGACGGCACCATCGAGCAGCGTGAACACGGCAACATGGACGCGTCGCTCGTGCCGAAGGGCAAGGATCATCCGGAGCAAGGTCCTTATACGCCCGAGAACGATCACATCGATCCCGACGTCGACCCCGCCGCGAGCAGCGATCATCCGCGCAGCAAGCCGGACTCGGAAGCGTAGTCGTCGAACCTTGAGCCGGGTGAGCGTGCGTTAAGATGCGCGCTCTTCGTTGTTTCGAGCTGCCCCATGCAAATTCTCGTCGATGCCGACGCGTGTCCCGCCGTCGTCAAGGACATTCTGTTCCGCGCAGGACCGCGCGTTCAGGTGTGCGTGACGCTCGTTGCGAATCAATATCTGCGCACGCCTCCTTCTCCTTTCATCAAGGCCATTCAAGTGCCTGCCGGCTTCGACGTTGCCGATGCGCGCATCGTCGAACTGACGCAGCCCGGCGATCTCATCATCACCGCCGACATACCGTTGGCCGCTGCAGTGCTAGCCAAGTCCGCGCATGCGCTCGACCCGCGCGGAGCGTGGTTCAGCGCGGAGAATATCGAAGAACGGCTGACGGTGCGCGCGATGATGGATCAGTTGCGCAGCAGCGGCGTCGATACGGGCGGGCCATCCCCCTATAGCCCTCGCGATGGCAAGAACTTCGCCGCGCAACTGGATCGTTTTCTCGCGAGACAGCGCGCGTCTTAGGGACGCGGCCCTTCGCTGTCCGGTCCCGGCATGCGGCGATCCGCGCCCGGATTGCTCCTGTAGTGGTCCGGGAAATCCTTGCCGACGAGTGAATCGTAGTCGCCCGGCGGCGTCTGCACGATCGCGTGAAGCATCTTGATGAACGCATTGCCATCGGCAAGGTTATCGACGATCACGCGCGCTGTTCGCAAGGAAATGGACTCCGTTAAAGGCGGCGCATTGCCGTCGTCCAGTTTGAATCTGAAGCGATGAATCTCCGCCGCGGACGACTCCGGGGGCACTTCGTGCGACACGATGGTAGCTCTCATATTCGTCGTTGTAGTGCATGGCAATTAACGAGCTATAGCAAGTCCTGCACCACGGCGCGGCGACCGGCACATTGCCTGCTTCATCGTTTTCGAACAGGACATTATCGAGCGGAGGCCGCATGCAAAGCGAAAAATTTTCATTCGACGGATACGACGTGACCGTCACGGCGGAACAGATCAGCACTGGCGACTGGACGCCGCGTATCGAAGCGTTCCGCGACAACGAGCCGGTCGCGTTGCCCGATGTCGAACCCGTCGGCCCGAACTGGGCGACGCCCGATGAGGCTGTGCGGGCCGGCGTGGAGCAGGCGCGCCGCCTGATCGACCGCTATTGCCGGGGGCATGACGATCAGCACACCGATGGCGGAATCGGGCGCGCTTCGTGAAGGGATGCAGGAACGCGGTATGCATCACGGAGAGTCCCTACCCTCATTGCAAGGAGCAAGCAGATGCCTGAATCCAAGCTGGGAAACAAGAATCCGACTAACCCGACGAACCCTCGTAACGATCAGCAGAAGGGCAAGGCGGAAGGACAATTGCAGCAGAATCAGCAGAAGCAACCGATGCATCAGGGCGGTCAACGGCAGCCGTGATTACGCTGTCGAGCAGTGACCGATTCGCGCCGCGCCGTCATGGACATGGCGGTGCGGGCGGATGAAGGCATCGCCACTTTCAGGAGACTGAACATGAAAGCGCGAACGATTAAGCGACTACTGGGCGTGCTCGCGCTGGGCGTGTCGAGCGCCGTATTCGCTGCGGATGCGGGTACGCCTTCGCAGAGCGGCGGCAACGCGGGCCAGGGATCAACTGGCGGCATGCAGCCGCGCACGCCGGGCGGCGGAACGGGCGGCGCCGGCGATGGCGTTCGCACGCCGGGGCAAGGTTCGTCAGGCGGCATGCAGCCGGCCACGCCGGGTGGCAAGGGCGGCACGTCGTCACAGCCGGGCGCACCGATCAGTTCATCTTCCGTCAGCGGCAGCAATAAAGGTCAGTGAAGTCAGTAAGCGGCTTTGCGCTGCGGCATACTGCGTGATCGAGCGATACTCGATCCCATAACGGAGACAATATGCCCAACTCGCCCATCAGCCGCTTCCCCGTTCCGAATCCAGCAGACTGGCCTGACGACATCCGCACTCGCATTCTCGAAGTGCAGGATAAGGCCGGCTTCGTGCCCAACGTCTTCTTGACGCTCGCGCATCGGCCGGAAGAGTTCCGGGCGTTCTTCGTGTATCACGATGCATTGATGCTGAAGAACGGCGGCCTCACCAAGGGCGAGCGCGAGATGATCGTCGTGGCGACGAGCGCGGTGAACGATTGCCTCTATTGCGTCGTCGCGCATGGCGCAATTCTGCGCATCTATGAAAAAAATGCCCTACTCGCGGATCAGGTGGCGGTCAACCATCGCAAAGCGGATATCACGCCACGCCAGAAGGCCATGCTCGATTTCGCGCTCAAGGTATGCCGCGCGTCGGGCAGTGTCGGCGAAGCCGACTTCGCGATGCTGCGAGAACACGGTTTCAGCGATGAAGACGCGTGGGATATCGCCGCCATCACTGCGTTCTTTGGCTTGTCGAATCGCATGGCGAATGTCATTTCGATGCGGCCCAACGACGAGTTCTATCTCATGGGACGGGTGCCCAGGGAAGCCTGAAGCAAGCGTTTCAGGCGGCGGTCGATGCGTTTCCGACTCAAAGGCGCTTTCGACGAATGACCGTTAGTTGCGTATCGCGTGAGTGACTCAGGGCCGCGACCATCCCAAGGTCTTGAGAAGGAACAGCACCGGCCGAAGCGACACCGCTTCGGCTTCCGGATTCATCGCAAGCGGCACGCGATACACCGCATGCGCCGGAACTTCGCGCCACGCCGAATGAAAATCAATGAGCCGCAGCGTGCGCGCTAATGTGCCGAGATATCCATTGCCCTTGCCCGCTAAAAAGCAAGCCGCGCACGCGCAAGGTGATGGCACTGACTCAGAGCATCACGCTCGACATGCGATGCGCGCGCATGTAGGCCAGCGCATGGGTGCCGCAACGCCTTTTCGTCCAGCCAATTTGATTTGGATTCCCAAATTACTTTCCACAGATGACTTCCAGTGCCACACGCTTGCAAGCCCTGCATGTCCATCCGCGATAAACTTGCTCCAGCCGATATCGAGCGAATAAACAACAATGCGCCTGCCTCCGCTGAAATCCATCATCGCGTTCGAAAGCGTCGCGCGGACCAAGAGCGTCAATCGCGCAGCCGATGAACTCGGCCTCACGCCTTCAGCGGTCAGTCATCAACTCGCGAACCTCGAAAGCATCGTTGGCCGGCCACTCTTCACACGGCTCGGACGCGGTCTCGTACTGACGCCCACGGGCTCGCAATATCTGGCGGACGTCACTGGCGCGCTTGCCGAACTCAATCGCGCGACGGAGCGTGCATCGAGCGAAACATCCGTCGAGATATTGCGCATTCATTCGAGCCCGAGCTTCGGGCTCATGTGGCTGCTGCCCCGCCTCGCCGCGTTCCAGGAAGCCAACGGCGACATTCAGATGAACCTTGCCTGTTCATACGAAGACGTGTCGTTCACGTCAGGGTTTTACGATGTCGACGTGCGCCACGGCTACGCGCACTGGACGGATGTTGAAGTGAAGACGCTACGTCACGAAACCATCGCGCCGCTCGCATCGCGTGCGTATCTCGAACGCTTTCCAGTGGCATCGCCGGACGATCTGCTCGAGCGCCGCCTGATCTTTTCCGAGTCGCCCCTCGTGCAATGGCAGCAATGGTTCGGCAAGTTCGGCGTCGCGGCAAAGCGCAAGGCGTTCGACTTTTCGTTCGACCGCTCGTACATGTCGCTCGAAGCCGCCGCGCTTGGTCACGGCATTGCGCTCGAAAGCACGATGCTCGCGTCGGTACATCTCGAACGCGGCTCGCTCGTTCCGGTGTTCGGACGCGAGTATGCGGTGGAAGTCGGCGCGCATCATCTGGTTTACCCGAGCCAGAACGCGCAGTTGCCGCGCGTCGCGAAGTTCCTTGCGTGGATGGACGCGCAAATCGAGAGCCGCGCATCCCGCCATACCTGAAAATTTCTCAGCAATAGTTGAGGCTAACTGCGTTGATCGTCAGGTCCAGTGCGAACACACTGCGTCTACACCAGACAATCAACGGAGACAGTCATGTTGCTAGAGAATCGTGTTGTGATCGTGACCGGCGCGGCTTCGGCGCGCGGCATCGGCAAGGCGACGGCCAAGGCGCTCGCCGCACAGGGCGCTCGCATCGTCATCCTCGATCTGCGGGAAGCCGACGCCCAGGCGGCTGCACGCGATATCGGCGAAGACCACCTCGGCCTCGCCTGCGACGTGACCGACAAAGCGGCCTGCGTCGCCGCCGCCAACGCGGCCATCGAGAAATACGGCCGCATCGATGTGCTCATCAACAACGCAGGCATTACGCAGCCGATCAAGACGCTCGAAATCAGCAGCGACAACTTCGACGCGGTCATCGACGTCAATCTGCGCGGCACGCTCTACATGTCGCAAGCCGTCATCGGTCAGATGAAAAAGCAGCAGAGCGGGAGCATCGTGTGCATGTCGTCGGTATCAGCGCAGCGCGGCGGCGGCATCTTCGGCGGACCGCATTACAGCGCGGCCAAAGCCGGCGTGCTCGGTCTAGCCCGTGCGATGGCGCGTGAATTCGGCGGCGACCATATCCGTGTCAACTCCATCACGCCGGGCCTCATTCAAACCGACATCACCGGCGACAAGCTCACGCCCGACATGCGTGCGGACATCATCAAGGGCATTCCGCTCGGCCGTCTCGGCGATGCCGCGGATATCGCCAACGCGTGCCTGTTCCTCGCGAGCGATCTGTCGAGCTACCTCACCGGCGTCACGCTCGACGTGAACGGCGGCATGCTGATTCATTGACGTTCCCCCGCGCCCGTCACGCGGGCGCTTCAGGCGCACCCGGATGAACCGGGGCGCAACCCGCCGACATACGGTAGGAGACAAGCATGAAGAGCAGACTCAACGCGCCGCCCATCGCGGCCGACCTCGCCTCGTCGACTGACACGGCGAGCTTCGAAGCGAAGACCTATGCCAAGGTCGGACGCCGCCTCATCCCCTTTCTGATGTTGTGTTATCTCGGCGCCTATCTGGACCGCGTGAACGTCGGTTTTGCGAAGCTGCAAATGCTGAACGACCTGCGCTTCTCCGAAACGGTGTACGGCATGGGCGCGGGCATCTTCTTTCTCGGCTACTTTCTGTTCGAAGTACCAAGCAATGTCATTCTTCACCGCGTCGGCGCACGCAACTGGCTCGCGCGAATCATGCTGACGTGGGCCGTCATTTCAGCGTGCTTCGTCTTCGTGAAGACGCCAACGATGTTCTATGTCCTGCGCTTCTTGCTCGGGGTGGCCGAAGCGGGCTTCGCGCCCGGCGTCATTCTCTACCTGACGTACTGGTTCCCCGCTGCGCGACGCGCCAAGGCACTGTCCCTGTTCTTCATGGCGATTCCGCTTGCAGGCATCGTCGGCGGGCCGCTCTCGGGATATATCCTGCATGCCTTCGCCGGCGTTCACGGTCTTGCCGGATGGAAGTGGCTGTTCATTCTCGAAGCGCTGCCTTCGCTGGTGCTCGGTGTCGTCATCCTGTTCTACCTCGACAACGGCATTGCCGGTGCGAAGTGGCTCACCGATGCCGAGAAGGCGCTGCTGACCCGCAACGTCGAAAAGGACAAGTCGCAAACCGTCGAGCACGTGTCGATCCGTGCGTTCATCGGGGATCGCCGTCTGTGGCTCATGGCTTCGATCTACTTCTGCGTCGTGCTCGGTCAATACGGCCTCACGTTCTGGCTGCCGACGATCATCCGCCGCGCCGGTGTCGCGGACCCGCTGTGGGTCGGCATCTTCACCGCGATCCCGTATCTGTGCGCCATCATCGCCTTGCCGCTGGTCGGTGCGAGCGCCGACAAGCGCCGCGAACGCCGCCTGCATCTGGCCATTCCGATGCTCGTTGCCGCAGCCGGCTTCGCCACCTTGCCGATGCTCGGCGGCGTAGGGGCTTCGATCGTCTGTGTGAGCGTGGCCGCCGCGGGCATCCTGGCTTCATCGTCGCAATTCTGGTCCTTGCCTACCGCCGTGCTGGGCGGCATGTCGGCCGCTGCGGGCATCGCCGCCGTGAACTGCTTCGCCAATCTCGCGGGCTTCTTCTCGCCCGCCATCGTCGGCTGGCTGAACGATCTCACGGGCAAGTCCACTGCCGGCCTGATCTTCATCTCGACAGCGATCGTCGTCGGCGCGGGGCTGGTGTTCCTCGTGCCCGCCAAGACCGTGAACCGCTAAGCGTCATCAACCAACTTCAGGAGACAAACATGAGCACACCCGTCATCGAGGAGGTCACGCTCGCCGAGCGCGCCTATCGTATCCGCCGCAACGCCCTGCTGATGGGCGAAGTGCAAGGCCAGGGCTATATCGGCCAGGCGCTCGATATCGCCGACGTACTCGCCGTCGCGTACTTCGGCGCAATGAACTACCGGCCCGAGAATCCCGACTGGGAAGAGCGCGACCGCTTCCTGCTGTCGAATGGTCACTACGCCATCGCACTGTACGCGGCGCTCTTCGAAGCAGGCATCCTGCCGCAAGAGGAACTCGAAACGTATGGCAGCGACGACAGCCGCCTGCCGATGTCCGGGATGGCGAGCTACACGCCCGGCATGGAGATGTCCGGCGGATCACTTGGTCAGGGACTCACAATCGCCGTCGGCCGTTGCCTCGGACTCAAGCGCAAGAACTCGAAGTCCTTCGTCTATACGCTCTTCTCCGATGGCGAACTCGACGAAGGCTCGATCTGGGAAGGACTGATGTCGGCGGCGCACTGGAAGCTCGACAACCTGATCGCGATGATCGACGTGAACAATCAGCAAGCCGATGGCCCGTCGACGCAAATCATGGCGTTCGAGCCGCTCGTGCCGAAGCTCGAAGCGTTCGGCTGGTACGTGCAGCGCGTGAACGGCAACGACATCGACGCGGTAAAACAAGCGTTCGACAACGCGCGAAACCTGAAGGAAGCGAAGCCGCGCATCATCGTGTGCGACACGAAGATGGGCTGCGGCGTGCCGTTCCTTGAAGAGCGCGAGAAGAATCACTTCATTCGCGTCGACGCGCACGAGTGGCAACTCGCGCTGCAAGCACTCGAAGCGGGCAAGTAAATCGTATGTGACCGGAGCGAAGCCTCCGGTCGGCACAGGAGACAAGCATGAGCACTATCGAAAAGAAGCCGCGTTTGAAGACCTCGGCGATGATCGCGTCGATCGCGGGTGAAGGACAACTTACGCGTTCCGCGCCGTTCGGGCACGCGCTTGCGGAACTGGCGCGCACGAAGACGAACGTCATCGGCATGACGGCCGATCTCGGCAAGTACACCGACCTGCATATCTTCGGGAAGGAGTTTCCGGAGCGTTACTATCAGATGGGCATGGCCGAGCAATTGCTGATGGGCGCGGCTGCGGGCTTCGCGCATGAAGGTGCGCAGCCGTTCGTCACCACCTATGCGGTGTTCGCCACGCGCCGTGCGTACGACTTCATCCATCAGACGATCGCGGAAGACGATCTCGACGTGAAGATCGTCGCCGCACTGCCCGGCCTCACCACGGGCTATGGCCCGAGCCACCAGGCGGCGGAAGACCTCGCGTTGATGCGTGCGATGCCGAACATGACGGTGATCGATCCGTGCGATGCGCTCGATATCGAGCAGATGGTGCCCGCCATCGCCGCGCACAAAGGCCCCGTCTATGCGCGGCTCCTGCGCGGCAACGTCCCCGCCGTGCTCGACGAATACGACTACACGTTCGAACTCGGCAAGGCGAAGCTGGTGCGCGATGGCGCCGATGTGCTCGTGATCTCGTCGGGCATCATGACGATGCGCGCACTCGAAACCGCCAAGGCGCTCGAAGCCGACAAGGTCGACGTGGCCGTGCTGCACGTGCCGACCATCAAGCCGCTCGACACCGAGACGATCATCCGCGAGGCGCGCCGTTCAGGGCGGCTCGTGGTGGTCGCGGAAAACCACACCGTCATCGGCGGTCTCGGAGAAGCAGTCGCGACGACGCTGCTGAGCGCGGGCGTCACGCCGGCCTACAGGCAGATCGCGCTGCCCGATGCGTTCCTCGATGCGGGCGCGCTGCCCACCCTGCACGACCGCTATGGCATCTCGACCAATATGATGGCGAGCAGCATCAAGGGATGGCTGGCCTGATGCGCTAACGCGCGCCGCCGCGCGTCGACTTCTTCGCACGCGGCGCATCTTTTCCGGCAGGCGCATTCGCGCCTGTCATCGCTTCCATCCACGCGAGAGTATCGACATAGGCGAGGAAGTGCTGAAGATACGCCGGCGATACCTCACGCATCAGCGCCAATGACCGATGCACCAGGCTGTTCGAATTGAGCGGCCCCGCATTTTTCGGCACCTGTTCCAGCGATTCGCGCAATTGCCGCTCGGCGCTGACCTTCGACCATACCGTCCGAAGATAATCGAGTAGTTCGGCATGCGAAGGATACGAGGCCGCGCGCACCGTGATCGCTTCGACCAAGGATGCAAGCGGTGTCTCACCTTCCGGCGGCGATTCAGCCGCGACACTGGCGGCCTCGACCTCTTCCGCATAGACTTCAATCAGCGCCGCGAGCCTTGCATCGATGATGCGCCGCGCTTCGCCCTCGTGCGCCATTGCGCGCCGCGCCATCGCATCGATCAGGCCGAAGCGCACGGGATTCACGCGATCCTCGCCGCGTGCCCGCCATGCGTCGATGATCGCGTTATCCATGCGGCTTCACCGGCGCATTCGTCGGGCGCGGCACCGGCGATATCTCCACGCGACGGTTTTTCGCGCGGCCTTCGTCGTCGGCATTGGAACTCACCGGCTGCTCGGAGCCGAACGCCGCCGCGAAGACGGACGACGGCGGCACGCCCGCATCGATCAGCGCGCGCGTGACGGTCAACGCACGCTTCGCCGACAACTCCCAGTTGTCCGCGAAGCGCCGATTGCCTTCGCGCACCTGCTGGTCGTCAGCGAACCCGCTGACCATCAGAATTTCGCCGCGCGAGCCGAGATACGCCGACAGCGGTCCGGCCAGGCTCTTCAAAAGATCGCGTCCCTGCGGTTGCAACTGGTCCGAATTCAACGCGAACAACACGCTGCCGCTGATGCCGATGCGCCCGTTCACGAGCGTCACGCGTCCCGATGCGAGCGGTCCCGCGAGCGCCTCTTCGAGCGTCTTGCGCCGCTGCGTTTCCTGCTGCTTTTCCTTGACGGCCTGCTCGAGCTTCGTCGATAGCTGCAACTGCACGCCGATGACCGCGACGAGAATCAGCACGAACGCGCCGAGCAGGACCGACATCAAGTCGGCGAAAGCGGCCCAGATCGGCGCGGCGGCTTCCGTGCCGGCATCGAGTTCGTCGTTCATTCACGCGCTCCTGCAAGCTCACGTTGCGCCGCGATCTGCTGCAGGTTTTCGATGATCTGCTTCTGCGACAGCGTGCTCAGGTCGATGACTTCGCGCGCCTGCGCGACGTAATACGCGAGCTGTTCGTCGCTGCGCGCGAGGCTCTTGTCGAGTGCGGTTTCGATGCGCTGCAAATGCGCGACGAGCGTCTCGTTCGACGCGCCGAACGCATCCACCGCCGCGCCGAATGCTTCCCCGAGGCTCGCAACCTCGACGGCGCTGCCTGTGACTTGCGCGGCCACTGCGCCGATCTTCTCGCTTTCCGCCTCGACCTTGTCGCTGAACTGCTGGCCGGCGCGCCTGAGCATATCGGCTGAAGTCGCGACGAGCGCATCGACCGCGACGCGCTGTTCGTTCGACGCGTGATTGACCGCATCGAGCAAGGTCTCGACGGTCGCGAGCAAGCGGCTGCGCTCATCGAGCATCGCGGTGTCGCGGACCATCGAATCGGAAAGCTTCTGACGCATTTCGGCGATGACTTCCGCAGCGGCCTTCGGCGCAACGGACGCCGCCTGCACGACCCGTTCGATCTCCGCGATCATGCCGCTCGTATGCGAACGCGTCTCTTCGGCGATCTCGCGTGCGGTGCGTGCAAGCGTCTCCACGACTTCCTGCTCACGGCGTTCCGCGAGCGCGCCGGATTGCCGCCATTCCTCGCGCAGCGCGGTGGCCATCGCGGCGAGGGCATCGGTCCATGCGGACAGACGCGCGTCGTGCGTCGATGCGATGTCCGCGCGCAAGCCGGCGTGCGCGTCATCGACGGAACGCAGCAACGACGCCGAATGCTGCTCGAAGCGTTCGGCTGCGGCGTTCAGGGCATCGCGATGCTGCGCCGCGAGTTGCTCGCCGGTGCGTTGCTGTTCGTCGAGCGCGCCGCGCCATGCGTCCGACAGGTTCGTCGACGTGCTTTCGAGCCGCGACGAGAAGCCATCGAGCAGATGCGTCGAACGCGCTTCGATACTCGCGGCGAAGCGATCCAGCGATGCGCCCGCTTGCGTGACCAGCGCCGCGCTTGTCTGCTCGTGCTTGTCGACCGATACAGCCAGCTTGCGCGATACCTCGCTCAATCGCGCGGACAAGTCATCGACGAGCGTGGCGGACCGTCCTTCGAACGCTTGCGTGAAGCCGTCCAGCGACGCGCCCGCTTGCGTCACGAGCGCCGCACTCGCCTGTTCATGCTTCTGCAACGAGTCGCCAAGTTGATCCGCGATCTTCACGACGGAAGCCCGCAGTTCGCCCGATACTTCGTCGAATCGCGTGGACATGCCATCGACCAAGGTCGATGAACGTTGTTCGAACGCCTGCGCGAAGCGGTCCATCGACGCATCCATCTTGCCGACGAGCGACTCGTTGGCCGCCTGATGCGCGGCAAGCGATCGACCCCAGATCCCCGCCACGTTTGCAGCCGACGCTTCGAAACCGCTCGACAAGCCCTCGAGTTGCCGCTTCACCGCGCCTTCGATGTTCGCGTGCAACGCCGCCGTCTCGCGCGCGATGCCGTCCATCGTTACCTGCATGACGGGTTGCAGCGCGGCGCTCGCGGCACGCGCACTATCGGCCACGCTCTGCTTCAGCGACAGTTCCACTGACGTGGCAAGACGCCGGTACGCCGTCTCCGTGTTCGCATGGAACGCAGCCTGATTCGCAAGCTGCCGCTCGTTCGCGGCCACGCTCTGCTGTTCGATCGCGGTCATCATCGCGTGCAGGCGATCGACTAGCTTCGGCATGATTTCAGTCTGCCGCTGAAGCAGCCTGAACGTCTCTTCTCGATGATGCGTCTGCGTGAAAGCGCGCAGCGTCGTCGCGATCCTTGCGTCCAGCGTCTGTGCGACATGCAGCCGTTCGCGGCGGCATAGCGTCGAGAGGAGGCCGAGCATCGCCGAAGTCGCGACGCCCGCGATCGACGTGCCGAACGCGAAGCCGAGGCCCGTAACCGGCGCGGCAAGCGATGCGCGAATCGCCGCGAGATCGGTCGAGCTTTCGAGCGCCGCGCCCGTGCCTCTTAGCGTCGCGACCATGCCGAGCAAGGTGCCGAGCATGCCGAGCAGCACCAGCAGGCCGGCGAGATACGGCGCGAGCGCCGGCCCGGGCAATGCGATGCGCTCGCCTTCGATGCGCAGCCTCACCGCGTGACGCAACCCGGCCGGCACCTGTTCGAGCCATACGCCGAGGCTTTTCGGGGCGGTCGCGGAGCGGTCGAGGGCATCGGCGAGAGCGCGCGTCGTCTGCTGATAACGCTGCAACTCCCACGCGCCGGCGAGGTAGCACGCGCCAATCACGAGCGTGACGGCAAAGGCGAGCGCGTTCGAGCCGATATAACCAATGGCAATACCGCAGACGGCCAGCAGGCCAGCCAGGAAGACTGCTACATGTAAAAGATATCGGGGCATAGCGTTCAGTGCGCGGCTTGACACGCCGCAAGCAAACCATCGACCGGTTGAAAACGTACATCCAGTTCCGCGAGCAACACGCTCTGCATGTCCTTCTCGAACGCTTCGAGCCAGGCGGACGAGCCGTCCGTCTCCGCGTTCGCGCGGCGCATGCGCTCGAAATGCTTGCCGAGCAGCGCCGGAACCTGCGCGAACAAGGTGCGCTCGCGAGCGCCAAGCGCCTGTTCCATCACGGCATCGACGACGGCGAGCCGCGCCGCGCGATCCGACTGCGT
The DNA here is from genome assembly GCF_041360715.1 of Caballeronia sp. RCC_10. Lineage (NCBI taxonomy): Bacteria > Pseudomonadati > Pseudomonadota > Betaproteobacteria > Burkholderiales > Burkholderiaceae > Caballeronia > Caballeronia sp. RCC_10. The sequence continues at coordinate 200,587 of NZ_JBFUPT010000012.1, forward strand.
CGCGAGCACCGCGCGCATGCGGCCGCGCAATGCGCCGATGTCCGACTCCATCGCCTGTTGCAGCGAAAGACAGCGCTGCCGATACACCGCGTAATCGACCGGAACGTCGACCCGCGGCACGGCTTCCCTCGCGCGATGACGCAGCGGTGCTGCGGCTTTCGCCGGCGCGATGGCGCTCGCAAGCGACGCACGCACGCGCGCACAGGCGTCTTGCTGCGCCGCCGATGCGGATCGCGCGCCGCCGATGGCAGGCGGCTCGCCGCTGAGCGCCGTCGACAGCGCGATCGCATCGGTCCAGCCGAGCCACTGGCTCAGCTTGTCGGAGAGCGAGGTGCCGGGTTCCTGTACGTCGAGATCGGCAAAGCGCGCCAGAAGGCGCACGAGCGCCGGGCCGCTGACCGCCGTGCGCTTCTTGGGTTGCAAGATTCCACCGGAGGCAAAAACCCGCTAGTTTACACGGCCATGACGTCGCGCCTCGTTTTTAGGCAAGAACGTCAAAAAACTTTGCGGATGCGTGCGCTGCATGCATCGCGCTTCCGGAGCGCTTCGACATGATCCGCCGCCTCTCGTCCGCCGATGCCGCCGCCTTCCGCGAGATCCGTCTCGAAGGCCTGCGCCAGTTCCCCGCCGCGTTCGGCGCGGCATACGACGACGAAAGCGCGCAACCGCTCGCATGGTTCGCCGCGCGCATCGCGGATCACGCGGTGTTCGGCGCGCTTTCGGTCGATGCGCGCCTCGATGGCGTCGCGGGCCTGATGATCCCGTCGCCCGCGAAGATGCGGCACAAGGGCGTGCTGTGGGGCATGTATGTGCGGTCCGGCGCGCGTGGCTCGGGACTCGCCGCGGCCTTGCTCGGCCAGGTGATCGAGCATGCGCGCGGCGTCGTCGAGGAAGTGAAGCTGGAGGTCTCGCCGGACAACCGCGCCGCCGTGCGTCTTTATGAAGCGGCGGGCTTCGGCGTCTACGCACGGGAACCGCGAGCGCTCAAGATCGAAGACGCTTATCACGACACGTTGTTCATGTCGCTGTGCCTGACGCGGACAAGCCGCGCCGTCTGACAGGCACGATCGCTCTATTCTTTAGGAGTTTACTGGTTAAAACGGTCTGCTCGGGTGCGTAGACTTCACGTGGGTTTGAAGCACCCGTAGTCAGTGTCCTAGTCACACACTGATGTTTCGCCCCGCGCAAGCGGGGCGTTTTTTTTCAGCGGCCGAAAGCTTCCGTCTCCACATGCGCGCCTAACAGGTTGCTGAAATACAGGTGCTTCTGAAGCAGCTTTGGTCTGTCGCCGCGGCCTTTGCCGCGATTTTCGCAATGTGCAATTTCAGCGCGAATTCACCGTCTTTTTCGACGGTCTGAGGCCGATTGTTGGCCTCGTGACTACTCATTGCGCCACTATGGGCGGACTTGTCCCAGTGACCGCATGCGCACGAGGTTATAGGCGGCCATGTTCAACACGAACATCTGGTCAACCTTCTCCAAACTA
>NZ_JBFUPT010000013.1:0-178820 GCF_041360715.1 Caballeronia sp. RCC_10
TCGTTGCCGGTCTTGCCGACCGTGCACAGCGCGGTATTGCCCGCCGTCACGCCGGACAGCGCGACGGATTTCTTCGGTTTGAACGTGTCGCTGTTCGGTTTGCTGTTGTCTGCTTCGCTCATTCGATTCGTCTCCGGAACTTGAGTCAATTCTTCGCCGCGAAGAGCTTATCAAGCTTGTCTTCGTAGGCGTGATAGCCGAGATACTGGTAGAGATCGGCGCGCGTCTGCATCGTTTCGACCGCGGCCTTTTGCGTGCCGTCGCGCATCACGGTTTCATAGAAGTTCAGCGCGGCCGCATTCATCGCACGATACGCCCCGCAGCAATAGAGCGCGATATCGACGCCGCCATCCCGCAGTTCATCGGTCGTGAAGAGCGGCGTCGAGCCGAACTCCGTCAGATTGGCGAGAATCGGCACGCGCACGGCGGACTTGAAGCGGCGGTAATCGTCGAGCGAGATCATCGCTTCAGGGAAGATCATATCCGCGCCGGCTTCGACGTAAGCCATCGCGCGCTCGATCGCCGCATCGATGCCTTCGGAAGCGGCGGCATCGGTGCGCGCCATGATGACGAAACTATCGTCGGTGCGTGCATCCACCGCTGCCTTCAGGCGATCCACCATCTCCGCCATCGGCACCACTTCCTTGCCCGGACGATGCCCGCAGCGCTTCTGCCCGACCTGATCTTCGAGATGCACCGCCGCCACGCCCGCCTTGATGCACGACCGGATGGTGCGCGCGATGTTGAACGCGCCACCCCAGCCGGTGTCGATATCGACGAGCAGCGGCAGGTTCGTCGCATCGGTGATGCGGCGCGCGTCGGTCAGCACATCGTCCATCGTGCTGATGCCGAGGTCCGGCATGCCGAGCGAGTTTGCGGCCACGCCGCCGCCCGACAGATACAGCGCCTGAAAACCGACCGCTTCGGCCATCTTCGCCGCGTAGGCGGTGATCGCGCCGACCACTTGCAGCGGCGGATTCGTTTCGACGGCGGCGCGGAACGCCGCGCCGGGACTCGTCTGTTCGCGATGTTGCTTGATCACTTTCTCTCTCCTTCTACTCGATGCCTTCGACACACAGTTTCGTCAGGCACACATCGGGCGCACCGACCATGCATCCCGACACGAGGTCGAAGCGCAAGCCATGCGCGGGACATTGCAGGATGCGTCCATCGAGACGGCCATTGGCAAGCGATGCGCCGTTGTGCGGACACGCGTTGTCGATTGCGTGAATCACGCCTTCGATGTTGAACAGCACGACGCTGCGTCCATCGACGAATGCGAGCTTGCGAGAGCCGGGCGCGATGTCGCGGGCGTGAGCGATGGGAATGGTTCGCGTCATGGCCGCTTCCTTCAGCTTCGCCACGAATCCAGCGCGCCGGATGGCGTGTGCCCGTCCATCCAGTCGTACGGCTCGCGGGTGCAACCCCACGCCCATGTCCGCACCGGCGTAGCCGGCGATGCCTTGACAGGCGTGCCGGATGACGTAGCCGGTTGTTGTTCTGCCGCGTCAATGCCGGCGTTGGCGGTGAGTTCAGACATTCGTGCTTCTCCTGATGGTTATGCGTAACGGTGATGCAATGGCTCGAGACACAGCTCGGCGATGAACTCGTCGGCGAGCGGCCACTCGCCGTATCCCGAAGCGGGATTCAGATGACCGGCCGCGCCGATATCGACGAAGCGGCTGCCCCATGCCTTCGCCAGTTCCGCGACGCGCTCGATGGCTGCCAACGGATCGTTGCTGCTCGCGGCGACGATGCTAGGAAAGCCTAAGCGCACGTGCGGAACGGGCAGCCAGCCGTGCTGCCGAAGCATGTCCGGCGTGGGATATCCGTCCGGCAGCGGCACGTCGAAATCGGGCGGCGTGGCGAGCAGCGCGCCGCGAATCCGTCGCTGATGCTGCGGATGACGTTGCGCCCAATGCGCGGCGATCATTACGCCTGCGCTGTGCGCGACGAGCACTACCGGGCCGTCGATCCTGGCGAAGGCGGCATCGAGCGCGGCGACGCGGGCTGCGCAGTCGAGCTTCCCGTGCGTGAGCGGCGGCACCGTGTGCGCGTTCGGCAGCCGGCGTTCCAGCAGCGTCTGCCAGTGATCGTCGACGTGATCGCGCAGACCGGGAACGATGAGAATCGTGGGAGTCGAAGTCATGGTCATGTCTGATTGCCCGTAGGTGATGTTCATTTCGTCACCGCCGCGCCGCGCAGTGCGTCGATGCGGTCCAGGTCGCGCGCGTATCTCGATCTGCCGATGGCGAACGCGAGCATCGCCGGGATACTCACGAGCGGAACGATTTGCAGCGCACCCAGCAGACCGATGCGATCGGCAATCGCCCCGGTGACGATCGGGCCGGGCGCGAGGCCGAGCAGATTGTTGGCGAGCGTGAGCGTCGCGAAGGCGGAAGCGTGAATCGCCGCCGGCGTCAGGTTGGCCACCATCGCGCCGGCCGGCCCGGACGTGCCCGCCACGACGAGAATCCCCGCGCCGAGCAACACGAGCTGCATCACGCCGGCATCCAGACGAAAGCTGATGGACAGCAACACCGCCGAGCTTAGGCAATAGGCGATCGACGTCATCCACTTGCGGGAGGGCGCATTCCGGCAAAGGCGGTCCGTCACGACGCCGCACACGACCATGCCGACGCCGCCCAGCAGCACGAACACCGCAGCGCCCGCGGCGGCCTTATCGGCGGGCAGCGCGTAATAGCGATTGAGGAAGCTCGGCATCCACGCGATCACCGCGCCCATGATGAAGAGCTGCAAGCCGCTGCCGAGATAGGCGCAGACCACCGAGACCGTCGAGAACAGGCCGGCGAGCAGCGCACGCAGGCTCGTTCGCATGCCGCTCGCGTGCCGCTTCCTGGACGGCGCATCGGGAAAGCGCGCGGCGATGCGTTTGTCCGACACGACGAACAGGTAGGCGATCACCAGCACGAAGCCGAAGCACGCCATCGCGCCGAACGAGGCCCGCCATCCCAGATGCACCGCGACGAAGCCGCCCAGCGCCATGCCGAGCACGGAACCGAACGCGCCGCCCGCCATGAATGCGCCGGTCAGTGTCGAACGCAGGTGCGCCGGAAAGATGCTGAGAATCAGCGCGATGCCCACGCTTCCATACGCCGCCTCGCCGAGACCCACGAACGCGCGGGCCAGCAGCATTTCGCCGTAGTCCGTGGCGATCGCGCAGCCGAGCGTCGCGAGACTCCAGAGCGTCGCCATCAGAATGAGGCTGCGCACGCGGCCCCAGCGGTCTGCCAGCACGGAAAACGGAAACGTCAGGAGTCCGACCATTAATGCAACGACGCCGCTCAGCGAGCCGAGTTGCGTGTCGGACAGGCCCCACGCGTGCTTGAGCAGCGGAAACACGGCGTTCAGCACTTGCCGCGACATGTAGTCCGATAGCAGCAGGCCGAAGGTCAATGCGAACACCACCCACGCGTACTTGCGCGAGGCGGCCGTGACGGCGCGGACGCCGCCCGTTTGCTGCTGGATGCAATGGATATCCAAGATTGTCTCCTCCGATGTCCGGCGCGAGTCTTTGTCATGCGTTGAACGCAGGGACCCTTTGTTGGTTGCGCCGTGGACGGTTCATTCAACGATGCGGACGACGTCCGCATCACCGGTTTCAGGCTGCGCGCAGCGGAAGATTGACCTGACCGGCCGTGCGATTCGGCGACATGCCGTTCGCGGCAAGCGTCTGGTCGACGGTTTCGTACTGCACGCCGATGCGATAGATCGCGCGTGCTTCCTTGCCCGTGGCGATCTCGCGCCCCAGTTCACGGGCGACGCGCACGCACTGCTCGATCTGCTGCACCGACGTCATGCGATTGCCGTGCTGATCGATGATCGTGTCTTCGATGCCGCAGCGCGGATGCAGGCCCATCGACATCGCCATCATGTTGAACGGCAGCACGTTCTTCAGCAGCGATTCGGCGGTCAGCGTGCAACCGTCCGGCGCACGGTGAACGAAGTTGAAGAAGTTGAACGGGTTCGGGCCGTCGAAGCCGCCGCCGATGCCGATCCACGTGAGATTCAGCGGTCCCTTGTAGACGCCCTTGCGCACGAGTCGCTCGAGCGTTTCGAGCGCATGGATGCCGGTAAGCTGGAAGTGCGGCTGAATGTTCGCCGCCTGAAGGCGCTTCAGATGCTCCTCGACCCATGCCGGGCCCGCAGGCACGGTCATTTCACTGTAGGCCGCCTGATACATCGGATGCGCGAGCGACGTGCCTTCCAGATACGCCGGATACAGCAGCTCCATGATGTTCATTTGCGTCGTGTTGATCGCGACCGTCACCTGATCGGGCTTCGGATCGAGTTCGGCGAGCATGTGGCGCGTATCGTCGGACAGCCACTTGGCCGCCTGACCGTCGTCTTCCGGCGCGAACGATATCGAGCCGCCGACCTGAATGATCATGTCCGGCGCCGCTTCGCGCACTCCGGCGATGAGTTCGTTGAACTTCGACAGGCGCTTGGAGCCCTTGCCGTCGAGTTCACGCACATGCAGATGCAGGACGGTTGCGCCCGCGTTGTAGCAGTCGACCGCTTTCTCAACCTGCTCGTCCATCGTCACCGGAATGTCTTCCGGAAAGTCGGACGGCATCCACTCCGGGCCATACGGCGCGACCGTGATTACGACCTTGTCCTGGTTCTCGGGGTGCAGGGAATCGTCGAGGAATTGCATGTGTTACTCCAGTGTCAATGAAAAAAGAGAGTCGGGCGTTCGTTGCGATGCGAGGGCGTGTTTCGAATCAATAAGGCACGTCGCCGATGATCCCTGCGCGCTCCATCTTCCGATGGCAGGGCGGGTAGTCCATCACCGCGTAGTGCTGCGTGCTGCGGTTGTCCCATATCGCGATGCTGTTCTTCTTCCAGCGCCAGCGGACCTGGTATTCGGGGATGTACGCCTGGCTGATCAGATAGCTCAGCAGCTGGCCCGCACCCGGATTCGCGTCCTGGCCGAAGCGCACGCGCTCGGGCGTGTGGTAATTCGTGAAGTGCGTCGTGAATGCGTTGACGAAGAGCGTCTTTTCGCCGGTCTCGGGGTGCGTGCGTACGACCGGATGCTCGGCATCGGGGAACTGAGCCTTCAGTGCGTGGCGCTTTTCGATCGGCATGGCCGCGCCAAAGCTGGCTTCGATGCTGTGGCGCGCCCGAAGGTCGGCGATCTGCGTCTTGATGTGCGCGGGCAGATTCTCGTAAGCGAGGACCATGTTCGCCCAGATCGTGTCGCCGCCGACGGGCGGGCACTCGATGCAACGCAGCACGCAGCCGAACGGCGGCGCCGCACGCCAGGTGGCATCCGTATGCCACGCGTTCTCGTAGCGGTCGTTAGGCTGCTCGGGGTTCTTGTAGATCCGCACGAGCCCCGGATGCTCGGGATCGCTGCCCGCAACCGGATGATCTTCCAGTTCGCCGAAGCGTCGCGCGAACGCGACGTGCTCGGCGCGCGTGATGTCCTGATCGCGCAGAAACAGCACGCGATGCGCGAGCAGCGCGGCGCGGATGTCGGCGAAGAGGCCGTCGTCGTGAATCGCATCGGCGAGAGTGACGCCGGTGAGTTCGGCTCCGATGGAGCAGGTAAGTGGTTCGACGCGCATCTGTATCTCCTTACACGACGAAAATGGATGAGCCGGTGGTCTTGCGCGACTCGAGATCGCGATGCGCCTGCGCGGCATCCTGCAACGCATAGCGCTGATTGATCTCGATGCGGATGCGCCCGCTGGCCACGTGGCCGAAGAGTTCGCTTGCGAGCTCGTTCTTCTCGGCGGGATCGGCGATGTAGTCGGCGAGCGCCGGGCGAGTGAGATACAGCGAGCCTTTCATCGCGAGCAACTGCGGATTGAACGGCGGAACCGGACCCGATGCCGTGCCGACGCAGACCATCAGGCCGCGGCGCTTCAGCGAATCGAGCGATGCGTCGAAGGTGTCCTTGCCGACACTGTCGAACACCACGTCCACGCCCGCGCCATCCGTCAGTTCGCGCACGCGCTTGGCGACGTCTTCGCGGCTGTAGTCGATGACATGCGCGCAGCCGTGAGCGCGTGCGATCTCGGCTTTCGCTTCGCTCGACACCGTGCCGATCACCGTGACGCCGAGCAGCCGCGCCCATTGCGACACGATCAGCCCGACGCCGCCGGCGGCCGCGTGGAGCAGGACCGAATCGCCTGCCTTGAACGCGTGAATGCGGCGCATCAGATACGACGCGGTGAGGCCGCGCATGGTCATCGCGGCGGCGGTAGCGCATTCGATATCGCCCGGCAGCCGGATCAGCGCGGCAGCAGGCGCGAGACGTTCGGTGCTGTATGCGCCGAGCGTATTGACGAACCCGGTGTAGGTCACGCGATCGCCCACGCGCACGCTGTCGACGCCTTCGCCAAGCGCCTGCACGACGCCTGCGGCTTCGACGCCCATGCCCGCGGGCAGCGGCACGGGATACAGTCCCGAGCGAAAGTAGGTATCCGCGAAGTTGAGGCCCACGGCCTCGTGACGCAGCCGCACCTGGCCGGGGCCGGGCTTGCCGACTGCGACTTCTTCCCATTGCAGAACTTCAGGGCCGCCTGTTTCGTGGAAGCGAATTGCGTGTGCCATCGTTGTATCTCCGTTTAGTCTGTTCAATCTTTCGATGCGCGCGGGCCGTATGCGCCGCCCGTCATGTCGTTTCTCGTGACCTCGTCTGAGAGGCCGGCCGAGTTGAATCGCCAGTCGATTTCGGCCCAGTCCGCATAGCTCAGGTAACGCCGTGCCGCCGGCAGGATTACGCCCTGTTCGCGGCCCATCCATTCGTGGACGATGCGCGCATAGGCGTCGAGCGTCGCTTCGAAAAGCTCGGGCTTCGGTGAGTCCTGCGAGTCTCGTCCGATCATTCGTGCGAGTTCGCCAAGCATCTCGTCATCGCGCTGATGCAGCCGGTCGAGTTCGGCCAGTTCGGCGTTCACGCGCGATGTCCGCTTGCGAAGGCGCTTGAAGATCGCAGCCTTCTGCTTCAGGTGCGCACCGCCCGCCGATAGCCGGTTTATCCTGCGGACGGTCTCGCGCATCGTTTCAGCCGAGGCAAGCGCGCCGCGAGTCCGCTCCATGCGCACCGTGTCGAGACACTCGTGCAGCGTGTCGGCGAGCATGCGATGCGCGTGCAGCAGCGCGCGGATCGAAGCCACCACGGCGGGGCGCTGGTCTGTTTCGCAACACAGCACGGCGGGACGCAGCGCGTCGCGTTGGCGATGTTTTGGCGCGATGCAGCCGGCTCCTGCCGTGTTCGCGCTCGTGCAGATGAGATCGCAGCCGTGCCGCTCCGCTTGCGCGATCATCGCGTCGAACGATTCATCGCTCGCGACGATCATCGACGTGCACGGAACGCCCTGCGCACGAGCGCCGGCTTCGGCACGTGCGAGCCATTCGCGGGCGCGTCCGTCGGTTTGCCAGCGCGGCGCGCCGATGTCGCCGCCAGCAGGCGCTACATGCAGGAAGGTGATGCGTGCGCCGATCGCATGGGCAAATTCGGTGGCATGACCGATCGCTTCGATGCGCGCGTCGGTGTCGCCGACAGGGACGAGCAGATGCTGGTACATGGTTATGCGCTGTGGGACGATGCGTGAATTCATGCTTTGCATCGTAGTTGAGCGCGATCCGGCGCGACCCTCTCACGGCGGGAGGGGTTGACGCCTCCCATCGATTAGAACGATGCTGTGTTCGATCGGACCCCTCTTCGTGCATTGGCTTCCATGACAAGCGATGCGGCGCCCCTGACGACCGAACTGGTCCTGAAGACCATTGCGCCGCGCGCGCCGCTGAATCTGCTTGTGCGGCGCAGATTGAGCGCCGATGCCGCGCCTTATCGCGACCGTCAAATCACCCTCGTTCAAGCGCCGGCGGGCTACGGCAAGACCTCGCTGCTCGCGCAATGGCGACGCGAATATTTGGCGCGCGGGTCCGCCGTGGCCTGGCTTCTCGCCGACGAACGGGATGACGCGGGGCGGCTCTTGCGCGCGCTCGTGCAGGCCGTCAAAACGGGCTGCGCGCGTTCGGGCTTCGGCGCGCTGCTGCTCGACGGCGCGCTCGCGTCCGAGGGGACGCTGGATGGCGCAACCGCATGGCTTGCGGAAATCGCGGTGCTGTCGATGGACGTGGTGCTCATCATCGACGAGGCCGAGCGCCTGCCGCCCGCCGGCGCTGAATTGCTCACGTATCTGCTGCATAACGCGCCGCAGAATCTGCGTGTGGTCGTCGCCGGGCGAAGCGGACTCGAAGCGCCGATGGCCGATTTGCTGCTCTATGGCGAGGCCACGCTCGTCGGTCCCGATGCGTTGCGCTTCCGGCTCGACGAAACAATCGCGCTGATTGGCAACCGATTCGGCGCGCAGATGGATGCCGACGCCTGCGCGCGTCTCTATGAAGCGACCGATGGATGGCCGCTCGGATTGCAGCTCGCGGTGGCCGCGATGACGCGCGCCACGGACGCCCGGCAGGCCGTGGAGACCATCGCGTCCGGGCCGGGCGGACTGGGCGAGCATCTCGTCGGTGCGTTGATCGCGGATTTATCGGCGCAAGACGAGGCGTTTCTGACGCGCATCAGCGTGGTCGACATGCTGCATCCGGACCTGTGCGAAGCGCTGACGGAATGCGCCGAAACGCCGGCCCGGCTTGCGCGCCTCGTGCGTGAGACGCCCGTTTTCATCACCGTCGAAGACAGCGCGTGGTGCCGCATTCATACGCTCGTGCGCGATGCATTGCGCACGCGTTTCGCGCAGATGCCCGCCAGCGAGCGCAAGGCGCTGCATGCACGCGCAATGCGATGGTTCGTCGGGCGCGGCATGATCGAAGAGGCCGCGCGCCACGCGCACGCGGCGGGCGAGCACGAGACCGCCTACGAACTCGCCGAGCGCAGCCTGGACGAAGCGGTGCGTCAGGGCCACCTGAGCCTCGTGCTCGACTGGCTGGAGCTGATCCCGAAGCCCGAGCTGGAACGGCGTCCGCGCTTGCGCCTGGCTGCCGCGTGGGCGCTCGCGCTCGGGCAGCGCCACGACGAGGCCCAGCGTCAGGTCGAACAGATCCTGACCGGCCCGGCTGTCGACGTGAAGCTGCGCTACGAGTGCGCGCTGATTCTGAGCGCAGCCGCCTATTTCGCCGATGAACCCGATCGCTTTCTCGCGCTCTTCGAGCCGTGGGCCGAATCGCCGCCCGAAGGAGGAAGCTGGCTCGCGCAGGGTCACGCGAACCGTCTGGCGGCCCGCGCGATGATGCTCGGGGAACCCGCCCAGGCGCGCCGCGCGCAGCAACGCCCGCGGTCCGCCGACGACGGCGAAGGTGTCGAGTTTCTGATGCGATGGGGCGGATACATCACCGGGTCGAGCTATCTATGGGAAGGGCAGATGGCGCTCGCCGAAGACGTGCTGAGGCCCGCGCTCGCGAGCGTCGAGGCCCGGCACGGCCGGCGGCATCCGATGACTTGCATCTTCGCGGCGGCGTGTGCGGACATCGCCTACGAGGACGACCGGCTCGACGAAGCGGCAGCGCTTCTGTCGAACCGCATGGACGTGCTCGAACGCGCCGGAACGCCGGATGCCGTCATCCTCGCCTATCACACGGCCGCGCGGCTCGCGGTGGTTCGCGGCGGCGAACATCGCGCGCTGGACATGCTCGAAGCAATGCACGCGCTCGGCGTGAGCCGGCGTCAGCCGCGCCTTTGCATCGCGAGTCTCGCGGAACAGGTCCGCATGCACGCGGGCCGCTATCGCATCGAGACGTGTCAGGCGCTGGTGCGCCGGATCGACGATATCGTCGCGCACGAAGGCGGCCGCGGGCCGGTGTGGCGGACTTCGGTCGCGCTGTTGCAGCGGCTCGCGCACGCGGACGCCGCGCTCGCCGCGCGAAGCTGGCAGCAGGCGCGCGAAGCACTCGAAGCGGCGGCGCAGCAAGCCGGCGAGATGAAAATGGGCCGATGCCGCATCGAAATCCTGGCGCTACGAGCGTTCGCGCTGCACGAAGAGGGCGCGGACGGCGCGGCGCTGCTGCGCGAAGCGATGAATCTCGCGCAGACTTTCCGCCTGCGCCGCACGCTCGTCGATGCTCATCCTTCGCTCGCGGACTGGGCGCGGCGCATGGACGATGCCTCGTCGCCCGATGACATCGACAGGACGCCCGCCGCGTATCCGAACATGAGGCCGCCGCGGCGAGAGACGAATGGACCGCGCGCCGTGCCGAGCGTCGTGCTGACGCCGAAAGAGCGCGAGATCCTCGAACTGCTCGCGCGCAATCTGACGAACAAGGAGATCGCGCGCGCGGGGATGATCGGCGAAGGCACGGTCAAGTGGCATCTGAAGAACCTGTTCGGCAAGCTCGACGCCAGCTCGCGCAAACATGCGGTGCGGCGCGCTGTCGTGCTCGGATTGCTCGAAGGCACGCAATGACTGCGCGCCGGACGTCCGCTGGCTAATCCACCTTCCCCCTCCCGCCGCGAGAGGGGCCGCCTGTGTGGTCCTTCCGTATTCTTGCTGCATGACTTCACGAGATCGTGAAGCGACCCATCCGGCGATGACTTTCTGGTCCGCTTTCCCGATGCGCGATTGACCGGCTCCATCACTGCTGCCACCCCGGCACGCGTGCAAGCCAGAACAATATGGATACCTCATGAAACGAAAGATTCCATGCCTTGCCGCACTGCTCGCGTGTTCCGGCGCCGCATCCGCGCAAGGCTCCGTCACCCTTTACGGCGTGGTCGATGCCGGCTTGCTCTATCAGAGCACGGCTGCGGCTTCGTTCGCGCCGAACGCTCCCAATCTCGGCAAGGTGTATCGCTACAAGGACGGCGGCATCTACGCGAGCTTCTGGGGCCTCAAGGGTAGCGAAGACCTGGGCGGCGGGTACAAGCTCAACTTCCGCTTGCAGAGCAGCTTCGATACCGGCACCGGCCGGTCCGGCCTCTCCGACACGCCCGGCGTCCCCGCGTCATTCAATCAGTTCGCGACGGTCGGCCTGACCGGTCCGTTCGGCACTTTCAACGCGGGCCGCCAGATCGTGCCGATGATCTACGCGATGTACGACACGGATGTGCGCGGAGCACAGTACTTCGGCAGCATTCTGACCGCGTGGCTCGGCATGAATCAGGTGGCCGGCTGGAGCGGCACGAGCACGAACGCCGCGATTGGCGCGCTGTACGACAGCAATGCGCTGGTCTATGAGTCGCCGAAGTTCTACGGGGCGTCCGTCGCGCTCGAATATGCGCCGGGCGGCGTCCCGGGCCAGTTCAAGGGCGGCACGCGCGAATCCGCTGTCCTCAAGTATTCGAACTATGGCCTCAATCTGTCCGCGGTCTATTACAACGGACACGACACGAGCCCCTTGCCCGGCGTCGCGCCGACGGGCCTGAACAACAACCGCTTCATGTACTTCGGCGCGATGTACACGTTCCGCGATTTCTCCGTCTCGGGCTCGTATAGCCGGGGCAAGAATCCGGCCAACACCGGTCGCGCGGACTACGACCTCTATGCGGCCGGCCTCGGCTACCGCTTCAGCCCGGTGCTCAAAGTCACCTCGGGGTTCTACTACCTGAAGGACAACAACAACTCGACGAACCATTCGAGCGAAGTCGCGGTCGGCACTGAATACAGCCTGTCGAAGCGCACGCTCACTTATGCGCAAGTCGGCTACGTCGACAACCACGGAACGATGAATCAGACCATCGTCTATGGACAGCCGGTGGCGCCGGGAAAATCGACGACCGCGGCCATGGTCGGCGTGCGCCACAACTTCTGACGGGAGCAATCCGTGCGAAAAATGAAACCGAATGCATATCGATGTGCGGCCCTGATCGTCATTCTGGCGATGGGCGCAATGATTCAGGCAACCGAAGCAAAGGCAGCGGAGAGCACGCCTTCAGTCGCGTCGGCCGCCAGCGCGCCCGTGCCGACCAGAACGCAAAACCGCGCGCTGCGCAGGAGCGTCTATGCCGCCTTCGCAAAAGACAAGGCGATCGACGCAGGCGATATCGGCGTCAGCGCGAAGGACGGCGACATCACGCTGACCGGCACGGTCGTCGACGCGGCGCATATCGGCAAGGCCGCCGAACTGGCGAGCGGCGTGCCCGGCGTCAGGTCGGTCACAAACAAGCTGACGGTCAAGCGGCCTTTCGGGCAATGAGCGGCGGTCCCATGCAACAGATCACGGAAACACACATGAATCAGCAGATGTTCGAAGCGGCTCCATCGGCGTATGCGTACCCGTTGCTCATCAAGCATCTTCTGCATACGCCGATGGCTCACGCGCCCGATCAGGAAATCGTCTATCGCGGCACGACGCGCCTCACCTATCGCGGCATGCAGGAACGCATCGCACGGCTCGCCAATGGCCTCACGCGCCACGGCGCGACGATGGGCAGCACGGTCGCGGTAATGGACTGGGACAGCCATCGATATCTGGAATGTTATTTCGCCATCCCGATGATGGGCGCCGTGCTTCAGACGGTCAACGTGCGGCTCTCGCCTGCGGAGATCGCCTATACGATCAACCATGCGGGCGCGCACATCCTGCTCGTGCATAGCGACTTTCTGCCCGTGGTTGAATCGATACGCGATCAGCTCGAATCGGTGCGGGCCGTAATCTTGATCGACGACGAGCGCGACGAAGCGTACGCGCACACCATCCCGTTCGCCGACGAATACGAAGCCATGCTCGCAGCGAGCGAGCCCGCCTACGACTTCCCGGATTTCGACGAGAACACGCGCGCCACGACGTTCTATACGACCGGCACGACCGGCTTGCCGAAGGGCGTCTACTTCTCGCATCGGCAACTCGTGTTGCACACGATCACCGGCATGGCCGCGCTCGCGAGCCCGGCATCCGGGCAACGCTTTCATCGCGGCGACGTGTACATGCCCATCACGCCGATGTTCCATGTCCACGCATGGGGCATGCCGTATATCGCGACGATGCTGGGCGTGAAGCAGGTCTATCCCGGCCGCTATGTGCCCGAACGCCTGATCGAACTCGTGCGCGACGAAGGCGTCACGTTCTCGCATTGTGTCGGCACCATCCTGCACATGCTGCTCGGTTGCCGTGACGCGAAGAGCGTCGATTTGAGCCGATGGAAGGTCGTCATCGGAGGCGGCGCGCTGCCGCATGGACTGGCGAGCGCCGCGCTCGAGCGGGGCATCGACATTTTCGCGGGCTATGGCATGTCCGAAACCTGCCCGCTGCTCAGCCTGGCGCAACTGAAGCCGGGCAGCGAGGAACTCGATGTCGAAGAGCAAGTGGCGCTGCGTTGCAAGACGGGTCTGCCGATACCGCTCGTCGATCTGCGCATCGTGAACGAGGAGGGCGCCGATGTCGCGCATGACGGACGCGCGAGCGGCGAGATCGTCGTGCGTGCGCCGTGGCTCACGCAAGGGTATCTGAAGAATCCCGAGGCATCGGCGGCGCTCTGGGACGGCGGCTATCTGCATACGCAGGACATCGGAAGCATCGACAGGAACGGTTATCTGCAAATCACCGACCGCATCAAGGACGTGATCAAGTCGGGCGGCGAATGGGTGTCGTCACTCGAAATAGAGAGCCTGATTTCGCTCTATCCGGCAGTCTCAGAAGTCGCGGTGATAGGCGTCAAGGACGAGAAGTGGGGCGAGCGGCCGGTGGCCCTCGTGGTGCTGAAGCAGGGCATTACGCCCGCTGCATCGGCGGACGAGATCCGGAATCACGTGCTCGCGTTCAGCGAAACCGGGCGAATCTCGAAGTATGCGGTGCCGCAAATCGTGAAGATCGTCGATCAGCTCGACAAGACTAGCGTCGGCAAGTTGAACAAGAAGCGGCTGCGCGAGCAATTTGCGCAATCGCTCGAACGGGAAGCATCAGCATGAGTACGGCCATGAGCATGACGACGCGCGGCTATCGCGTCGCGACGATCGAAGACTTCGTCGGGCAGGAACTGGGCGTGTCGGAATGGGTGATCGTCGATCAGGCCCGCATCGACGCCTTCGCGCAATGCACCGGCGATACGCAGTGGATTCATCTCAACGAAGAGCGTGCGAAGCGCGAAAGCCCGTTCGGCGGCACCATCGCGCACGGCTATCTGTCGCTTTCGCTGCTGGCGGCGCTCGCGATCGAAGTGGGCGTCGTGCCGGCGGATGCATCGGCTGCGCTGAACTACGGCATCGACAAGGTGCGCTTCATGACGCCCGTTAAATCCGGCGCACGCGTGCGAAGCCGTGTCGTGCTGACGTCCGTCGAAAGAAAAGGCGGCGGGCGAATTCTTTTGAAGACCGGCAACGAGTTGCAGATCGAAGGCGAGGACAAGCCCGCCCTCATCGCAGAGACGCTGGTCATGATCCTTGCATGATGGAGTGCGCAGAGAAATGGCATCAGACATGACGAATTTGAACGACGACATCGCCGCACGCGCAACCGATGGCATGCCGGGACCGAATCCGTTCGTCGGGCTGCGGCCCGTCGACATGCTCGCAGCGGCAGGACAGATTGGCGCGCAGGCCGTCCTTCATCCCGCGCTGATGATGCGGCAGACCACGGCGTTGTTTCGCGATCTCGCATCGGCGGTGGTCGGCAATGCAGCGTCCGCGCCGCAGCCCGGCGACAAGCGCTTCGCTGATTCCGCCTGGCGGGAACAGACGGTGTATCGCACCACGATGCACGGCTACTTCGCGTGGCGCGATGCGCTGACCGGCCTGGTCGAAGGTTCCGCGCTCGATCAGGCGAGCAAGGAGCGCGCGCAGTTCGTGCTGTCGCTTATGACGGACGCACTGGCCCCGACGAATACGCTCGCCGGCAATCCGGCGGCGATGAGGAAGCTGGTGGAATCGAACGGTGCGAGTGTCGTCGCCGGGATGAAGAACATGCTCGGCGATGCGCTCGGCAACAAGGGCATGCCGTCGCAAGTCGACAAGCGCGCGTTCAAGGTCGGCGGCAATCTCGGCGCGTCTCGCGGCGCCGTGGTGTTTCGCAACGAAGTGCTCGAACTCGTTCAATACGAGCCAGTGACGCCGAAGGTTCACGCGCGTGCGCAATTGATCGTGCCGCCGCAGATCAACAAGTTTTATATCTTTGATCTGGCCGCAAAGAAGAGCATCGTCGAGTATCTGGCCGAGAACGAGTTCCAGGTGTTCGCCGTCAGCTGGCGCAATCCGGATGAAACGCATCGCGATTGGGACATGGATACCTACGTCGCCGCGCTCATCGAAGCGATCGACGCGGTGCGCGACATTACCGGGCAGGCGGACGTGAATCTGCACGGCGCGTGCTCCGGCGCGATGACCATCTCCGCGCTGCTCGGCCATCTCGCGAGCCGAGGCGACACGTCGGTTCATGCGGCCACGCTGATGGTTGCAGTGCTGGACAACGCATCGCCGTCACAGCTCGGACTCTTCACGACGCCGGAAGCCGTCGAAATCGCCAAGCGCAACAGCAAGGCGAAAGGCGTGCTGTCGGGCGACGACATGGGCCGCGTCTTTGCATGGATGCGTCCCAACGATCTCGTGTGGAACTTCTGGGTCAACAACTATCTGATGGGCGAAGCGCCGCCTGCCTTCGACATCCTTTATTGGAACAACGACACGACGCGTGTGCCGGCGAAGCTGCACGGCCAGTTGCTCGATATCTTCACGCAAGGCCTGCTGACGAAGCCTCGTGCCTTGACCGTACTCGACACGCCGGTTGATCTGTCGAAGGTCGAGTGCGACACCTACGTGATGGCCGGCATGACCGATCACATCACGCCGTGGAGAGGCGTCTACGACACGGCTCGCGCGTTCGGCGGCAAGACGCGCTATGTGCTGAGTTCCAGCGGTCATATCCAGAGCCTCATCAATCCGCCCGGCAATGCGAAGGCAAAGTTCTTTTATAACGATGCGCTTCCCGGCGACGCCGACGCATGGCTCGCCGGCGCGACGGCGAAAGCGGACTCGTGGTGGACCGACTGGCGCGAGTGGCTCGCCGAACGGTCGGGCGAACGCCGCGCGGCGGCGAAGGCGCTCGGCAACAAGCGGCATCGGCGGCTGGACGATGCGCCGGGCCGCTATGTTCTCGAAGCGTGATCCACGAAGCTCATGACACGGATAACAACGATGCGCACGATGAACATACGGACCGTCGATATCGACGGACAACAGATTCGCGTCGGCGTCTGGGGTGGCAGTGATGCTTCGCCGCCGCTCGTGGTGTTCAACGGCATCGGCGCGAATCTCGAACTGATTCGGCCGTTTGCCGAGGCGCTCGGCGATGTGGAAGTTGTGATCTTCGATATTCCCGGCGTGGGCGGATCGCCTGCGCCGCTCATGCCGTATCGCTTCTCGACGCTCGCCGCGCTCACCGACAAGCTGCTCTCGAAGCTCGGCTACAACGGCCCGGTCGATGCGCTGGGCGTGTCGTGGGGCGGGGCGCTTGCGCAGCAGTTCGCGTATCTGTATCCGGTCCGATGCCGGCGGCTCGTGCTGGCCGCGACATCGCCGGGCGTCATCATGGTGCCGGGGCGGCTGTCGGTGCTGTCGAAGCTGGTCGGTGCACGGCGCTACCGCGACGCGGATTATCTGCGTGAAGTCGGCGCGGAGATTTACGGCGGCGCATATCGTCGCGACCCGGTTTTGCTCGAAGAACACGGACGGCACATTCAGGCGCCGGGCGGCCGCGGCTACCTGTATCAGCTATTGGCGACATGCGGATGGAGCAGCCTGTTCTGGCTCGGCGCGTTGCGCCAGCCGACACTGGTCATGCATGGCGACGACGATCCGATCGTGCCGCTCGTCAACGCACGGGTGATCGCGAGCCGCATCCGGCGGGCGACGCTTCATGTGATCGAGGACGGGCATCTGTTTCTCATCACGAGGACGGAGGAAATTGCGCCGCTCGTGCGCGAGTTCCTGCTGGGCGCGCAGGTCGAAGGACGTTAGCCCTTCATCGAATTGTGGAATCAACCACTGAACATTTGCAAGTGCGGCGCGATGCGCGCTGCGAACACGGAGACAACGATGAGCTACACCCCTCCCGTCAAGGACATGATGTTCGTGATCGAGAATCTGGCCGATATCGCACGCGTGAGCCAGCTACCCGGTCTCGCCGATTCGAATCTCGACACCGCCGGCGCGATCCTCGACGAAGGTGCGAAGCTCGCAGCCCAAGTCATCGCTCCGCTCAACGCGCTGGGCGACCAGCGGCCGAGCACGTGGCATGACGGCCACGTAAAGGCCACGCCCGGCTTCGGCGACGCGTACCGCCAGTACGCGGAAGGCGGCTGGCAGGGCATCAGTCACCCGACGGAATTCGGCGGACAGGGCTTGGCCAAGCTGATCGCGTCGCCGTGCATCGAAATGCTGAACGCGGCGAATCTCTCGTTCGCGTTGTGCCCGCTGCTGACCGATGGCGCCATCGAGGCGTTGCTGATCGCGGGATCGGACGAATTGAAAGCACGATATCTGCCGAAGCTGATCGAAGGCACGTGGACGGGCACGATGAATCTGACCGAGCCGCAAGCGGGGTCGGACCTGTCGCTGGTGCGCTCACGCGCAGAACGTCAGGATGACGAAACATACCGGATATCGGGCACCAAGATTTTCATTACGTGGGGCGAGCACGATATGGCGGAGAACATCGTGCATCTCGTGCTGGCCCGCACGCCGGATGCGCCGGAGGGCGTAAAGGGCATCTCGCTCTTTGTCGTGCCGAAGTTTCTCGTGAACGATGACGGTTCACTCGGCGCGCGTAACGACGTGCAGTGCGTGTCGATCGAACACAAGCTGGGCATCAAGGCGAGCCCGACCGCCGTGCTCCAGTATGGCGACAACGGCGGCGCGATCGGCTATCTCGTGGGCGAGGAGAATCGCGGCCTCGAGTACATGTTCATCATGATGAACGCGGCGCGCTTTGGCGTGGGGCTGCAGGGTGTCGCGCTGTCGGATGCGGCTTATCAGAAAGCCACCGCCTACGCGCGGGAACGGGTACAGGGCCGTCCTGTCGATGGCAGCGGCGCGGGGGCTGTGGCGATCATCGATCATCCCGATGTACGGCGGATGCTCGGCACGATGCGCGCGATGACCGAGGGCGCGCGCGCACTGGCGTATGTCGCGGCGGCGCACGCGGATATCGCCAATCACGACAACGATGCGGCGACGCGCGCCCGGCATCTCGCGATCCATGAGTACCTCGTGCCGATCGTGAAAGGCTGGAGCACCGAAATGGCGATCGACGTGACGAGCCTTGGCGTGCAGGTTCATGGCGGGATGGGCTTCATCGAGGAAACCGGAGCGGCGCAGTTTTATCGCGATGCCCGCATTCTGTCGATCTATGAAGGCACGACGGCGATTCAGGCGAACGACCTGGTGGGCCGCAAGACGATGCGCGACGGCGGCGCGGCGGCGCAGGCGCTGCTGGCGGAGATCGACGCGACGCTTGCTTCGTTGAAAACCATCGATGCGGGGAACGCTGCGCGTGTCTTCGACGCGATGCATTGCCGGCTGGCGGACGGGCGGGACGCGCTTGCTAACGTCGTGACGTATGTGCTGGAGGCGGGCAAGCGGGATTCGCGTGCGGTGTTCGGGGGCGGCGTGCTGTATGTGAAGCTCGCGGGGATCGTGCTGTCGGGGTGGCAGATGGCGCGGGCGCTGATCGTCGCGCAACGGAAGCGAGCGGAGGATCCGGGGTTTTACGGGGCGAAGATCGCGACTGCGCATTGCTTTGCGGAGTTTGTGCTGACGCAGGCTCGTGGGTTGGAGTCGGCGATTGTTTCCGCGCGTGGGGATGATGCGGTGTTTGCGATGGCGGAATGGGACATTTAAGAGGCCGAGTGCCCTGTTGGCGGGGAAGCGGACTCGTTGGACTAGATGCAACGTGGTTTCCGGACGGGTAATGCATAAGCTGTCTGAGGGGCGGCGGAACAGGCTGGACGTGCAAGTGTCCATTACCGGCCGACCCTGTCGGAAAACTCGGCGAATCGGATGTCGGTTGCCTACCCATGATGCATTGGGTTACGGGAGCGTATCGCTATGATGCGTCGTCAAGGTGGCGCGCAAGACAAACTCTTCTACTCGCTCAACCTTGACGATCACGTGCCGCAGACGCACGTGTTGCGCGGCATTGATCGAAACTTCTAGCGTCACGGCTTGAGAGAGCATCCGTGACCTCGCTACGCGTATCGCTGGTTTTGTCAGCTTGGTCTTAAAGATCCCGTGCCTAACCATTCGAGCTTTTTTGAAGAACCGGCATGACCGTTTCCGAGACAGCGACGCCTTGCGGCATGTGTTCGAGTCGGTTTTGCGTCGCTGCATGAATGTCGTGAGCCGTCCCTTCAATTTGTCCGACCATCCAGGCCGGGAATAGCGTTTCTCAACAGAATCGGTTAAGGTCGGCCGGTGGTCCTTCTCGGGATTGACACCGCGTCGCTCGACGATGCGTCGGACATGGCGCATTGTTCTAATCGCTGTGCTGAGAAACGATTCGTTCCTGCGCTGCTCGCCAAGTCAGTGCTCGCACAATGATGAGACAGAACTTGCTTCTGGCAGACCTGCATCTGGTGTGAGGCGGTCCAAACGGACTGGCTTCGCCGCTCCATTGCGTCTATAACGCCGAGAACAGAGGTAGTGACGTGCCGGCTGACATGACCGACGCGGCTTGGGGGGCTGCTCGCCTGGCTCCACCTAAAAGCTCTGAATTGAATCCGACCGTACTAATGTTCGTGTTAGTGATTTTTATGGTCTCAGGCGATACCTTTCGGTAAGGCGGAGCTGCAGACTTCGCGATTCATGACGATTCCGTTCGACAATCAGGAGTAAGTCAGAGGTACCACTCAACAACGGAACAAAGTGTCGCCACGGTGCTGCAGCTTGGCCACGTTCTCTGCGAGGACAAATATAGTGCCAGTAGACCAAGTCGAAACAATGCAAGAGGTGAGCAGTCGTGAGCCTCCGTTCGCGCAAGAAGGACTCAGTGGGCGCAGTTGGGCGGCCTTGCTAATCGGGCTCAGTACGCTGTCCCTTGCGATTACCGGCTTCACGATCGGCAATAACAACATCTTCCATTTACCGATCCTGGAGGGCTCGTGGCGCGAACCTCAATTCGCGCATGATGCCTTCATGCAGTCGCTACGTTATTTTTCTTCCGGTTTTTGGCTGATGCAGGTAGGGATCGCTGACGACAGCAATGTGCTGAAATATTTCCTGCCATGGCTGTTCATTTCCCGACTGGTCTTTTTCGCTGGCATTGGCTCCTGGATCGCGGTCTTGGGGCTGAAGGGGCGAACGCAAACCCTGATCTTTATGCTGCTGAGCGCGGTGATCAGCTTGCTGCGCGGCGAATCTTTCGCCGGAGATGGCGGAATCGCTATCGGTCAATTCACCCACTCGGAACTGGGCAACGGCTTGAGCCTGATCGCACTCTCGCTGGTGTGGCGCCGCTGCTATGGCTGGGGGCTGGCCCTCGCGGGGCTGGTATTTTTCCTCAACGTATTCATGGCTGTGTGGCTCGCTCCGCTGATGGTGACGATGGTCGTGCTGCAATGGCGAGAACACCGGCTGAGCCTTAGCCTCCTGATGCGGAAAAGCTGGCCTGGCTTGCTAGCCTGTGTCGTGCTGGCCGTCCCAGTGTTGACCAGCCTCGCGCTCAATCCGGAATTGGGAAGAAGGCCGGAGTACGATTACCGCGTGTTTCTGCTCGAGCACTGGCCTGATCACTTCCTGGCGATGCACTTGGCTGTCATGCAATACGTTGGCTTCGTGATCGTTATCGCCACGGCCATCGGCTCGGCATTGCAGTTGCCGCGCGATCCGGCGCGGCTGATATGTTCGCTGACGGGTGTGATGCTGGCAATCTGGGCAATCGGCGCGCTGCTGCCTCTACTCACTAGCTCACCCACACTGTTCAACCTTCACTTGCTGCGCTCGACGACGTATCTGCAAATATTGGCCGGACTTGCGCTCGCAGCCCTCATCACCCGATGGATGACCTCGGCGAATAAGGCCGATCGCTTTTTATGGGCGCCCATCCTGGTGCTATCGGTGGTGGTCAAACCCATTGGCGCTGCAGCGCTGTTTCCGGTGCTAGCGGTGCGGAAGGCCTGGCGCCCCGGCACGCGCCTCGCCAGCCCGATCGTGGCGGCACTGCTTCTAACGCTGAGTAGCGCTGCAACCGTGGCCGTGATCGTTAAGCAATATCGTCGGGATTCATACGCCGCCGCAAAACGGGAGGACTGGCTGGCCCTGGCTAGCTGGGCCAAAGCCAGCACGCCTCCTGATACGGTCTTCCTTTTGCCGGTGATGCGGCTTCACGACCGCAGCCCCTTGCCGACGGCGCCCGCACGCATGACGGATCTGCTGGTCGGCAGCGAGGTGTTTCCCGCGATGTCTCACCGCCAGGTATGGGTGATCGGCAAATATGGCGCGGCGGCGCTATGGCTGCCCAGCTACTACCCTCTTTGGCACGAGCGGATGGTGGGCAGTCTCCTTGCCACGAGCCTGTCTGAACGCCTGACCTACGCCCGCAGTAATGCTATCGGCATGGTGGTGGACGATTGCGGCGTCGCGGGCAGTAATGTTCCAGTCTATCGGTCGGGAAACGTCTGTGTCTTTCCATCGAATCATGCGGAACGGTGAATGAGCGATGGCAGATGCCGGTCTTCGTAGTCGAGGTCGTTAAACGGCCGTTTATCGGCCAGGTTGGGCCATTCGAAGAAGCTCACGGAAGGCCCGCACGATTCGCTTGCCGCCGATCGAATCAGGCAGCACCAGCGACAAAGTCGCGTCAGATGCTCAAAGCGTCCAATGCAGCAGGATCCTGCCGTCGCCGGCGAATTTCATCGAGGCATGCTTGCGTCACTGAATCAGTGAACTATGCACGTACCTGCCACCTGTGCATCGGATGCGTAGTGTTCTGCAGAATCACCAGGCACGGTGAATCCCGCGATGTCCACGAACACGGAATCGATCACGTTTCCGGCTACAAGCCATAAGCACGAATCTTGTGATCGAAGCCCGCAACGAAGAGCTGCCCGTTGACGACTGTCGGCGACGTGAAGATACCTCCCGTCACACGATCCGCCTCGGGCAGATTGTTGGTACTCCAAAGCTGTGAGCCGCTCTGTGCGTCGACGGCGAATACCTCGCTTCCAATGCCGTCGGCGTAGTAGACAACGCCGTTCGCGACGATCGGTGAGATTGCCGGGTTCGCTCCTGCCGAGTTCACGCCTACGGGCAGATTCCATGCGATCGCGACCGAGCAGTCCGACTGAATCGACAACGCAACCAGGCCGTGCTGCACGAGTCCCGTACTCGAATCGACTGGATTCGCCAGATAGATTCGATTGAGCGCCGGATCGAATGCCGGCAAGCCGATGAAACCTCCCGACGGGGTGCTGCGGCCTATCTGGAACGAATAGATGGGACCGTCGGCAAGCGTATTGCGGTCGTAGATGTGCAGTATGCCGGTCTTCTGCATCGCGGCCAGCATCGGATGGCATGCGGGGGTCTGAAAGAGCAGGGGCGTTGCGCCAAAATCCACGTCGACGGTCGTCGAGATCGGCGGCGCATTGGCCGCATCGATCGTCAGGTAGGGCGTGAGCCTGACGACGTGTTCGGCGTAAGAAGAGTTCTGCGCATCCGCAAAGGCGTTGCCTGTGGCCGTGTAGATCCATAGGCCGTTCGGCGAAATGGATACACCGCCCGGACCCCAGATTCCGCCTCCATCGGGACCGGTCTCGCCGGTCGTGTACCACCTTTGCAGTACCGCGAGGTTCGTCGTCGAGACACGCACGATCTGACCGTGGTAAGGCCGCCTGTCGCATGGGCCGGCGGTAGTGATGTAGATGTCGGAGCCGCTCAGCGTGGGGCTGCCGAAGACGATCGTCCGCGGCGAAGCGTTCGCTGCGTCCAGCAACTGAGTCCACGGCATGACGTCGTTGCCCGTCGACAGGTCGAGCGCGTGCAGGAAGCCGTAGCCCGTGACCACGTACATCCGGTTGGTGTTCCGGTCGAGCGTCGGCGTGCCGATCGTGCCCACGAAGCCTTGCGAGGCGTCGAAATTAACACAGCTCGTTTGCACCGTAGGCGCCTGCACGCTCCAGATGATCGCGCCGGTCGCTGCATTCAGGGCCACGATTCGGCCCGACCACGTCGCGGCGTACACGACATCGGTCGGTTTGCCGTTGATCTGGACTCCGGTGACGAGCGTCGGCTGCGTGGTGATGGGACCGCCTATGTCGGTGGCCCAGTGTGCGCGTAGTTGCGATACGTTGCCGGTGTTCAGCACGCGCTCGACCGCGTTGAACCCGGAGCGCTGACGATCCACTCCAAATGTCGGCCAGTCCGTTGCATCGATGAGCGCAGCGGCGCCCGGGATCGTCGATGCCGTGTTCCTGCTTAATTCAGGACTGGCGACAAACGGTGGATCCCTGCGAGGCGCACTTCCGCCTCCGGCACCCTGGGCCAACGCCGCGGTCATCGATAAAGTGGACGCGATGCCGAGAAGCACCGCGAAAACGCGATGCGCGCAATCGATTCGTTTCATGCCACACCTCTCGAGCGAGACAGTACCCGGATGCAACGGTCTGTGGGATATTAAAGAGCAAAGCGCGCGCACGAGCGCCACAGGTTCGGCGTGTCGGCTGTGCGGGACGGTCGATGTCCGCGCGAGCAACGGCGTGCAAGCGCGTCACCTTGTTATAGCAGGTCTTGGGGCGATGCGTTGAACGCTTCAGGTCTGGACATTCGTCCATAAAACGAACGTGCGCGGGTTTGCGTCTTGGCTCATGCCTCTATCGCGGCGAGGTCCGATGCTACCGCTCGTCGAAGATGATGATGCTGCTTGGCGAGCGAGCTTCGAGGGCCGCACACGCGGCACACAGGCGAGCCGTGAATCACGGAATGACGCTGAACGTGAAGGCAAACACGAACACGCTGCAGTCAGATGGCCGATTGATTTAGCCGCTTCATCAACGCCTCGGCGCTTTCTTTGCGTTCGCTGTACCGGTCTACGAGGTAGGGACCAATGTCGCGTGTCAGCAGCGTGAATTTGACCAGTTCTTCCATCACGTCCACGACGCGGTCGAAATACGCTGAAGCTTTCATGCGGCCGGCTTCGTCGAACTCCATGAACGCCTTGGCCACCGACGACTGGTTGGGAATGGTCAGCATGCGCATCCATCGTCCAAGCACGCGCATCTGGTTGACGGCGTTGAACGACTGCGAGCCGCCGCTGACCTGCATCACGGCGAGCGTCTTGCCCTGGGTCGGCCGCAACGCCCCGACCGAAAGAGGAATCCAGTCGATCTGCGCCTTCATGATGCCGGTCATTGCGCCGTGCCGTTCGGGCGAGCACCACACCATCCCTTCCGACCACAGTACCAGCTCACGCAGTTCGGCCACCTTGGGATGGCTCTCCGGCGCGTCGTCCGGCAACGGCAAGCCACTCGGATTGAATGTGCGCACTTCGGCGCCCATCGCCGTGAGTAAGCGCGCGGCTTCTTCGCTCAGCAGACGGCTGAACGAACGCTCGCGCAGCGAACCGTAGAGCAGCAGGAAGCGCGGAGAATGGCGCGAGGCTTCGACAGGCTTCAGACGATTGATGTCGGGCACCCGAAACAGCGCTGCATCGACCTGCGGGAGATCATTGGTGAGATCGGACACGTTTTCCCTCTGTGAGTGTTTCCGTATTCCTCAGGCGCGCTCGTACCAGTCCTTCGAACGGTTGACGATGCGCACGACCAGCAGCATCACCGGCACCTCGATGAGCACGCCCACGACCGTCGCGAGCGCGGCCCCTGAGTTGAATCCGAACAGGCCAATTGCCGTCGCGACAGCGAGTTCGAAGAAGTTCGATGCGCCGATCAGCGCGGACGGACACGCAATGCTGTGCTTTTCACCAACAGCGCGATTGAGCCCGTACGCGAGGGCCGAGTTGAGAAACACCTGGAGCAGAATCGGTACAGCCAGCAGCACTATGACGAGCGGCTGCTTCAGGATGGCCTCGCCCTGGAAGGCGAAGAGCAGCACCAGAGTCGCCAGCAACGCGGTGATGGACCATGGCGCGATCCTTCCTATCGCCGAGTCGAACGCCGCTTGCCCATTGGCGAGCAGCGCCTTGCGCAGGATCTGCGCGAGGATGACCGGCGTCACGATGTACAGCACGACTGAGGTAAAGAGTGTCGCCCACGGCACCGTGATCGCGGAAATGCCGAGCAGCAGGCCGACGAGCGGCGCAAAGGCGACCACCATGATGCTGTCGTTCAGCGCGACCTGAGACAGCGTGAACAGCGGATCGCCACCGGTCAGCCGGCTCCAGACGAAGACCATCGCTGTGCACGGCGCGGCGGCAAGCAGGATCAGTCCCGCGACGTAGCTGTCGAGTTGCTCGGCAGGCAGCATCGGCGCAAACAGGTGCTTGACGAAAAGCCAAGCGAGCAGTGCCATCGAGAATGGCTTGATCAGCCAGTTCACGACGAGCGTGACGCCGATCCCCTTGACGTGCTGGCGCACCTCGTGCAACGAGCCGAAATCGACCTTGACGAGCATCGGGATGATCATCACCCAGATCAGCAGGCCGACCGGCAAATTGACGTGCGCAACTTCCATTCGACCGATCGCATGGAACACACCAGGCAGGACCCGGCCCAGCAGAATGCCGGCGACGATGCACAGCGCAACCCAGACGGTCAGGTAACGCTCGAAGAAGCTGATGGCCGGTTTCGCGGCCGGCTGCCCCGGAGCGGCAACGTGGGGGATGTTCATGGAAAGATTCGATGCAAAAAGTTTGGCCCCTGAACGCCCGGCTTGCCCTTGGGAAGCACAGTGCGCGCGAACCTGTGCATGCAGGGAATGCGTACATTCATGGTCATGGTGTTCACTGCTGGCAGCGTGGTACGACAGGCCGAACCGGCGAATTCAGCAGGGACACCACAGAGTTTTCCGCGCGGAGGGTAGCAGGACGTTGCTCCTGCGGACGGCGACCTCCGCTTTCTCTCGTCCTGTGCCGGAGCGCCATCCAGTGTATGGAATCGCGCTCGACCAAATACCTGGGGAGCGACTATCCAGTGCTCGTCGCTGCGCGCATGGCAAGAGGTAAATGCGCCTTCACCGAGCAGCGCTATGTCCGCGGCCTCAGCTCTCTACGCAAGTTCGGCCGCATCGTTGGCGGCGAACAGATTGAGATAGAACGCGACACTGGCGGCGAGGTCGTACAACCGCTTCATGGAGGTCTACGTCAGCATTTTGCATAGCTCCGTGCGATGTCAAGGCAAGGCTGCCCCTGGCAGCACTCTTCGGTCAGAAAGCCAAGCACTCCGCTCATCCGTTCATAGTCGGCCCGATAAATCAGGCTGCGCCCGTCGCGCTCCTGCGTGACGAGCCCCGCGTGCATCAGTTCCTTCAGGTGAAAGGAGAGCGTCGCGTTAGGAACGTCGAGTTGTTCCGCGATGGCGCCCGGCGTCAAACCGGTCGGCCCAGCGACGACCAGCATCCGGAATACGCGCAAGCGTAGTTCGTGCGCGAGCGCCGCAAGGGCGCGAACGACGTCTTTATCTTCCATATTTCGAATATAGTCGAAATGAGACTTTGAGGCAAGCTGCTGCGACGGGGGACTTTGCCGTACTACCGCCCAACGATCGAAGGGCGGTTTAGGGCCCGGAAACGGCCATAACACGCCCGCATCTTGCCGATACCCCGCTGCGCCGTCGCCCCCGAACAGTCATCAGGATGCCGTCCTCCCGGGGCTTAACAAGCCAAGCGCTACTTGAGCAAATCGCGTTTCCTTGCCGCATCGCCGACCAAGAGTCAGCCTCCTTCGCCGCATTCTGAACGCCGCCATCACTCCCGGCCGCGCCGTGCAGCACTACGATCCCCCACGCCACGCCACGCCTCCTCAAGTTTCCCCATCCCCCGCCGACATACAGATCAGTCACGTCGACACGCGCGCGTCACAGATGCGTGCTCAGCCATCGCCACACATGCGGGCCGCAGATCATGCCCCAGGTCATCGCGCTGATCACGATCGACACGGTGACCGCCGCGCTGCCGCAATCCTTCGCCCGCCCGGAGAGTTCGTGCCGTTCCAGCGAGATGCGGTCGATCGTCGCCTCGATGCTCGAATTGATCAGCTCGACGAGCAGCACCAGCAGCACCGACGCCGCGAGCAGCACGCGCTCGACCGTGCTTACCGGGACGAAGAAGGCGATCGGCAGCAGCACGATGGCCGCGCAGGCTTCCTGACGGAACGCGCTTTCCTCGCGCCAGGTGACGGCGATGCCGTCCCACGAGTGACGCAGCGCAAAGAGGCCGCGCAGCAGACCGCGCCGTTTGACGATGGCGCTCCCGGTGGCGGAAGACGGTGACTTGGAAGTTGGAGTTGGCCGGACCATGACGCGACGTGGCGGTTATTTGTTTGAAGGATGCCCGAGTTGAACCGAACTGTCCGACATTATGCGTTTGTTCCGCCCGCTCTTCGGCAGCACGGGCGGGGAAATTCATCCCGGAGCGCCAGCGCCGCCCAGCCAGCCGCGCCGGCCAGCCAGCCGCTCGCCGGCAACCGTCGCCACGATGCCACACATCCGCCGCGCGGCGCGCGCTCACGACTCCTTCCCGATCTGCCGATGAAATTCGCCGTACGCTTCTGCCTGTCGCTGGCAATGGCCGTCCGCGCGCTCGATGCCGCCGCGCTGCCCGCCGCCGTTCCCGCATCGCCCGAAGCGCCGGCCAGCGCCAGTGTCGCCGCCGTCGCCGGTAACGGAAACGCCAGCGCCAACGCCAACGCCAGCGCCAGCGCCAACGCCAACGCCAACGCCAACGCCAACGCCAACGCCAACGCCAACGCCAACGCCAACGCCGCGACCATCCACGTCCCGTTCTCCGCGCTCGGCGCGTGGCAGCCGCTGCAGCTGCGCGGCCTCGAAGACGCGCGTTCGGTGGCGCTCGGCGTGCGGCTCGACCGCGTCGTCACCGGCGCGCGCTTGCGTCTTCGCTATACGTATTCGCCCGCGCTGCTTTTCCCGCTGTCGCACGTGAAGGTGTCGATCAACAACGAAGTCATCGCCACCGTGCCGTTCGACAAGGAGCACGCCGGCTCGGTCGTCACGCAGGACATCCCGCTCGATCCGCGCCTCTTCACCGATTACAACCAGTTCGGGCTGCGCTTCATCGGCCATTACACGCTCGATCATTGCGAAGATCCCGCGAACACCGCGCTGTGGGCCGATGTCAGCCCGGCGAGCGAGTTCATCCTCGATACCGCGCCGATCAAGCTGCCGAACGATCTCGCCCTGTTGCCCGCGCCGTTCTTCGATGCCCGCGACGTCAACCGCCTCACGCTCCCGTTCGTGCTGCCCGCATCGCCCGACACCGCGACGCTCAAAAGCGCGGGCGTGCTGGCATCCTGGTTCGGCTCCCTCGCCGATTACCGGCAGGCGCGATTCCCGGCGCTCGGCGCGTTGCCCGCGAACGAGCACGCGGTCGTCATCGGTACGCGCGACCGCTTGCCGGCTGGCCTCGACCTGCCGCGCATCGACGGGCCGACGATTCTCGTCGCCGATAACCCCGCGTCCGCCGATCGCAAGCTGCTGATCGTGACCGGCCGCAACGCAGCGGAAGTCGATCAGGCGGTCTATGCGCTCGTGCTTGGCCGCACGGCCATGTCGGGTGCGTCCGCGAAGGTCGAGCGCGTGGACATTGGCAAGCCGCGCGAGCCCTACGACGCGCCGCGCTGGATGCCGACGAACCGCCCGGTGAGCTTCAAGGAACTCGTCAGCGACACGTCGCAGCTGCAGGTGTCGGGAAGCGCGCCCGACGCGATCCGCCTCAATCTGCGCGTGCCCGCCGATCTGTTCTCTTGGAACTCCGCAGGCGTGCCGCTGAATCTGAAGTACCGCTATACCGCGCCGACCGTGCAGAACAACTCCGCGCTCGCCGTCGATATCAACGACCAGCTCGTGAAGTCGTTCCGCCTGCCCGTCGCCAAAGCCGACGACAGCGAGGGCCGCATCCAGTTGCCGCTGCTGTCCGGCGCGAACAGCGGCGCGGCCAACGCGCTCGACATTCCCGCGTTCCGCGTCGGCAGCTCGAACCAGTTGCAGTTGCGCTTCAACCTCGATTCGCAGAAGACCGGCCTGTGCGCGGGCGTGCCGACCAATCCGGCGCGTGCAGCCGTCGATCCGGATTCGACCATCGACTTCTCCGGCTTCGTGCACTACGCGCAGATGCCGAATCTCGCGTACTTCGCCAACAGCGGCTTCCCATTCACGCGATACGCCGATCTCTCGCAAACGGCCATCGTGATTCCCGACCGTCCCGCTCCGAGCGAACTCGAAGCGATGCTGACGATGCTCGGTCACATGGGCCAGTGGACCGGCTTTCCGAGCCTGCGCGTGACGATCGCCCATCCCGGCGACATGCCCGGGCTCGCGCAGAAGGATCTGCTCGTGATCGGCGGTGCGCCTTCGTCGCCGGTGTTCGCACGCTGGCGCGATGCGCTGCCGCTCAGCATCGGCAATCCGGCCGCGCAGAAGGACGGGCTCGCGCGGGCGGCGTTCTCAATTCAGGAGCAGTGGCGCGACGGCAAGCGTGTCACGCACGGCGGCGCATCGCTCGATCAAAGCGGACCGCTCGCCGCGCTGATGGGCTTCCAGTCGCCGGGCGCTAAAGGGCGCAGCGTGATCGCGCTGGCCGCGACCGACCACGGCCGTCTCGGCGACCTGCTCGACGTGCTCGAGCGGTCCGAGCGCATCACGCAAGTGCAGGGCGACGTGTCGCTCGTGCGGCGCGGCGGCGTCGACAGCATGCGCGTCGGCGAAAGCTATGTCGTCGGCTATGTGCCGTGGTACGCGAAGCTGTGGAGCCACGCGGTGGCGCATCCCGTGCTGCTCGGTCTGTTCGGCGCGCTCTCGGGCCTGCTGCTCGCCGTCGCCGCATTCGCCGCGCTTCAGGAACTGGCCTCGCGCCGCAAGGGGCTTTGAGCGATGACTTCCGTTCTTCGCCGGCTGGCCGGCGTGATCGCGATGGCGGCGCTCGGCGTGGCTCTCGCCGCGAATGCAAGCGCAAGCGCGGGTGAACTCGCCGCGCAAGGCGAGGGCGCAAGCGCGCCGCTCGTCTGCCAGCCGTCGTGGCCGCGCTGGGATGCGTTCAAGCGCCGCTTCGTCTCGCAGGACGGCCGCGTGATCGACGTCGGCTCGGCCGACGAACGCACGGTGTCGGAAGGGCAGTCGTACGCGCTTTTCTTCGCGCTCGTCGCCGACGACCGCGCGACCTTCGACACGATCCTCCACTGGACCGAAGACAAGCTCGCCGCCGGCGACCTCACCGCGCGGCTGCCCGCGTGGCTGTGGGGCCGCGACGCGTCGGGCGCGTTGCGCGTGCTGGATACCAACGCCGCCTCGGACGCCGATCTGTGGATCGCCTACGCGCTGCTCGAAGCGGGCCGCGCGTGGGGCGAGCGCAGCTATACGGCGCGCGGCGCAGCACTCGCGCGGCGCGTACTGGACGAGGAAAGCGCGATGGTACCCGGCCTCGGCCTCACGCTCTTGCCCGGCCCGGCAGGGTTTCATCCGTCAGCCGATGTGTGGCGCGTGAATCCCAGCTACGCGCCGCTGCAGGTCATTCGCGGCATCGGCGCACGGCTGCCGGACGACGCGCGCTGGCCGCGCCTCGCCGCTTCGTCGGCGCGCATGCTGATCGATTCCGCGCCGCGCGGATTCTCGCCCGACTGGGCGCTGTATCGGGCCAATCACGGTTTCGAGCCGGACGGCGATACCCAGGCCGAAAGCGCCTACAACGCGATCCGCGTCTATCTGTGGGCGGGCTTGCTGGCCTCGTCCGACGATGCGCGCCCCGGTCTCCTGCAACGCTTCGCGCCGTTCTCAGCCTACATCGGCGAGCGCGGTGCGCCGCCCGAGCGCGTCGATACGCGCACCGGCCGCGCGGGTCCGAACGACGGCAACGCGGGCTTCTCCGCCGCCGCCGTGCCGTTCCTCACGTCGCTGGGCGAAACGCGTCTCGCGGACGCTCAGGCCGCCCGCGCGCAAGCCGAAACCGCGCCCGGCTATTACACGAGCGTGCTGACGCTGTTCGGCCTCGGCTGGCGCGAGGGACGTTACCGCTTCGCGGCGGACGGCGCGTTGCAGACGGCGGCATCGCAATGCGGAGGCATCCGCTGATGCGCGCGCTTCGCACGAAACCGGGCCGGTTGCGCGCCGCGCTGATATCGGCGAGCGCTGTATGCGCGGCGCAACTGCCGGCGCTGACCGCGCACGCCGCGATTCCCGAGGCCGGGCGCAATGCCAAGACGCAAGCCGATGCGCCCGCGCTGCCCCCGATGGCCGAACGCCTCTACGGCACCGCGCGCGCGTGGGCGAACCGGCATCGCGACGATCTCGCGTTGCAGGCCATCGAAAAGGCGTTGCTGATCGCGCCAAACGAGCCGCGTCTGCTCGCGGAACTCGTGCGCATTCAGCTGCGGCTCGGCCAGGCGCAGAAAGCGCAGGCGACGATCGCGCGCCTGAAAGCCGCCGCGCCCGGCACTGTCCTCACGCGGCAAGTCGACGATGAATACCGCGTCGCGGTGAGCGGACGCCAGGAGATGGCGACCATCCGGCTGCTGTCGCGCAGCGGCCAGACGGAAGAAGCCGCGCGCCGTCTGAGCGCGCTGTTTCCGAACGGCGCGCCGTCCGGGGCGCTGGGCGCCGAGTACTATCAGATGATGGCCGCGACGCCCGCGCGCCGGAACGAGGCGCTCGATGCGCTGCATCGCCGGGTCGCCGCCGATCCCGATGACGTCGACGCCGCGCTGACGCTCGCGCGGCTGCTGGGCACCAGCGACGCGACGCGCGCCGAGGCGAACCGCATCGCGTGGAAGCTGGCGACGCACACCGACGCCGACCGCAACACGGCGCTCGACGTATGGCGTCACGTGCTGCAATCGGCGGGCGCGGACACCGCGTATCTGCCGGCGCTGCGCGCGTATCTCGCGCTCGTTCCCGACGATGCCGAATTCAAGGACCGCGCCGATCTGCTCGACGCGCGCATCGAGGCGCAGAAGAAGCTGGAACGCGATCCGGATTACATCGCGCAACAACGCGGCCTCGCGGCGCTGACGCGCGGCGATGTCGCTGCGGCCGAGCCCTTGCTTGCGCGCGCCGCCGCCGCCCGCCCGAGCGATGCCGAAGCCGTCGGCGGTCTCGGTCTCGTGCGCATGCGCGCGGGCCAGCGCGACGAAGCACGCGCGTTGTTCGAACGCGCGGCCGCGCTCGCGCCCGACAACCGCGCGAAATGGCAGAGTCTCGCGCGCACCGCGCAGTTCTGGGGCACGCTCGCACACGCCCGCGACGCCGCGAGCGCGGGCAAGCCGGCCGATGCCGAACGCTACGCCCGCGAAGCCCTCGCGATGCAGCCCGGCAATGCCGACGCCCAACTCATGCTCGCCGATGCGCTGCTCGCGCAAGGCAACTGGCGCGCCGCCGAACCGATGCTGCGCGCGCAACTCGACGGCCCCGCGCCGAGCCTTCCTGCGCTGCGCAGCACGCGCACGCTGCTCGAAAGCACGGGCCGCGGCGATCAGGTCGCGCCGCTCATCGAAGCCCTGCAAAGCCGTTTCGCCGATGCCGGTGATCGCCAGAGCCTCGTCGCGATGCGCGCGGACCTCATCGCGGCCAACGCGCAACAACTCGCCGAGCGCGGCCTGAACGGTCCGGCGGCGCAGCAGTATGAAGCGTCGTTGCGCGTCGCGCCGGATCAGCCGTGGACGCGCTTCGCGCTCGCACGCATCTATCAGAACCTGGGCTTGCCGCAACTGGGCCGCGCCGTCATGGACGATGGCCTCGCGCGCACGCCGACCACGCCGATGCGTTACGCAAGCGCGCTGTATCGCAATTCGACGGACGATCTCGCCGGCGCACGCGCGGCGCTCGCATCCGTGCCGGACACCGAACGCACCGACGCAATGCGCGCGCTCGCCCGCAATCTCGATGCCCAGCAGGCGTTGATCGATGCCCGCGCCGCCTGGGCGCGCAACGATGCGGCTACGGCGCAGGCATCGCTCGATCGCGCGCAGTCGGCGGCGTCCGGTGATGCGAACATGCTCGCGTCGATCGGCTCGCTGTATATCGATCACGGCGAGACGGCGCGCGGTCTCGCGCTGCTGCGCGACTGGATGAAGGCGCATCCCGAGGAGACCGACGCCGATGTGCGCCTGCGCTACGGCGATCTGCTCGGCGCGGCGAGGCGCGAAACGGAACTCGCCGATGTCCTCGCGCAAGTGCGCGGCGCGGCTACGCTGACGCCGCGCCAATCGGAACGGCTCGAAGATCAGTCGCTGCGGATGGTGCTGCGCCAGGCCGACGGCGCCATCGCCGCGACTGACTATCCGCGCGCCCGCGCGCTGCTCGCCACCGTGAGCGACGCTGGCCGCCGCGACAAACGCTATGCGTTCGAAGTGGCGGATCTCGCCCGCGTGCAGGGCGACTACGCGGCGGCGCGCGCGGCGCTCGCGCCGGTGCTGGCCGCATCGCCCGACGATGCCGAAACGCAGCTTTCGCTTGCGCGCGTGCTGGGCGACAGCGGCGGCAGCGGCGAACGCAAGGACGCGCTCGCGATCGTGCGCCGCGTGGTCGATGCCGCGCCGCCCGACGATATCGACACGCGCCTGTCCGCCGCCCGCCGTCTGTCGGCGCTGCGCCGCCCGCAGGACGCGCAGGGCATCGTGCAACCGCTGCGCACCGCGTATCCGGCGCGGCCGGACGTGACCTTGCAGGCGGGACGCGTCGCGGAAGACCTCGGCGATTACGCCGATGCGGCGTCGCTCTACCGGCTGTCGATGGATCAGGAGCGCGCGGCCGGCATCGCGCCCGCGTTCGGCACGCCCGCCGGCGCGATCCGCCCGACGCCCGCGCAATCGGCCTTCGACGACCTCGGTCAGCGCCGCAACCCGGAAGTGGAGACGGGCTGGATTCCCGCATACAAGTCCGGCGACGCGGGCGTGTCCGAGTATCACGCGCAGCAGGTGCCGTTGTACGTGCAGATTCCGTATCGCTACGACGGCCATTTCTTCGTTCATGCCGATGCGGTGCATCTGGACGCGGGGACGCTCGATATCAGCGGCCTTAGCGGATCGACGGTGCCGTTCGCCGTCAACACGTTCGGCACGACGGCGGGCTTTTTCAGCGATGCGGCGGCGCTGCGCAGCTATGCGGCGGGCGCCGTCACCTCCGGCGACCTGCATCAGCACGCGAATGGGCTTGGCGGCGGCGTCGGCTACGTGTCGGACACGTGGCGCTTCGACCTCGGCTCGACACCGCTCGGCTTCCCGGTGCATTACCTTGTCGGCGGCGCGCGTTACCGGTTCGACGCGGGTCCGGCTAGCTTCTCGGTGTCGGCGTCGCGCCGTCCTGTGACGAGCAGCGAACTCGCCTACGCGGGACTCACCGATCCGCTCACGCATACCGTCTGGGGCGGGGTGCGGCGCGACGGCTTGGATTTTCATGTCGGCGCGGACATCGGCAAGATCGAAACCTTCGCGGATATCAGCGTCGGCGTGCTGACCGGGCGCAATGTCGCGAGCAACCAGGAATTCACGCTGCGCACCGGCTTCAGCGTGCCCGTGTATCAGCGCGCGACGATGCGCGTGCTGACCGGTCTCGTCGGCAACGCGTGGCACTACACGAACAACCTGCGCTACTACACGTTCGGGCAAGGCGGCTATTACAGCCCGCAGCGGTATCTGTCGCTCGGCGTGCCGCTGGAATTCATGGGCAAGCGCAACGGCTTCATGTGGGACGTCACCGTGACGGCCGGCGTTTCGAACTCGTACGAGAAGGATTCGCCGTACTTCCCGAACGGGCTGCCGACGGTGGCGGGTCTTTCGCCGGTCGATATCAGCCAGCTCAAGTTCACGGGCGGCTCGACGCAGGGCGTGAGCTTCTCGTATGGCGTTGCCGCGACCGTCGAGTACCGGCTGAATCCGCAACTGGCCGTCGGGGCGCGCGTGAGCATCGATCATTCGCATGACTACGCGCCCAGCTCCGGCATGATCTACGCGCGCTTCGCCTTCTCGGCGCGCAAGGACGATTACCGCATCAGCCCGTCGCCGGTGCGGCTGTATTCGAGTTATTGACCGGCGGCGGAAAACGAATGAGCACTGACCTGAACCCATCGAAAAGCGCGGCCGTGCAGCCGGCTGCCGCATCGCCGCGTGCGCCCGGCGTGCTGTCGGCGCTCGCTCAGTTCGCGCGCGCACGTCTTTCCCGCGCTGCCGATACGCCCGCCCGCCTCGGCATCGACGCGCTGCCGGACGATCTCGCCACGCTCGAACACGGTGCGCTGTACGCGGTGCAGCTTGCGCCGCGCTCGCCCGAATGCGATGCGCTGATCTGGGAAACAGTGCGGGCGGCGGGCGAACGCCCCGTGACCGTCGTGCTGGCGCGGGAACGCGCTCAGGCCGCCGCGCGTCTGCGCGAGCTCGGCTTCTCGGGATCGGCCGCGCCGGGCTGGCCGCGCCGGCTGAACGTGCTGGCGATGCCCGACGAGCCGGTTTCCCGCGACGAAGCCGCTCCGAACCGCGAAGCGCCGCCTGCGCTCGCGCGCCTCTTTGGCGGCTTGCGGGCGTTGCGACGCTTCGGCTTGCGCCGCGATGCGCTCTTCATCGTCGAAGGTGCGCAACGCTGGTTCACGTGGACCGATCCGGCGGCGCTCGCGCGTGAAGCACGCCTGCTCGCCGACTGGTGCGCGACGCGCGGTATCACGATGCTTCTCCTGCTCCGCGACGATGCCGCCGCGCCTGAATCCGATGTATCGCCCGATTTCGACGAAGCCAGCGACAAGTCGAGCGGACGCGAACTGAACGGCGCTTGCGCGGGCGTCGCGCGCGTGCGGCGCACGGACGGGGAACTGTCGTGGCAAGTCGATTTCTGGCGCGCGGGCAAGGCGCTCGTCACCGGCGATACGCGCGCGCTGCGCTTCACCGCCGAGGGCCGGCTGAGCGTCGCGTCGCCGGAAGCAAAAAGCGCAGCGATGCGGATTGCGCACGACGAAGACCGCGTCGTCGTATGCCGGGCCGTGACCGGCGACGAGCCGTGGGTGCCGCGCAACTGGGAACTGCACGACGACCGCGACGCCGTCGTCGCCGCCTGCCGCGATGCGCGCGCCGCGACGGTCGTGCTCGCGCATCACAACGGCGCGCAGCTCGAACAACTGTGCGAAGCGGTGCATGCGCTGCGGCGCCGCAGCGGGCGCGCGCTCAAGATCGTCGTGGTGGAGCGGGGCGAATTCCTGCGGCATCAATACGAACTGCTGATGCTGAGCCTCGGCGCGAACGCGGTCGTTGGCCGCGACACGCCGTTTTCGCGGCTCGAATCGATGCTGCAATCGGTGCAGGGCCAGCTCTACACGCGGCCGCTGATGCCGGATTACCGCACCGCGCTCGCCGCATCGCTCGCCGATGCCGCGCTCGGCTACCTGAACGTCGCCGCGTTCTGCGCGCAGGCGCAGGCGGCGCTCGCACGCGGCGCGATGCTGCGTCTGCCGCACGTGCTCGCGAAGCTCGCGCTGCCGCCCGCGCTCGCTCACGTCGATGCGCTCGGCCAGTGCCGTCCGCGCCGCGCCGGCGACGTCTTCACCGCCGATGCGGCGCATCTCTACGTCTTTCTATTCGGCTGCCGGCGCTCGGATGCCGACGCCGCGCTCGCGCGCATCTTCACTGCGCCGGTGGAAGGCATCGCGGAGAAGGTCACGTATCTGTCGAACGAGGGCATCGCGGCGGAACTGGACGCACTCGACGCCGCGAACCGCCGCACGCCGGCGGCGGACTACAGCGATCTGTTCGCGGGCCCGACGCTCGCCGACCAGCCTGCGTCACCGGCTCCCGCAGCGGCGGAACCGGAGTCCGTGCGGCGCGTGCGTGCCGAACTGGACGCGCTGCACGAGGTGCTGGAACACGAGGCGCGCGGGCATCGCGCGGATTTGACCGTCGCGGCCGAAGCCATGCCGCGCGTGCGTCGCGCGGTGCCGGCCCGCATGCCGCTCGCCGGATCGAGGAACTGAGAATGGACACTCTGCTGATTTTCGCGGTGATGGGTGCGCTCGCGGGCGTGCCCGTGTGGATCGTGTGGCAGCGACGCAGTGCGCGCAGCGGCCTGATTGCCGCGCGTCGCTTCGATCCGCGTGACGCCGTGCCGTGCCGCATCGAAGCTGTCGCGCTCAACGGCCGTCTGCTGCCGGACGCCGATGCCGCCCGCGCCGAGGGCAAAGCATGAAAACCATCGCCCTGATCTCGACGACAGGCGGCGCGGGCCGCACCACGCTCGCCGCCACGCTCGCGGTGCTGCTCGCGCGACGCGGCCGCGATGTCGTCGCGATCGACTTCGATCCGCAGAACATGCTCGGCGCGTGGCTCGGACTGGACACCCTCGCGCCGCATGGCATCGCACACGCGCTGACAGGCGCATCGCACGCGTGGCACGCGCACACGTGGCGCAACGACGACGGCGTGCTGTTCGTGCCGCACGGTCAAGTCACGCTCGACGAAGCCGCCGCCTGCGATACGCAACTCGCCGCGCATCCGCAATGGCTCGAAAACGCGATCGCGGAGATCGCGCTGCCGCAAAGCGGCGTCGTGGTGATCGACACGCCGCGTTACCCGTCGCGTCAGGCGCAACAGGCCGCGCGTGCCGCCGATCTCGTGCTGTGCGTGTGTCCGCCCGATCCCGCCGCCTGCGCGGCGTTTGTCGCGCATTTGCCCGCGTTGCGCGAAGCGTGCGGCGATGTGCGCGTCGTCGTGAATCGCCTGAATCCGGCGCGCGAAATGCAGCGCGATGTCCTCGCGATGCTGCGTGCGGCGGCGGGCGGCCTGCCGGTGGCGCAGCGCATCCACATGGAAGCGGCGCTGCCCGAGGCGTTCGCGCGGGGCGCATGGGTCATCGACGAAGCGCCCCATACGCAGGCTTCGCACGACCTGCACGGCCTCGCGCAACACGTCGATGCGTGGCTGCCTGAGATCGAACCGAGTATCGCGGCATGAATGCAACGGACGTGAAGACGCGCCGCGAGCGCGCCGTCGACTGGATCGCACGAGGGCTCGGCTTGCCCGCTCGACGCTCGCCGTTCGACTGGTGCGTGCGCCTCTTCTTCAAGCCGCCGCGCGAAGGCCGGCGCGACGTCGCCCGCGAACTGCTGCGCGCGTTCCTGCTCGCGTGGGCGCGCGAGTGGGGCGTGATCGACGTGCGCGATCCGTGGGCGTGGCTCCTGCGCGCGTTCGTGCGTGCGCCGCGCGAAGGCGGCCGGACGGTGACCGAAAGCGCGGCGCGCGTGCTGGACGCCGTCGAACGGATGCTGACGCCGGTGGCCGCCGCGATCGTCGCGGTCAAGCGCAGGGTCGACGCACGCATCGACCGCCTGCCGTGGGCGCGTGTCGGCGCGCGTCTGGAAGGCGGCGCGACGCGCATCGGCCAGGTGCGCTGGGCGCTGCCCGCAATCACCGCGTTCGGCGCGCTGATCTGGCTGATAGTCGGCACGTCGCCGCTCGGCTCGGGCGGGCAGTTCGCATTCTTCGCGGTGCTCGCGGTCTTCTCGCTGGTGATCCGCCGTCTGCCTGGACGCCTGCCGGTGCTGGTGCTCGCGACGCTCGCGATGCTCGTGACGGCGCGCTATATCTGGTGGCGCACCACGCAGACGCTCGACTTCCGCACGCCGACGGAAGCGATCGTCGGTTACGCGCTGTACGGGGCCGAAGCCTATACGTGGATCGTGCTGCTGTTCGGCTTCGTGCAGACCGCATGGCCGCTGGAGCGCACGGTCTCGAAGCTGCCCGACGATCCTGCGGACTGGCCGAGCGTCGACATCTATATCCCGGCGTACAACGAGCCGCTCGCGGTGGTGAAGCCGACGCTCTTCGCCGCGCAAGGCATCGACTGGCCCGCGGACAAGCTGCGCGTGTACCTGCTCGACGACGGGCATCGCCCGGAATTCGAGGCGCTGGCGCGCGAGGCGGGCATCGGCTACATCACGCGCGACGACAACAAGCACGCGAAGGCGGGCAACATCAACCGGGCGCTCGCGAAGACGACGGGCGAGTACATCGCCATTTTCGATTGCGATCACGTCCCGACGCGCTCGTTCCTGCAAACGACGATGGGCATCTTCTTCGCCGACGCCAAATGCGCGATGGTGCAGACGCCGCATCACTTCTTCTCGCCCGATCCGTTCGAGCGCAATCTCGGCACGTTCCGCCGCGTGCCGAACGAAGGCAATCTGTTCTACGGACTCGTGCAGGCGGGCAACGACCTGTGGAACGCGACGTTCTTCTGCGGCTCGTGCGCGGTCATCAAGCGCGGGCCGCTCGAAGAAGTGGGCGGCATTGCCGTGGAAACCGTGACCGAGGACGCGCATACGGCGCTCAAGCTGCATCGGCGCGGCTACACGACCGCCTATCTGCCGACCGTGCAGGCAGCCGGTCTCGCCACCGAAAGCCTCGCGAGCCACATCAAGCAGCGCACGCGCTGGGCGCGCGGCATGGCGCAGATTTTCCGCATCGACAATCCGTTTCTCGGGCGCGGGCTGAACTTCTTTCAGCGCCTGTGCTACGGCAACGCGATGCTGCACTTCTTCTACGGCATTCCGCGCCTCGTCTTCCTGACGATGCCGATGTGGTACCTGTTCTTCCAGATGTACTTCATCAACGCGGCGGCGACGACGATCGCGAGCTTCGTGCTGCCGTACATCGTGATCGCGAACATCGCGAATTCACGGATGCAGGGCAAGTTCCGGCATTCGTTCTGGGCCGAAGTCTATGAGTCGGTGCTCGCGTGGTATATCGCGCTGCCGACGACCATCGCGTTCCTCAGCCCGAAGCACGGCAAGTTCAACGTGACGGACAAGGGCGGCCGCATCGACGAGACGTATATCGACTGGGCGATGAGCAAGCCGTATCTGTTCCTGCTCGGCCTCAATGCGGTGGCGATGTCGGTCGGCATCGTGCGCCTCGTGTTCGGTGCGGGCGACGAAGCCGCGACCATCCTGATGAACGTCTTCTGGACGATCTACAACCTCATCATGCTCGGCGCGGCGGTGAGCGTCGCACGCGAGGCGAGGCAGGTGCGCGCGACGCATCGCATCGCAATGACGATGCCCGCGACGCTCGTGATGAACGACGGCAGCATGGCCGCGTGCACGACCAGCGACTATTCGACGGGCGGCCTCGGCCTCGTCGTCGAGCCGGGCAGTCTCGCGCTCAATGCAGGCGATTCGCTCGGCGTCGTCGTGAGCCGGGGCGAGCGGCAATTCCACTTTCCGGTGCGCGTGACGCGGCTGGCCGGCGCGCATCTGGGCGTGAGCTTCGATTCCCTGACGCTCGAAGAGGAGCGGCGTCTCATGCAATGCACGTTTGGCCGTGCGGATGCGTGGATCGAATGGGACGAGCGCACCGAAAAGGATTCGCCGCTCAGGGGCCTGAAGGAAGTGCTGTTGATGGGGGTGGAAGGCTATGCGCGCCTTTTCGATGGAGCGCGCCGGGCGCTGATTTCCGGACTCGCGCCCGAGCGGCATTAAAGCTTTGTCGCGTATGTGCCGTAGATGATGCAGCGATCGCACACTCTCAAACACGATGACGTTCTGGAATCTGTATTTCATCAGCAAGCTGGCGTTGTTCTCGAGCGGCCACCTGAAGCCGCTGTGGCTCGCGAACATCGGCTTCGCGCTGGCGCTCGCGATGAGCGCGCCGCTGCGTTCGCGGCTGTGGCGCGCCGTGCGGCTGATCGCGGGGCTGGCCGTCGGCTTGCCGCTGATGTATCGCGAGGCGAACGTGCCGCCGTTCGGACGCATCGTCGCGGAGTTCGGCAATCTGAGCACGTTCAGCTTCGGCTACTGGCTCGAACTGCTGCCGCGCTTTCTTCCGCCGATGCTGGTCGGCATCGCGCTGTGCGGACTGTTGGTGTACGTCGTCATCAATCGATGGCTGCGCGTCGCGACCTTCGTGATGCTCGCGCTCTTCGTGCTGCCGGTGTGGCAGGGCGCAAATGCGGTGCTGGCGCGCATCCATGCCGCGCCGGTGCAGGCAAGCGCAGTTGCAACTAATGGTCCGTCCGCTGGACCGCTGGACTACAACGCGACGCTCGCGGCATTCCGGGCGAAAGAATCCCAGCGGCAGGTGAGCTTCGGCCATGTGTCGGCCAATGCGAGCGAGCAGTTCGATGTCATCGTGCTGCATATCTGCTCGCTGTCGTGGGACGACCTCGATGTATCGAAGGCGCGTAATCATCCGTTCCTGTCGCACTTCGATTATCTGTTCACCAACTTCAGCACGGCGGCGAGTTACAGCGGCCCGGCGGCGATTCGCGTGCTGCGTGCGTCGTGCGGTCAGGAAGCGCACGCGGACCTGTACAAGGATGCGCCCGCGCAATGTCATCTGATGGCTGACCTGGCGCAGGCGGGCTACATGCCGCAAGTGACGTTCAATCACGACGGCCACTTCGACAACTTCACGCAACTCGTGAAGGACAACGTGGGCGTGCCGAACGTGCCGTTCGTCTCGAACGCCGCCGCGCCCGTCGCGATGCAAGCATTCGACGGCTCCCCGATCATGGACGACTACGGCACGCTTGCGAACTGGTATGCGCAGCGCGCGCAGACGCCGGGGCCGGTGGCGCTGTACTACAACACGATCAGCCTGCACGACGGCAACCGGCTCCCGAACAGCAAGCTGTCGAGTCTCGAGTCGTATCCGGTCCGCGTGAACAAGCTGATGAGCGACTTCGACAAGTTCGCGGATCTGATCGCGCAATCGGGACGTCGCGCGGTGATCGTGTTCGTGCCCGAGCATGGCGCGGCGCTGCGCGGCGACAACAATCAGGTCGCGGGCCTGCGCGAGATTCCGACGCCGAGCGTGATTCACGGTCCCGTCGGCGTGCGGCTCGTGGGCTTCGCGGGCAATCATGGGCCGACGACCGTCATCGATCAGCCGACCGGGCATCTCGCGGTCGCGCAACTGCTGTCGAATCTGGTAGCGGATAGTCCGTTCAAGCCCGGTGTGACGCTGTCGCAGTACGCGTCGAAGTTGCCGGAGACGCAGATGATCGGCGAGAACGAAAGCACCGTGACGATGAAGACGGCCACGGGTTATGTCGTGAAAACGCCGGATGGCGTGTGGGTGGAGCAGAAATGAGCGACACGACGAGGCGTTCGGTTCCTTCGAAGGCCGCGCGCGCAGTGCATGACGTCGACGCGCTGGCGCAAAAGCTGCCGGGGCTCGACGCCGCGCGCTACTTCGACTCGCAAGCCGACGAGGAATA
This sequence comes from Caballeronia sp. RCC_10, assembly GCF_041360715.1. NCBI lineage: Bacteria > Pseudomonadati > Pseudomonadota > Betaproteobacteria > Burkholderiales > Burkholderiaceae > Caballeronia > Caballeronia sp. RCC_10. Next base: position 42,221 of record NZ_JBFUPT010000013.1, read on the forward strand.
TCGCGCGGCACTCACGCGCTGGCCGGTGATGGCGCGCCTGATGAAGCTCGCGCCTTGCGAGACGGTTTTTTCGGACGAGGTCGCGGAGCCGCTTATCGCCGTCGAAAACGCGCCTGCCGTTTTTCCTTGAACGCCTCGAGTCCCTCGCGGGCATCTTCGGTCACGAAGCGGATCGTCTAAAGATCGCGCTGGTATTGGATCGCCCCCTTCCATCGGTTCGACGCGCATCGGCAAACCTTTTTCGCCGGTCACGGTCTCAGCGCGACGTCGCGACGCGAGGCTATCTCCAGCCATCGTGCATACCGCGTCCGCCAATGATCTTCCAACGCAACATTCCGGCGGATTGACGTCTTTCGCCGTCAGGAAAAGTTACCGCCATGTCCAGCGCCTTCCGGTAAAAACAGGGTTTATATGGATGCGATCGAGCGTTCTATCCGCCGATACTCATTCAACAGACCTAATTCACCGGAGCAAACGATGGCACGAGCATTTCTTACTCATCAGCAGATCTTCGATCAAGGCGTCGCTCACCTTTTGAGTCAGGGCGGCGCGTCGCTTTTGCCGCGCGGAGGCGGGGCGTACCGCGGACGATGCGGCGGCTGCCCGGTCGGCGCACTCGTGCGTCCGAACGACTACCGCACGTCGATGAAAGGCGTGCCGGTCCGCTTCGTCATCGCCGAAACGGTGCGCATTCCCGGCTATATGGATGCGGGCGTCGCCGCGCTCAAGCGCGCACTCTTGCGCGCACGCATCAACATCTATTCGCAAGAGACCATCGAACTGTTGAGCTGCCTTCAGAACGTGCACGATGTCTTCGGCATCTGGGAATGGAACGACCGCTTGCGGTCCATCGCGAGACAGTTCGGACTGTCGACGCACAGCCTCTTGCGAGCAGCCTGATCGCGCGGAGCGGACGATGAGAAGCAACGACGAAATCTTCGCCACCGTGCGGTCGCATCTGCTTTCGCAGGCAGCCATTTCCGAAGACGATGGCGGAAGTTGCCGCCTGCGAGGCCGCGACGGACGCCGCTGCGCAATCGGCGTTCTGATCGACGATCGCTACTACAGCGAGCGGCTCGAAGGGCTGGGGATCGGCTACTACAAGGCGGGGCAGGACGGCCCGCTACTGCAGGCGCTCGCTCTGTCCGGTGTGGATGCGTATGAACCGCGCGTCGCGGCGATGCTGCAGGATCTCGAAGACCTGCACGATGCCGCCGAAGTTGCCGCGTGGCCGGTCCAACTCGATGCGCTCGCCCGGCGCTATGGGATAAAGGCGAGCGGGTCACTCGTTCAGCGCGAACTCGCGTGCGCGTGAGGCAATGCGTGCGACTGCTATCCGGTCGTCGCCCGCATCGCACGATATTCGCGCCGCACGATATCCATCAGCTCCGCCACCGACGTTTCCGCGCTGCGCTGCTCATACGTTACGCGGCCGCGCTGCATCAACATGATGCGGTCCGCGATGTCGAGCGTTTGCGCGTAGTTGTGCATGATCATGATGATCGAAAGCCCGCCTTTCTCCTTTAGCCGCATGACGAGGTCGATGATGAGCGCCGCTTCACGTGCGCCCATCGCGGCGAGCGGTTCATCGAGCAACAGGATCCGCGCGTTCGAATTCACTGCGCGCGCCACCGCAATCGCCTGACGCTGTCCGCCCGACAGCCGCTCGACCGGCAGATCGACTGACGGCACGTGAACGCCGATGTCGTCGAGACATTGCGCCGCGCGCTCGCGCATCTGCCTGTGATCGACGAGACGCAGCAGACGCCCCGGCCCCTGCCGCACGATCTCGCGATTGAGGAACATGTTGTGATAGATCGACAACGAGTTCGCGAGCGCGAGATCCTGATACACACATTCGATGCCGAGCGCGCGGGCGTGATCGACGTTGCGCAGCAGCGTCTCTTCGCCGTGCACGTGCAGCGTGCCGCTCGTTTGCTGATGAAAGCCCGTGAGTATCTTGACGAGCGTGGACTTGCCCGCGCCGTTGTCGCCGAGTATGCCGAGAATCTCGCCCTTGCCGAGCGTGAACGATACGCCGTCGAGTGCGGTCACCGCGGCGAAGCGCTTCACGAGCGTGTCGCCGCGCAGCGCAAGAGAAGAGGGCGCGACTTGCGATGCATCCATCATCGTCCTCCTCTGCGCCGGATGCGTCCGACGTGAATGTTGAAGATCATCGCGGCGAGAATGGCCGCTCCCAGAATGATGTTGAACGTGAACGCGTTGATGCCGATGAGCGTGAAACCATCGCTCAGAATGCCGAGCACGGCCGCGCCGAGCAGGCCGCCGACGATCGTGCCGGAGCCGCCCGTCAGCGGCGTGCCGCCGATCACCGCCGCGGCCACGGCGAGGAACATGATCTGATTGCCGCCGGCTTGCGGATCGATGGACGTGATGCGAAATCCTTCGAGAATCCCGGTGAATCCCGCAAGCACCGCGGCGAGCACGAAGTTTCCAAGGCGCAGTCGATTGACGTGAATGCCCGCTTCACTCGCGCCGAGCGGGTTGGCGCCCGCCGCCTGCGTGTGCAGGCCCCATCGCGTATGACGCAACAACACATGCATGATGAACGCGAGCGCGACCGTCCAGATGATCTCGCTGTATCCCCACGAGCCCATGATCGCCGCGAACCCCGGTGAACCCGGCGTGGCGGCGGGCGTGCCGCGCGACATCGTGAGCGTGATGCCGTTGATCAGGAACAGCGTGCCGAGCGTCGTGACGAAGGAGGGCAAACGCAGGAACACCGTAACCGCACCATTCAGGAATCCTATGATAGCGGCGGCGACGAGTCCTGCTATGACGGCAAGCCACATCGGCGCGCCTGCTTCGTTGGCGAACACCATGATGAACGGAGTGAATGCGAACACCATCCCCGCTGAAAGGTCGATGTCGCCGCCGATCATCAGCATGATCTCGCCGAACGCGATGATCGCTACCGGCGCGATGAACTGCGACAGGTTGACGAGGCTCGCGTTGGACAACAGAAAGTCGTGATTGACGATCTGAAAATACGCTGCCAGCAGGATCGCCACGAGCAGGATGCGCAATTCCGCCGCCCAGTGCGATGTCCACGCGCCGCGCGGCCGGTCGAGCCGCGCGGGCGTCCGTGCTTCGCCAGGTTGCTTGACCGTGTTCATTACGATTTGATGGCGCCGCGCATCGGCACGATTTGCGGTTTCGTCGTCTTGCCCTCATAGCGCGTCGATGTGTTGAGATACGGCTCCACGGTGCTCTTGGTCACGAACTTGAGACCGGTGTTGACGTTCGCCGGCCCGACGAGTCCGCCCGAAGCAAGGAACGTGAACGCTTCCATCACGGTATAAAACCCTTGCACGTACGGTTGCTGGTCGATGGTGAAGTCGAGGAAGCCTTCGTGAATGAGCTGGATCGTCTGCGGCAGCAAGTCGAAGCCGCCGCCGTGCACGCCCTTCGACGGCAGGTTCGATTCCTTCATCACTTGCGCGACGCCTTGCGTGCTGCCGGCATCGACGGCGAACATGCCCTTCAGGTCCTGATGGCCGAGAAAGAACGCCTTGATCTTCGACAGTTCTTCGTTGACGGTCGCGCCCGTGGCCACGGTCTGAATGTCGATCTTCTTGCCGGACTTCTTGATGGCGTCGCTCGCGCCGTCGAGACGCGGCTGGATGTTGAGCTGACCGGGCGTCGCGATGAACAGTGCAACGAGGCCGCTATCGACGAGGCTTACGATGCGCTCGCCCATCTGATAGCCCGACAGATACAGGTCCTGACCGATGTAAGCGAGGCGCGGGTTCGTCTTGCCGCGCGGGGCGTCGGCGTTGTATGCGAACACGGGGATGCCGGCGTCGAGCGCGGCCTGGATCGGCTTGTCGAATGCGTTTGGATCGGCGATGGGGACGGCGATGGCGTCCGCTTTTGCCGCGATGGCGGAGTTCACCGCGCGGACCATTTCGCCCGCGTCCGAGTTGGCCGAACCCGTCCATTGATAGTCCATGCCCAACATGGAGCACGCGTCCTGAATGCCGTACTGCGTCGGAACGAAGAACGGGTTCGTCGTGACGTGATTCACGAAGACGATCTTCCAGCGCTTGTGTTGCGGGAACGCCGCTTCGGCGGCCTGCGCCGAGGAGATCAAGCCGCCCGAGACGCCGCCGGCCCCGCCGAGAAGCGAGAGCGCGGCGCCGAGCCCCGCGCCTTGCATCAGCCCGCGTCGCGCCGTGCTGACTGGTCCGGTGCCGGTTGCGTTGCCTTCTTGTGAATCGTCCTGCTTCTGCGCCATGTCTTCCTCCGGTCCTGTTTCTGGTTAGGTCCTTCGTCGAACTTGCTATGCACTGGCTGGCAATCGGATTCGTGCTGCAACGGCTGCTTCGGCGGGCGTTTAAGATCGCGTTTTCGGTCTAAATCCCACACTTCGGAAACGACTCGACGCTGCGCCTGAACTTGAATTAGGCAAACTATATGCAGGGCGTTTGCGCGTTTCGATTAGCGTTTTCCCGGTACAGGAGAGGGAAATAGTCTTGCTAATCGATTACGTTTTGAGTGGGGCGTAGCTGGGTTTTTGGCTGGTCACGCTGTCGGTTGTAGCGAAGTGAAAGATTGCGCTGGGTGGCATGCATGTTCCGGCGGGCTTCGTCAAATGAAAACGGTATGGATTCCTGATCGGATTGGGGAACCGGCGTCGATGGGCGCCGGCGAGTCCGGGCATGAAGCGCAACTGCGTTACGATGCGTTCTATATGTAGCGATACGCAAGGCGTGCGCGCGATGGAAGTGCTCCTTCGACGCGTGCATGAATTGCCGAGCCAACCCGAAGGTGCCATGCGACAACTGGACGACGAGAAAGCGAACGGGAGTGCGACATACCGCCCCCAACATACCGATAGCCTCGCCCACGAAAACCGCGAATCAGCGATAGATGAGGAGCATGACGCGTCCGCAGTCGGGCGCACCGGGCCACTGAACGAAGCGGCGCTTCTCGGCCGCAAGACCCCGCCGTGGCCGGATTCGGCAGCGGCGAATCCGGGACATCACGCGCCTGGCGGCAAGCGAAGCGTGGTGCGCGCGCTTGCGGGTCTGCTGGTCGGCTATGCGTTCCTCATCGTGGGAAATGGCCTTTTTCAGACGCTTATCCCACTGCGCGTGCTGCAATCAGGCGCGTCGACGCTGGTCATCGGTCTGATCCAGTCGGGCTATTACGCGGGCTTCATATTGGGTGCGTTCATCAATCGAAGGCTGATTGATCGCATCGGGCAGCATCGGACCTTCGTTGCATTCTCGGCGGCAGCGTCCATCCTCGCGCTTGCGTTCGGCGCCGCAGAATCGCCGTGGACGCTCGGCTTCATTCGGCTGCTCACGGGCATGGCGTTCATGGGACTGTACACGTCCGTCGAAAGCTGGCTAAACGGCACCGTCGAGAATGAAAAGCGCGGTCAGGTTTTCGGCTTGTACGCGGCGATCAACTACCTCGCGGTAGGCAGCGGCCAGTTTCTATTGAACGTGGGTGGCGGATCGGCGGCGCATCAGTTCTCGATCGCCGCAGCGCTTTTCGCGGCGGCCGTCATGCCGGTGACGCTCATGGAAGGGTGGCCCGTCAAGGTCGACGACTCGAACCTCGATCGCGTCCCGGCGCGCAGCTGGAAAGAGAGCCTGCAGGAGATGATGGTAGCGACGCCGCTTGCCGTGCCGGGCTGCATTCTTGCGGGGTTCATCTATAGCAACTTCTATTCGCTCATGCCGGTGTATCTGGATCGAACCGGTTTCTCTACACATGATCTTGCGACGTTCATGGGCGTCGCGCTCATCGGTGCGCTTCTTCCGCAGTTCCCGATGGGGCGTCTTTCGGATCGGATCGACCGGCGGCGACTCGTTTATTACACAGCGGCTACTTCGGCGCTGCTGAGTCTCTTGCTGTTCAGCCTGAACTTCCGGATCGTCACGTGGTGCGCAACACTGGCTTATGTGGCCGTGACGTTCACACAATACGGGCTGATCGTATCGCATGTGCAGGATCGCACCGAGTCGCATCTGCGAGTCGCGGTGTCGGCGATGCTGCTCGTGCTCTTCTCGCTTGGAGGGATGATCGGACCGACGCTGGCTTCGGCGCTGATGACGCTCACTGGTCCGCGCGGACTGTTCCTGTTCAATGCGCTTTCGTGCGTACTGTTGGCGCTGAGCGCGAGGCGTGCGCTTCGTTTGGGGACGGAAACATCGGCGGCGGGCGTATAGCGCGATGGAAACGGGGCGCATGTACTCGTCGCGACGACGCGCAAGCTGTCGGTTCGCTTTGCGCGTGGCGTAACCCATATGATCTCGACGTTTCAACTCGATGAAGTTCAACGCCGGTCCGTCTCGAAGCCGCAACCGGTGAGCGATACGAGCCTCCCTCACCGATCACGACCTGTTGCTCGAGCTTGACGCCCTGCCTTCCGCCTTCCGCGCCAATGCAGCTCTCGACGCAAACCGTCATGCCGGCTTCGAAGCGTCCGTCGTATCCCGCACTGTCCCAGTCCACCTGATGAGCGATCCACGGATAGTCGTCTACTATGCCGATGCCATGCGCGAGGCAGCAATAGCGGTTCTTGATGTACTGGTCCGGTATCGTCCGTGCACGCTCCGCGAACTCCCTGAACGTCATGCCGGGACGTAGCAGGTCCATGTTTTAGTGGACCTGCGAATAGGCAAGCGCATAGTGCTTGCGTTGCTCGTCCGAGGGGCGGCTGTCTCTGGGGAACTCGTGCGCTTGAAGGACGAGACGCTCACCTTGCGCGACGCATATTATGTCGTCGTGCCTCACGGCAGAAGCATTACTCCGACGATCGAAAGTCTCATCAACCTATTACGCAAGGCGGCGGGCGTCGCTTGAGCACAAGGCATTTGGCAGGCGGATTCACGCACGCGCGAACGCATAATCCAAAGTAATGCATCGCGAAAAATTTTAGCGCATTGACGCGATTCTTCGACACTCCAATACTAGCGCCAATGCGGGAACATTCGACCTCCCGCTATCCCCCAAACGGTGGAGAAGACGATGTCTGAGTTCGTGTTGAAGCCCCTCGGTGAACTCGTTCAAAGCCGCGAGCCGGGTTGCGGATTGCCGGGAGAGGTTTTTAGCCGACCAGATGTCTATGAAATCGACGTCCATGTCTTCTTCCATAAACACTGGATTGTGGCTGGCGTGACGGCGGATGTGCCGGAACCGGGCGACGTGTCGGTAATCGACATCGGCAAGGCGTCGGTCATCATTGTGCGCGATGACGACGAGAACATTCGCGCGTATCGCAATGTATGCCGTCACCGCGGCTCGCGGCTCAAAGAAGCCGGCAAGTCGACGGTCGGCATGCTGGTCTGTCCGTATCACCAGTGGACTTACGATCTCGACGGCAGCCTGCGTCATGCGAAGCATATGGGCAAGGACTTCGATGCGACGTGCCGCAGTCTGCTGCCGGTGCATATCAAGGTCGTCGGCACGCATATCTTCGTGTGCTTCGCCGACGAGCCGCCTGCAGACATCGCAACGCTCGAAGAAACGATGACGCCGCGTTTCGCTCCCTATGAGCTGCGGAACACGAAGATCGCGTTCGAGTCCGAGATCATCGAAGACGGCAACTGGAAGCTCGTGATGGAGAACAATCGCGAGTGCTATCACTGCGAGGCGGGACATCCGGAGTTGACCTTGTCCTTCGTGCCGGAATCCACGGGTGCGAGCGCGGACGACATGGACGAGGAAGGAAGAAAGGCGCTCGATGCATATAACAAGGTCAACGCCGAAAGCCAGAGCGATTGGGAAAGCGAAGGCTATATCTGCTCACCGGTGGAAGCGCTCAGCGGCGACGTCGTCACGCAATTCCGCACACAACGGTTGATCATCGGAGGCAATGGCGAGTCGCAGACGATGGATACCAGGGTCGCGTGCCTGAAATTGCTTGGCAACCTTACTCGTCGTGATCTCGGCGACACGCACCTGTGGACCCATAACTCATGGTCCCACGTGATGAGCGATCACGCGATGGTCACGTACATCGTCCCACTTACGCCGGAGAAGACGCTGGTCCGTACGAAGTGGCTCGTTCACGCAGACGCAGTGGAAGGCGTCGACTATGACCTGACGAAGCTGACCGAAGTCTGGGTCGCGACGAACGCGCAGGATGCGAGCCTCGTTGCGATCAACCATCGTGGCGCGCGAGATCCCGGCTATATACCGGGGCCGTATTCACCGACCACTGAGACGTATGTCGACCAGTTCGTCGGCTGGTATGCGTCGCGGTTGATGGCGCACGGTTACTAGGTCAGAAGGCGCGCAAAGCGGGGTCCACCGCAGCGGATCAAGGCGTTTCGGTGGGCATTGCAAACGACTCTGTCCGTTCGATGTTCGCATCAGCCTCAGCGATGTGCCGCACGATGGCCGCGTTGACTTCGTCAGCGTGCGTGACAGGCCCCATGTGTCCTGCGCCCTGTATCACTGCGAGGCGCGCCGCTGGCAGTAGCATGGGCAGCCGCTCCGCGATGGCACGCGTTGGAAGAGGCGCGTGCTGTCCGCGCAGGATGAGCGCGGGAACGCGCAGCGCGGCGTAAGCACTGGCGGCCGTGCGTTCTTCGAGCAACGCACAAAAATCCAGTGGCGCCTTCGGAGCCCAGCGTGTAAGCGCCGTCTGCACCGAGGGCCGCAGCGCGTTCCATGCTCCCGGACCGCCCCAGTAATCGACGAATGAAGCGGCAGCGCCGCGATAATCACCAGAGCTGACGCCATCGGCGGTGCGCTTCGAGATCGCAACGATCTCTGCGAGCGCATGCATTCCGTGTGCGCCCATCGTCTTCAACAGATGAAACGCCGACGGCTCATACAGCGTCAGACTTGCGATGCGCTCGGGGCGTTCAAGTGCAGCGCGCAATGCGACGCCACCGCCATATGAATGGCCCACGAGATGAACCTTGTCCGAGGACGCGTCGATGATGCCGACCGTTCTCGCGGCCTCGTCGGCGAGCGTGAATGCGCGCTCGCCGCTCCAGGCCCCCGTGCTCTGGCAACCGTAATGCTCGGGCGCGCTGAATGCGTAACGCCCGCCGATGGCCGCGCCGAGCTTTCGCCATTGAGCGGATCCCGACCCGGAGCAATGCAGTGCGATAACCGGTCTTGCGGATGAGAAGGCTTGCGCGTCAGCGGTGTTCATTTCTCAAGCGTCCCTTTTGAAGAAGGCATCGAATGAGTGTGAGTATCGGCGCGTCGTTCGCGTGAGGGAATGACCTATCGTCCACGTGTTTTGCGCAAGACGCCGGGAGTGGACGGTTTCACACTGGCTTCAGAATGTCTAATATCGAAGATAGCCGGGGGACGCGTGCTATCGCGTTCTTAACGGTGTCAGCGGACGGAGGACGCCATGAACAATAGCGGCGCGGCTGCGCAATCAGGACCTTATCCACGCGCTCGCGCCATGGCGGCAATCTTCATGCTGATGTGCGCATCGCACGCGGCTGCGCGGACGATTACCGTCATATCCGCGACCTATGGCGCGAACTGCGGCGCGCCGGCCGGCAACGCAACCGGAGACCTCGTGCGTCAGTGCGATGGCCGCGACACATGCCAGTACATGCCGGATCAAAGAAGCCTAAGTGACTCCGCGCCGTCGTGTAGAAGCGATCTACAAGCCGACTGGCGCTGCAGCAGTTCCGAGTTGCACACGGCGATGCTAAGCCCCGGAGCCAATGCGGATGACACGCTAGTGTTGACTTGTATCGAGGGAAACGGACCGGGACATTGAGCGCCTTTTCCTCCGATGATGCAAAGAGCAATCAAGCAAACCAGCATCCGATGACGTGGAGACGACATGAAGACGTCCTGGTTCCTCAAGTTTTCGAACACGCTTGCGCAGTTGGCTGGCCGTGCATCGACGTTCGTCGTCGCTGTGGGTCTAGTGGTGGTATGGGGCTTATCCGGTCCGTTCTTCCACTTCAGCGACACGTGGCAACTCGTCATCAACACGTCGACGACCATCGTCACTTTCCTGATGGTGTTCCTGATCCAGAACACGCAGAACCGCGACACCGCTGCGATGCAGATAAAGCTCGACGAAATCATCCGGGCGCTGGACAACGCACATAACGCGCTACTCGATCTCGAGGAACTCGACCAGAAAGAGCTGACTAAGTTTCGAAAGCATTATGAAGCGCTCGCGCAGCAAGCGCGCGATGACTTGCGTTCGACTGGTAGAAGCGCGGACGACGAATGAGCAGTCGCAGCAGACGGTCAGACGACGTCGCCATCGACGGAGAACTCCATCACGACGATGCCAATGGTGTCGCGTTTCGCGCGCTGCTTCGCAACTGACGCGACCTTGCTCAACTGCGCCGCTGCGCGCAACTGTCCCGGCTTGACGGTGACCGCGCCGACGGACAGTCTCACGAAGTCGAAGAACGCCTGCCTGGCGAATCGGTCTTCGCCGATGATACCGCCCGCAGCGCGATCTTCAGTGGAGTAATAGGCGCGTACCCGCTCGTTAAATTCGCCTGCGGCCCTGCTGATCCGCTCGTACCAGTCGCCGCTTTGAAAGAGGATCAGGAAGTCGTCGCCACCAATGTGGCCGAGGAAATCGCTGTGAGGATCGCATGCCGACGACAATGCGTGCGCAACCGCTTTCAAGACGGCGTCGCCTTGCCAGTAGCCGTAACGATCATTGAAGGGCTTGAAGTGATCCAGATCCGCATAGCATGCGACGAACGCCACGCCGCTATCAATGAGGCGTTCGATATGCTCGCCCAAGGGTAGATTGCCAGGCAAAAACGTCAGCGGATTGGCGTGACGCGCAGCATCGAGTCGAAGCTCGGTCACGGCCCGCACTGCGCTAGCGCCTGCAATGAGACCGATGTACTTGCCGTCGTCGACGACAATGAAGCCGTCGGATAGCGCGTGCTGTTCGTCATCGGTCAATAGCGTGGCGATCGTTTCAATGCTCGCCGTGCGCTCGATGGATACCGGCTCCCGATTCGCGAACTGCATGCATGCACGCTTGCCGAAGAGCTCGCGGTGATACGGCAACGCGAACTGATCCATTAGCGAACGCCGGTTGATGAGCGCGACTGGTGTGCCCTGGCGATCCACCACAGCGAGCGCATGCAGGGACGGAAACGCGTTGAAGAGATGCACGGCGTCGTCGTTGCGCGCTTCGGGCTTCAACGTTGGCGCTTCGATCAACATGGATTCGAGTTGCTTCGCGCTTTCGTCGACATCGGCGCGACGATGCTTCGTCGCGGGATACACCGCGATCTGTTGCGATCGCAGCAGCGTAGCGGCGGATTGGGACACGTGCGTCGCCGGCGTCTGCAATGGACGGCCAAGCAAGAAGCCCTGCGCGAACGGGATACCCAGATCGCGAACGATTCTGAGGTCCGCTGCGCATTCGACGCCTTCCGCGATCAGCAATGTGCCGGTCGCGTTCGCGAAAGACACCATCGATTTAACGGCTTCGAATTTCACCGCATTCTGCGCGATGCCATGAACGAAGTATCGATCGACTTTCACGTAGTGCGGTGCAAGATGTGCCCATAGACTCAGCGACGCATTAGCGATGCCGTAATCGTCGAGCGCGAAACGCAAGCCGCTTGCACGCAATGCATTGACTGAATCGGCAAAGACATCGAGGTCGGGAATCTGGCTTTGCTCGGTCAGTTCGATCACGATCCGCTTGCGATCGACGTGCAGCAACGAGGCTTCGCGTTCCGGCTCGGAGCTGATCGCGGCCGCACTGTAATTGACGAAGAGGAGCGCGTCGCCGTCCGGGCGACCGTTGAAGTAAGCCTCGATGCATGCGCGCGCTGCGGCTTGTTCTAGCTCGACGGCGAGTGCTTCATCGTGCGCGCGAGCGAAGAGGGCGACCGGCGATTCGAGCGCTCCGCCTGCCGGTCCGCGAATGAGCCCTTCGTGGCCGATCACCGCGCCGTCCGAGAGCCGCACGATCGGCTGAAAGAGCGCCTTCAGCGCGCACGATTCGATGAGCCGCGAGATGATGGGCTCGCTGTTCGTTTCACATTCCACTAGTGGAGAAAGCATGGCCACCGTCGATTCGCACATCGGCACGCGTTCCAGCGCGAGCGATGGCGCAAGAGTTGAGGGACTGTTCCGGCAGATGTTGCACTCAGCACGTTTCCAGCGTGAACGCCTGCATGACCGAGGTCAGGGCTTCGGCTTTCTTGCGCAGACCTTGCGCGGCCTGCACGCCGTCCTGCGCGAACGCTGCATTCTCTTGCGTGGTGCGATCTAGCATCGACATGGCGCCGTTGAGTTCATCCACATCGCGGCTCTGGTCCGCCGATGAATTCGCAATCGATTCGATCAGGCCGACGAGGCCGTTCATCGTGCCGATGAGGCCGGACGTCGCGCTGCCCGCTTTCTCGACTGCGATGCCGCTGCTGTCGACATCGGACGTCATGCCCTTGATCAACGATGCAATCTCTTGCGCAGCGGTGGCCGTGCGGCTCGCGAGGCTGCGCACTTCCTGCGCGACGACCGCAAAGCCACGGCCTTGCGCGCCGGCGCGCGCCGCTTCGACGGCAGCATTGAGCGCAAGCAGGTTGGTCTGGAATGAAATGCTTTCGATGACGGACGTGATGTCGCCGATGCGCGCGGAGTTCTCGACCAGGCCTCGCATGCGGGCGACCGCTTCCTTCGCCGCCGTATCGCCATCTTTTGCTTGTGAGGAAGCTGCGTTAGCGAGCGAACGTGCGCGCGACGCATGACCGGCGTTGTCGCGAACCATTGCGGCAAGTTCGTCGATACTGGCCGACGTTTGTTGCAGGCTCGCGGCCTGCTGTTCGGTGCGAACCGAAAGGCTCGTATTGCCGCTTGCCAACGTTGCAGTCGTCTCGGACATCGTGGCGGTCAACGCATGAACTTGTCCGATCATCGTCGCGAGTTGCTGGCGCATCGCTTCCATCGCGGATAGCAGGCTGCCGGGGTGTTTTGCCGGCACTTCGGCGGACAAGTCGCCCGAGGCGATCTGGTTGGCAAGCTGCGCCGCGACGGCGGGTTCGCCGCCGAGCTGACGCAACAACTTGCGAAACAGCGACGCGCACAACACGCTGACGACCACGAGTCCCACGGCGCTCGCTAAGAGAACGATGATCTGCAAAACGCGTGCATCGACGATCGACTGGTTGTATTCGTCACGCGCAGTTGTGAGTTGACGTTGCCTCAACTGAAGACCATCGTCCTGGAGCTTCTTCGACATCGGCTCGATGCTCTGCGTTTGAATCCACTGGGCTTCCGAGAGATTGTTCGACGCAAGCAGTTTCGTCGCGGGGGTGAAGCCCTTGTCGCGCAGCGCGTGCCAGTCCGTCGCGAAGCGGCTTACAAGCGTTCGTTCCTCCGCATCCAGATCATGACGGAGATACTGCTGCATCATGCGGTCGATCTGGTCAATGCGCTTTCCCGCCGATTCCACGACACGCTTCGTCTTGTCCGCCGACGGGTCGAGGATGGCGTCGCTGATGGCGAACGTCGTCTCAGTCGTGGCTTCGTTGATGATCGAGAGGTTCTGCAATGACTGCGCGCGTCCTTCGAACATGCGCTTGAGTGCGGCAGTGCCGCTCGATGCGGCCACGAGTCCCGCCGCGCCGACCGCGGTGAGCGCCAAAGCCGCGACGATGCTGACAATGAGTAGATGAGTTCGAACCGTGATAGTGCGCATGAAGCTCCTGCTGCTCAGTTTGACGAAGGCGCACGCCGTTGCTTCGTGTTCGCATCGGCGAAGGATTGCGGGCACGCGTCGCATGCACCGCTTAACGGCCTTCAGACGTCTGAGTTGAATGAATTTTTTGTGAAGCGATGCATCGCTATGGTGCATCCACATAGTAATAATACGGAAGACGAAATAAGTACAGCCCCGATGTCATCTGGCACCGGGGCTATGTCTTTGACTTACTTCAGCGGCGGCACTGCTTCTCCAGCACAACGGTTTCGAACAGCTCGTACTCGCCCGTCGGCGTCTGATCGGCGCCCGGTGCATGGTAGTAACTCATCGTGATGGAGGTCTTGCCGCCGTGTTCACCGGGATCGACATCGAACACGGCGATGCCATAGCCCGTGCCGGTATCGCGTTGCGCCGACCAGATTGCATCCTCGACTGCATCGGCGCCGGGGCGGACGAATGCGCCCGCAGTCGCGCCCGGGGCCGGCGCATTGCGTTTCGTGAAGACTTGCGCTTGCGGCAAGCCGTTACCCGGATCGGTGCCGTAAACATCGAGCGGGGCGCTCGTGCCGCCGCCGCCGAGAATCAGGTGGATCGTGCCGCGCGTCGTGTCGATCGGATCGTTTGCGCGCTGTGCTGTCGTCACCGGACGCGGTTGAAGGGTGTCGACGCGCTCGCCCGTCAGCACGTCGCGGCCCGCATGATGATTGCAGCCGCGCACCGGATGACTGCGCTCGTAGTCGTGATCGTGGCCGCATAGCACGAGGTCCACGCCATAGCGGTCGAAGAGCGGCAGCCATGCCTCGCGAATGCCTTTATCCGAACCGTTGCCCGTCTTCGAGGAACTAAGCGCATCCTGATGCATCTGCACGACGATCCAGTCGATGTCGTCGTCATGTGATGCCTCGCGCAGCGTGCGTTCCAGCCAGCGTGTCTGTTCGCCGTTGCTATAACCGCGAACATAAAACGACGTGCCGGGAGGGGTGGCGGCATGACCCGTGCTCGCGGCAGGCACGAGCGGCGCGGGGCCGGCAACGAACGCGGCGGCGTCCTGATAGACGACGTCGTCCGCATCGAGCGAAATGAAGCACACGGAGCCAATCTTGAAGTTGTACCAGCGTCCCTGAAAATGCGTGCCGTTGTCGGGCAGCATGTAGCGCGTCAAATACGAATCGAAGCCCTGTTTGCCGTTGTGAAACTCGATCTCATGGTTGCCGGGGCAGGGCATCCACGGACGGTTCGCGGCCGATGTCTGCGCGTTGTTCCCGAAGTCACGCCACACTTCCGGCTGATGCGACGGGTTGAGGTTCGCGTAGCAAAGATCGCCGTTCAGCAGATGAAAGAGCGGCTGAAAGCGTTCGACGGCTTGCACCGCGAAGCGGCTTTGCGGCGATGACAATACCCAACCTGTGTTGGGCGTCGCCAGATCGCCATAGCTCGTAAAGCGGAACTTGCGGCGTCCGTGGGGCGCGGTCGTGAAGCTCGCGCTGAAGGGTTGCGCGGCTCGGCTGTCGTTGTCGGCGGTGACTTCGTAGCGGTAGGCCGTGTCGGGACGCAGCCCGTGCAAGCGTGCGTGATAGGTGAAGACGGTCTCGCCGTTGAGACCATCGGTGTACGTGCGCTGGATCGCGTGAACCTCGTGCCCGTGACCGCCTTCCCTGCTCAAGCGAACGCGCGGCTTGATTGCTTGAGCGAGCGACGCCCAGCTCACGATCACTTCGCTCGTCGGGTCTTCACCCCACGTGAGGTGCACTTGCTCGGGCGTTCCATCAGGATTCGATGTCTGAGCGAGCGCGGGTCCGCTCATCACATTGGCGGCCGTGGCGAGGCCCGACGCGCCTGCGAGCTTGAGAAAGCCACGGCGCGATGCGATCGATGCACCATCCTGCTGGTTCTTCGTGACCATGAACTTCGAACTCCTTTTGGGAAGGGATATGCTTTGAATTCCGTCTGCAAGACATTATGGTCAGGCTTATGACGGGACCGTGACAGAAGACTCGAAGGTTTCAACTACTGTGCACGAAGGTCTTCCAAAGCTGAAAATACCGTGACGTTCCACGTAAAGGAGAGGCGCATGGCACGTAATCCCTATATCGTATTCAAGGGCAAGGTCACACTCGGCGTTCCCTTTCTGGACGGTTACAAAGGCGATCCGCATTACGTCATCGTCAGTGAGGACCAGAACGGCAATGAGTTTCGCATCGTCACGAACGTGAAGTCCGACAGTTCGCTCACCGGGTCAGCGGGTTATCTCGTGCTCTATCTGTGGGACCAGTACTTCGAGCATCCGATGACCGCCGATCTCGCCACGCTTGCGGCAGGCGTCTCGGCAACGAGCTTTCCAAAACTGGACTACGTTCACGACAAGCGCCTCGTCGATCTCTCAGCGATGCGTCCCATTTCGCTCGACACGAAGGACGAGCACAACGACATCAATGCGCTCATCAATGAGATGCTGCAACTCGACATGTCCGTCGATGGCGTCGACTATGTTTATCCGACACCGAGCTATCGTGACAACCGGCTTGGATGGAAGCCCCGGAAAGACGTGACGGTGTATGGCTTTGGCTTCCTGTTCGAACCGAACAAGGACGGGCTGCACGAAACGCACATGAATCAGGGCAATCCGAAGCCGCCGCCGGGAAGCCATTCGAAGGACCATTCGAACGAGAACGGCGTGTTCCAGGACGGCGCGGTGATGATCGAAGTCGACGGCAAGTTTCAGGCGCTATTCGTCGCGTTCCAGACGCAGCTCGTTCCGACTGATAATCGCGGCAGGCCGATTCCCGACGAGTCGCATCCCATTCTGCAAACCGGCAAGAACGCGAGCCACGGTTGATGATGCTTGGCCGCGCGTGTCGAGGTGACGCTTTTATCCACGAAAGATGGCGAAAACGTCCTAGTCCCGGCGATACGAGTCGCTGCATGATCTGGCGATGCTTGCGTCACTGCAAGGCCGATTTGCGGTCGCGCGCCCCGCGAACACGGTCGGCCAGCGTTGCTTTCCAGGTTTAATCGCCCACTTCATCGGAGCCGTTCATGTTTGATTATTCGTCTGGTACTGTCTCGCGCGTCGACCCGGAACTCTGGCAAGCCATTGAACAAGAGAACCGCCGTCAGGAAGATCACATCGAACTGATCGCGTCGGAAAACTACACTTCGCCCGCCGTGATGGCCGCGCAGGGTTCGCAACTCACGAACAAGTACGCCGAAGGCTATCCCGGCAAGCGCTACTACGGCGGTTGTGAGTACGTGGATATCGTCGAGCAGCTTGCAATTGATCGCGTCAAGCAACTCTTCGGCGCCGAAGCCGCGAACGTGCAGCCGAACTCCGGCTCGCAGGCCAACCAGGGCGTGTTCTTCGCGATGCTCAAGCCGGGCGACACGATCATGGGCATGAGCCTCGCCGAAGGCGGCCACCTCACGCACGGCTCGCCGGTCAACATGTCGGGCAAGTGGTTCAACGTCGTGAGCTACGGGCTGAACGAAGCGGAAGATATCGATTACGAAAAGACCGAAGCGCTCGCCAAGGAGCACAAGCCGAAGCTGATCGTCGCGGGCGCGTCGGCGTTTGCGCTGCGCATCGACTTCGAGCGTCTGTCGCAGATCGCGAAGAGCGTCGGCGCGTATTTCATGGTCGATATGGCGCATTACGCGGGTCTCATCGCCGCTGGGCTGTATCCGAACCCGGTGCCGCATGCGGACTTCGTCACGACCACCACGCACAAGAGCCTGCGCGGGCCGCGTGGCGGCGTCATCCTGATGAAGGCGGAGTTCGAGAAGCAGATCAACTCGGCGATTTTCCCCGGCATTCAGGGCGGCCCGTTGATGCACGTGATTGCGGCGAAGGCGGTCGCGTTCAAGGAAGCGCTCGCGCCGGAGTTCAAGACGTATCAGCAAGCCGTGATCGACAACGCGCGCGTGCTCGCCGAAACGCTGGTCAAGCGTGGTTTGCGCATCGTGTCGGGCCGCACGGAGAGCCACGTGATGCTCGTCGATCTTCGCGCGAAGAAGATCACCGGCAAGGCAGCGGAAGCGGCGCTCGGCAACGCGCACATCACGGTCAACAAGAACGCGATTCCGAACGATCCGGAGAAGCCGTTCGTCACGAGCGGCGTGCGTCTGGGCTCGCCCGCGATGACCACGCGCGGCTTCGGCACGAAGGAAGCGGAGATGGTCGGCAATCTGATTGCGGACGTGCTCGAAGCGCCGGAAGACGAGGGCACGCTCGCTCGCGTGAGACAAACCGTCGCGGACTTGACGCGCCGCTTCCCGGTCTACTCGGGCAAACAATCTGGTTGATATGAGTGAGCGGCGGCGCCTGTGGCATTGGCGCCGCCGCTCTCACGAACGAGCTCCTACGCTCGACATCCCGCTGTTCTTCAAATCGTCTGTTCCGCCCTACGTCCGGCTTACTATGCGGGCAAAATCGTAACGAGCTAGCGAAAGCTGCGCTCATCCATCTGGGCGCGCCCGCGCCTCATTCCGTCTCCTCTCCATACAACGCGCGGCACGTTCCTGCCCAAAGCGACTGTGAGGATTTTTCGGAATTCAGCCATTTGTCGTTCGACATTCTTGCTAGACAATCCGAGGCCCGTCACAAACGGAAGCCGTCTGTAAGCCGCTAACTGACTCGTCACCGGGTAGACCCGAAGCAAGTCATAAGCGCGCCTTAAGCAAAGCTGCAATAGCGTGCTGCTGGAGTGGACGGCAAGCCAAAGTGATAACGAGGCTCGCGATTCGCAATCATCTTTACCGCCTTTACTGCGCTCGGTGAAAGCACAGACGCAACGATTGCCATAACGATGAACGCAGTTTACCCGCCAGTCATGCGGATTCGCTCTGCTTCAAGCCGTGCGTATCTGTCTGCCAGCAATTCTTTTATTCGAGTGAATGCGAGTCAATAATTCCCGGCGCTGGGCGCCTCGTGGTGTCAGGCGATGGATCATCGCGGCGGCCGCGCTTCTTGCCGCGGCTGTCGTTCGCGCACTGTTGCATCCGGTACTCGGCCCGGTCATGCCGGGGACGGCCTTTCTTATCGCAGCCGTACTCGTGCAGTACTATTGCGGGCTTGCGCCTGCTGTCTGCGTCATGCTGGCTGGTTTGGGCATCGCCGATTATCTTTTCGTTCCGCCTTACGGACGCCTCGATTTCATTGACCAGTCCGATATCGTTCTGTTGGTTTCTTACCCATTCATTACGGTTCTATTCATCACGCTCGTCGAGCGGCTCAGGCGCGCGCAGTACCGCGCGAAGCTGCTCGCCGCAGTCGCGCAGTCGCGTTATGAAATGCTGCTGCGTCACGATAACGAGCGGCTGCTGGCTCAACGGTCGACCGATGAGATGCATCGCTTGCTGCATCACATCGCTCAATACAACCGCTCACTCATTCTGATCAAGGCACTCGACGCGGCCACCAGCGTTGAAGGAAGCCTCCTGGCTGCGTCGTCGCCTGTGATTGCCGATCCTTCTATCGACATGCAGTCGTTCAGCGCAGGCGTCGTGTTCGGCCGGAAGCATGCACATGTTCATCAGGAAGACCTCGCTCGCGTAACCGATCGACTGGTTCCCGGGCGGCATCGCATGCGTTTTCGTTCGGATGGCCATGACTGGCGCCCGGCCGAATGCGTTTGTGAACGATTCACTACGCCGCCTGGCGATTTTCTTATTCTGCGAATGGAAGAGCGATCGTGACGCAGCCCAGCTTCAAGACATCACAAAGCGGCGATCACGCTGTTCTCCTTCTGCATGGGCTTTCGAGTTCGCCGCTCGAACTACGCTTCATTGCCCGTTTTCTTGGCGACGAAGGTTTCGCGACGCACACGCCGGAGTTGCGCGGTTACAGCGCGGGCACCGGACACCTGGCGATGGAACAGTGGATCAGCGCAGCGGTGAGTGAGTTCGACGCACTCGCCGCCCGCTATCGGCATGTATCGATATGCGGACTTTCGATGGGAGCCACGCTCGCGGCAGCCGTGGCGCACCAGCGGCCGGATGCACGTGCGCTGCTGCTACTTTCGATCACGCTCGACTATGACGGCTGGGCGATTCCGTGGTACCACTTCCTAGTGGACTGGTGTTACTACACGCCACTGCGCTCGCGGTACAAGTATCGCGAGCGCGAACCCTATGGCCTCAAGAACGAAGCGTTGCGGTCGAAGATTGCACGGGCGATGCAGAAGAGCGGTATCAGCGAGGTCGGGGCCGCGTCGATCGCGATGCCCGCGCTTCACGAAGCTAGCCGTCTCGCCTCTTCGGTCAGAAGGATAACGAAGGAAATTTCGAGCGATTGCCTGATCATTCACGCTATCGACGATGAAACGTCGAGCCCGCACAATGCGGAATTCATCGGGGCGAATATCGGCGCTTCATTCCTTCGAACGATCTGGCTCGATGACTCCTATCACATGATCTCATCGGATAACGAGCGCGAGGTCGTGGCACGCGAATGCGCGCTTTTCTTGCGGGAAAGCGCGGCTGCCAGCACTTGTGCCGACAATCCCACGCCGGTCGTGTCACGCGCGCTGGCGCGGCGGTTGCGGCAACTGGCTTCAATCGCGGAGAAGGCGTGAAGAGCACCGTCATGTCACGCGGCGTTCGCACGCGCGTTGCAGGGTGCATCGCTCATGCATTGTTATGGGCCGCTGGCAGCGTCAGCGCCGCCGAACCGCAAGCGCAAGCACCAGCGCAAGGTGACTGGAAAGTCGCCGTCGGGCCAGGGGTCTACATTTTTCCGGCGTATCCCGGCTCCTCCCGGCTCAAGCTGTTTCCGCTGCCCGCGCAGGACATCTCGTGGCGCGATCGCATCTTCTCTCAGGGACCGGATGTGCTCGGCATCAACGTGCTACATGGCGAGAACTATCATGTCGGTACGTCGTTGAGTTTCGATTTCCAGTCACGCAGCGCATCCGACGATGCCCGGCTCAAAGGCTTGCCCGATGTGCACTACGGGCCGAAGTTGCGCCTCTTCGCCGATTACACCTGGTGGGCGTTCACCGGCGCGGCGGCGGTCTATCAGGACATCGCCGGAACCGGACAAGGCATGACCGCCATGGCAGATCTTTATATGTCGGCGCCGCTCGGCAAATGGCTCGTGTCGATGGGGCCGGGAATCACCTGGGCCAGCGCGACGTACACAGAGACGTTCTTTGGTGTGAACGCGCAGGAAAGCGCCGCGTCGGGGCTGCCGCAATACGCAACTCGATCGGGCCTGCGTGACGTCCACCTGAATGTGAGCGCCACGTATGAGATCGACTCTCACTGGTCCGCGAGCGTTGCGGCGGTAGTCGGACGCCTCGAGAAATACGCCGCTGGTAGCCCGATTACGCAGCGGCGACTCGATGTCAACGGAATGGCGTCGGCGGTGTACCGCTTCTAGAATGTTCGTTGCGGTATGGCGTTGAAGCGCATTACTCGCCAGCGCATTTCTCCCGCGACGAGCCCGCCGCTCCTGTCGAAGCTCAAAAGGCTGACCAGTCCGCGCCGGATAACGCCGGTGTAACCGGCGGCTTCACGGCGCCCGTTGCCTTGAGTGGCTTGTCACGCAGCAGCGGTCGCGTAACTTGAGGAGCCACCGCATACGTCTGGCCAGTGCGAAACACCGCGACAGCTTCGCTCAGTTGTTTGGCCTGATCCTCCATCGATCCCGCCGCGGCCGCCGCCTCTTCGACCAACGCGGCATTCTGCTGTGTCACCTCGTCCATCTGCGAGATGGCCTGATTCACCTGCTCGATACCTCGCGTCTGCTCATTCGATGCCGACGCAATCTCGCCCATGATGTCAGTGACGCGCTGGATCGCAGTGCCGACCCGCTGCATTGTTTCGCCTGCCTTTGCCACTAACTCCGTACCGGTCTGAACGCGATCGCCAGACGCTTCGATAAGCTCTCTGATCTCTTTCGCCGCAGTCGACGATCGCTGCGCGAGGCTGCGCACTTCGCTCGCGACGACTGCGAAACCGCGGCCCTGTTCGCCCGCGCGCGCGGCTTCGACGGCAGCATTGAGCGCGAGAATGTTGGTTTGAAACGCGATCCCCTCGATCATGCCGATGATCTCCCCGATCTTGCCCGAGCTTTGCTCGATCGCGTCCATCGTTTGAATGACTTGCCCGATGATCGCGCTGCCTTCGTTTGCAACGCCATTCGCGTTGTCGGCGAGGCCGCTTGCCTGCATCGCGTTCTCGGAGTTCTGCTTGACGGTCGCAGTGAGTTCTTCCATGCTCGCCGCGGTCTCTTCCAACGATGCCGCTTGCTGTTCGGTGCGCGAAGACAAATCCGTGCTTCCAGCCGCGATCTCACCGGATGCCGTTCGAATGACGTCGACGGACTCCTTGATTCCATTCGCGAGCGAAGACAGCTTGGCAAATGCGGCTTGTATCGCACGCATCAGGGTGGCGAGTTCATCGCGGCCAGCGGCTTCGACTCGATGAGTCAGATCGCCTTGCGCCAATGCGGTCATTGCATCGAGCGCGTCTTTGACCGGCTTCGTCACCGATCGCGTGATGACCAGCATGGCGGCAATCGCCATGAGCACGGCCGCGATGGTTGCTCCAAACGAGAGCACGCACGCACGATCGTAGGCGGCATTCGCTTCCTTCGCGGACTCGTCGGCCAACTGAAACTGGTAGGCAACCATCGCGTCCAACGCCGCGAAATACTGGCCTTGGGCTGTTGTGAGCGGTCCCGCAATGTGCGCCCGGGCATCGTCGACCCGACCTGCGCTCAACATGTCGACGGCGACATTGCGCGCGGCGGTGTTACGGCCACGCGCTTCTACAAGCGCGTTGAACAGTTCATGACCGCGTGATGACGAAATCAGCCGTCGAACGTGTTCAAGGCGCTTCGAAGTTGATTCGGATGCCTCAATGATACCGGCCTTCATCGCCTGAATATCTTCCTGACGTCCGGTGATTGCGGCGCGCTGCAATCGCAGGACGGTCTGACTTGCCGAGTCCTTGGCTTTGGATATCTCGGCCGCTTTGACCATCCGATCTTCGGTGATAAGCGTGATCCCATTGCTGAGCGTGCGCATGTTGAAGAAGCTGATCGCAGCCACGATCACGAGCATCGCAACGACGACGCCAAAGCCAACGGTCAGCCGCGTGCCGACCTTGAGATGGTGCAAGTTGAACATTGATGAATCCCAGAGCCGGTTATTGGTATTAGGGCAGACGCAGGACGGACTAGTCGACAAAAACCGAACAGTGGAGTGCTGGTACCTGTCGATGTCCTTTCAGTTATCGACGGCTCAAGCGGAAACTTTATCTGTTTGGTTAGTTTTTCAGCCGGAGCTAATGTAATATATACCTAATACATGGATTGTCTCGCTGGCTAGTGGTTGCGACGCCGGCGCAAACAAATAGTGGACAACCCAATTAACCGGAAGGTTCACCACAACGCTCTCACTGGATTCACCGCGATGAAGTTCTTGAACGTTTCGTATGCCGGGCCCTTCGTCACGCCGTCGGCGAGGATCAGGCCGTAGTCGACGTCGATCATCGTGAAGATCATGATGCTTTCGAGGTTGTACGTGTCCTTGATTTCGAAGTACGACGCCATCGTTTCCTGCACATACGCCGATTGCGTCGCCGGTGAATCCTCCCGGCCTGACCAGCCCCATTCCGTCAGCCAGATCGGCACGTTGAACGAGTCCTTCAGTACTTGCAACACGTTGATGCACGCGTTGTCGCGCCCGCCGCACTCGATCTTGCCCGAGCTGTGATACCAGTGATAAGTCGTGTAGTCCCACTGAAGCGTCGCTGCACCCGATACGCCGGCTGCCGTCCCGTTCGGCGTGATGCCGTTCCAGAGCATTTGCAATGCGCGATATGCCATCGGTGTACCGACGTTCACGCCGCACTTGATGGTCGGATCGACCGCCTTCACGCCCGCGATCATGCCGCGGATCACGCCCCGGAACGACGGCCACTCGGCCGGGTTCCAGTCCGACGTCTGGCTGCCGTCGCCGCCGATTTGCAGGCCGACGGTATCCAGTTCATTGCCGCATTCGATATGTGTAACGAGGCCCTTCAACGGTTGCGTGCAGCGTACGGCAAGGTCATAGCCGAGCGAATAAGCGGTGGCTTCAGTGCCCCTCGGATTCCAGTCTGACGAACGCGGATTGAGCACCGGCATGATGCCGACACCGCTGCCTGCGAACGCGCCGCGCAGCGCCATCGCGAGCGTCGTGGACATGCCCGCATCGGCCGTGTCGCAGCGATACATCGTCACGCCGAGGTCCTTCAGAATGGCGAGTTGCTGCTCCGCCGTCATCGTGTAGTAGACGCCCGCGTCCCAGGCCATGTGCCCGTTGACGCCATAAAACAGCGACTTGTTCGACGGCTTCACCACGTTGCGCGGATCGATCGTGCCGATGTTTTTCCACGGCACGCCGTTCTGATACCAGACGCCGCGCGAATTCTGTGCGAAGACGATGCCGTTGAGATACAGAATTAGCGCTAGCGTGACACTCGAGCCAGTCAGGATGTTGATGCCGTTCTTCATTACACGGCCGCCGACCAGCGTCCAGATATCGCCCGCGCTGTCAGTGATGGATGCGGCGGGCGGAATGGTAATGCCGGGCGAATAGGTTGCGGCCGCCGAAACCTCGGTACTGGGCGGACGAGTTGCATCTTCCGAGACGGTGGTGCCGGGCGAACGGATGGCATCTCCCGAGACCGTGGTAGTGGGCGGGTTGATCGCGTTCGCTGGTCCGGATACGCCGTTTGCGGCTTGCGTCGCGGCCTGCTGGTCGCCGCCGCCTCCGCCTCCGCATGACGACAACGCAGCGCCGCCCGCTCCCGCCATCAGCAGACGCAGGAAGTCACGGCGAGACAAGACTTGGTGGATAGATGCGTCGGGTGAAAACCGAGTAACACCTTTGCTGCGCTTTTTCATTGAGCGATGCGTATGCAATGAGTTGAACCATGCACGATTTTGCTTTCATATCGATGCGGTCCGATTCACTTCTGGATGAATCAAAAGGAAAACTAACGATGTGAATTGTGTTCCAGCAGGACTTTGAGACGCGGGCCCCGTGCATTCAGTAGCTGGTCAGTTTGGGTCAATCCGCCGCGCTTCGCCGCAATGCGAACGGCAACTCAGATTTACGGGATCAACACTTGCAGTCGGAATCGTTTCCTGGATACGACTTGCGGCACCGGGACCGGGTCGTTTGTTGCAACGTGGAACCGCATGCACTTCGTCAACGGAGAGTCGTATAGTTCACAAACGGGGTACCCGAGGACGATCATGGCCAACGAGTGGAAGCATCGCGCCGCACGGTTCATTCAGCGTTTCTGGCAGCCGACGTGCGCTTGCATGACCTGCATGCCCGGCAGTTGGAGCCAGGTCATCAGTCTCGCGCACTGGACCATAGCGCTCAGGACCGGTCTCTTCACTGGCCTGTTGGCGGTGCTCGTCACGTTCACTCCCGCGCGCAGGCTCTATACGAATCGCTATGGCAATGCGGCCGTTGTCGCGGTGCTGAGCATGTTGGGCGATGCCTATTCGCACGCGAGCCGCTATCGCGTCCCTTATCTAGAGCACGTCCTCACCGGAGCAATCGCGGGTGTGCTCGCGCTAATTGCTGCTTACGTGTTCGAAGACCGCGCCGTTCGCGTGCGAAGGGCGCTCGACCGCGTTCTGCATTCCCGCGCGCACTGAAGGTTGGCTGCTGTGCGATTCCACGCGCTCGCAGCTTCGCGCGCCGATTGGAGAAGACGCCTGGAAGAAGCGGGAGCAGGCGAGTTCAGTCATGGCTGAAGCGTTTAGGTGCAATGAAGAGGTTTTCCTTTTGGGTTTTCACGTAATACCGAAAGGCGTTTCAGCATGATTCGATCGCGCTCGCAATCGAATCTATGGCCCAACGCCGAAGAGAAGCGAGCCATTCAATGGCGCCGGCGTCACGCAACGCTCGCCAGTTGCCCGCTCGAAGCAACGTCACCCGCCATCGATTCCCGCACGCAGCGTGCGAACTCGAGCGCCGCCGGTTGAACCGACTTCGGCAACAGCAGGCAGATGGCAAACGATGGGAGCGCAGGCAAACCGGCTACACGGGGCGCGAGCGTCTCGAGGTCGGCGGGCACCGTCGACACGAGCCACGCAGTAATCGCAAGGCCCGCTCGCACCGTGGCGGCAGTGGCTTCGATGTTGCCGCTCTCGAACACGGTGCGCCAGAGTATGCCTTCGTCCGCGAGTGCACCGAGCACGACCGGGCGAAAGGCGCAGCGTTCGTCCACCATCGACAGAGGCAAGGGCCGCTTCCGCCACGCGTCGCTGTCACGCCCCGTCACCCAGACGAGCGGCTCCACGCGAATCACTTCGCCCTCGGCCTCGCTCGCAGGGTATTCCGCCAGCGATACATCCACGCGCCCGCCATCCAGCGCCTCGCGCAATTCGGGCGACGCGCCGCAGACCAGTGTGATTTCCACCTGCGGATGCGTCTCGGCGAACGCTTTCATCGCAGGTGCGAGCGGCGTCACCAGATCGTACGGCACGCCGACGCGCAGACTGCCGCTCAGCGACTGCCCGGTCAGGCCGGCCCATATTTCATCGTTCAGCTGCATCAACTGACGCGCCTTGACGAGGAACTGCTCGCCTTGTCGCGTTAGTTCCAGCTTGCGCGTCTTGCGCACGAACAACAGGCAGTCCAGCACGTCTTCGAGACGTTTGACCTGCTGGCTGACGGCGCCTTGCGTGAGGTGCAGCCGGTTCGCGGCGACCGTCATGCTGCCGCTGTCGGCGACGGTGACGAAAGTGCGGATGAGATCGAGATCGAGGTTTCGAGGCATACATGCATTATGCGGCGTAATGCCCGGCATCAATATTATTGGTTTTGCTGATGCATCCGCGACCGATAAAGTGCAGGCGGCTCACTCGCATGCGCACCGATGGCTTCGCTCGATCTCTCGCTTCTCTTGTTCGCAGTTGTCGCGACCGTCACACCCGGCGGTGCGACGACGCTCGCCACCGCGTCGGGAGCACGGTTCGGCTTCAGGCGCTCGATTCCGCTGATGCTCGGCATCGCGATCGGTCTTACTTTGCTCGCCGCCGTCGCCGCGCTCGGTCTAGGCAGCATGCTGCTCGCGATGCCCGCGCTGCAAATCGTCGTGAAGACGCTGGGGTCGGCGTACTTGCTTTGGCTGGCATGGCGCGTGGCTCGAAGCGGCCCGCCGACTGCGAATAGCGGTCCCACGCAGCCGGTCACGCTCGCCAACGGCATGCTGCTGTTGTGGCTGAACCCGAAAAGCTGGGCGATGACCGTCGGCGCGGCGGCTTCGTTCGCGATGCTTGCGAGCAGTCCTCGCCAGCTCGCGGTCCTGCTTGGCGCGGCGTTCGGCGTGGCGGCGAGCGGGTCGCTGGCGCTTTGGTGCGCGCTCGGCGCATTGCTTGCGCGGGTGCTGCGAACGCCGGCTCACTGGCGCATGCTGAATCTTGCGATGGGTGCGCTGCTGGCCGCATCCGTTCTGTCCATCTGGAGATGATGATGTCCGTTATTGCATTTGCCGAATCGTTCAACCTCGAAGCCGCATTCGGCGATGTGTCCGAATACTGGTCGCCCAAAGTCGTCGCGCAGGTCAACGATCAATACGTGAAGGTCGCAAAGGTGCGCGGCCAGCTCGTCTGGCACGACCACAAGCACGAGGACGAGCTCTTCTTCGTCGTGCGCGGGCATCTGAGGATCGAGTACGAAGGCGGCCGCGTCGTCGACTTGCCTGCTGGTTCGATGCACGTCGTGCCGCGCGGTACGCTACACAATCCCGTCGCCGATGAAGAATGCTGGATCGTGCTGATCGAGCCAGTGCAGACGAAGCACACGGGCGACGTGCAATCGCCGCTGACGAAGACGATCGACGAGCAGCTGGGGCAGGCGCGCTGAGAAGGTTCAGCACGCTTGCCGCCGGTTCGCTAGTGGGAGATGCTTTCGAGAGACTTGCCCAAGGTTCGTGGACCCATCAGGCCTATCGCGAGAATCACGCAGAACATCGCGCTCGCAATGAACACGAAGACACCGTGAACGCCGAAATCTCGCAGGACGAACGCAATCACGAACGAGCTGAAGACGGCGGACAGGCGGCTCCACGAGTACACGAATCCAACGGCACGGGCGCGAATCGTCGTCGGATAAAGCTCCTGCTGATAGGTGTGATACGTGAATGAAATGATATTGCCGGCTAACGTGAGGAGCACGCCGAGGACGACGATCGTGGCGGGCGAGCCTGCCTGACTGAAGAGCAAACCAGCGGCGATATTCACCGATGCCATCGCGACGATCACGTGCTTGCGCTCGAAGCGGTCGGCGATCCAGTAGCCCAGCAACGGGCCGATCGGCGCCGCGAGTCCGATGACCGTGGTGTATAGCAAACTGGACGTGACCGTGATGCCTTGCTTCACCAGCAACGTCGGAACCCAGTTCGCGAAGCCGTAAAAGCCCACCGTCTGGAAGATGTGGAAGATGATGAGCATCAAGGTCCGGCGGCGATAGGGCGGCTTCCACATATCGGCGAAACTCGCGCGTCGCGGAACGGGTTCGGATGGACCCGGCGGCGGCAGTGGCTGCCCGAACTGGCTTTCGACTTGCGCCTCGAGCTTCTTCAGGGCGGCGTCGGCTTCATCGACGCGGCCCTTGCTCGCGAGCCATCGCGGGCTCTCAGGAAGGTTGCGGCGGAAGTACCAGACAAACAGCGCGCTGACACCGCCGATTAAGACGACCCAGCGCCAGCCGTCGAAGCCGAACGGCGCGACGGGTACGAGCAAGTAGGACAGGTAAGCGACGACCGGCACAGCCGAAAAACCGATGGCCTGACACACCGCGAAGGCCCTGCCTCGCAAATGCTTCGGCGCGAGTTCGGACATGTAAGTGCCGATGGTGATCAGTTCGACGCCGATACCCAGTCCCGAGACGAAGCGCCACAGGTTCAGCCCGAACGCGGTGTCCTGAAACGCCATGATCGCGTTGGCGGCGACGTACCAGAGCAGCGAGTAAGTGAAGATCGCGCGGCGGCCGAACTTGTCGGCAAGAAAGCCGCATGCCGCCGTGCCGATGAACAGGCCGGAAAACAGCGCCGCAATGAAGCTCGCCACGCCCGATGTGCCGAACAGCCCGTGCGTGGTCGATGAAAGGATGCCGCTCTTGACCAGTCCCGGCGCAATGTAGCCAGTAAAGAGCAGGTCGTACAGTTCGAAGAAGAAGCCGAGGCTCAGAAGCAGGATGAGTTTCCATACCGCCTTCGTCGCGGGCAGCCGGTCCAGCCGGGCGGAGATTTCACCGACTTCACCGCCGGTTATGCCGGTGATCGCTGATTCTGGCGCGCCTTCGGCTGGCGCTCGAAAGCCCGGGGTACTTTCCGCGATGGCCATAGGTGTCTCCTGAATAGTATTGTGGTGGTCGGGTGCGCTGTAACTGAAGCGTGCGGGGCGACTGCTCGCCTCATTGCTGTATCGAAGTGAGCATCGAAGCGCGCAACGAACGCGTCAGGCGTAGAGCCGTTGCAACTCGTCGAACGACGTCACCTTGCCGGCGATCGCGCTTGCCGCGACGGTAGGCGGGCTCGCGAGCCACACTTTCCCCGGTCCCGACCGGCCGTTGAAGTTGCGATTGATCGCGCTGATCGTGACCTGCGACGACTCCGTCGACGAGCCGGGGCCGCAGTTCGCACACGCGCCGCAAGCGGGCTGCAGCAATACCGCGCCGACCTGCTCGAACGCCTTCAGATAGCCACGCGCGACGCAATAGTCGCGCACGTCGGAGGTTCCGAACTGCAGGAAAAGCTGCACGTTCGATGGCACCGACAGCCCGCGAGCCGCAGCCCACGAAAGCACTTCGTGATAGTGATCGAAGTCCTCGCGCTTGCCGGCCGTGCACGATCCGCCATAGGCGATGTCCACCGCCGGCCGCTCGCTGAGCGCGGACAAGGGCACACCGTTGCCGGGATCGCCGGGCGCCGCGAGCATCGGCGTGATGCCGGAGCAGTCGATATCGATCACGGCTGCGTAGGCCGCGCCGTCATCGCTGCACATCCACGGTTCGAGCACGAAGTCGATGCCGCGTCGTTCCCTCAGAAAGCGGACCGTCTCCTGATCGGGTGCAACGATGCCGGTGAAGCCGCCGAGTTCGGCGGTCATGTTGGTCAGCGTGGTCCGTTCGTCCGTGGTCAGGTCGGCGATCGCCGGGCCAGCGAATTCGAAAACCTTGCCCACGCCCGAGCCCTCTCGAATCCCGGGATCGGCCAGAAGATGCAGGACGATGTCTTTCGCTGTCACGCCTGCCGGCACGCGACCGTTGAGGTTGACACGCAGCGACTGCGGCACGGTCAGGCGAACCGCGCCCGTGACGAACGCATTCGACATGTCGGTCGTGCCGACGCCGAAGGCCACGCAACCCAGCGCGCCGCTGTGCGGCGTATGCGAATCGGTTCCGACGACGACCTGACCCGGAAGCGCGTACTGCTCCGCCATCATCGCGTGCGAGATGCCTTCCGAGCCTTCTTCGATGCCGCCGTCGCGTTCGTTCAGATAGCCGTGATTAACCAGCCCGTAGTCCCTCGCGAACTGACGATGCGCGCTCGACAGTTCACGCACGTTGGGAAGCAGGCCGTTCCTGATATGAAGCTCGCTCTTGTGCGAATACGAGAGGTGATCTTCGAACGCCAGGATCGTTTCCGGCTGATGCAAAGTCAGCGGACGGCCGAAGGTCTTATGCAGCATGTGCGCGGCCATGCCGGTGTAGTACTCGTGGATGAAACGCCAGTCGGCGCGCACGAACGTCCCCGAGCCGGGAGCAAGCGTCCCGTCGGTACCTTCGGTTTTCAGCGCATGACGCTCGAGTATCTTCTGGGTCAGCGTGCGCGGCCCGCTGCCCGGTTCGGCCGATACCGGAACGATCTGCTTCATGTGCGCCGCGCCGTATCGAAGAAGCCCGCCGTTTCGGAGGATCGCGGCTGCGAGAGCGTCGCGGGAACCGACCAGCTCTTCGATGTCGAGCGCCTCGCCGCTCTGGATGCGCTCGATCAACCCGAAATCTGTCGACGTAAAGAGTCCGAGGTTGTCCGCATTCTGCCGATAGATCCGCTCGAAGCTGTGAGCGATGACGAGACGAATGCCGGCGCTGTACTCGGCGAGCGGGCTATGCTCGCGCGACGATCCCTTGCCGTAACGATTCCCGCCGACGGTCACGCAGAACTTGCCGTCGCGGACCGCGTTGTGGCCGATGGGATTGCGCTCGCCCGCATGAAACCCGACATAAGGCACCGCGCCGAGCCGTTCGTCGAAGCGCGTAAGGACGCTCACCGGCGTGATCTCGTCGGTCGAGATGTCGTCTCTCAGCGCGCCCGCCGTGGCGAGCGTGAGGTCGTGGCCTTCGAGCTGTCGTTGCACGAGGTCCGGGTCCGTGCTGAGAAAAAGAATCCGGCCCGTCAGGGTTAGGCTTGCCATCGAACGTCTCCTTGGGAGCAGACTGTAGACGGCAAGCGCGCCACGGTGGAAGTGCTGATTGAGCAAGGGCCCTCTCGCAGATTGCGAGATCGGAATTAACCCTTATGCGTGAGGAAATCGATGAGAGCCTGAACCGCGCGCAGTGCCGGCGTCTTCCGGTGCGCGTGGACGTGCAGCGAGCGGTTGCGGGCCCACGCTTCATCGAGCGGCTTGCGGACGAAATTGCGCGATCCGGCGAAGGCCGACGCGGCGCTCGTCGGCACGACGCCAATGCCGAGACCGGCTTCGACCATTCGGCACTGCGCGTCGAAGCTGTTCACGGTGACGACGAGTTTCAGCGGCGTTCTGGCCGCTTCCGCCCGCTCCTTGAGGACCTGGTCCAGTGAGCCGCCCGCCTGCAATGCGACCACCGGGTAGCGGATCACATCGTCGAAAGCGACCGTATCGTGCTGCTCGAGTTCGTGTCCCGGCGGCAGCACGACCATCAGCGGGTCATCGGCGAAGTGCCACGTTTGTAGTTGTGACGGCGCCTCCGAATTCGCCGATATCCCGACGTCGGCGCGACCGTCGAGACATGCGCGGACCACTTCGTCGCTGATCTGCTCGGTGAGCGCAATTTCCACGAGCGGATACGCAGCCTGAAAGCCCTTGAGCAGCTCCGGCAGGAAGCCAACGATCGCTGAAGCGTTCGCGAATAGCCGCACCGTCCCGGCCACTTGCCCGCCGAGCGACTGTATCTCGCGCGCCATCTGCCGCAACTGGCGGTCGACGGACTTCGCGCACGAGAGCGCATGACGTCCCGCTTCCGTCAGCTCGACGCCGGCCGCCGACCGGATGAGCAGCGGCAGGCCCATCACTGCTTCGAGATCGGTCAGCCGCCTGCTTAGTGCGGATGCAGCGATGTGATTCAGACTTGCCGCCCGTGCGATGGAGCCGGTCTCCGCAACGGAGATGAAAAGTTCGAGGCTGTAGTGATCGATTCGCATCTGGCGTCCCCTAGACTCCGCGCCCGTAGCCGAGGAAATCGACGAACGCGCTCGCCGCAGGAGACAACGGCGAGCCCTTCTTCCACAACATGCCTACGTCCATCTGCGGAACGGGATCGGCGATCTCGCGCGCCTCGATGCGCTTGCCTTCGAGCGACCACGGCCGGAACACCATCTCCGAGAGAATCGTCACGCCGAATCCGTGCGACACCAGCCCGCGTAAAGCTTCCATCGATCCGGTGCGCAGGAAGACGTCCGGCTGAGGCGTGACCTTCTTCCAGTAGCGCAGCGCGGATTCCTCGCCCTCGTCGACGGTCAGCATGATGTAGCGATGCGCCGCGATATCGCGAAGAGTCGGCCGCTGGATTTTCGCGAGCGGGTGCGAAGGCGCGACCCACAGCTTTCTTGGCGAACTGACGAGGCTGCGATGCTCGAATCGGCCGATGGACTCCAGATTCGACAGGATGGCCACGCCCACGTCGATGCCGCCCGACGCCACCGACGCTTCCAGTGTCGCCCGGTCGAGGTCGTGCAATTCGAAGTGCACTTGCGGATAGCTCGCGGCAAAGCGCGCAAGCACTTCGGGAAGGAAGTATCCGAGCACCGTGTACGACGCCCCGATGCGCACCGTCCCCTGAGCTTCTTTCGAGCGCGAGCGGGACTTGTAAAGCGCATCACTGAGCGAGTCGAGCACGTGCCGCGCGTGATTGTAGAAGTCGTGGCCGTCCAGCGTCAGCGCGACGCCATGGGGCAAGCGTTCGAAGAGCCTCGTCCCGAGCGCGCTTTCGAGCGACGACACCGCGTTCGTCACGGCCGACTGCGACACATGCTCGTTTGCCGCGGCCATCGAGATCTGACCGCTTTGCGCGGCGGCGACGAAGTACCGCAATTGACGGATCGTGATGTCGCTCGGCATTCGAAAAAGTCATAGCGGGTTTCCGAATTTATGATTTTACGATGAGCGAGGCGCTTCCTACACTCCGTGGAAACCAAAGACATACCCGGAGACTCGACGATGCCCATCTCGCTGGAAGACAAGTATGTGAAGCCGCACGGACGGGTCTATATGACCGGCACTCAGGCGCTCGTGCGGATGCTGCTAGCCCAGAAACAGCGCGACGAGTCTCAGGGTTTGAAGACGGGAGGCTTCGTATCCGGTTATCGCGGCTCCCCGCTGGGCGCGGTCGATCAGGAACTGTGGAAAGCCAGGAAACACCTCGATGCGAACACCATCCGGTTCACGCCGGGCCTCAACGAAGAACTGGCGGCCACGGCGGTGTGGGGCACACAGATGGTCAACCTCGATCCCAACGCGACGGTCGATGGTGTGTTTGCGATGTGGTACGGCAAAGGGCCGGGCGTCGACCGCAGCGGCGACGTGTTCAAGCACGGCAACATCGCGGGAACATCGCGGCACGGCGGCGTACTCGTCATCGCGGGCGACGATCACAGTTGCAAGTCGTCGAGCTTGCCGCATCAAAGCGAACATGCGTTTATCGCCGCGATGATGCCGGTGATGAATCCGTCCGGCGTTCGGGAATTCGTCGAATTCGGCCTTCACGGCTGGGCGATGTCGCGCTATTCGGGATGCTGGGTCGGCTTCAAGACAATCACGGACACGATCGAAACGTCGTCGTCTTTCGAAGTCGATCCGGCGTCGGTCGAGATCAACATTCCCGACAGCTATCCCGTTCCGCCCGACGGCTTTTCCTTGCGCTGGCCCGACGCGCCGCTGGAACAGGAGAACCGGCTTCAGCGCGAACGGCTTTACGCGCTCCTTGAATACGTGCGAATGAACCGGCTCAATCGACAACTCTGGGACGCGCCGCAGGCACGCTTCGGCATCGTGACGACGGGCAAGAGCTACCTCGACACCCGCGAGGCGCTCGTGCTGCTCGGGCTCGACGAGGATGCCGCAAGCGCGCTCGGCATTCGCCTGTTGAAAATCGGCGTCTCGTGGCCGCTCGAGCCACAATGCGTCCGAGCGTTCGCGGACGGGCTATCGGAGATTCTCGTCGTCGAAGAGAAGCGGCAGATCATCGAGTATCAGATCAAGGAGCAGTTGTACAACGAGCCGGTGTCGTCGCGTCCGCGCGTGGTCGGCAAGTACGCCGAAGTGGGCGAATGGGTGCAGGTCCCCAAGGACGGCATTCTTTTATCGCCGAACGGAGAACTCAACGCTTCGACGATCGCGGCCACCATCGCGGCGCGGCTCGCGCGCGTCTTCGGACCGGACGGTTTGCCGTCGAGCGTTCATGCTTTTCTCGAAACCCTCGCAGGCAACAAGGCGCGTCCTGCGCTGGACATGAAACTCCCGCAGCGCGTGCCCTATTTCTGTTCCGGGTGTCCTCACAACACGTCCACGAAGGTGCCCGAGGGCAGCCGGGCGGTGGCGGGCATCGGTTGCCACTTCATGTCGATGTGGATGGACCGCAGCACGGAGACATTCACGCAGATGGGCGGCGAAGGCGCTTCGTGGATCGGGCAGGCGCCCTTCACCACGACGCGCCATATCTTCGCCAATCTCGGCGACGGCACGTATATGCACTCCGGTTCGCTGGCAATTCGGGCCGCGGTCGCGGCGGGCGTCGACATCACGTACAAGATCCTCTATAACGACGCCGTTGCCATGACGGGCGGACAGCCCGTCGAGGGCGGGCCGAGCGTGCTGCAGATCGTGAATCAGGTCGTCGCCGAGGGCGTGAAGCAGGTTCATCTCGTGACGGACGACCCCGGGCAGTTCGACGCGGCCGCGTTGCCGGCGGGCACGCGGGTTCTGCATCGCGACAAGATGGACGAACTGCAACGCGAGCTACGCGACGTGGCGGGTGTGACGGTCATCGTCTATGCGCAGACGTGTGCCGCTGAAAAGCGCAGACGCCGCAAGCAAAAAAAACTCGTTGATCCTGCGCGTCGCGTGTTGATCAACGAGGAAGTCTGTGAGGGATGCGGCGATTGCGGCACGCAGTCGAATTGCGTATCCATCCTGCCGCTCGAAACGCCGCTCGGCCGCAAGCGCGCCATCGACCAAAGCTCCTGCAATAAGGACTTCTCGTGCGTGAAGGGATTTTGTCCGAGCTTCGTGACAGTGGAAGGCGGCACGTTGCGCAAGCCGCGCAAGGCTGAAATCGCCATTCCGTCCGGTCTTCCGCCGGCGACGCTGCCTGACTTGAGCGAGCCGTACAACGTGGTGGTCACTGGTGTCGGCGGAACGGGCGTCGTGACGATCGGCGCGTTGATGGGAATGGCAGCGCATATCGAAGGCAAGGGCGTGCTCGTCCTCGATATGGCGGGCATGGCGCAGAAGGGCGGCGCGGTGATGTCGCACATCCGGATCGCACGCGCGCCCGACGCGCTGCATGCTGCGCGGGTTGCATCCGGGAAAGCGGACTTGATCCTCGCCTGCGACTCGATGGTGGCCGCGGGCAAGGATGCGGTTGCACTATGCGATACGGCTCGCACGGTGTCCGTCGTGAATACCGATGTCGCTCCGACCGGCAGCTTCGCCCGCGATCCGGACTGGTCCGCATCGGCGCAAGGCTTGCTCGCGCAGGTGCAAGCGCATTCGCTGCGCACGGACTCGCTCGAAGCGACGCGCATTGCAACCGCGCTCATGGGCGACGCCGTTGCAACCAACATGTTCCTGCTTGGCTTTGCATGGCAGCGCGGGCTCGTTCCGCTCGAAGAAGAATCGTTGATGCGCGCGATCGAACTGAACGGCGCGGCCATCGAGATGAACAAGACGGCTTTCGCGTGGGGCCGACAAGCGGCGCTCGACTTGAGCACCGTGAAGGCAGCAGCGGGTATCGGGGAGCCAGTGAGCGTCGTTTCGATGCCGCTCAAGAGAGAATCGCTGGAACAGATCATTGATGATCGCGTGCGAAGGCTGACGGCTTATCAGAGTGCCGCTTACGCGCATCGTTATGAGCGTTATGTCAGAGAAGCGGCTCAGAGAGAACGCGAGTGCGTGGGTGGTGACAAAGTCAGTCGCGAGATTGCCGTGAGCTTATACAAGCTGATGGCGTACAAGGACGAATACGAGGTCGCGCGGCTCTATGCGGACACGGACTTTGCCGAGCGCGCGACGGCGATGTTCGACGGTGATGTCAAGCTTCGATTCCATCTCGCGCCACCGTTGCTGGCGAAGAAGGACAAGCAAGGGCGATTGCTCAAACAGGAATACGGAAGCTGGATGCTGACCGTGTTCAGGATGCTGGCGAAAGGCAAAGTGCTGAGAGGTTCCGTGCTCGATCCGTTCGGATATACAGCTGAGCGTCGGCTGGAACGCAAGGCGATCGAAGTGTACGAAGCGTCGATGCGCGAGGTGCTTGAATCGCTCGATACGCCACGGCTTGCGACGGCTGTCGAGCTTGCGAAGTTGCCGCAAAGCGTTCGCGGTTTCGGGCATGTGAAGGAGCGTAACGCCGAGATGGCCGAAACGAAGCGTACGGCGTTGATGGAGCAATTTGAGCGGGAAAATGCGGTGACGAAAGCGGCGGCTTGAAGCCGGGACATAGGCGCCGTAGGCGGATCGCATATGGCGCGTCTTCACCGAGAAATCGAATCGGACACTACCCGAGCCATTCGGCGGCGCGCGTTCGCAGCATCGCGCCGAACTCGTCGAGCCAGCCGATGGACAGCCGCCAGCTTTGCCAGTACAGCGCCACGTCGAGGTGACGGCCGGGCGCCATCTGCACGAGTTCCCCGCGCTCCAGATGTTCGCCGATCATGCGCTCCGGACACATGCCCCAACCGAGTCCGGCCACGCATCCACGCAGAAAGCCCGCGACATGCGGAATCCAGTGCAGCGGCGGGTTGACTTCCGCATGTGTCACGCGCCGGATGAAGCGCTGCTGCAACTCGTCCTTTGCATTGAAGGAAACGCACGGCGCGACGCGCAGTGCTTCGCGCGTCACACCGTTGGCGAAGTACGTCTCATGGAAGTGCGGCGAACAGACCGCGAAATAGCGCATGCGTCCGAGATGCGTCGAGCGGCAGCCTTGCACCGGCTCCGCCTGCGTGGTGACGGCGGCCTGTACCGCGCCTTCGCGGATAAGTTGCGCGGTGTGATCCTGATCGTCGATGACGAGATCCAGCAGGATCTGCCGCTCGACACAGAAGGGCGCAACCGCATCGACGAACCAGGTTCCGACGCTGTCGTCGTTGACGGCGACGCGCAACGTAGGCCGCCCGTTGTCGAGTCCGGGCACATTGGGTAGCGTGCCCGCAAGCTGTGCTTCGAGAATCTGCACGCGTTCGGTATGGCGGCACAAGAGCGCACCGGACGGCGTCGCGACACAGGGCGTGCCGCGCTTGACGAGCACCGTGCCGACTCGCTCTTCCAGCAGCTTGACGCGCTGTGAGACCGCCGAGGGCGTCACGTTGAGCGCGCGCGCCGCCCGCTCGAACGAGCCGTGACGAACGACGGCGCAAAGGGCATCGAACAGGGCATAGTCGAGCATTAGCGTTGCTTAATCGGGTTAAAGGAAATTAGCTTTGCTTCGTCAGAGCTGTCGGGCAATCTAGCGCAACTCGTCGGGTCTGTCCAACTCTCTTCCGATTTCCATTGCATCCATGAACTGGCTCTCCTTTTCTCACGGCGCGGTTCTTTGCGCGTCGCTTATCGTCACCATCGGCGTGCAGAACGCTTACGTCCTTCGGCAGGGCATCGTGCGCTTGCATGTTGGCAAGATCGTCGCTTTGTGCGCGCTGTCGGATTTCGCATTGATCGCAGCAGGGGTGGGCGGGGCATCGGCATTGGTCGAAAGCTATCCGCGTGTGGTGCATGCGCTGCTCTACGTCGGGCTTGCCTACTTGCTGTGGTTCGGTCTGAATGCACTGTGGCGCGCATGGAAGCCGTCACACGCGACGATGGATGCCACGGCCGGCGGCAAGGCGGCGTCGACGGTCGGTGCGCGTGCGGCCATTTTGACGACGCTTGCGTTGACGTGGCTGAATCCGCACGTCTATCTCGACACCTTTTTGCTGATCGGCACGGCAGGCGCTCGCGAACCCGCCGATGCGAGGTTGGCGTTCGCCATCGGCGCAATGGCTGCGAGTCTGGTGTGGTTTATCGCGCTCGGCTACGGCGCGCGGTTGCTGGCTCCGCTGTTTCGGCGTGCGGGCGCGTGGCGTTTGTTCGATGGCGCGATTGGGGCGATGGTGATTGGCATCGCGGTGACGCAGATGCGCTGAGGGGTGCGTTATGGGATGTCTTTGATGCAATCGCAATGTCGGATGCGGGCGCATTCTGCATATTGCATCGATGGGCGGCTCGGTCACGAGGCCCGGTATCGCGGACTACTGTGAGAGTTCGTTCGCGCTCGAAGGTATCTGCGAGGCGATTCAGAACTACCGCACTTCGACGCCGATTGAAAGAAGGAGGTCGCGCCGCTCACCCACGGCCATCCTTCCCGAATCCAGACGAGCTAAAGTCCTCAAAACTCCACGCGAGCATTGACCGCCACGGTGCGCGGTTCGCCCGGTTGAATATAGTCGGCGTACTGGAATTCCCAATAGCGATGATTCGTCAGGTTATCGATCGCCGCACGCACGCCGACGTTATGTCCTGCAATCTTCGTCGTGTAAGTCGCGCCGAGACTGTAGATCATGTAGCCCGGAACCTTGATGTCGCCCGCAGGACGCAGGCTCGTGTTGCCCGTGAACTTGGCCGATGCACCCAGCGTCAGACCCGGTACCACCGGCACCGAATAGGCCGCGTGCGCAGTCGCAACGAAGCCCGGCGCGCCGGCCACGCGATTCCCGTCGTAGTCCGAACCTTTCTTGTACTTCGTCGCAATCCACATTACATCGCCGCCGACGGTCCAGTCGCGGCCTAGCCGCACGTCCGCGCCTGCTTCCACGCCCTGAAACACGGACTCGCCATCTTCGACGAAGACGTTGTCGCTATTCGCGTACTGCGCGCCGCGCTCGATGCGGAACAGTGCAGCAGTCGCACTCCAGCGTTCGTTTTGCGTCTTGACGCCGACTTCGTACTGCTTGCTGCGCAGCGGATTCAGCACCGCGCCGGAATTCGCGTAGGTCGTGCCAACGACGTTGCCCGCTTCGAGCGACTCGACGTAGCTCGCATAAAGCGTCGTGCCGGGCGTAAGTTTGTACATCAACGCGACCGACGGTGTGGCGACCCCGTTCTTCGAATACGTCGAAGTCGTTGCGCCGTCGACACCGTAACCGTGCTGTTCGTAATTCGTGAAGCGCACGCCGCCGAGCACGGACCAGCGCGATGTCAGCGCGATGGTATCGCTCGCAAAAAGCGCCTTCTGCACGATGTCCGCATTGCGATACGTGGTGTAGCCGCCGCCGCTGTAGCGGTTCGTGTTCGGCTGATAGATGTTGCCGATGCCGATCTGATCGTAGAACGAGTTTGCGGTATTGTCGTTCGTCTGCTTCTGATACGACGCGCCGAACACGAGTTGATGCTGGAACGGCCCGGTCCTCACAAGTCCCTCGGCCATGATCTGCCACGCGTTCAGCTGATGCCCCTCCTTGCCTTCGTAGCGCATATCGTTGTAGTCGCCGGCGGGATCGGTCAGGTAGAACGTGCTCTCATTGCGATAACGCGTGCTCTTGCTAAAGCTATAAGTCGCCGAGATCGTCCAGTCCTGATTCAGGTTGTAGCGCAGGCCGGCCGTATAAAGCTGCAGGTTCGTGTTGAGGTGCTGATCGGGTGTGACGAGCGTGCTGCTGCCACCGCTCAACGGCACGGGCAGCGTGTTCCCCGCGAGTTCAGCGGTCGATATTGCCGTCGTGATGCCCGATGCATGCCGCTCCTGGTACAACGCGCCGAATGTCGCGGTGAGATCGCGGGTGAGGCGGGCGTCGGCGGACAGCGAGATTGAATCGCGCCGCACGTTGCCGTCGTTGTGGGTCTTGCCTTCCTCGTGCGTGGCGTTGAAACGGTAACCGAACATGGCGTTGGGTCCGACGCGCCCCCCGAGGTCGATATGCTCGGACCACACGTTGGTGGACGCATAGCCGACATCGACGCTCGCGATCTGCCGGTCCGTGAGCGGCGGCTTCTTCGTCACGTAGTTCACGACGCCGCCCGGCGCGCCGAAGCCATACATGAAGCCGGAGAGACCCTTCAGCAATTGCACGCTTTCGAGTTGTTCGTAGGGCATCGTGATGCCGTAGGCGTTGAACGGCTGCCCGTCGATGCGAAAGCCGTTCTGCCAGTCGAGCTGCATGCCGCGCACGGTGATGTAGCTTGCCCATGCGTTATACGGATTGCTGTTATCCGATACGGACGCGTCCTGCGAGAAGACATCCCCGAGCTTCTTCGCCTGCCGATCCGCGAGTTCTTCGCCGGTGACGATGGTCGTCGAGTAGGGCGTGTCGAGCTGCGTGCGCGTGCCGAGCGCGCCGGAGCTGACATCGCTCCGCAAGTGCTGTCCCGGGTCTTTTTCAGTGGTCGCGGTGACGGAGACAGCGGGAAGCGTCGCATCGGCCGCCCCCGGCGATGACGGCGATGCCCCGGCATCGTTTTCTTGCGCCATTGCGCAGTGGGTCGTGGCGAACAGGAGCAGTACCGCCAAGGTCGAGGGCCGCAGAGTCCATCCGCCGCATGCTGCTGTGGTCATTTTTCTTCGTCGTGAACGTGTGTGAAATGCGAACCATTCGCATTTGAAGGACGCATTCTGACGGAGCGACAAAAGTTTGTAAACCGGTGGATGGAAATTCGCGGGCGGCGGCTGGAGGGGCGTTGAGCCAGCGATTCCTTCCGTCGTGGCGTCTTGCTGCGAAGTGGACGGCGGTCGTTCAGCTTTCTTCCGTGGAATTACTCTGTTCGGTGCAACGCGAGTACACGTTGCTGCCGTCGCACTGGCATGTCTTCGAGCCCATGCCGCCCTCAACCCTTCACGCAAACGACCTGCTTGAGGGTATGCACTACTTCGACCAGGTCCCGCTGCGCTTCCATCACCGCGTCGATGTCCTTGTAGGCCATCGGGATCTCATCGATCACGTCCACGTCCTTGCGGCATTCGACGCCTTGCGTCGCCTGCACCTGATCGTCGATGGTGAAGCGGCGCTTGGCTTCCGTGCGGCTCATCGTTCGTCCAGCGC
This sequence comes from Caballeronia sp. RCC_10, assembly GCF_041360715.1. Taxonomy (NCBI): domain Bacteria; kingdom Pseudomonadati; phylum Pseudomonadota; class Betaproteobacteria; order Burkholderiales; family Burkholderiaceae; genus Caballeronia; species Caballeronia sp. RCC_10. The sequence continues at coordinate 83,376 of NZ_JBFUPT010000013.1, forward strand.
CGTGGCTGCAGCTATGGAAGCTCTCGGGATTACCCTTGCCGCGAACGATATAGCTCTTTGCGCCCATCGAACCGGGAATGATGCCGAGTTCACCTTCGCGCGCCGACACCGCACCCTTGCGCGTCAAAAGCACGTCCTTGCCGAAGTGATGCTCCTTCTGGACATAGTTGTGGTGACAATTCACCGCTTCGACGTGCGTTTCGAACGGCTTCGCGATGACCGTGCGAACGGCGGCGATCAGGTTGAGCATCATCACTTCGCGGTTCATGCGAGCGAACTTTTGCGCCCAGCCGACGGCCTCGACGTAGTCGTCGTAGTGTTGAGTTCCTTCCTGCAGATAGGCGAGGTCCTGATCCGGAAGATTCACGAAATGCGTGCGCATGTCCTGCTTTGCGACTTCGATGAAATGCGAACCGATGGCGTTCCCCACGCCTCGGGACCCGGAGTGCAGCATGAGCCACACGAAACCTTCTTCGTCGAGGCATATTTCGATGAAGTGGTTGCCTGTTCCAAGCGTGCCCAGATGCGTGTAGTTGTTCGTGTTCCTAAGCCTCGGAGTCTTCTGCACGATGACATCGAACTCGTCTTTCAGCTTCGCCCAGGCCTGATCGACAGGCTGAGGCGGCTTTTCCCACGATCCTCTGTCTCGGCCCTTGAACCCGCGCGTTTTCGGCGACATGCCGTGAGGAACGGCTTTCTCGATGGCGCTGCGCAATGTGCCCAGATTGTCCGGCAGATCGTTCGCGCTCAAGGTCGTCTTGGCTGCCATCATTCCGCACCCGATATCGACACCGACGGCGGCCGGAATCACCGCGCCGAGCGTCGGGATCACGCTGCCGATCGTCGATCCCTTGCCAACATGAACATCGGGCATCACCGCGATGTGCTTGTAGATGAACGGCATCCGGGCCGTGTTGCCCAGTTGTCGCCTGGCTTCGTCTTCGACGGGGACGCCCTTGGTCCACATCTTCACCGGGCGGGCACCGTCGACATTCATTACGTCGTATTCGTCGTGCTTCATCGTGGTTCTTCTCAAAACCAGAATGATAGGTGACGAGAGCGGGCGATGAGATATTCCGGTGGCGTTTGCGGCTGGCGTCGGGGTAGGGCGGCTTATGGTCCGGCTTACGACGGACGCGTAGTGGTGGTGGCCAGCGTGCGTGTCTGCTTCATGGAGCAATCATTCGAACGCCGAGAACGCCGAGTACGCCGACACGTAACCACGTCTTTGCGCGAGAGTTATTGTCGAACGAGCGTTCGATCCAACGTCTGCGCGATGCGTGAAGCCCGCAATGCTTGGTCCGCGCACTTCTAAAGCGCTGCGGGCCGGTCGCCTGCAGTCGCATCCCGTTGCGCGCTCTGGCCGCAACTGCCTCCAAGGTGAATCTTGCCGACTGCCTTCGGCGTTCAGGCTGACATATATAACGGCAGCCGCGTGCGAAAGCTTTATAGGCCAGATGACCGGACAGCTGTGCGCAGCCAGTTCCGACGAACCAGCACCTTCTATCGAACGCCATCAAACGATGCTTATTAACGGCGGTCTATGAAGCCGAATTGGCTGGCCGCATGCGTTGCATTTCTTCGCCCCGATAGGAACACGTCGCCCGAAAGCTGTCTCGCCCGGCGATCGAGCGCGCGTCCCCTGTCAAGTCACGCCGTTCACAGCCGTTAATGCGGAATGTACGCCAGACCCTATGACGGTTTCCACCGCAATCAACGACATTCAACGACTAACGACGCATGACTTTCTCTAGAAAACTTTGGCTGCCCCTGCTGCTTAGCCTCGTATGCCTTGCGGGGATCTCCATTGCTGACGCTTACCGCATGCGTGCGGTACGCATGGAACAGACACAGTTGGGCATCAAGCACGCCACCGAGGTTGCGAACAGCATCATCCGCGAATTCGCCCAGCAGGCGACTACCGGCGAGATCACGCAAGAGCAGGCCAGGCAAGGCGCGCTGAACGCGATCCGCGATATTCGGTTTGGCGACAACGGCTACTTCAGCGTCTTCGATTCGCAGGCGAAGGTGCTGGCGCATCCGATGAAACCCGAATTTGTCGGCAAGACGATGATGGAGTTCAAGGATCCTAATGGCGTCTATCTGTATCGCGATCTGATCGATGTGGGCAAGCGCCAGGGCGCGGGCTACACGTACTATTCGTTCGCGAAGCCCGGCAGCAATGAGATCCTGCCGAAGATGTCCTACGTGTCGTGGTATCAGCCGTGGGACTGGTTTATCGTCACGGGCGTCTATATCGACGACATCAATGCCGCGTTCTATAGCTCGCTCGGCTGGAGTCTCGGCGTGCTGACTGTGATCGCGGTGTTGTTGAGCCTTGTGGTGTCGCGCCTCAATCGCGGCATTCTTCGCTCGATGGGCGGTGAACCGGCATACGCCGCTGAAGTGGCGAATCAGATTGCGGATAACAACCTCGCCGTTGAGGTCGCGACGGCAGCCGACGACCGTTCGAGCCTGATGTATTCGATGGCTCGCATGCGCGGTCAGTTGTTGGCTGCGATCGAAAGTGTGAAGACGTCCGCCAACGCGATCGCAAGCGCAAGCCGCGAAATCGCGGTCGGCAACACGGACTTGTCCTCACGCACCGAGCAGCAGGCGGCATCGCTCGAGGAGACAGCGGCGAGCATGGAAGAGCTGACCGCAGCCGTGAAGCACAACTCCGAAAACGCCCGTCAGGCGAGCGGGCTGGCTGGAACGGCACGCGATGTTGCTCACGAAGGCGCGACTATCGTCGGGAACGTCGTCGGCACGATGGCCGAGATCGAGGAAAGCTCGCACAAGATCGCGGAGATCATCGGCATGATTGAAGGTATTGCGTTTCAGACGAATATTCTTGCGCTGAACGCGGCGGTGGAAGCCGCACGTGCCGGTGAACAGGGGCGCGGTTTTGCAGTGGTCGCGGGCGAAGTGCGCAGCCTGGCGCAGCGTTCGTCTACGGCGGCGAAGGAGATTCGCGAACTGATTGAAGCATCGAGCACGCGCGTTCACGCGGGCACCGAGCTTGTCGGTCAGGCCGGAGAGACGATGGCGAAGATCGGCTCGGCAATCCAGAAAGTGACGGACATCATGGATGAGATCGCGTCTGCGTCCAACGAACAAAGCCGCGGCATCGAACAGGTGAATCAGGCGATCAGCCAGATGGACGAAGTCACGCAACAGAACGCGGCGCTCGTCGAGCAGGCTGCGGCTGCGGCGGGTTCGCTTCAAGATCAGGCGGAAACGTTGCGGTCGACGATGGGCGTGTTCAAGACGGCCGCTTGAGGTGGCGTTTTAGGCTGCGGCTGCTGCAGGTTCAGCCCGAGATCAGGCGCGAAACGCTGCGCGCGACGATGGGCGTGTTCAAGACCACCGGTTGAGCAGGCGTCGTTAGCGCGGCGCGGCTTACTTGATTGGGCGGGGCTATTGGGACCCGGATGGCGTTCCAATAGCCCCGTAGCTGACGGCACGAAGCGATGCAGGAAGGAATCCAACGCGCCGTAATGGAGTTGCTTCATCACGGCTTGTTGGTCAAGAAAACTGGGTCGAGCCTTGGCGAGAGCGTCTTACGCGGTGAAAGGGCTGGTAAGCATAAAGCGCCGAGGTCGAGAGAGATTGATCGTTTCCACGCTTATCGAGCTACGGAGTGCGGGAGCTTCTCTCTTGCTCGGCAAGCGTCAAGCCGGTTCAGCCGCTTGTCGCTATTCGGAAGTTGGAGAGGCTTAGGTATCGGCGCAGCCCCTTCGGGCGTAACTTGCTGTTGCGTCTTATCGCATGCATCGACTAGTTGTGTTCGCTCGCTCGATGTCAACGCTCGAGGCTTTGATGTCACATCGACAATTCATCGGGCGTGGGGGCTCGAATGGAAACGCGTGCGGATCGACGTTCCGCTCCAAGAAGGGCGACGATCGATCGATGTTGAATGAGATGCGGCTGCTGTACGTTGCGTCCACGCCTGAGCAGCACTTGCTCGACCTTTCCGATGTGACGATGGACAAGCCAAGCCCGCTGCATTCGACACATATCTAGTGAGAAGACTTGAATAGGAGCGCGTGCGAATCGTCAACGGCTTCCGCTTCAAGAGGGTCGACGTTCGATTCACGTTGGACGAGCAGCGGCTGCTATAGGTCACGGCCACGCGGGCGTAGCAAGTACTCGACTTTTTAGATGTGACGATCGATAGGCCAAGCCCGCTGCCTTCGACATCTAGCGGGCGAGCGGACCTGACTGGAGTGCGTGCGAATCGCCAACCGCTTCCGCTCCAGGAAGGGTGACATTCGATTCACGTTGGACGAAATGCGGCTGCTTTACGTTGCGTTCAAGCGTGAGCAGCAAGTACTTGACTCCTGCAATCCGGAGAACGATAAGCCAGGCCCGCCGCGTTCGACATCTGAGTTAGCGCGCAAGAAGCGCTTCGGATGAGTTGCTGCCGCTCTCAAACCTGCCGGGAGCCGCTTGCAGCCCGCAAAGCGCTCAGGCCGCCTGTGCCTGCAATGCCGCGCTTCGCTCGAGCGCTGCTTTCGCGGCAGCCTTGGTTTTTCCTGCTCGCGACGGCGGCTGGCAAATCCCGCAAACCATCGAGTGCGACGGCTCATGCGCGTGCGCGACGAACTTGCCGCGGCAGCGCGTGCAACCCGCGAGACGCAGAATTCCGGCATCCTTGAAGCGGATAAACGTCCAGGCGCGCGTCAGGTCCATCTGCAACGACTCGCCGTTCATCTGAAAATGCTCTGCGTAGAGCGCGTAGGCGCGAGTCAGCAGGTCGACGCGATCCATCCCTTCGCTGTTCGCTTCGAGGAAGGCATAGACGTTGGCGAACATCGACGTATGGATGTTCGGCGCCCATGTCAAATACCAGTCTTCCGAGAACGGCAACATGCCCTTGGGCGGCGATGCGCCTTTGACTTCCCGATAAAGGCGGATCAGTCGCTCACGCGAGAGCTTCGGGAACTCGGACTCCAGCACCTGCATGCGAGCGCCAAGCTGAATCAGCTTGACCGCGCGCAGTACGTCGGCGGCGTCATCAGCAAGGCGCTTGGGGGACGTGGTCGTGCTCATGGTTAAGCCGCGAGAAGAACGTGATTGGACACGGACGCCGCAGCCGTCGCTTCGTGGCCGCGGCTCGCGAGACCACCGAGCATCGCATCGGCGCTCAGGCGGAAGAAGCACAGCAGTTGCGACGACGACGCGAGCTTTTCTGTTTGCGCCGGCGAGAGCTTGAGCAACGTGTCCGCCATTTCCGATGACAGACCCAGATGCGCCTGTGCCGCCTCGCGGTCGGCCGCCAGAACGCGCTGAGCGAGCATGAGATACGACATATTCAACTCGCGGATGGAACCGAGGTCGGAGGAAGCGTGGATCATGGCGGCGGACCAGTTAGAAGTTCGACTTGCTCATCGCGCCGCATCGTTGAGGCGCAAACAAATTGTCTGACTACGCACCGGGATTTGCAACATTTAGTTACATCGAGCAATCGTTTGCTACAGAAAATCCGACGCACGCAATCGTGCGCGAAGAGAGGGATATTTTCTTCAGTTCGCGGGTTAGCGCGTGATTGAATGCTGATAGGCGGCATTGACTTTCATTTTTCTTCCTGCGTTGCGCCAGATTCTGAATGTTGATTCTTGGCATGCATCGGGGGCATAGAGGCAAAAATCGGTAACAGCTACTCGATAAGGTGTTACCCGACTGATGCGAGAAAACGACAGAGTTACTTCTGTCGGCAGAGTTGTGATCGGTACGCCACCGCCGACCGCGGACCTTGTTCTATCCGGCACATAGATCGGCACACCACGGTAAGCGTTCGCGACTTGCATGAATGTAAGGCCGCGCGCATCTCACGCTTTCGCGCGCTTCGCTCGCCGCAAATCCTTCGGCGAACGAGCGTTTTGTTTTTGCGGGTACGAGCGGGTGGCCCATTGATCGGCGTCTCAGGCATGTAACCGGTTCAGCTGCAGCGCGCGTAACCAGCCTGCGGCCGGCAGGTCGCGCACGACGAGAAGAATCGGCCCTCCGTGTATGCGCCTGCCAAACCAGATGCCAGTGACGCGAGCGCCGACTAAGCGAAGTGCGTCGTATGCACCGAATGCCGCGCCTATGGAAGCCGTGAAGCTCGAAGGCCGCGCACAGTGCGGGAAACGACAAAGCTCAGGGCGATCCCGCCCGACAACAACATCGGCGCGCGTGCCTTGGAAGATGGATCAGAACTCGAATTTGCTGCCGGTTTCGCGACGCTTCGCGGCGTTGCTATCGCAAGCGTCTCAAGCTCGTTGAGTCAGGCATGACTTCTCTAGCTCGGCAATGAGATGGTGAGGCGCGGATCGAATGGCGCCTCACAACATTTGTGCAGCCGACAGATCGATCGTTCCTTCCAGATACTGCACCGCGTGACCGGAAATCAGCACTCTGTCCGCTTCAAGCTCGCAATACAGAATGCCGCTCCGTTCCGAAGCCTGTAGCGCAACGAGTTTTCTTTTACCGATCAAGTTCGACCAGAGCGGAGCAAGAGCCGCGTGAATGGACCCGGTCACCGGGTCTTCAGCGCCGCCGTTTGCCGGCCAAAAGTAGCGAGACACAAAGTCGTGACGGTCTCCGGGCGCAGTCACCACGACGTCTCGTGGACCAAGCTGCGCGATGAGTTCCAGGTTGGGCACGACCGCGCGTACATCGGTCTCAGTGTCGTACAGGGCAATGTAGGCCTGCTCGCTCGTAAAGACCGCTTTAGGTTGAATCGATAAACCGCGCACAAGCTCGCCGGGAACGTCCGTCGTCGGCTCGTACTCGCGCCGTGGAAAGTTCATTTCTATCAGACCTTGTGACCGGCGGTGCACCGAGAACGCCCCGGTCGCTCGTGCATGAAAATCTATGTGGGTAGCTTGAGGAAGGTGCTTGAATAAAACGAAAGCGCTTGCCAGCGTCGCGTGCCCACAGAAAGCGATCTCCTTGATCGGGGAAAACCACCGAATATCGAACCCTCCATCATCCCGGCGCACGACGAACGCCGTTTCCGACAGATTGTTTTCGCTAGCGATCGCTTGCATCAGGGAAGCGGAAAGCCATGAGTCCAGCGGAACCACTGCTGCGTAGTTTCCTTTGAACAGGTCGCTTGTAAACGCGTCGATCTGATAGAGCTTGAGTTTCATGGGCACACTCGGGCAAGCGGACGGTAGGGGAAGTGACCCGCATGGTATCGACCAACGCGCTCTGCAAACAGACACACTTTGAAGCGCGCACGCCGAGAATTGACAGCAATGCGCCGATGAACGAGCTGCGCCACCTCAAAGAAATTTAATCCCTCAAGTTTCCAAACCCACACGCCGACATAACGCTAACTCGTTTCAAAACCGCCTCGCGCTGCATCGGCACTAGCTACAAGAACCGGAAAAAATGGAACATAAGAACGCACCGGGCCTCCGAGTCATCGACTGCATTCTTCACGCGCACGACACGAGGCTCATGTTGCTTGCTTGCCTCGTATGCGCTATCGGCATTTACGCATCGTTCGCAGTCGGACGACATGCCGCCCGCGCGTCGGGCAAAGCGCGGATTCACTGGGGCGTCGTCAATGTCGTGGCAAGCGGATGCACGGCGTGGGCAACCCATTTCATCGTGCTGCTCGCTTTCGAGCCGCACATGCCCGCGGCGTTCGAACCTTTCCTGACGGCGGTGTCGCTGGCCTGCGCGATCATCGGCATCGGCGCGGGTGCAACCGTGTCGATCACCGATCCGCGCTCGCCACGACAGTTCCTGGCCGGCATGATCATCGGTACCGGCGTGGCGGCCCTTCACTACATCGGACAGAGCGCCTATCTGGTACAGGGCACAGTGTCATGGGACCTGGAACTGGTCCTGTCGTCGATTGCAGTGAGTCTGCCGTTGTTCGGCCTGTCCATGGTGGCGATCGCCAATCGCAACCGGCGCATCCGGCAGTTCGCCGCTCCGATGATGCTCTTCGCAATCGCGCTGCTGCATTTCTGCGGCATGGCGGCGATGACGTTGCGCTACGATCCCAGTGTTGCCTTTCCCCCGAATGCCGTTTCTCCCCAGGCCGTTACGCCTGTCGTCGCCGGTGTCTCGCTCGCGCTGATCATGCTGGCGGTGCTCGGCTGGCGATTCGACCTCGCGGCGAAAGCGCGGATACGGCAAGACAGGCGACGGCTGCGCGACCTCGCCGACGTTGCACTGGAAGGCCTGCTCATCACCCAAAGCAACGTGATCGTCACGTCGAACAGCAGCATCGAGCGCCTGTCCGGCTTTGCACAGGACGACCTTGCAGGCAGACATGTCAGCGCGCTGCTTCCGCACATCGATCTCGCCGGCTTGCCCGAGAAGGAGGAGCGCGAAACGGAACTGGTCGGCGCGACAGGGCAGCGCATTCCGGTTCGCGTGCTTCGTTCCGAAGTACCGCTGGGCCACAAATTGCAAACCGTCATCGCGGTGCGCGACCAACGGGAACGCCTGCGCACCGAGGCGAAGATGCGCGCGCTCGCCTTCAACGATTCGCTCACGGGCCTGCCCAACCGCGCGAGCTTCTATGAGCTGCTTACGCTGCAAACCGCTCTTCCCGCCGATGCCGATAAGCCCTTTGCCGTCGTCATGGTCGACCTCGATCGCTTCAAGCAAGTGAACGATACGTTCGGTCATCTCACCGGCGACACCGTCCTGATGCAGATAGCTGATCGGTTGCGGGCGCTCGTCAAGGCCGACGACGTCGTCGCACGCCTCGGCGGGGACGAGTTCGCGGTAATGCACAGCGGCGCCCATGCGGAAGCGGCGTGCGCGCTGTGCGTCGGCATCGTCGAAGCATGCAACAGCGAGACGTTTGTCGTGGATGGTCAGTCGATTCACCTCGGCGCAAGCGTCGGCTTTGCGCTTTACCCGGCAGACGGCGGCGCTCCCGCTGAACTGCTGCGCAACGCGGATCTCGCGCTCTATGCGGCGAAAGCGGACGGCAAGGGCACCTATCGGCGTTACGAGTCCGCATTGAACGAAAAGACGCAGGAAAGACAGGCGCTGGAAGCCGGATTGCGGCGCGCGCTGACGGACGGACAACTGGAGCTTCACTATCAGCCGCTGGTCGATGCCAAAACCGGGAGCATCGCCTCCGCGGAAGCGCTGGTGCGTTGGCGGCATCCCGAGCGCGGGCTCGTTTCTCCGGCGGAGTTCATCGAGATCGCGGAAGAGACGGGCCTCATCATTCCACTGGGCAACTGGGTGCTGCGAACAGCGTGTGCCGAAGCGGCGACGTGGCCTGCGAACATCGGCGTGGCGATCAATCTGTCGCCCGTGCAGTTCCGCGACAAGGCGCTGGCGTCGAATGTCGTATCGGCACTCAAGGAAGCCGGACTTGCGCCGCAACGACTCGAACTGGAAATCACCGAAGGCGTCCTACTCATGGACGAGGCTCGCACGCTTCATACGCTGAACCATCTGCGTGCGATGCACGTGAGAATCTCGATGGACGATTTCGGCACGGGCTACTCGTCCCTGAGCTACATCCGCAAGTTTCCATTCGACAAGATCAAGATCGACCAGTCATTCGTTCGCAACATTCCTCACGACGCAGAGAGTGTCGGGATCGTGCGGGCGATCATCACGATGAGCGCATGTCTTGGGCTTCCGACCACGATGGAAGGCGTGGAGACAGCCGAACAGTTCGGCTTCGCTGTGTCGGAAGGCTGCAGCGCGATACAAGGCTATTTTGTCAGTCGCCCGGTTCCGGCTGCTCAACTTCGGACGCTGTTGGGACACGATACGTTATGTGCGAACGTGCAGGGTGATGGTGTCGGGCGTTCAACACATGCAGATTCGCGCGACGAAGGATTAGACAGTGCATCGAGCGATGAACTGGTCTTGCAGCATCCGGCTACTGACCGGAGCATCAACCGATATCACGCCTAGAGACACGCACGACAAGCAATCAACGATTGCCATACCCCCTGGGTATAGCCTCAGTCCGCATCGGTATTGGACGCGCTTCGCGCCGCTCGCTTACGCTCCGACGCATAACTCACAACGGAGACACCATGAGCACGCCTCTCAATATCGCGTCGCTGATCGATCGCGAACGCGTTCGTCCGTTTCAATGGACGATCTTTCTGCTGTGCTTCGCGACCACGCTGTTCGATGGCTTCGATACGCAGGCCATCGCATACACCGGTCCTGCAATCGTCGCGGCATTCCATCTCGCCCCTGGCGATCTGGCGCCGATCCTCATCGCAGGCACGCTCGGCATGACCATCGGCGCGATGACGCTCGGGCTCGTCGGCGATCGCGTGGGGCGGCGTCCCGCGTTGCTCGGCGGCGTCGCGCTGTTCAGCATCGCATCGCTGGCGACTGCGTTCGCGACCGGCACGACGCAGATCCTCGCGCTGCGCTTCATCGCTGGGCTCGGCATGGGCGGCTGCACGCCGGTGCTGCTAGCGCTCGCGGCGGAGTATGGTCCGGCGCGGCATCGCGGCGCGATCATGACGGGCGTGCTTCTCGGCCTGCCCGCCGGCGCGATGCTCGGCGGACTGCTCGCGGCGCGGATGCTGCCGGTAATCGGCTGGCAAGGCGTGTTCGTGGTCGGCGGCGCGGCGCCGCTCGCGTTACTCGTGCTGCTCTGGTTCGTGCTGCCCGAATCGCTGCATTACCTCGTGACGCGCTCGCGCGGCGATCATCGCGCGGTGACTGCGGTGCTGGCGCGCATCGTGTCGCAACCGCTCGCGCACGACGCGCGCTTCGCCGTGAAGGAAGCCGCCGGGCGCGCGAGCGTCGCCGCGCTGTTTCGCGAGGGCAACGCCCGCAACACCGTGGCGATCTGGGCCGTCTATTTCTTCAACTGGATCGCGTGGTTCATGTTCCTGTCGTGGCTGCCCACGGTACTGAAAGCCGCAGGCCTGCCCGCCGCGCAAGCGCCGCTCGGCACGGTCGTCGTGAACGCTGTGTTCATCGTCTGCGCGATTCCGCTTTCCTTCGTGTTGCCGAAAGTGAGCACGCGGCGGCTGCTGATCGCGCTGCTGTTGCTCGGCATTGCGATTGCGATCGGGCTCGCTTACGCCGATACGTCGTGGGGACTCGTGTTCACGCTCGCGGGCGCGGCGGGGCTCGGCATCGGCGGACAACAGATCGCGCTCAACTATCTGGTCGTGAGCGCGTATCCGACGACGCTTCGAGCGACCGCCACCGGCTGGGCCATCGGCATGGGACGCGTCGGCGCGATCGCCGGATCGGCCGTCGGCGGCACGTTCCTGAACATGGGCGGGCCGAGCGGCTTTTATCTGGCGCTCGCCGTGCCGCTCGCGGCGGCGCTGCTCGCCGTCATCGCAATCCGCACGAACGCCCGCGAAGCGGACGCGTCGCTCGTGACCGCCGCGCACTGACTGCGGCACGAGGGAAGCGCGCGGCGCGGACGCTGTTCAGCATCGCCGATGCATGAACGGCGTCCGTCGCAGACCGCAGCGTGCGTTACTCGTTCGGCACGCCGATTTGCGGATCGGCGGGCGTCGCTGGATCGGGACTCACGGCAACCGGCGCATAGTTGACGACGTTCGGCAGTCGCGGATTGCTCGAGTTCGTACTGTCGAGGATGCGGGACTGAATCGTCGTGGTATCGGTCACGCCCCAAAAGTTGTTCGAGAAGTCGAGCGTGTGAGTCGCCGATGCAGCGTACGTGCCGTGAGCCGCAATCACCATGCGGTTCGTATTCGGCGAAGTCTTCTTGAACAGGAACGAATTGTTCTTCGCGATGCCGGCAGGCGCGCCGCTCGCCGGGAAATTGTCGATGAGCACGAGCGGATCGACCATGTTCACGAACAGGTTGTTCTGCACGATCACCGAAGGATCGAACGCGAAGGCGGCCGAGTCGACGAACGTGTTGTACTTGATCGTCGAGTTCTTGAAACTCGGATAGCCGTTCGTTCCCGCCTCGTAGGTGGTCACACCGGCGCGAACAACGGGCGTCACGTTGAGACGGTAAGCCTGCGTGTAGGTCATCGAGAACGGCGCAGCGGGGCTGATCTGCACGAACGCATCTTCGAGACGCGCATGCTGGATGCTCACGGTGCCGCCGCCCACATTGGCGTCGACGTTGCTGACAGTCACCCCCAGCAGCTGCGACTGATCGCTGCCACCCACGTTCAGCTTCCCGGCGACGTTGATGATTCCCTTAGTCGGAATCTTCCCGATGCAGTCGGCCGTGCATGGCACCGGCTTCATGCTCTCGACGATGACGCCATCCGGGATAGTGAGCGTAGCGCCCCTGGCGACCTGCACCGTGCCGGCGATGTAATAGGGCGATCCGCTCGCCGGCCATGTCGTGTCGGCCGAAATAACGGTGCCGTCAGCGACGACCGTTTGCGGCTGTGCGTAGACGTAGGCGGTGACGAGCTTGCCGGACGCATCGGAACAGACCTTGGCCGGGTCCGTCGTGAAGGGGCCGCCTGAACATGCGGCGGCAGTCGAACTCGATGCAGGCGCGGCTGACGCTGCAGACGTTGCGCTCGTTTCACCGCCACCGCCGCCGCCACATGCCGCAAGCAAAACGCTCAGTCCAACCGCCATGCGTAATTTCATGATTTTCCCCGTGGTCTTTTCGTAGTTACTCGCCTGCTCCGAGGCGATGAGACACGAGGTTATCGAATGTCACGCGGAGCGATTGTGCGCTGTTCCACTTATCGCGATGATTTGTCTAATGTTTCGAAGTCGCGCCGGGGGAAGGCTGATGCCCGCGAAATTGCGGGCTTAGACGACGTATCGACCGATGGTCGGCCGTTCGATCATCGGCGGCATGGATGGGGAAGCATTCGGCTGTTGCAAAACGGCGTGTCGCGTGGGACGCCTCGTCGCTCTCGTACGATCGCGTCGTGCCCCAGGAGCCGTTGACCATCGATCGCGCCGAGATCGAAGGCGGGCCGCGCTGCGCTGCTCTGCGGTGACAATGCGATCGCTTTCGAAACGTGCTGAGGAAGAGCCTCACGTCTGCCTTGTCGTTCTCGGGCAGTACGGCAGCGGTGCCCGCAATTCAAGGTCTCGATGAACCGGCTGTATCGCTTCTAGCGCATCAGCCGGCTGCCGATGTGGACCGAGCAGCGAACGGCCTCGCCAACCGTTCGCCGCCTGTCCTGAACGGATGCTTTTTTCAGTGCGACGGCACGCCTTTTCTCCAAGCGCCCCAGTGCGAGACGATCTCCTTGACGACCGGCCCGCCCGTCAGATATAGATTTTGTATCGCCGGCGCGAAGCCGCCCTGTGAAGCGTAGTTGAGCAGATTGTCCGCAGCCGTCTGTCCTTGATACGGCCGGTCGAAGTCCGATCCGGTACGCAGCACCGCCACGCGCGACAGGTCCACCCGGTCCACGCTGGCCGCGCGCTTGAGCGCTTCGAACGTCGCGTTGTCTTCCTGCTGCGTCGTGCAATAGACGCCTTTACCGTCGGTCAAAAGACGCGTCCAGTAACGCGCTCGCTCGCCGATGTATTTGCCGGACCACCATGTATCGCCTGCGAGCGTGTCGCACTGGATCACAGCGGGCGGCTGGTTCGCTGGCGCGTAGCTGAATTTCGCGCGCGCCACTTTGGCTTCATCGCTGTCGGACAGCTTGACGTTGCGGGATATCGCGTAGGCTGCGTCCGCGAGCGATGCGTTGAGCGCGAACACTTCAGTGCGGTAATCGAGCGGAGGCTTCTCCTTCGGGCCTTTGGTGTTGATGCCCGTGAAGCCGGTTTCCCAGTCGGCGGGCTTCTCGCGTGCGTCCAGTTCCCACTGAATGCCGAAATCCACCAGATACTTCGCCCACGCCGCCGAGCCGACCGTGCCGCGGGCCGGATCGATGCCCGCGATTCCCGCGACCAGAAAATACGTGTGCCGCAAATTGAACTGGTCGGAGAAGCCCAGCGCCATGATGGACGCCGCCGCATTGGTGTGGCCCATGCCGGTCGTCATCACGCAGACATCGTCGCGATTGCAGTTCACGTTCGGATAATCCGGCGATAACCCAGGCACCTTGACGGGCTGCCATGGACCGAGGTTGTCGAGCCAGACCTGACCTTCGGGGCCGAACATGGAGATGATCATGACCTTGACGTGCCGGCCGCCGCCATGCCGGTCGTAGCCGCGGTCGGAGTCGTCCTGTGCAAAAGCGCAGCCGGTGATGACGGAGAGACTCGTCAGGGCGACGGCGGCGATCCTTGGAGTGAGAGCTTTGCGGGCGTGCCTTGCATAGACGTTCGGTCGAAACGCGGCAACTATTCTCATGGCAGGGTTCATCCTCTTGAAGGTTCGAACTTCGAAGGAAAGCCGCACGTGCAAGCGACCGTTGCGGCGCGCCGAGCGATTATAGTCGGCATCGCGAAGGAAAGCTGCGGCTGAGAAATGTCTCCCCTGTCCGCAGCCGCGCGTCTCACAAGAAAGCTCGTTGTCAGGCACCGTCAGCGGATTGAACGCACCATCCTTGGTGATTCACGACCTCGAATGGATCAGGCTCGATTCGGCACGGAAGGGCGGCGCTGACTCAAGTGCTAGAACCTCGCTGCGAAGTGCGGCCCCTTACATCGCGGACTCGTTCGCACGAGCGGCAACGGCGAGTTGGTGCGCGCTTACAACGAAGTGACGGAGCGCATCGGCATCGTGCGCCGCCTGATTCATTGAAGCGCATCGCGACAGCGCGACTCACGACGAGCACGCGAAGAGGCTTCGCCTAATCGATCGCGGCAAGTACGGCGAAGCGGACATGCTGTTGCGCGCGCATATCGCGTGTCGATGCTGAGCGAGGCACAGGCGAACAAGCTGCGTTTCGTCGGATGAGACGAAGAGGTGAGAGGTTGCCGAGTCCGGCGAAACTGCCGCGAAACGGATAGCATGAAGCCCCACGGTCGACGACCGGACGCTATCCACACTCAATGGAGCTCAAACATGATGAATCGCGACAACCCCGTCTGGCTGATCACTGGCTGTTCGACCGGCTTTGGCCGTGAACTGGCGAAGGCCGTGCTCGAACGCGGCTGGCGCGCGGTCGTGACGGCCCGCGATGCGTCGAAAGTGCAGGATATCGTCGAGGGGTACGAGGATCGCGCGATCGCGTTGCCGCTCGACGTGCAGAAGGCCGATCAGATCGCGAGCGTCGTCGAGCAGACGAAGCAACGCTTTGGCCGCATCGACGCGCTCGTCAATAACGCGGGTTACGGCTATCTCGCGGCCATCGAGGAAGGCGAGGACGATGCCGTGCGCGACATGTTCGAGACGAACGTGTTCGGTCTCGTCGACATGACCAAGGCAGTGCTTCCGGTCATGCGGGCGCAGAAGAGCGGCATCATCATCAATGTCTCGTCGATCGGCGGGCTGGCCAGCTTTGCCGCGACAGGGTATTACCACGGCACGAAGTACGCGGTGGAAGGCATATCGGAATCGCTCGCGGTGGAGGTGAAGCCGCTCGGCATCGACGTGCTGATCGTCGAGCCCGGCCCGTTCCGCACGAACTGGGCGGGACCGTCGATCAAGGCATCGGCGATCGAAATTGCCGACTATGCCGCGACGGCCGGCGAGCGGCGCAAGCAGACTTCTGCGCGCAGTGGCAATCAGGTTGGCGATCCGGTGCGCGCGGCGCATGCGATCATCGAAGCGGCGACCGCCGACGCGCCGCCGCTGCGTCTGCTGCTGGGGAAGACTGCGCTTGAACTGGCGCGCAAGAAGCTCGATACGCTCAAACGCGACTTCGACGCGTGGGAGAAGACGACCTTAAGCGCGGACTTTCCGGACGATCAGGGGTAGGCGCGTCGTTCGGCAGCGGGGGGCAGGGCCGTCGCCGGTTCTGCCTGACTGGCGGATTCAGAGCGTGCGCCTGGCGCTCGGCCACGGTTCGCGTATCGCCTTGCTGAGACGCGCTGCCAACACGACTTCGTTGCGCGTACGCTATCATTCCCACCCCCATCAAGCGCCCGGCGATACCACGCATGAAAGTGCCGCATGCCATCTTCTAGCGGCGACTGATACGGACCCGCATCGCTCACGCCACGACGATGCAGCCCCAGGCGGCCCGCATCCATGCCTTCCGCGATCTCGTCGTCCTCGATCATCGTTTCCAGATACGCGGCGCGTTGCGCATCGACGAACTCGCGCTCGGATGCCGCCATTTACTCGGGATAGTGAAACTCGATGACGTTGAGCGTCTCCTGCGGTCCCTTGGGATACAGCGTCGAAACGACGAGCACGTGCGTATACAACTCGATCATGTGAGTTGGAAAATACGCGAGCCATATCGCGCCGAAAGCGGGCGGCTCGCCGCCGTCGAATGCCAGCAGCTGGTCGTGCCATGTTCCATAAACTTCGGAGCCGGCTTGAGCGACCGCGTTGTTCACGCCCACTCTTTGCATGCTGTAGGTCTCGCCGAAATCCCATTCGAGATCGTCGCAAGTCACGAAACGGCCCAGCCCCGGATGAAAGGGCGCGACGTGGTAGTCCTCCAGATAGACTTCGATGAAGGTCTTCCAGTTATAGCGGCATGTATGGGTTTCAACGTGGGCGAGCACATAGCCGGACAGATCGAATTCACGGCGCGCGAAAACGTCGGCCAGGTCACGCGCCGGATCGCGCGGGCCTTCGTATAGCAGACCGTGGAAGTCGTGCAGTGGGAACCGCTCCAGATTGCGGCATGGCTTTCGATCAAATGAGGAGCACCGATCATTTGCCGTGGCCATCGTAGGTTCAGCGATGCAACGGGCACACGATGTTGCCGCCCGTCGCTGCCAGATTGCCGCGCGTGAGCGAGATCGACTTTGCATCGCCGCCTGCCACGACGCCGACGTTGCCCGCCTCGCCGCCAAGCATCAACGCCTGCCGGTGTTGCACTAGCGCTGGAACTCAGGCAACCGTTTTTTACGCGAAAGCTGCGTGATCAAAGATTTAGCGCGCGTCTGACGCCAAGCTCAAGGGGGAAGCCCTCTGTTATCCACCACTGAATCATTCTTCGGGCCCGCTCGAAGACCCTGTGACAACTGGGGAGATACGCGACCGCGTGCTTGGTCACATGTATGGGCCGGCCCCCGCAAAAACCGGACATGCGGTAACGCTTAAATTATGAGGTAGTCGTCTGCCTATGTTTAAGCCTAGTCACAACGTGGAACCTCTAGAAGTTCTGACTCAGCCGGAGCAGCGCCGCCGGCGTTCTGTTGAAGAGAAACTCGCGATAGTTCGCGAGACCTTCGACCCCGGCGCAACGGTTTCTGGCGTCGCTCGGCGGCATCAAGTAAATGCCAACCAAGTCTTCGGCTGGCGCAAGCTCTATCAGGACGGGAGCCTATCGGCGGTCAGTACCGGCGAGCAGGTGGCGCCGGCATCGGACCTAGCCGAAGCGATGAAGCAGATTCGCGAGCTGCAGCGATTGCTGGGAAAAAAGACGATGGAGGTAGAAATTCTTCGTGAAGCAGTGGAGTATGGTCGAGCAAAAAAATTGACTGCGCGCTCACCATTGCTGCCGGGGGACGACCGTTGAAGAGTCTGTGAAGTCCTGGGTGTGTCGCGCTCGAATCTCGCAGTCAAATCGAAGCGGAGGGTTGACTGGGTCGACCGGCGCAAGATGCCCGTCTTCGACGACATGGCCCTTGTCGCCGAGCTCCAGGAATTGTCAGGCGACGTGCCGACATATGGATACCGACGTGCTTGGGCGCTACTGAGGCGAAGCCGGGATGCGCTGGCTCAACGGCGCGTCAATGCAAAGCGTGTGTATCGCGTGATGCGTCGCCACGGCCTGCTACTTGAACGTCGCCCTCGTCACGTCTCGTCTACGCGTCGGCATGACGGCAAGGTCGCGGTGGACAGAAGCAACGTGCGGTGGTGCTCGGATGGCTTCGAATTCCGCTGCGATGACGGTGCCCCATTACGCGTCGTCTTCGCACTCGACTGTTGCGACCGCGAAGCCATGAGTTGGGCCGCAAGCACAGGCGGTTACATCGGCGACATGGTGCGTGACGTCATGCTTCAAGCCGTCGAGAACCGTTTCGCCGGCGCGCTAAAGGCTGAGAGCGAAGTCGAGTGGTTAAGCGACAATGGTTCCTGCTACATTGCCGACGACATTGAAGTTCTCTCGGAAAATCGGACTGCAAGCCGGTCACAACACCCGTTAGAAGCCCGCAAAGCAATGGGATGGTCGAGAGCTTCGTTAAAACGATGAAGCGTGATTACGTCTCGTGGATGCCGAAACCCGACGCCAGGACGGCGCTGCAAAACCCGGCCATCGCGTTCGAGCACTATAACGAGTCACACCCGCACAGCGCCCTGAAATACCGCTCGCCGCGTGAGTTTCGTCGGCAAGCAGTTCCTCCAACGTAGGCGTGACCGGTGCCCGGTTATGCGGGGGCAAGTCCAATGTACCATCCGAGCCCGGTGAGACTCGACGATTAGCGAATGAGTACCCTGCAAGCAGGCTTCGCGAACATCGGTATCTCATCTATTGCTCACGTCGGATTGAACGTTGTTTATCGCGCATGCGCGCGAAGTCGACGCGTTCCGTCAGCGACCTCCAGCGCATTCGCATTACACCTGAGACGACCGGTATTGGGGGACAAGCAACACATTCGGAAAACGCAGTGCGCTAATGCGAGCGATCCACGTTTCCCAAGTGCCTAATCCGCTCCCATCCGCTGCCGCGCGCTCATGAACGGGCCGGTCGGCTGGCGTTCAGGCGCGAAGCGGTCGAAGCCCGCGGGCTCGGGCATATCGATATAGACCGCTTCCATTCCTTGCCGGCTATAGGTTTCATGCCAGAAGCCTGCGCCGCGGCTATCGCGCAGGAAGTCGCGCCACCAGCGGGAATGGGGCTCGCTGCGAGTGAATGCTTCGAGACTGTCGAGATCGCGCCAGTACTGACGGATACCGATATGGTTGAGCGCGAAGAACACTTGCTGACTCGACAGCAAGCCATCGGGCGGATTCGATTCGATCTGCCGCAGCCCTTTGCCGATGCCTAGTATCGCCGCAATTCCTCGCAGCCGGCGCACACGGAAGCCCAATAGCACGACGACGAGATTCGGATAGGCACTGA
The DNA here is from genome assembly GCF_041360715.1 of Caballeronia sp. RCC_10. NCBI lineage: Bacteria > Pseudomonadati > Pseudomonadota > Betaproteobacteria > Burkholderiales > Burkholderiaceae > Caballeronia > Caballeronia sp. RCC_10. The sequence continues at coordinate 102,386 of NZ_JBFUPT010000013.1, forward strand.
GGTCGACGGACCTGCGGACGACGGGCGCTTGCATGGCGACTCCTTGCTGTTGATGCTGTAAGCATAGTCGCCAATGATCCCCTTGTACGTTGCCAGTCGCGAAAGGTTTCGTCGTCGGAACAAGGCAATTCTTCTCGCGTAATGACTAGTCGCTCGTTCCACGCCGTGCTCGAAGTCGTTCACACAGCATGTGAAGCTGATTGCGCCGATGCGCGACGATGGGCGTCTACAAAGCCTCCGTCACCGCACGCAGAAACTGTTGTGTCCGCTCATGCTGCGGTGAAGAGAAGAATTGCTGCGGCGGCGCTTGCTCAATAATCTTCCCTTGCGAAAAGAAGCACACGCGATCGGCAAAATCCTTGGCAAACCCCATCTGATGCGTCACCATCAGCATCGTCAGATCGTGCTCCGCGCCGAGACGGCGAATTACAGTCAGCACTTCACCACACAGCTCGGGGTCGAGCGCAGACGTGACTTCGTCGAAGAGCATGACCTTGGGACGCATTGCAAGCGCACGCGCAATGGCGACGCGCTGCTGCTGTCCCCCCGATAGCTGCGACGGATAGTGATTGCACTTCTCGTCGAGGCCGACCATCGACAACAACTCGCGCGCGCGTTCGGTGGCTTCCTTCTTCGACAGACCCAGCACGCTGATCGGCGCTTCTATCGTGTTTTGCAAGGCCGTCATATGCGGAAAGAGGTTGAAGCTTTGAAACACCATGCCGATCTTGCTGCGCACCTTGCGAACATGCCGCGGTGACGCCGGCATCAGCTTGCCATTTCGCATTTCATGCGTCAGCGGTTCGCCATCCACTTCGATGACACCATCGGTCAGCGGGTCGAGCGTCATCAGCACGCGCAGCAGCGTCGATTTACCCGAACCGCTTGGCCCGATGACCGCCACTTTCTCATTGCGCGCGACGTCGAGGTCGAGGCCATCGAGCACGGTCAGCGGGCCATAGCGTTTCGTCACGTTGCGAAAGCGCACGATCGGCGTGTCGGCATTGGCGGCGGCCGCCGCGCCCAGTGCAGGGTCGAGGTCTCGTTTCATCTGCTGCTCCTGAAGATCCATTTCCGTGCGCCGTCCGCCGGGTTCGAGTGTTCAGCACGCGTGATGTCCTGCATCATGGCAAGCGCACGCGTCGTTCGAGGTGACGCACGCCCGAGGCGAAGGTCACGCTGATGATGAGAAAGAAGATGCCGGTCATGGTGATCGGCTCCAGATACCGGAAGGTCTCCGAACCAATATTCTTGGCTTGCTGCATCAACTCGACGACCGTAATCGCGGACAGCACAGGCGTGTCCTTGAACATCGCGACGAGATAATTGCCAAGCGCGGGAATCACAGGACGTATCGCCTGCGGGAGAATGACGCCGCTATACGTGCGCCACGGCGAGAGCGACAGCGCACACGACGCTTCCCACTGCCCACGCGCCACGCCATTAAGCCCTGCGCGATACACCTCCGACACATAACACGCGTAGTGAACCGCAATGCCGATGGTTCCCGCTGTCAGAGCGGACATCGTCAGCCCATAAAGTGGGGCGACATAGAACAGCACATACACCTGAATCAGCAACGGCGTGCTGCGTATGAACTCGATGAAAAAGGCCGTGATCTTCGCAACAGGCGCGATGTCGCTGCGCCGAAGAATGGCGAGCACGAGCCCGAGAATCAGCGCAATCGCGAAGCCGATCAGCGTAATGCCGATGGTGTAGGTCGCCGCGCGTGCGAGTTGGGGGAGGATGTGCAGCGCATACTTCACATCGAACAATTGGCTCAGTGTGGTCATGATGCAGCCCTCGGAACGGCGCGACGCACGGCGACATGGCTGCTGACGCGCTGCTCGAAATAGCGCATCACGGTCGCGATGATCTGCGCCAGGACGAAGTAGATGAGCAACGTGAGCGCAAAGATTTCGGCGGTCTTGAAGGTCGCTTCGTCGAGCTGGCGCGCGCGGAAGGTGAGGTCCGACAGCGTGATGAGCGACACCAGTGACGTCCCTTTCAGCAGTTCGATCATCAGGTTCGTCGCGGGCGGCAATGCATAGATCATCGCCTGAGGCAGCACGATCCGGCGCAGCCTTGCAGACGCCGGCATGTTCAGCGCGAGCGCCGCTTCATACTGACCGCCCGGCACCGAACGCAACGCCCCGCGCAGAATCTCCGAACCATACGCGCCGTAATGCAGGCCAAGACCGACGATCGCGACCGTGAACGGTGTCATTTGCAGATTGAACGGCGGCAAGGGCAGCACGAAAAAAAGCCAGAACAACTGCACCAGGAGCGATGTGCCGCGAAAAATCTCGACGTACGCGTTGCCAGCCCATCTCAGGATTCGATACGGCGCCGTGCGCAACACGGTCGCAACGCACGCCATGATGATCGCCAGCAGAATGCTAAAGATCGCGATCTGGATCGTGACGAGCGTGCCCTTCATCATCAAGGGTAGAAGCTCATTGAGGTCACTCATGACGGGTCCTCGTTAATGGGTGCATGCAGCGCGCGCCTCGACGGAAGGCTTTATCCGCCGCAGAGTTCAGGCGCTTTCTTGGCAGTCACGTTGGACTTGTCGAAGCCGAACGGACCGACCGTCTTCAGGTGGTCGTCGGTGCCGAGCCACGCATGCAGTTCCTTGTTGACGGCATCGCGCAAGTCGGTGTCTTCGGGGCGAAAGGCCAGAGCGCCATAGCCCGTATGTTTGGGATCGTCATTGAACTGGCCGATGGATTCCACCTGGGGTCCGCCCTTCGAGGCGAGACCCTTCATCGTCAGCGCGGTGCCGACGGCGGCATCCGCACGGCGTGCGCGCACGGCCTGCAATTGCGCGGTCGTGTCGGGTACCTGAAGAATCTGATCGTCCTTGATGCCCGCTTCGCGCGCGTAGCCTAGCTCCGCCGTTCCCGCCATTACCGCGAGCTTGGTGTCCGGCTGTTTGGCGACATCGGCATAGCTGTGAAGGTTCTTCGGATTGCCCTTCATGGTCAGCAGTGTGTCGGGGATCTGGTACTGCGGATCGGCAAAGGCAACCTGCTTGCAGCGTTCCGGGGTGATGTACATGCCGGCCGCGATGACATCGAAACGGCCCGCCTTGAGGCCCGGAATCAAGGCGCCCCATTCTGTCAGCACCGCATCCACTTTCTTGACACCGAGCTTCGCAAAGACCTTCTTGGCGATTTCAGGCGATTCGCCCGTCACGGTGCCGTCGGCCGTCGTATAAGCAAAGGGCGTTTCGTTTGCATAGCCGATGCGCACCTCGCCCGTGCGCTGAATGCGCTGCAGCGTCGTCTCGGCGCTTGCGCTTGCAGCATAGCCCGTGAAACTCGCCGTCGCGACGCAAGCCGCTACCAGCATTCCAGACAGTCGCTTCGTCTTCATATCGTTCCCGTTCGTATGGTTTGTCTTTGCTCAAAGAATCAGGCCGCATGACGCCGCGACACCGGAAAAACCCTTATGACTGAAGCCGTTGAGCAGCCGTTCAACGCAGCCACGATGCAGAATACAAAGCCATATTTGTGTTGCGATTGCTCTAGGACAATTATTTTCGAACGCGCTTTTGCGCCACTATTGGGCATGGGCGGAGTGAACACGAGCATCAGGAGAGCGACAAGGTGAATGAACGATGGCGCGACGCGGTGCGCACGGGGCAGGGTGTGCAATCGAAATACAAGCGGCTCGTCAAGGCGATGGCTGCGGACATCGAGAGCGGCGCCCTCGCATCGGGCGCGCGTCTGCCGCCGCAGCGCGACGTGGCGGCGGACCTGCAAATCAGCGTGCAGACGGTCACCAACGCCTATAAAGAACTGGAGAGGCAGGGCCTGATCCGGTGCGAAGTCGGACGCGGCAGCTTCGTCACGGCACGCGTGACGGAGACGATGTCCAATTACATGCTCGATACGGCGGAGCGCTCTGTCGTGGATTTCTCGATCGCGCGCATCGTTCATACGCCGGAGCACGATGCGATGTGGCGCAAGGTCTGCGCGACCTTGTCGACCATCGAGGATCAACCCTGGATTCGCGCGTTCAGACCCATCGCCGGCTTCGAGAACCACCGTCAGGCGGGCGTCGAATGGCTCGCGACGCTCAACATGCCCGCAAGCGCCGACACCTTGCTCGTGACCAACGGCGTCGCGCACGGCATTTTCCTGGCGCTGGCATCGACTGTCGGTCCGGGCGATACGGTGTTATGCGAAAGCCTCACCGATCACGGCGTGATTGGCTCGGCCAACGTGCTTGGGTTCACGCTCAAGGGTCTGGAAATCGACGAATACGGCATACGTCCCGAACATTTCGAGGAAGTCTGCGACAGCGAGCGCGTCAGCGCGCTCGTTTGCACGCCGACGCTGAACAACCCTACCGTCGCCTTGATGCCCGACTCGCGCCGCCGCGCCATCGCGCGAATCGCCGAGCGATATGGCGTATATGTCATCGAGGACGATGTGTACGGCGCGTTGCCCGCGAAAACGCAAACGCCGATTTCCAGCCTTATTCCCGACCTCGCGTTCTATTGCACGAGCATGACCAAGTCGGTGCTGAGTGGCCTGCGCACGGGTTTCATGACGGTGCCGCGCCGCCTTGCCTTGCGCGCGGAAAGCGTGCTGCGCGTGAGTTGCTGGATGGCGACATCGCCGATCGCGGAAGTCACCGCGCGCTGGATCATGGACGGCACGGCGCAACGTCTCGTGCAAATCCAGCGCGAACGTCTCGCGGCGCGGCAGGCCGTCGTGCGCGAGTTGCTCGGCGAATACGTGCTCGGCAGTCATCCGAATGCGTTGTCCGCATGGCTGCGGGTGCCGGAAGAATGGGAAGCAGAGCGCATGACACGTGAGCTGCGCAACCGGAACATCGCGGTCACATCGCCCGATCCCTTTCTCGTGCGCGGCGCTGAGCGGCCCAATGCAGTGCGTCTGTGTGTCGGCGCGGAAGTCGGCGAGCGCACGTTCCGCAGAGCCGTCGAAACGATGCGCGAGGTGTTCGGACAATATCCGCACGTGCACGACTTCAATTGAACTAGGACATTCAAAATCGATTTTTTAGGACATTAGACTGAGTTGCATCGATCAACGAATAGCAACTCAGTCCCACATGTCCAGACTCTCGCTCGCCGATGTCTATCGCGCTCGCCAGCGCATTGCGGGCCGCGCGCTCGTCACGCCGCTCCTGCAATCGGCGGCGCTCAGCAAGGTGGCGGGCGTTGCGGTCTGTCTCAAGCTCGAGACCGTTCAACCGACCGGCAGCTTCAAATTGCGAGGCGCGACCAATGCGTTGGCGCAACTGGCCGATGAAGGCTGCAAGCGTGTCGTGACGGCATCGACCGGCAATCACGGCCGTGCAGTCGCTTATGCGGCGCGCGCCCTCGGTATCGAAGCGGCCGTGTGCATGTCCTCGCTCGTGCCGAGGAACAAGGTCGATGCCGTCGCCGCGCTGGGTGCGCGCGTTGTCATTGTGGGCAAGAGTCAGGACGATGCGCAGGTGGAGGCGCAACGTCTCGTACGCGAAGAAGGCTATGCACTTGTGCCGCCGTTCGATGACCCGCGGGTGATAGCGGGCCAGGCCACCATCGGCATTGAAATCCTCGAAGCGCTGCCCGATGTCGCGACCATCGTCGTGCCTTTGTCGGGCGGCGGCTTGTTCAGCGGCGTTGCATTCGCAGCGAAGAGCATCGCGCGCGCCACCGAAATGGTCGGCGTATCGATGGAACGCGGCGCGGCCATGCATGCGAGTCTGGAAGCTGGTAGAGCCGTCCATGTCGATGAACTCGAAACCCTTGCCGATTCGCTTGGCGGCGGCATCGGCCTCGATAACCGGCATACCTTCGACATGACGCGCGAACTGATCAACCGCGTCGTGTTGCTCGACGAGGTATCGATTGCGCGCGGCATCACCCATGCGTATCGCGAGGAGCGGCTCGTCGTGGAAGGGGCCGCGGCGGTCGGCATGGCCGCGGTGCTCGACGGCGCGGCTCGTTCGCAAGGACCGATCGTAATCGTCGTCAGCGGCTGCAACATCGATATCGACACCCATCGCCGTTTGATTGGAGCCGCGTAAATTTTATGCCCGCCATTGATCGATCCACTGTGCTGCTGTCGCAAGCGCAACTACGCGAACTGGTGCCGCTCGATCACGACGCGGTTGAGCAAGTCGAGGCCGGGTTCCGCTCGCTGGCAACCGAAGCCGTTGCCATGCCACCGGTCCTGCGTCTCGACATTCCCGAGCACGCGGGCGAAGTCGACGTAAAAACCGCTTATTTGCCGCGCTTTTCGAGTTTCGCCATCAAGGTGAGTCCGGGTTTTTTTCATAATCCTTCGCTGGGCCTTCCGAGTCTGAACGGTTTGATGCTCGTGCTGTCCGCGCATACGGGACTGACCGAAGCGGTGTTGCTCGACAACGGTTATCTCACGGCGGTACGCACCGCGGCGGCGGGCGCAGTGGCCGCACGATGGCTCGCACGTCGCGATGCGAAGCGGGTCGCGATCATCGGCGCGGGCGAGCAGGCGCGCTTGCAACTCGATGCCTTGCGCCTCGTGCGAGACATCGAGCACGTGACGGTATGGGCCCGCGAACGCGAACGTGCGCTGCAATACGCACGCGAATGCGCGGGGCTGCCTTGCGAAGTGGCGGACAGCGTAGGCGATGCGCTCCGGTACGCCGATATCGCCATTACGACCACGCCGAGCCGTGAGCCTTTGATTCATGCACGTGATCTGCGTCCCGGTTTGCACATCACGGCGATGGGCTCGGATGCCGAGCACAAGAACGAGATCGCGCCTGACGTCTTCACAAAAGCGCTCTATGTTTGCGATCGCCTTCGGCAAACGCGCGTGCTTGGCGAACTGTATCACGCCATCGAGGCCGGCTTCGTCGAAGCGGATGCGTCGTTTGCGGAGCTTGGACAGGTCATTGCTAAGCAAGCGCCGGGTCGCACGAGCGACGAACAAGTCACGTTGTGCGATCTCACCGGCACAGGGGCGCAGGACACCGCCATCGCGACACTTGCGCTGCAGCGTGCGCGTGCAGCACGGGCAGGAACCATTTTCCACAACGACGTGACGCTCTGAGAGAGAGGACGATGTCCGAGATCAAGCAACAACGGGAAGGCGAGGCGCCGATGGTGCGGCGGCCGTTCGAGCGCGGCGAATACGATGCGCGCATCGCGAAGACGCGGCGCGCGATGGAGAAGGCGGGCATCGATCTGCTGATCGTGACCGATCCGACCAACATGGCGTGGCTCACCGGTTACGACGGCTGGTCTTTCTACGTGCATCAGTGCGTGCTGCTCGCGATGGACGGCGAGCCGCTTTGGTACGGACGCGGCCAGGATGCGAACGGTGCGAAGCGCACGGTGTTCATGGGGCATGACAACATCGTCGGGTATCCTGATCATTACGTGCAGTCGCCGGTGCGTCATCCGATGGATTACCTGTCGAGCGAAGTCATCGCCGCGCGTGGCTGGAACACGCTGCGCATCGGCGTGGAAATGGACAACTATTACTTCAGCGCGAAGGCGTATGCGTCGCTTGTGCAGCATCTTCCCGAAGCGAGCTTCGTCGATGCAACGGCGCTCGTGAACTGGCAGCGAGCAGTGAAGTCGCCGCGCGAAATCGAATACATGCGCATTGCGGCGCGCATTGTCGAAAAGATGCATGCGCGCATTTTCGACAAAGTCGAGCCGGGCATGAGAAAGAGCGATCTCGTCGCGCACATCTATGAAGCAGGCATCACCGGTATCGAAGGATACGGCGGTGACTATCCGGCTATCGTGCCCTTGCTGCCGACCGGTTCCGATGCAGCAGCGCCGCATCTCACCTGGGACGACTCCAGATTCACGGCGAATGCGGGCACTTTCTTCGAAATCGCGGGATGCTTCAAGCGCTATCACTGTCCTCAGTCGCGAACGGTCTATCTCGGCAAGCCGCCGCAGCATTTCATCAATGGGGAAAGAGCCGTCGTCGAAGGCATCGAAGCGGGCCTCGCAGCGGCGAAACCCGGCAATAGAACGGAAGATATTGCCAATGCGTTTTTCGCGGTACTCCGTAAGTCGGGGATCGAAAAAGACAGTCGCTGCGGTTATCCGATCGGCGCGAGTTATCCGCCGGATTGGGGCGAGCGCACGATGAGCCTGCGTCCAGGGGACAAGACCGTCCTCGAACCCGGTATGACGTTTCACTTCATGCCGGGCCTCTGGCTCGACGACTGGGGTCTCGAAATCACGGAAAGCATCCTGATCACGGACACGGGCGTGGAGACCTTCTGCAATACGCCTCGCAAACTGTTCGTGAAGGAGTAGCACGATGCGCGCGTCACCCATCAGCCCGACCGTCGACTTCGATGCGAACGGCGTTCAGCACGGCTTTCTGAAATTGCCGTATTCGCGCGACGATTCCGCGTGGGGCGCGGTGATGATTCCGGTCACCGTGATCAAGCGAGGCGAGGGACCGACCGCGCTGCTCACGGGCGGCAATCATGGCGACGAGTATGAAGGGCCTATCGCGCTGGCCAAGCTGGCATCGACGTTGAAGGAAGAGAAGGTGGGCGGCAGGGTCATCATCGTGCCGTTCATGAACTATCCCGCGTTTCGTGCAGGCACGCGCACATCGCCAATCGACGCAGGCAATCTGAATCGCAGCTTTCCCGGCAAGCCCGATGGCACCGTGACGCAAAAAATTGCCGATTACTTTCAACGTCACCTGCTGCCGCTCGCAGATTATGTGCTCGACATTCACGCGGGCGGCCGCACGCTGGACTTTCTGCCGTTTGCCGCGGTTCACGTATTGAACGACGCGTCACAGCAGGCGCGTTGCGAAGCCGCGATGCGCGCATTCGGTGCGCCTTATTCGATGCGCATGCTGGAACTCGACAGCATCGGTCTCTATGACAGCGCTGCTGAAGATGCGGGCAAAGTCTTTGTCTCAACCGAACTGGGCGGCGGCGGTTCATCGACGGCGTGCAGCATTGCCATTGCAGAACGCGGCGTGTACGGGTTCCTCGCCCATGCGGGCATCGTCGGCAAGCAAGCGGCTCGCAGTGGCGACACGCGCACGAGCACGCTGCTCGATATGCCCGATGGTTCGTGCTTTACGACAAGCGAACACCCGGGCCTGCTTGAGATGTGCCGCGATCTGGGCGACATGGTGCAAGCGGGCGACGTGCTGGCGCGTATTCATGACATCACGCGCTCGGGCGCGGCGCCCGTCGAATACAGAGCGAAGCGCGCCGGACTGCTTGCGGCGCGTCACTTCCCAGGTCTCGTGCAAATGGGCGATACGGTCGCGGTCGTCGCCGATATCGTCGAGCGCAATATTCCGGTCTCCGTGGCGCAATGAAGCTCGACCGATACGATCTCGCGATCCTGCGCATCCTCGCGCGCGATGGCCGCATTACGAAGTCGCGTCTTGCCGAAGAGGTCAACCTCTCCGTCTCGCCCGCGTGGGAGCGCGTGAAAAAGCTCGAAGAGAGCGGCCTCGTCGAAGGCTATCGGGCGGAGATCGACTGGACGACTGCGTTCAAGGGTAGCCGCGTCGTCGTCGAAGTGACGCTGTCGCGTCATACCGCGCAAGACATGCGCCGCTTCGAAGAACGGGTCAACGCGGCGTCCGAAATCGTGCAGTGCTATGCGACGGGAGGCGGCGTCGATTACGTGCTGCATGTCGTGACCCGGGACATCGATCACTATCAGCGTTTCATCGATTCCTTGCTGGTGGAGGAACTTGGCATCGAACGTTACTTCACTTATATCGTGACGAAGGTGGTGAAGAAAGTCGCCGAGGGTCCGCCGTATTGGGCTGAGGAAGCGCTCTAAAGATCGGCAAGCCAATCGCGATAAAACAGAAAAAACCTCAAGAGAACAGGCACGAAACGAAAAACAATCAATGCGTCTCAAGCCTAAAGTGGATGCCTCGAACGCATCTTCCAGACGGAGGCCACACATGTTGCTCGGACATCCCGTACTCTTCAAATCACACTGCTATATCGACGGCCGTTGGGTTCATAGCGACAGCGCCGCATCCATCGCGGTCACGAATCCGGCGGATCAGAAAGTGATCGGTCATGTCCCGATGCTCGATCAGCCGCAGATCGTCAGTGCCGTCGATGCCGCCGATCGCGCATTTCAATCCTGGCGCTGGGTGCCGCAACACAAGCGCAGCGCACTGCTATTGCGCTGGCATGAACTCATCATGCGGCATCAGGCGGATCTCGCCGACATTCTGTCACTGGAACAAGGGAAGCCGCTTGCCGAATCGAAAGGCGAAATCGCCTATGCAGCAAGCTTCGTCGAATGGTTCGCGAACGAAGCGAAGCGCCTTTCGGGCCGCACCATGCCGACGCATATCGATGGCGCGCATCTCGGCACCGTCATGGAGCCGGTCGGCGTGGCCGCGCTCATCACGCCCTGGAACTTCCCCGTCGCGATGATCACGCGCAAAGCCGCTGCGGCGATTGCGGCGGGCTGCACAGTCGTCGTCAAGCCCGCGCACGAGACGCCGTTCTCCGCTATCGCGCTGGCGCAACTTGCGGAAGAAGCAGGATTACCGGCGGGCGTGTTCAACGTCGTCATCGGCGAGCCTCAAATGGCGATGGAAACGCTCGTTAGCGACACGCGCGTGCGTGCCGTCAGCTTCACCGGTTCCACGCGCGTGGGCTGCCTCGTTGCGCGGACTGCGGCGCACGCGGGCATCAAGAAACTCGCGCTCGAGCTGGGCGGCAATGCGCCGTTCATCGTGACGGAAGACGCTTATTTGGAACAGGCCGTACGCATTGCGGTTGGCGCGAAGTTTCAAACGTCGGGACAGGATTGCTGCGCGGCCAATCGCATTCTCGTTGCACGTCCGGTCTATGAGCGCTTCGTTGAACGCTATGGCGAAGCGGTGAACGCGTTGATGGTCGGCAGCGCATTCGAAGCCAATGTCGAGGTGGGGCCGCTCATGCATCAGGCCGCTTTCGATGCGACCGTTGCACGTATCGACGATGCGAGAACGCGCGGCGCGCGCATCGTTGCTGGCGGAAGGCCGCACGAGCGCGGCGGATGGTTCTATGAACCGACCGTCGTCGCCGACGCGGAGCCAGGCATGCGTATCTACGACGAAGAAAATTTCGCGCCGATTTCGGCGGTTTCCGCGTTCGACACGCTCGATGAAGTCGTGACCCGCGCGAACGACACCGAGCATGGCCTCGCTGCGTACGTCTGCGCGACGCGCATCGACACGATCTTCCAGTTGGTGCGCCGGCTCGACTTCGCAATGATCTCGGTCAACGGCGTCAAGTTCACCGGCGCGCCGATTCCCTTCGGCGGCATGAAAGCGTCAGGACTTGGACGCGAGGGCGGCGCAGAAGGCTTCGAGCCGTTCGTTGAAACCAAATACTTCTGCCTCGGCAACCTGGGACTGCCGCTCACCAGCGCAGCCTGAAGAGACCTTTATGAAAGACTCATATCGAGATTCAAGGAGAAGCACATGAGCCAACAACACCAATCGCTCGAACAACTGTTTGCGGACGACCGCGCGCATTTCATGCACCCGTCGACGCACGCGCACGATCACGCAAGCGGCGCGCTGCAAGGCAAGATCGTTACCGGCGCGAAGGGAATTCGCATTGAAGACCATGAGGGAAAGAGTTACATCGATGCATTCGCGGGCCTGTATTGCGTAAACATCGGTTATGGCCGTACCGAGGTGGCCGAAGCCATCTATGAACAGGCGAAGAAGCTCGCTTATTACCACACGTACGTGGGCCATTCGACGGATGCGATCATCGAACTGTCGGCGCGCATCATCGACTGGTCGCCGGAAGGCATGAAGAAGGTGTACTACGGCATGTCGGGGTCGGACGCCAACGAAACGCAGATCAAGATCGTCTGGTATTACAACAACGTGCTCGGCCGTCCCAACAAGAAGAAGATCATTTCGCGCGAGCGCGGCTATCATGGCTCGGGCATCGTGACGGGTAGTTTGACGGGCCTGCCGAGCTTTCACCAAAACTTCGATTTGCCGGTCGATCGCGTGAAGCACACCGTTTGTCCGCATTGGTATCGCAAAGCGCCGGCCGGCATGAGCGAGGCGCAATTCACGGCGCATTGCGTCGACGAGCTAGAAAAGCTGATCGCGAAGGAAGGAGCCGATACGATCGCTGCGTTCATCGCAGAACCGGTGATGGGCACGGGCGGCATCATCACGCCGCCGCAAGGCTACTGGGAGGCGATTCAACAAGTGCTGCGCAAGCACGACATTCTGTTGATCTCCGATGAAGTCGTGTGCGGCTTTGGCCGTCTCGGCTCGAAGATGGGCGCACAGCACTTCGGCATCAAGCCGGACCTCATCACGGTGGCGAAAGGGCTGACGAGTGCATATGCGCCGCTGTCAGGTGTGATCGTCGGCGAGAAAGTGTGGGACGTGATCGACAAGGGCTCGCAAGAGTTCGGTCCGATGGGTCATGGCTGGACGTATTCGGGCCATCCCATATGCGCGGCAGCGGCGCTTGCGAACCTCGATATCCTCGAGCGCGAGAATCTCGCTCAGAATGCCGCGGATGTCGGCGCTTATCTCCAGCAGCAATTGCATGCAGCGTTCGATTCGCATCCGCTCGTCGGCGAAGTGCGTGGCGCGGGAATGCTGGCGGCGCTTGAATTCATGGCGGACAAGCAAGGCCGCAAGCCGTTCGATGCAGCGTTGAAGGTCGGTCCGAAGGTATCCGCCGCGGCGCTCGAGCGCGGTGTGATCGCGCGCGCGATGCCGCACGGCGATATCCTTGGCTTCGCGCCGCCGCTGGTCACGACGCGCTCTGAGGTCGATGAGATCGTGGGCGTCGTGAAAGAGGCCGTGGATGTGGTGGCTGACGAAGTCATTGGCTCTGCTTTGACAACGCCTGCGCTTTGAGAAGATGCGAATTCGCTGATGTTAGACGAGTAGTGTTGAACGGCCGGGCGGACGTTGCCGCCGCCCTGGCTAAGCTCTTGCCCCGGCTCGTGCGCTGCGGTGAACGTGGGGCGGCCTTCGTTCGCAATGGCGGCGCATCGCAGAAACAGAGCCTTTAGTCAGTGCACATAGCGCCTCGCTGCCAAGCACCGACTCTTGCTAAGAACAAGAGCAAGCCCTCGGTCTCTGCTAGCAGTGATTGATTCGCCGGGAACGCAATCAATCATGTGCGCAAGGACCAGCGCGGACTGAACCGGCAGTCTATTCCTAGCCGAGCGTTCGCGAGCTCTGTCATTAAGCGATGCGCCGACTCCTCATCACCGCGCGCGCTACGCAGGTGCAAACGGATAGGCCACGCATACCGCGCGTCATCGCGCCAAGCACGAAACCGCGCCAGTTCAATCACTCCAGTAGTTGGCTATCCGGACGCCACGTCCATCCTTGCCCGCCTCTCCCGTCACGCCCTTCAGACAAACCCCTCAGCAGGGTTATCCCCGATCCGTCTCCTCGCGCAAACATGCAATCATATATATGAATTGCTCGGAGACGACAGATGCAGACGGATAGCCGATTACCCCGTTATCAACGCTTGCGCGATGAAATGGTGGCTCTCATCGCTGCCCGCAAATGGCGTCCGGGGGAGGCGATTCCAACCGAACAAGCGCTTGCGCAAAGCTACGGCCTTGCGGTGGGAACCGTCAGAAAGGCCGTCGATCTGCTCGTCGCGGAGGGTTTGCTCGAGCGCTTTCAAGGCAGAGGGACGTTCGTGCGCCGCGCGAACTTCGATGGCTCCCTGTTTCGCTTCTTCCGCTTCCAGACCCGGGAAGGCGAACGCCGCATTCCGGAGAGCCGCATCTTGCGTCGCGAGGTCGTCGATGCACCGTCGGCGGTTGCCGCGACGTTGCAGATAGCGAGCACTGCGCGCGTAATCCGGATGTCGCGTCTGCGGCTGATCGACGGCGAGCCGATGCTCGCCGAAGAAATCTGGTTGCCGTACAAGCGCTTTGCGGCGTTCGCGCAGATGGACCTGAGCGAAGTCGGCGATCTCCTGTACCCCGTGTACGAGGCGCAATGCAACCAGATCGTGGCGTCCGCGACGGAAACTCTGACCGTGGAAGCCCTCGGCGCACTGCACGCGAGGCTTCTGCGGATCGAACCCGGTACGCCGGCCGTCGTCATCGAGCGTCTCGCGTATGGCTACGATCGACAGCCGCTCGAATGGCGCCGCTCACGCGGTCCCGCCAGCGCTTTCATCTACCAGGCTGAGATCCGCTAGCAATCGCGCGCGATCGGAAACACGTTGTTCTCGACGAAGAACGGCGACGAGGAGACGGCATGTTCAAGTGGTTCAGTGAAATTTCAGGCAACGAACGCAGGACGTTCTGGGCGTGTTTCGGCGGATGGGCGCTCGATTCGCTGGACGTGCAGATGTTCAGCCTCGTGATTCCGGCGATCATCGCCGAGTGGTCGATCAGCCGCACGCAGGCGGGACTCGTCAGCGGCGTCACGCTGGTCGCATCTGCGCTGGGCGGATGGATCGCGGGCATGCTGTCGGACCGGTTCGGACGCGTCAGGACGCTGCAATGGACGGTGGCGTTCTTCTCCGTGTTCACGTTCCTGTGCGCGTTCGCGCAAAACTATCCGCAGTTTCTCGTGCTGAAAACGCTACAGGGCTTCGGCTTCGGCGGAGAATGGGCGGCAGGGGCGGTGCTGATGGCTGAGACCATCCGGAACGAGCATCGCGGCAAGGCGATGGGCAGCGTGCAGAGCGCATGGGCCGTCGGCTGGGGCGCAGCGGTGCTGCTCTATGCGCTCATGTTCTCGTTGCTGCCCGCACACACCGCATGGCGTGTGATGTTCGCGATCGGCATCGTTCCCGCGCTCCTGATCCTGTACGTTCGACGTGGCGTGCAGGAGCCGGCCGCGCCGGCGCAATCGGCGCACGACGCACGCGTGCATGGCGACGAGCGCACACGCGATGTGATCTTCGGCATCTTCTCGCCAGCCATGCTGCGCATGACGTTGATCGGTGCGCTCCTCGGCGTCGGCGCGCATGGCGGTTACTACGCGCTGATGACCTGGCTGCCGACGTTTCTGAAGACCGAGCGCCATCTCTCCGTGCTCAGCACCGGCGGCTATCTTGCCGTCGTGATCGTCGCGTTCTTTTGCGGGTGCATCCTCAGTGCTCAACTGCTGGACCGCATCGGACGTCGAAAAACCATTCTCAGCTTCGCGATCTGCTGCGTCATCACCGTCGTCGCCTATTTGTTTCTTCCGCTCGGCGATACCGCGATGCTCTTCTTCGGCTTTCCGCTGGGATTCTTTGCAGCCGGCATTCCCGCGAGCATGGGTGCGCTGTTCAACGAACTGTATCCGCGCGGGATGCGTGGCACCGGCGTCGGGTTTTGCTACAACTTTGGCCGCGTCGTGTCGGCCGGATTTCCAGTGCTAGTGGGTCATATGTCGACGAACATGTCTCTTGGAACGGCGATCGGCATTGATGCTGGTCTGGCTTACGCGATCGTCGTGGTGTCCGTGCTGATGCTGCCGGAGACGCGAGGCCGCGTGCTGGGTGACGCTGCTCCCGATAGCGAGGACGCAAGCCTTCTCACTCACGCGCAAAGGCATTGACGGAGCGCGTAGACCCATTGATGGAGAAATATTCATGCTCATTGAGTCGGGGGCAGACGTGAGCCGTCAGGCCGGCACCGCATCGATCGATACGCATGCCCATGTTTTCAGGCGCGGCCTTCCGCTCGCTCAGCATCGCCGTTATGCGCCGGATTACGACGCGCCGCTGAACGTTTATCTAGCGCAACTCGATGCGCACGAGATAGCGCGCGGCGTGCTGGTGCAGCCGAGTTTTCTCGGCACGGATTGCGGCTATCTGCTCGATGCGCTGCGTCGCGCGCCTGATAGGTTGCGCGGCGTTGCGGTGATCCCGCGCGATTGCGAACTTGATACGCTGACTGAAATGCGCGAAGCGGGCATCGCGGGAATCCGGCTGAACCTGATCGGCCATGCGGATGAGCCGCTCGAACACTGGTTGAGCGCGCAAACGCTGGCTCATGTTCGAACACTCGGATGGCATGTCGAAGTTCATGCGGAAGCCGCGCGGCTGGATGGCATCATCGAGCCGCTTTTGGATGCGGAAGTCGATGTCGTCATCGATCATTTCGGCAGGCCCGATCCCCGACTCGGTGCAAGCGATCCAGGTTTTCGCCGTCTTCTTGAGCGGTCTCAAACGCAGCGTGTCTGGGTAAAGATATCGGGTGCGTATCGGATCGGGTCGGACACTAGCCAGGTCAGCGATGAGACGCGCAAAGCGTTCGGTATGCTAAAGGACGCCTTCGGCGTACATCGCATGATGTGGGGTAGTGACTGGCCACATACGCAGTTCGAGGCATCCGAACAATTCACTCGATCGCTGGAATTGTTGCGCACGCTGATTCCGGACGAGGAAGAGCGCAACGTCGTCCTCGCGAGCACACCAGCGAGCATCTACATGTTCGACGACTAAGCGCCAACTCACCGACAGCATTGCAGTAGCGTGGTCCATCGAGCTGCGCGCAATCCAGGCAACCCAACCCGAACTCACTCCATGACTAGTCTAGATATCGATCTGTTACTGACCGCGCTCATCAGCGTGTTGGTGCTCGTCGCGCTCATCGTGTCGCGCATCAAGATGCACCCGCTTCTCGCCTTGCTCGTGGTATCCATCGGCGTAGGCTTCGCAACCGGCATGGAGCCCGGAAACATCGTCAAGCACCTAGTCAACGGCGCGGGAAAAACATTGGGAGCGGTGGGAGTCGTCATCGCTTTGGGCGCGATGCTCGGCAAGATTCTGGCTGATGCGGGCATCACGGAGCAGATCGCCGAGGCTATTCTCAGACGCTCCTCCGACCGGATGATTCCTTGGGCCATGACGCTCGTCGCCTTTGTCGTGGGCATCCCGATGTTCTTCGAAGTGGGCCTGGTGGTCATGCTGCCTCTGATTTTCAGCGTAGCGCGCAAGCTGGAAGGCCACGCTCGCTTCAAAGGCTCGGCCTATGTTTATCTCGGGGTTCCTGTTATCTCGGCGCTCGCCGCCATGCATGGCATGGTGCCGCCTCATCCGGGTCCTTTAACCGCGATTGCTACGCTTAAGACTTCGGTCGGCCCGACGATGCTGTATGGTTTTCTGGCGGCCATTCCAGCGATGATCTTGGGCGGTCCGCTCTATGGCGCATTCATTTCGCCGCGGATGAACACCAGACCCGATCAAGCTCTGCTGGACCAGTTCACCGTTGGCCAAGCCATCGACAAGGAGCAGCGCGCCGGCGTTGGTCTGGGCGTGCTGGCGGCTCTGCTTCCGGCCATTCTCATGCTGATTCACGCTGGCGCCGAAATGGTGCTGGCGAAGGGTAGCCCGGCACTCCGGTTGGCCAGCTTTCTCGGCAATCCACTGATTGCAATGCTGCTGGGCGTGCTGTTCGCGATCATGGCCCTGGTCGTCGTCCGAGGCGGTGACACTGAAAAGCTGCGCAGTTCACTGGGCAATAGCCTGAAACCCATTGCGTCGATCATCATGATCATCGCAGGAGGCGGGGCCTTCCAGGAGATGCTCACCAGTGCCAAGGTCGGCGATGCCATCGTCCATCTAACGCATTACTTCGCATTTTCCCCGTTGATCCTGGGCTGGTTGATCGCGATGCTGTTGTCGGTCTCGACGGGGTCCGCCACGGTAGGAATCGTAGGTGCGGCTGGTTTGCTCGCGCCGCTGGCGGGCGCCGATCCCGCCTTGAATCTGCCGTTGCTGGCATTGTCGATTGGCTGTGGTTCCCTTTTCTTCAACTACGCGAATCACGCTGGCTTCTGGATGGTTAAAGAATCTTTCGGGATGACCATGGGCGAAGCGACGAAAACCATTTCGGTGGTTCAGTCGATCGTCGCCGTCGTCGGTTTGATTATGGTGCTCATTTTCAACGCTGTGATACCCGTCCACTGACGCAGGCGGGCGCTGAACTACGTCGCTACAAAGTTGCTGCATGTGAGCCGGGGCGGCGAGGACTTCGCGCATGCACCGCGCGTTCAAACACGCGATGCCAGCAACCGAATGCCGGCTGCGCCGAACACGAGCGCGAGGCATGCATCGAGATAACGTTGAATGCGCGCATAGATGCGGCGCGCTGGCGCCATTGAGAACAGCGCCGCATAGCCGCCGAACACGCTCACCCCAATGCACAGGCAACCCGCGACGACGGTCAACATGTGCGAGGGTCCCTGACCTGCGGATGAGCCGAGCGCGGCGACTGACATCCATACGAGAATCGCTTTTGGATTGGTTAGATGCAGCAGCGCGCCGCGTGCATAAAGCCGTCGCGCGTCTGGTTCTGCGGCATTGGCCGACGCTGCGCGCACCGGCGGACGCCACGCCGAGCGGCCCGACTTGAACGCGAGCCACAAAAGATAGACGCCACCGCAAATTTTCACTGCGACGAGAATGCCCGAGTACGCCGTCAACGCGGCGGAAAGGCCAAGCGCGGCAAGCATCGCCCAGAAGAAGGAGCCAGACATCACGCCGGCCGCGAAGGCTAACGCCGCGCGCCTTCCCGAAGTGCTCGCGATAGACATGATCGCCAGATTGCTCGGACCAGGGCTCGCCGTCCCGACGAAGTAAGCCGACCAGGCGAGCAGAACGTTGGCGTTGAAGAAGGCGTGTGCTGTCACGGTGGTTTGTCTCAGTTCGATGGCTGTGCTCGAGTATCAAGGAGCAACTCGCTCGCGAACAGGCACGGTTCATCACAATACGCACAGGCCAGTTTGTATTCGGCTGCGTTCGCTAGTCGTTCTGTTGAGCGTTCTTACCGCCACAGTGCAGGGCGGCATCGCATGCCGGTATATGAACAGATATCTTCTCTGGCGAAATGCGGCAATGTGACGGAAATTTTGGCGGAAGGCATTCAGCACCATGCAACCTTCGCCTGAAAAGACGCGATGCCCCCGGGTGTGAGTCCGGGGGCATTTCAGCGAAATAAGGAAGCGCTTGACGTCGGCGTTAGCGATTCGCAACCTTTTTCGGCATCGTCAGAACGACGGCCGCTGCAACGATCAACGAGCCGGCCACACAGTACAGGCCCACATCGGTGCTGTGCGTCATGTCCTTGATCCAGCCGACCAGATAAGGACTGACGAAGCCTGCGAGATTGCCGACGGAATTGATCAGTGCGATGCCCGCCGCTGCCGCCACGCCGCCGAGGAACGCGGGAGGAATCGCCCAGAACTGACACAGCGCGCCGAGAATGCCGATGGTCGCGACGGTGAGCGACGCCACCGCCAACGCGACGTTGTGCGGCACCAGCGTACTTGCCACGAGACCCACCGCGCCGACGATCGCCGGCAGCGCGACGTGCCAGCGCCGTTCCTTGCTGCGGTCCGAGCTGCGTCCCAGCAGCACCATCGCGACGGCGGCCGCGCCGTAGGGAATCATCGTGAGGAGACCGACGTTGAGCGCATCCGATACGCCGGATGCCTTGATGAGCGTCGGCAGCCAGAAGCCGATGCCGTACAGCCCCATGATGATGCCGAAGTAGCACAGGCACAGCACCCACACGCGGCGATTGGTGAACGCGCCGCTCGCGCTATGTACCTCGATATGCTCCGACTCGTTTGCAAGCCCTTTCTCGAGCAGCGTCTTCTCATCGGCACTGAGCCACTTCGCGGAGCTGATCTTGTCGTCGAGATACATCAGCACGACGAAGCCGCCGATGATCGAAGGCAACGCCTCCAGCAGAAAGAGCCACCGCCATCCCGCCATCCCGCCGACGCCGCCGAAGTTGTTCAGAATCCATCCCGACAGCGGACCGCCGATGACGCCCGCAATGGGGATTCCGGTCATGAACAACGCCGTGATCTTCGCGCGCCGCGACGACGGATACCAATAAGTAAGGTAAAGAATGATGCCCGGAAAGAAGCCGGCTTCCGCAACGCCGAGAAAGAAGCGCAACGCATAGAACGCGGCCGGCGTTTTCACGAAGATCATCATGCCGGACAGCACGCCCCAGCTCAGCATGATGCGCGCGATCCACTTGCGTGCGCCGAAGCGATGCAATGCGATGTTGCTCGGCACTTCGAAGATGAAATAGCCGATGAAGAAGATGCCCGCGCCCAGGCCGTAGACGGTCTCGCTGAACTTCAGATCGGCCAGCATTTGCAGCTTCGCAAACCCGACGTTCACGCGATCGAGATAAGCAAAGACATAGCATAAAAACAGAAAGGGGATGAGCCGCCAGGTCACCTTGGCATACGTTCGATCCTCGGCATCGGTATGCGCGACGACATCGCCGTAAGTGGTTTTCAACATGATTGTCTCCGTGAATCGTCACCGGCGTGCTACATGGTCACGCCGGCTTGTGTCCTGATGGTTCTCGGCCTACGCGCCGCCGCTCAGTGGAACATGTCGGGGTTCGTCTGCACGAGCTGCTCGTAGATCGGCTGAAAATGCAGCCAGCCGATGTATTCGCTGCCGACGTTCTCGCGGCTGTAGCGCGAGCTGTGCTCCGGCACCATGACGGGCTTGATGCCGGTCGATTCGACGAGCAACTGCTGCTGGCAGCATCGCTCTAATGCGATGAACCAGAACGCCGCCGCTTCGATGCTGTGACGGCTCGCGGTCAGGAGACCGTGATTCTGGTGAATGGCGGCCTTGACGTTCTTGAAGTAATCGGCAACGGACAGGCCTGCCTTCTCTTCGACCGCGACTGCGCCGGCTTCGTCCTTGATGACGACGTGGTCCTCGAAGAACGCGGCGGCGTCCTGCGTGATCGGGTCGAGCGGGCGGCCGAGCGCCGCGAACGCAGTGCCGTAGACGGTATGCGCGTGGCACATCGCGACGATATCCGGATTCGCATCATGCACCGCGGCGTGCAGCACGAAGCCCGCGCGATTCAACGCATACTCGCCTTCCACCACCTTGCCCGCGTGATTCGCGAGAATCAGATTGGAAATCTTGACCTGCGAGAAATGCACGGCCATCGGGTTGGTCCAGTACAACTCGGGAAACTCGGGGTCGCGCACCGTCAGATGGCCGGCGAAACCATAGTCGAAGTTATGCATCGCAAAGGCGCGGCACGCCGCGACCAGACGCTCCTTGCGATGCTGACGCTCTTCCGCGAACGAATTGAAATCGGGCAGTTCGGGGAATTTCAGTCCCGCCTGTTTCGGCCGATAGATCGAATTATTAGACGGATGGGAAATAGTGCGGCGCAGTTCGGTTTGTTTCGCGCCGGTCTGCTGTTCTTCGACGGTAACGGTCATGGTTGTTTCCGGATCGGGGCTGTTGGCATGCCCGCTAAGATAAGGAAACCGGCCTCGACCATCTACGGGCGCCGGACAATAAGATTTATCACGATGCCATATAAATGCGGAATTACACCGCCTGCCAGGGTGGCGTCCTGAAGGCCTCGACGAAATAATCGATGAAGGCGCGGATGCGCGGCACCACCTGCCGCTCGGGTAGATAGACGATGTGAATCGCGGTATCGTCCTTCGCCTCGTATTCGCTCAAAAGCCGCACGAGTTCGCCCCGGCGGATGGCCGGCAACGCGAGATGCTCGGCAAGCCGCATGATGCCCACGCCTGCCACGCACAATTGAAATAGCGTGGTGCCGTCCGTGCTGCGGAAACCGCCGCGCACCGCCACGCGTTCGAGCTTGCCGTTGATGATGAACGGCCACTGATTGAGATGCTCGCGTGGCGATTCCCACGTCAGACATGCGTGCTTGGTGAGGCCCTGAGGCGTGACGGGCTGGCCGTGCGCGGCGAGATAGGCGGGCGAGGCGACCACGATGCGCTGCAGGTCGCACAATTTCCGGCTGCGCAGCGATGAATCCTGCAAGCGGCCCATGCGCACGGCGATATCGAAATTGTCTTCAATCAGATTGACGTTGGAATCCGACAACGAGAAGTGCACGCACACCTTCGGATAAGCCGCGAGAAAGCCGGGCAACTGAGGCACCAGTTGATCCATGCCGAAAGCGTGCGGCGCGCTCACTCGCAAATTGCCCGTAGGTTCGCTCGATCGAACTTGCGCTTCCGCTTCTTCCAGGCTCTCGAGAATCTCGCTGCACGACCGAAGGAATCGTTCGCCCTCATTCGTGAGACGCATCGTACGTGTCGAACGATGAAGCAACTGCACGCCGAGCCGTCGTTCCAGATTGCTAATGCTTTGACTCACGAAAGGCTGGCTGACGTTGAGGACGTTCGCGGCCGCGGTGAAACCGCCCGTTTCCACGACGGTTTTGAATACTCGCATCTCCAGAAGTCTTTCATCCTTCATGAGGGCTGGTCCATGGCGGTGTGGGTTTTTTGTCGTGGATGTTGAACGTGGTTCTGGTGTGGGCGACTCGGGACGGACATGCAGCCAGACGCTACCGTGACGGACGGTAACACGAGTGTTTGCCTGATCGCTCGTATCGATTTCGGCAATGCGGTGATTGTTTCCGCATTGAAGGCTGGCGGCCAAGATCGGACGTGCGATTAGCGCCGTGGTGTCATAGTCGTCGAGCTAGCTATCGTGCGTCAATAAAAGACGTGGATGCACCACATCAACACTCAAAACTGTGATGTGAGTTCCGACAAGATCATCCAGAAGCGGCGAGAGCAGCTAAGGGCCGCTCGGCTGCGAACAGAAGAAGCGTGAGCGTCGTGCAGCAGGTGCTCAAAGGCGGCGTCGTGACAGGATGAATTGCTCTAGCTCGCTGCAGGCGTGGTCGATGTGCCGCTTCAACAGCGCAGCGGCGCCTCGGACGTCGCCGGTCTTGCACAGACGAACCAGCTCGCTGTGTTCTTCTTCCGCACGGCGGCAGCTTTCCGCGCTGAGCGAAAGTTGCAAGCGGGTGTAGCGGTCAGTCTGCTGGAGAAGGCTGGTCACGATGGCCAGGGTGCGAGGCTGTTCCGCTCGGGACATCAGCAAGTCGTGCAGCCGCGTATTGAGTTCACCCCATCGCGAAAGGTGTTGCGCATGCAATTCTTGTTTGTATTCGGCCAGAATAGCATCGAGTTCAGCGAAGTCGGCTTGGGTGAGCTTGGGCGCTGACTTCTTCAGAAGGAGGGGTTCGAGCAGTCCGCGGAGCATGAAGAGTTCGCTGATCTCAGCGACAGAAAGCTCAGAGACGACGGCGCCCTTATGAGGAACGATGCGGACCAGCCCTTCGCCTTCCAGTTGGACGAGTGCTTCCCGGACCGGAATCCGGCTGACGCCGAATTCTGCGGCAAGCGCGTCCTGTCGAAGTTGATAGCCCTCCGGCAACTCACCCGAGATAATCTTTCGGCGAAGCGCGTCGGCTGCCTGTTCTGCGACGGTAATGGCTTGAAGCCGGGAGCTGGGCACTGAGATACTCATGGCAAGAAACTTCCGGCGTCGGATGGACGTGTGATCGTATAAAGTATATCACTGAGGCCTACTATATCGAGTGAGTTTGCTCAAACGGTATCGTCACGGATTCGGCTCGGCTTGCAGATCATTTGCCATGAGGGCGTAGTCTCAATTTAGAGCAGCAGCGTTCATCGCGGGGGCGGGACAAAAGAGGGCTGTTTCGCCGGTGCGAGACTGATCGAGGATCTGAGCCACGATGAACATCAGCGTTCGACCGAACGGATGCTCTGGCAAGAGGTCATTCATTTGTCAGGCGTGCCGGATTGCACTCTTGCCAGCAGACGCAGCCGATGGGCGGACCACACCGAAATCGAGTTCGCGGCTGGTTAGACCGCACATAACCAGTGCGCCTCGCTGCTGACACCATTGCGAGAATGTGAGTTCGGCTCGCTTGCGGCGGACACCGCGCCACGCTTCGACATCGCGAATTCGGTGGCGACACAATACTGAGTGGCCGACCCTAAGGCTGCCCACTTGGGCAGCTCGCAAGCGGCCATCACTTAAGCCTGGTTTTCTTTCAACCAGGCCGCGTACCATGTGCGAAACAGCTTGTACTGTTCTTCCGCGTAACGGCGCTGCGAGTCGCTCAACACATCGGTCTCGTTGAAATGCAGCGTGTACTCCTTGTCGCCGTTGAGCACCATCAGATATTTGTAGTAAAGGACGAGGTCGGTGCCTTCGTCGAACGACGAAAGGACGTTGAGAGCCGATTCCAGTTCCTTTGCCTGCCGACGAGCGGTCACGTTGCCCTTGCGAGCCTTATTGCACAGCGCCACGAGATGCAAGACTTCCTTCGGCAACGCATTGCCGATGCCGGTGATCGCGCCCGTCGCACCGCAATTGACAAAGCCGTGGAACACATGGGTGTCCACGCCCGCCATCAGCGTGACGTTTTCGTCCTGCGACGTGATGTGCTCAGCCGCATAGCGCATATCTGCAGCGCCGCCGAATTCCTTGAATCCAACGAGGTTCGGGTACTGGCGACGCAGTTCGAAGAACAGGTCAGCACGGGTCGCAAAGCCGTAATACGGGCTGTTGTAGATAACAGCGGGCAGCTTGGGAGCGGCTTCGAGAATCGCCGCGAAGTGAGCTTTTTGGGCGGCAGGCGAGGAGCCGCGCGACAGCACACGCGGGATCACCATCAAGCCCTGTGCGCCTACCTTGGCAGCATGCGCGGCATGTGACACGGCTTCCTTCGAATTGACCGCACCCGTGCCGACGATGGTCGGGATGCCAGCCGCAACCAGGCGAGCCACACCTTCCTGACGCTGAGCTTCGGACAGCAGAGGCCAGTCTCCCATCGAGCCGCAGTAGACCACCGCGCTCATGCCCGCTTCGACCAGTTCCTTACCTTTGCGCACGAGTGCGTCGAAGTCAGGGGTGCGGTCGGTCGTGCATGGCGTCATGAGGGCCGGGATGGTACCGGTGAAGATGTTGTCGCTCATTACGATTCCTTCAAGAAGTTTGCCGGATAGTCGGAAATGCCTTCACGCTGGCCGCAGAGGCGCTTGAGGACGGCACAGCCCTGCTAATCGACCGCCTTGGCGAAATACTAGCCGTAATGAATATTTTATACAATCCTCATCGATTGAGCATTTTCTCCGGATTAGTCAGACGTTTAAAGTGCCACCCTCAACTTGCTTCGCCGCCGGCCGCGCTCCGCCACTTCGTGAACGCGGGTGTCTTGGACATGGAATGGCTTTGTCCGGCCGTTTATTAATTTCGCTCGACTTTGAGTCCGGACGACCTGAAAGATGCTCGAAGGAGGTAGCAAGTAATCCGCCGCGTCCTCCTTGGTGACGATTACTTAGCTAAACGAATAAATAGGCTGACCCAGCGCCTTCGCATCGATCTCGATGCCAAGACCATGCGCCGACGGTGCCGAGCCGAAGCCGTCCTTGCTGCGCGGTTGGTAACCAGCGACGTGCTCGTTGGTCCAGTCGTTCATGAACGATACGCTCAGCAGTGCGCGCTCCTTCGTGGAAGCAGCCAGATGCGCCGAGGCAGCAGACACCACGTCGCCGCCCCACGTATCTTCGATGGTCATCTGAAGTCCAAGCTCTTGTCCCAGGTCGCGCATCAATTTCGCCTTCGTGAGACCACCGACTTTCGAGACCTTGAGGTTGAACGCTCCAGCGCCGCCTTCGCGCACTGCCCGTATGAGCGTGGCCGGGTCGTTCACGACTTCGTCGTAGACCATCGGAAGCGTCGTGTGCTTGCGCACCTCGATGCATTCCTCCATCGTTGGACAAGGCTGCTCGAAGTAGAAGCGCGGAAGATTCTCCATCGCCCGTGCGGCGATGATTGCGTCGTTGACGCGCCAGCCGCAGTTTGCGTCACCGATGATCAGATCTTCAGGGCCGGTCGCATCGATGATGTGCTTCGCGCGGATGCCATCGAGCGTCGGATCCCCTCCGATCTTGAGCTGGAACCGGTGAATGCCTTCTTCGCGTCGCGCGAGCACGTAGTCCACCATCTCTTCGGGCGAGCCGAGCGGCACGGCGAAATACAGAGGGAAGCGCTCCTGCCGCACGCCGCCGAGCATGTCAGCGACGCTCGCACCCCAGGCCTTTCCGGTCAGATCCCAGCAAGCCACGTCAATGGGGCTCTTGGCGTATGAATGGCCCATGAGTACGGCGTCCATGGTGTCGTAAACCTTCGAGATATTCGTCGGATCGAGGCCAATGAGCGCGGGGGCGAGCAGTTCGAGCGCGGCTCTCGCGCCCGACGCGTGTTGCGGCAAGTATGCCGAGCCGAGCGGGCAGACTTCTCCCCATCCTTCGTGACCGGAGTCACTGATCACACGGACCATTGTCGAGGGAAGGGAAGTGATGTCTCGACCGCCGGACATCGTGTACGTTCCGTGGATGTACGTCAGGTCGAAGTTGAACACATCAATCTTTGCGATTTTCATTTGTCTTGCCTGGTTGCGGTTGAATGCATCAGCCTACCGATGCAAGGAACGATGCGGTCTCCGCTCGCTGCGGATTGCCGATGACTTGGTCCGGCGAGCCGATTTTATCGATTAGCTCGTTTTTGAACAACGCGACCCGGTCGGAGACATCGCGAGGGAAGCGGATTTCACGAGTGATGCAAATCATCGTCATTCATGCCCTCAGGAGCGTGCGGCGCGTGTCGAGCAACTCGCGGAAGAGCATGGGTCGAAGTGCGGACGTCACCTCGTCAGGCAGAATGTACTCCGTAGACATGGTAAGGGCGTAGTCAATTGCCATGAGGCGTTGCTGGCCGCCCGAACGCTTCGACGGAAAAACGTCGAGCTTGGGTCCCAGGCCTACGTGACGTACCGCTAGGACGCGAGTCCCGACTTTGCTCTTGCCCTGCACCTTTCGCGGCGAAAGCATGACGCTCTCGACGACCGTGAGATGAGAGAGCGCTTTCCATTACTGGAAGTCGATGCCGATATTTTCCCTGAGCACCGACTCGAAGAAGTTGGCCCACACGATCTGTATGAGCAGGGGAGGGAGCGCGGCACCACTAGAATTGCCACGATGATTGCATTGAAGCTCGCCGGTACGATCCTTCGCAGCAAGCCGAGAAAGACGGGCATCGGCTGAATGAAATCAAGGCGCTTGCGCTCGCCATTTAGGGACGCGACGACCGCTTCATGCCGATCGATGTCGGCTTGCGTATCGTCTGGGGCATGGCGAATGCCGACTTGCTCGTTTGGGGCCGCTGCGGGCATTGGGCGCAGTGGGAGCATGCCCAGCGATTCAATCGGACTGTGGTGTCGTTTCTGACGTTGCGGTGAATCAATATGATTCGGAAACCTTATGAATGTAGTGATGCAGCCTGCTTCAATTCGTGACCTCAAGGATCGCAAACGCCGAGATGCGCCAGCGCAGTGCGTCACAAGCGCGCCGCTTGGGCCGGCCTGAGTAACTCAGGGCGTAGAAGCCGCGCCCGCGCGCCCGCGACGATCAACGCGACTGCAACTTGAACCCTTCGCCGCGAATACCAGCGCGGTCTACCGCAGCAATGCGGTTGCGTCCCTGTTCCTTCGCCTGATAGAGCTGCGCGTCGGTCAAATTGATGAACGCAGTGATATCGATGCCTTCGTTCGGTGCAACGGTGCCCACGCCAAAGCTTGCCGTGACGAGCTGACCATGCGGCGAGCGCAAATGTGCGATGGCTTCGTCCGCGATCAGCATGCGGCAACGTTCCGCGACGCGCACGGCGGCATCGGCGTCGGTTTCGGGAAGCACGAGCACGAACTCCTCGCCGCCAAAGCGGCTCAGGAACGCGTTCGGCCCGGCAGCATCGCCGAGCACGCATGCGATGCGCTTCAGGCACTCGTCGCCTTGCAGGTGACCGTAATAGTCGTTGTAAGACTTGAAGAAATCGATGTCGACCATCACGAGCGAAAGCGGCTTGCCCGATGCTGCCGCGCTTGCCCATTCACGCGCCATCACGGTGTCGAACATGCGACGGTTGCCGACGCCCGTCAGGCTGTCGGACAACGACAGGCGTTCCAGTTCGCGCTGCATTTCGGCAAGCCGTTCCTCGGTGCGCTTGCGCTCGCTGATGTCGAACATGAAACCGACCAGCGCGTCGATCTCGCCATTGTCCTTGCGCACGACGTGGACGACGTCGCGAATCCACACATAGCCGCCGTCGGCGGTCAGTGCGCGATAGTCCGCTTCGTGATCGGTGCCCGCTCGCGATTGCGCGACGCAAAAATTCACCACGGCCTCGCGGTCGTCCGGATGCATGCGTGCGGCCCAGTCCTCGACCGTTTTCCAGGTGGACGGCGCATAGCCGAGCAGTGCTTCGATCTGCGGGCCGATGTAAGCAAACTGCATCGTCGCCCAGTCGATCTTCCACGGGATCGCCCGGGTGGATTCGAGCAACGTGCGATACACGGCGTGATCGTCCTCACCGAGCGTGTGCCCGGGTGGTGCAAGGCTGTCCTCGTGGCGCAGGAAGGCGGCCCGGAGCGGACTGCCGGCCGAAGTCTTGTCTTCGTGACTCATCGTGATCGTCCAAATAACGCGTGAGTGCGTTATCGGCCGATTCGGCGGCGTCTTGAATGCAGGGCACGAAATCGATCGAAGCAAGCTGTAACTGCGTCGCCTTGTCGACGGAGCAGATCGATTCCTGCCACACGCCGCTTTCAATTGCAGCGGGTCAATTGGCACGCTCATGGTTCTGCGCACTGACCACGTTCGCCCAGAAACCGACGTATGCCAATAGCGCCTGCATAAACGCGAGAGGCGACTAGGCAGCAACCCACGGCGACCATCGACCGATAAACATTGCAACCGCCAGACGTCGCCATTTCGCACTGTCCGGCCCTCGGTCTACGCAGAACCAGCAAGCTTCGAACACCCGTACCGGCCGGCGCATCGGCGGCGGCTCGTCGCTTGAGAATTCCACACGTCACGCCTGCGATAAACCCGACAACTCATTGCGCGCCGCACCATTCCCGACCCCTCACAAGCAATCTCGTAAACCCGGTTGCATCGGATTTTTGATGAGCCTATATTGCTATTCACCATCAACTATTGCGATGCGATAACCATGGATAAAGACGTTCTGTTCTCGAGTCACGGCCGCGTGGCGGTCATCACGCTGAATCGCCCGGAGCGCCTCAATGCGTGGACGACGCCGATGCGCAACAAGATCATCGACGCGCTCGATCGCTACAACGACGACGATGAAGTCGCCGCAATCATCATGACGGGCGCGGGCAATCGCGCGTTCTCTGCAGGACAGGACCTGTCCGAAGCGCACGATTTCGACGGCGAGCGCGCGGTGGAGTGGGTGAAGGAGTGGCAGCGCTATTACGCCGCGCTGCGTGGCCTGCAGAAACCGCTGGTCATGGCGCTCAACGGCACGGCCGCAGGCTCGGCTTTTCAGGTCGCGCTGCTCGGCGATATCCGCGTCGGTCATCCGGGCGTGCGCATGGGGCAGCCGGAAATCAATGCAGGCATTGCCAGCACGACCGGTCCCTGGATCATGAACTCGATGCTCGGCATGTCGCGCACGATCGAACTCACGCTCACCGGACGCCTGATGGACGCGGAGGAATGCCATCGCATCGGTCTGATGCATCACCTCGTGCCGGAGGAACAGGTGTTCGAGAAGGCGCTCGAAATCGCCACCGAACTCGCCGACAAGCCGCCGGTCGCGATGCGGCTCGACAAGCAGCGTTTCCGCGAAATGACGGAGCCCGGTTTCGTCGACTGCATCGAAGCGGGCATGCGCATCCAGCGCGAAGCGTACGACTCGGGCGAGCCGGCACGCATGATGGAAGCGTTCTTCAAAAAGCGCGCCAAGTAAATCGGGTAGAAGCCGAGCCGGTCCTCTTAATCGCAGTGCGGGAGACGTGAACATGACGCAAGACTTCAACCCGACGCGCCGCCGCATCCTGCACGGTGCGGGCGCGCTCGCCGTAGCCAGCGCAATGCCGCTCGTCGCGCGTGCGCAAAGCAAGCAGATCGTGGTGTCGGACCCGGGCGGCCCGTACACGACGGCTTATCGCGAGGCGTTCTACGATCCGTTCGAGAAAGCCACCGGCATCAAGGTGGTAAGCGTCGCACGCGAGTCGCAGCCGGTGGCCCAGTTCGCCGCGATGGTGCAAACCAAAAACTACGTCTGGGACGTCACCACGCTCACGCTGTCCGCCGACATCCCGTATCTCGAGTCGAAAGGTTTGCTCGAACCGATCGGCCTGAAGGCGAGCGAGTTTCCGGACGTCATGCCGGAAGCGATCACGCCGAACTGGCTCGGCGTCGACGTGTATTCGACGGTGCTGGCCTATCGTGCGGACAAGTTCAAGGACAACGGCCCGAAATCCTGGGCGGACTTCTGGGATGTGAAGAAGTATCCCGGCCGCCGCAGCTTGCGCCGCAGTCCGCTCGACACGCTGGAGCAGGCGCTGCTCGCCGATGGCGTGCCGCTCGACAAGCTTTATCCACTCGACGTGGACCGCGCCTTCAAGAGCCTCGACAAGATCAAGCCGCACATCAGCATCTGGTGGACCTCCGGCGCGCAGGCGATGCAGGCGATCCAGAGCGGCGACGTCGACTTGATATCGACCTGGAACGGCCGCGCTCAGGCTGCGAAGGATGCGGGCGCACCCGTGACGATCGTGTGGAACCAGGGCCTGTATTCCATCGAAGGATGGGGCATTCCGAAGGGCACGCCGCGCGCTGAGGCCGCCAAGCAGTTCGTGCGCTTCTGCGCCGATGCGAAACGTCAGGCGTTGCTCACGCGCACGCTCGCCTACGGCCCGACCAACAAGCGCGCTTTCGACACCATCAGCAAGGAACGCGCGCCGCTTTTGCCGACCGCACCGGACAACATCAAGGAGATGAAGCTGCCGAGTCCGCAATGGTGGGAAGCGAATCGTCAGACGGTGACCGAACGATTCAATTCGTGGATCATTTCCTGAGGAGCGGCTCATGAGCTCGAAACTCGAGGCGATCGCCATCGCCAAGCGCTACGGCGACACGACGGCACTGGAACCGACGGACCTCACCGTGCAGGCGGGCGAGTTTCTGACGCTGCTCGGTCCCTCCGGTTCGGGCAAGACCACGCTGCTGCAGATGATCTCCGGCCTCGTCGCACCGAGCGGGGGACGCATCAAAATCGACGGCCGCGACGTGACGCACATGGAGCCGGGCAAGCGCGGCATCGGCATGGTGTTTCAGAGCTATGCGCTGTTTCCGCACATGAGCGTGTGGGACAACGTCGCGTATGGCTTGCGCATGCGCCGCAAGTCACGCGAGGAAGTGCGCACGGCCGTCGACGAATCGCTCGGGATGGTGCGCATGACCGAATTCGCCAGGCGCTTCCCGAAGGAGCTGTCCGGCGGACAGCAGCAACGGATCGCGCTGGCGCGCTGCTTCGCGTATCGCCCGTCGGTGATTCTGCTCGACGAGCCGCTCGGCGCACTCGACAAAAAACTGCGCGAGCACATGCAGGCCGAGATTCGCCGCCTGCACAAGGAACTCGGCGCGACCTTCGTCTACGTGACGCACGATCAGGACGAAGCGCTCACGCTCTCCGACCGCATCTGCCTGATGAACCAGGCGCGCGTCGAACAGGTCGGGACGCCTGCCGATCTTTACGACCGTCCCGCCTCGCGTTTCGCGGCGGGTTTCATCGGGCACTCGAATCTGCTGGAAGGCGCGCTCGACGAGGCGCGCGGCGCGAGCGGCGAGCCAATCCTGCTCGCGGCGGGCGGCCGCATTCCGTTGCCGCTCGGCGCGTCGATCAAGCCCGCCGCGCGCCATACGCTGCTGGTGCGTCCCGAGGCGCCGCGTCTGGTCGAACCGCAAAGCGGTTTCGTCGATGGCACGATCTCCGAGGTCGTGTTCTTCGGCAGCGACACGCGCGTGCAACTCGCGATGAGCGACGGCAGCGCGCTCACCGTGCGTTGCGAACGCAGCGTGAGCCCGCGTATCGGCGATCGGGTGGGTCTTGTGTGGGATCCGTATCGCACGACGCTGCTGCACGCCTGAGGACGCGCCATGACCATTGCACTGCATGCGCACCGCGAGAGCGACGCGTCGCGGCGCGGCCGCTCGGTGTGGATTGCGCGCACGCTGCGCATCCTGCCGATCGTGCCGACGCTCGTCTTCCTGCTGGTGTTTTTCATCGTGCCGGTGGGCGAGATTCTGCAAGGCGGGCTCGTGAGCGCGGAAGGGCACATCGGTCTGGCGCAGTTCGAGCGCATCGCGCGCACGCCGGTCTATGCGAAGGTGCTGGGCATCACCTTCGGCATCTCGTTCATGACGGCCGCGCTGTCGATCCTGCTCGGCTATCCGGTCGCCTACATGTTGAGCCGTTTGTCGGAGCGGGTACGCGAACGCTGGCTGCTGTGGATCATGCTGCCGTTCTGGACCAGCTATCTCGTCAAGACCTATGCGTGGATGCTGCTGCTGTCGAAGACCGGCGTGCTCTCGACAATCGCGCTATCGCTTGGCCTCGTGCACGAGACCAACGGCACCATTCCATCGCTGACGGGCGTGCTCATCGGCATGGTGCATTCGATGCTGCCGCTCGCCGTGATGACCATGCTTCCGGTGATGCGCGGCATCGACGAGCGCTTCGCGCAGGCCGCCGAAACGCTCGGTGCAGATCGCAGCACGAGCTTCTTCACGGTGTTTCTGCCGCTGTCGTCGCCGGGCGTGGCGGCGGCGGGCTTGCTGGTGTTCATCTCGAGCCTCGGCTTCTTCATCGTGCCGGCGCTGCTCGGATCGCCAAAAGAAACCATGGTCGCGCAGCTCGTGATTTCGTCGGTGCTCGAACTGTTCGACATGAGATTCGCCGGCGCGCTCTCGACCGTGCTGCTGGTCTGTTCCATCGTGATCTTCTTCGTCTATGACCGCATGGTGGGGCTTACGTCGCTGACGGGCGAAGTCACCGAGCGTTCACGCGGCTCGCGCGCCGCCGGGTTCAGGCTTGCCGTGCTCATCGGGGCAGGGCGCCTCTTCGCGCCGTTCGTGATGCGTCGCAAGGTGCACGTCGATACGACCGCCCGCGCCGCGAGTCCGCTCGGGCTTTACACGTGCGTCATCATGGCGATGCTGGTGGTGCCGGTGCTGTCGGTCATTCCATATGCATTCACGAAGACCGATTACATCGCCTTTCCGCCGAAGCTCTTCAGCGCCCGATGGTTCGGCGCCTTTCTGGAATCGCCCGTGTGGCACAGCGCGGTCGTGCGTTCGTTCGAAGTGGGTCTCGGCACCGCGCTGTTGTCGCTTCTGCTCGGCTTCGGCGCGACGCTCGCGATGACGCGCATGTCGCGCCGCGTCAGCAAGCCGGTGTTCGCGCTGCTGGTTGCGCCGTTGATCGTGCCGCGCATCGTCGTGGCGGTCGGGCTTCTCTATCTGTTCGGACGGTTCGGGCTGACGGGCACCAATCTCGGCCTCGTGATCGGTCATACGGTGCTCGCGATTCCCTATGTGGTCGTCACGCTCGCGGCGGGTTTCCAGCGTTTCGACTGGCGCCTCGACGATGCCGCCCGCGTGATGGGCGCTTCGCCCTTGCGGCGCATCACGTCGATCGTGCTGCCGCTCCTGATGGCGAGCGTCACCGCTGCATTCCTGTTCGCGTTCCTCGTCTCGTTCGACGATCTCACCATCGCCATCTTCGTGAGCGGCGGCATCAATTCGACGCTGCCCAAGCAGATGTGGGACGACATCCAGCTCGCGGTCACGCCGACGCTCGCGGCGGTGTCGACCACGCTCATCGTCCTGATTGCGCTGGTGGTCGCCGTTTCCTCCTGGATCAAGCGCCGCGCGCGCTGACTTGCTTCAGACATGCATCGATACTCCGAATACTTCGCCCATCGCCATGCCGACGACGAACTCGATTGCGCGCCGCTGCTGGCCGCAGGCTTGCGCGCCGCGCCCGGGCGCACCGTCGTTCATTTCGACGAACACGCGATCACCTGCGAGGAAGCGTCGCGGCAAATCGCGCAATTGCAGCGCTGGTTCGCCAATGCCGGTCTCGTTGCGGGCGACCGCGTCGCGGTCATGCTCGGCAACAGCGTCGAGCATATCCACCTGATCTACGCGCTCGTGCTGAGCGGCCTGGTCTGGGTGCCGGTCAACACGAAACTGCGCGCCGCGGGCCTCGAATATTTGCTGCAACATGCGGAGCCGAAGCTGCTCGTCATCGACGATGAATTCGATGACGTGACTGGCGGTGTCGATTGCGGCGAGGCGCGCCGCACGCGGCTGCCTGCGTTCGATGCGAGCGATACGAACGATGCCTTCGCGACGCCCGCCATCGCCGTGGACGATCCGCTGTGCATCATCTATACGTCGGGCACGACGGGCGCGCCGAAAGGCGTGGTATTCACGCATCGCATGATGCGCATTGCAAGCGAGGCCGCGTTGCGCGTCGCCGATGTGCGCGCGGGGGACCGGCTGTTTCTGTGGGAGCCGCTGTGTCATATCGGCGGCGCGCAAATGCTGCTGCTGCCGTTCCTCGAACCGGTCACGCTGCATGCGGTGCCGCGCTTTTCGGCTTCGCGTTTCTGGCCGCAAGTCGAGCGCGCGGGCGCGACGCAACTGCATTATCTTGGCGGCGTGCTCGACATCCTGATGCAGTTGCCCGAATCAGCGCAGCCCGAGGCGCATACCTTGCGCGTCGCATGGGGCGCGGGTGTCAGCGCCGCAGCGTGGGAAGCGGTGCAGGCGCGCCTGAAAGTGCGTCTGCGCGAGTGCTACGGCATGACCGAATGCTCCAGCTTCGCGACCATGAACGTGTCGGGCAAGCCAGGTTCGATCGGCCGCGCGCTGCCGTGGATCGAAGTCGAATTGCTCGATGAGAACGGCCTCCCGGCGAAAGCGGGCGAAGCTGGTGAGATCGTGCTTTCGAGCAAGGTGGAAGGCACGTTTCTGCCCGCCTATCTGAAGAACGCCGATGCGACCCGGGCCGCCTTGCGCAACGGCAAGCTTCACACCGGCGACCGCGCGCGTCGCGACGCCGATGGCGACCTCTTCTTCATCGGCCGGCAGACGGACAGCATGCGCGTGCGCGGCGAGAATGTATCGGCGTGGGAAATCGAGCGCGTTTTCGCGGCACATCCGGCGGTGCGCGCGAGCGCGGCGATCGGCGTGGCGTCGAGCATCGGCGAGCAGGACATTCTGCTCAACGTGCAATTCAACGATGCGCCGGTCGAATGGGAAAGCCTGCATGCGTGGGCGCGCGAGCGGCTCGCGAGTTTTCAGTTGCCGCGCTACTACCGCGCGGTGCCGGGCTTCGAACTGACGGCGAGCGAGCGCATTCGCAAGCATCTGTTGCCGCGCAACGTCGAGGACGCATGGGACCGGCTCGCGGCCTTGCGCTCGTGACTATCGCATTTAAATGGCCGATTGGCGCTATGTGATAATTGTTCATCCGCACCGGAACGACATGACAGCAATGAGCGACGAGTTCAAGAACGCAGCCACGCGCAGGCGCCGAGTGCCCGCAAGACAAGCGGGCGGTGATTCGGCGGACCCGAGCGCATCTTCACTGTACGTGCAGTCCGTGGAAAAGGCGATGAAGGTGTTGACCGCCTTCGACGGCACCAAGCGGCAACTGTCGCTGTCGGAGATCGCGTCGCTGACGGGCTTCGACATGAGCGCGACGCAGCGCTTCACCTATACGCTCAGCGCGCTCGGCTATCTCTTGAAGGATGCGGACAGCCGCAAGTACGAACTGTCGCCGCGCCTTCTGGACTTCACGTACCACTATCTCACGTCCAACGACCTCGTCAGCCGGGCGACACCGTATCTTCAGCAACTCGGCTCGGAGACAGAAGAGGCGACCAATCTCACGGTACTGGACGACACGGACATCGTCTTCGTGCTCCGTATCGTGAGCCGCAACGTTTTCAATGCGCATGTCATCACCGGCTCGCGTTTGCCGGCGTATTGCACCGCGCCCGGTCTTGCCATTCTCGCGACGTTCGACGATGGCGACATCGACGACATTCTCTCGCGCTCGAATCTCGTGCCTTACACGGCATCGACGGTTTATCAGCCGCGCAAGATCAAGGAGCGCATCGCGCAGATACGCAAGCAGGGTTACGCGCATACGGAGGACGAATACTTCGTCAGCGACATCTCGACGGCTGCTGCGATCACCAATGCGCGCGGGCGCGGCATCGGCGCGGTGAACATCGCGGTGGCGCGCTCGCGATGGAAGGCGGATCGCGATGAACGTCGCGTCGCCGATCTGGTCATCTCGACGGCATCGGCCATTTCGACGCGCAGACGCGTGGAATAGGCAAGGCGAATCAGACTTGCGACCGTCGCGCTAGCCGGCTCCCTCGTTTGTTTGCCGTTCGCGGCAAGGAGCGGTCTGTTGCTGCTCGTCGACCTTGAATTCCGCCATATCCTCATGCACGAGTTCGAGAAAAGCCTCGACCACGGGATTGGCCTGCGGCGTCTGCGGGTAAAGCGTGAAGCCGCGAAACCATATCTCCGGCGCGAACGGCCGGAACACGATGCGGGCCGGATCGGCATCGACGGTAGCCAGCGGATTGACGATGCCCACGCCCGTGCCGCGCGTGACGAGCGCGCAGATGGTCGCTCCATACGGCGTCTCGATGGCGGGCACCTGATCCGCTCCCGCCTGACGCAGCGCGCGATCGAGCGCGGTGCGGGTATCGTCGGCATAGGAAGGCAGGATTAGCCGCTCACCGCGCAAGTCGGCCGCCCCAATTCGCTCGCGCGCCGCAAGCGCATGCCACGCCGGCAACGCGCATAGCCCCGCGAGCGTATAAAGCTCGACGCTCGTCACGCCGAACGCATCGGGCGTGGTGGTCGCGAAACCCACGTCGCAATGTCCGGACGACACCCAGCGCTGGATCGTGCTCTCGCTGCGCATTTCGAGCGACACGGCGACGCGCGGGTGTGCATCCACGAAGCGCCCGATCACGGCAGGCAGAAACGACAGCGCAAGGACCGGCGCGGCCACGATGCGCAAGCGTCCGCTGCCAAGCTGAAGAATCTCCCGTGCCGAATGCTGCAACTTCTCCAGCCCGACGAAGCTGCGATCCACCTCGCGATAAAACGCGCTGCCCGCATCGGTGGCATGAATGCGCCCGCCATTGCGCACGAACAGCGTCAATCCCGTGGCGGCTTCGAGTTCGGCAATGAGCCGGCTGATGCTCGGCTGCGACGTGCCGAGTTCTTCGGCGGCGGCCGTCATCGAACCGCGCAGCATGACGAGCCGGAACGCCTCGACCTGCCTGAGATTCATCGTCTCCTCCCGGGCTTGTGGCCGCGCAACATCGGCCGGAGTCGACAGATTGCCATATCAGAAATGAATGGAAGCCGTTTTTGGCGCTATTTGACCGGATGATTTGCCAGGGCGACACTGGACTCGAATCAAGCGAACAGGGTTGAGTTGATGCGTGCCGATGCCTTGCTGTTCCATGAGACGTTCCGCTGTACTCCGTACTGGTGGGATGCCGCTCCGCCCGAAGCCGCGCCCGAACCGGTGCCGGCAAACGTGGACGTGGTCATCGTCGGCAGCGGATATTGCGGACTGTCGGCGGCGGCAGAAGCGGCGAAGCACGGCGCGCGCGTCGCGGTGCTCGATGCCGCCGAAATCGGCGCGGGCGGCAGCACGCGCAGCGGCGGCATGGTGTCGAGCGGTCAGAAGCTCGCGCTGACCAACGCGATTCGCGGCGTCTCGGCCGAACGTCTCACACGGCTGATGCAGGAGTCGATGGCGAGCTTCGACTATCTCAAGCGCACCGTCGCCGAGGAATCGCTCGATGCCGACCTGCGCATCACCGGCCGCTTCTTCGGCGCTTACACGCCCGCGCATTTCGACGTGCTGCGTCGTCAGGGCCAGTTGTTGCGCGACAAGACCGGCGTCACGGTGCATGTGATCGAGCGCGATGCGCAGCGGGGCATCATCGGCTCCGACTACTACTACGGCGGCATTCTCGTCGATGAATACGGCGGGCTGCACACCGCGAAATATCATCGTGCGCTGCGTGATCTCGCGCGCCGCCGCGGCGCGACGCTGCATTCGCACGCGGCGGTGCAGCGCATCGAGCGGAGCGGCGATAGGGGCCTTCGCGTTCACACTGCGCGCGGCGTGGTGGATGCGCGGCAGGTGCTGGTCGCCACCAACGGCTATACCGGTCCGCTGATGCCGTTCTTTTCGCGCCGCGTGTTGCCGGTCGCGAGTTACCAGATCGCCACCGAGCCGCTGCCCGAAGGCCTGATGGACGTGCTGAATCCGGGCCGCCGCATGATCAGCGATTCGAAGCGCAATCTCTTCTACACGCGTCCGTCGCCGGACGGCACGCGCATGATCTTCGGGTCGCGGCCCGCCATCCGCGAGATCGACGAACGAGAGGCCGCGCGGCGGCTGTATGCAAAGCTCGTGCAGTTGTGGCCCGCCCTGCGTGACGTGCGCGTGACGCATGCCTGGAAAGGCTTCGTCGCGATGACCGGCGACAAGCTCGCGCACATCGGTCAGCACGATGGCGTGCACTACGCGCTCGGCTGCAATGGCAACGGCGTCGCGCTGATGAGCTATCTGGGGCATCGCATCGGCAGGCACATGGCCGGCGTCGAGCAGGATGTCGGTGCGTTCGGGGAAGGGGCGTTTCCTCTCTCGCGCGCGGGAATGGCCGGCACGCTGGCCGTGCCCGTCGGCAGCGCGCTGTACCGTATCGGCGATATGTGGCACGGGCGGGTGCGCGGGGCGCTCTCCTAGGCAGCAAGTCAAGCACGTTCGTAGGGACGACTAAGTACCTGCAAGGAGCGGCAATGATTCAGATGAACAACGTTTCGAAGTGGTATGCCGGGCATCGCGTGCTGCACGACTGCACGGCGAGCATCGCGCGCGGAGAGGTCGTCGTGATTTGCGGGCCGTCCGGGTCCGGCAAGTCCACGCTGATCAAGTCCGTCAACGGCCTCGAAGCGGTGCAGAGTGGGCAGATCGTGGTGGATGGCGTCGACGTGACGGCCAGACGGGTCAACCTCGCGCGGCTGCGTGCGCGCGTCGGCATGGTGTTCCAGCATTTCGAGCTGTTCCCGCATCTCTCGGTGCAGCGCAATCTGATGCTCGCGCAGATGAACGTGCTCGGCCGCGCCCGCGACGAAGCCGCCGGACGCGCCCACTCGCTGCTGCGCCGTGTGGGGCTCGGCGGCCATGAGGACAAGTATCCGGCGCAATTGTCGGGCGGTCA
This sequence comes from Caballeronia sp. RCC_10, assembly GCF_041360715.1. Taxonomy (NCBI): domain Bacteria; kingdom Pseudomonadati; phylum Pseudomonadota; class Betaproteobacteria; order Burkholderiales; family Burkholderiaceae; genus Caballeronia; species Caballeronia sp. RCC_10. The sequence goes on from NZ_JBFUPT010000013.1 coordinate 141,387, forward strand.
GCAGCAGCGCGTGGCGATCGCCCGCGCGTTGTCGATGGACCCGGTCGCCATGCTGTTCGACGAGCCGACTTCCGCGCTCGACCCCGAGATGGTCAACGAAGTGCTCGACGTGATGACCACGCTCGCGCAGGACGGCATGACGATGTTGTGCGTCACCCACGAAATGGGCTTCGCGAAGCGCGTGGCCGACCGCGTGTTGTTCATGGACCGAGGCGTCATCGTGGAAGACGATACGCGCGAAGCCTTCTTCGAGCGTCCGCGCTCCGAACGCGCGAGAGACTTTCTCTCGCGCATCCTGCATTGAACCCACCGCTGTCCAATTCAAGGGAGCCTCATCATGCGATTACTTCGTCTTGCCCGCCATCTCGCGGTGGCCGCATCGTTTCTGGTCGGCGCCGCGACCACCGCCCATGCCGCCGATGATGTCGGCACGCTGACGCCGGGCAAGATCGTCGCCGGTGTCGATGCCAACAACAAGCCGTACTCGTATATCGACAACGGCAAGATGACGGGCTTCGATGTCGAACTGGTGCGCGCCATTGCCGCGAAGCTCGGACTCGCGGCCGACTTTCGCGCGCAGGACTTCGCGGGGCTGCTGCCGAGCGTGGCGAACCAGCAGATCGATCTTGCCGCCGGCTCCATTTCGATCACCAGGGAACGGCTCAAGATGGTCGATTTCTCGGAAGGCTATCTGACGGGTCTGCTGAGCGTCGGCACGCTGCCGGGCAGCAGTATCGGCGCGGATGTGGCCTCCGTGAAGGACAAGCGCATCGGGGTGGTGCAGGGGACGATCGAGGACACGTATTCGCAGAGCTATCTGCCGGGCGCGCAGATCGTTCGTTTTCCGAACATCAACGCTGGCTTTCTGGCGTTGCGCAACAAGTACATCGACGGCTACTTCATCGACAAGACGCTGCTGGAAGGTTTGCAAGGCAAGTATCCGGACCTGAAACTCGCCGACAAGCTCGACATCTCCGCGTCGAATCTGCCGGCCGGCTTTCCTATCCGCAAGGGCAATGCGAAGCTCGAAGCGGCGGTGAACAAGGCCATCGGCGAACTGGTCGCGGACGGCACGTGGCTGAAGCTCTACCAGCAGTTCAATCCCGGCTATCCGAAGCCTGATCCGATGCCGCCGTATGCGATGAAGTAACCGCGGCCCGTCACGCTTCGTCAAGACCAAGGAGAGAGCCTCATGAATGCATTCCTGCAGAACTTCCTGGATTGGCCGCTGCTCGTCGATTCCCTGCCGTCGCTGATCGGCACGGGTCTCGTCAACACGCTGATCCTGTCGGTGATCTCGACGGCGCTCGGGATCGTCGCAGGAATGGCGCTGGCGCTTTGCGCCGTGTCGCACACGCGCTGGCTCACGTGGCCGGTGCGTGTCTTCGTGGACGTGTTCCGCGGCTTGCCCGCCGCGCTCGTTATCCTCGTGGTCGGACAAGGACTGGCGCCGGTCGGACTTTCACTGTTCGGGCCGAATCCGTATCCGCTCGCCATCGTCGCGCTGGCGCTGGTGTCGTCGGCGTATATCGCGGAGATCTTCCGCTCGGGCATCCAGAGCGTCGGACGCGGGCAGATGTCGGCGTGTCAGGCGCTCGGCATGACGTACTGGAGCGGCATGCGTCACGTGATCGTGCCGCAGGGCGTGCGGCGCATCCTGCCCGCGCTCGCCAATCAGTTCATCTCCATCGTCAAGGATTCGAGCCTCGTGTACTTCCTCGGGCTGCTGACTTCGCAGCGCGATCTCTTCACCATCGGACAGAACGCGGCGGTCAATACGGCCAACCTGTCGCCGCTGGTGGCGGCAGGCGCGGTGTACTTGCTCATCACCGTGCCGCTCACGCACGCCATCAATCACCTGGACCGCTGGACCAACCGCTTCCTCCATCCTGCCGCGCGCCGGCAGAAAGCTTCCCGCGCCGCGCGCAACGTGCGAAACGAGGAAGCGCTTCAATCGCAGACGGCGGCCGTGGCCGAGCGCCGTCCGTAACGCTCATTTCGACGAGAGAAAAACATGGGTCCTAAAGTCGACACCGTCGCCGACGATATCGCGCTGCCCGAACGCGCCGATGTGGTCGTGATCGGAGGCGGCATCATCGGCGTGTCAACGGCGCTTGCGCTGCACGAGAAAGGGCTGTCCGTGGCGCTATGCGAGAAGGGGCACATCGCGGGCGAGCAGTCGAGCCGCAACTGGGGCTGGGTGCGCGTGACCCGACGCGATCCCCGCGAGTTCCTGCTGAGCATCGAGAGCCTCAAGATCTGGCGCACGCTCGACAAAAAACTCGGCATCGACACCGGCTTCAATCAGTGCGGCATTCTGTACGTATCGAACGATGACGGCGTTCTCGAGCGTCACCGTGACTGGCTCAGGCGCGCACGCGAGATCGCCGGCGACGGTGCATTCGACACGCGCGAAGTCGCCACGCGTGAGATCGCCGAGCTGCTGCCGGGCGCGACGCAGACCTTCAAGGGCGGCATCTTCACGCCGGGCGATGCCCGCGCGGAACCGCAGAAGGCCGCGCCGGCCATCGCCAACGCGTTGCGGCGCAAGGGCGTGAGCATCCTCACGCCGTGCGCGGTGCGCGGCATGGAGACCAGCGGCGGACGCGTCAGCGCGGTGGTCACCGAACACGGGACCATCCGCTGCGATGCGGTGGTCGTGGCAGGCGGCGCATGGACGCGCTACTTCTGCGGCAATCTCGGCGTGGACTTGCCGCAACTGCTCACGCGTGCGTCCGTGCTGCGCACCGAACCACTGGAAGGCGGACCCACGTGCAGCGCGAACAACGAGGAATTCGCGTTTCGCAAGCGCGCGGACGGCGGCTACACGGTCGCTTACGGCCTGCGCACACACGCGGACCTGACGCCCGATTCCTTCCGCCTGTTCTTCAAATACATCGAGGCGCTGAAGAGCCAGTTGGGCGCGCTGCAGATTCAGGTCGGCAAGCGCTTCTTCGATGAACTCAGGCGGCCGCGCCGCTGGCCGCTCAACGAATCCACGGTGTTCGAACACGTTCGCACGCTCGACCCGGACCCGGTGGTGCCATATGTCGACAAAGGTCTCAAGGCCTTCACCGAAGCGTTTCCGCACCTGTCCGGAGCGCGGATCGCGCAGCGGTGGGCGGGCTATATCGATGTGACGCCGGATGCGATTCCCATCATCTCCGGCGTGGCGCGCCTGCCGGGCATGTTCATCGGAACAGGGTTTTCGGGACACGGCTTCGGCATCGGGCCGGGCGCAGGCCGGCTGATGGCGGATCTCGTCAACGGCGACGCACCGCTCGTCGACCCGCACGCTTTCCGTCTCGAGCGCTTTAGCGACGGCACGAAGATCACGATCGACGCGGGCTTCTGATGCACGAGGACAGACCGCACATGGAGTGGCACATGGACAAGGTGGCGATGGTGTCGGGTGCAAGCCGCGGCATCGGGCGCGAGATTGCGCTGGAACTCGCGCGGCGCGGATATCGGCTGTCGCTCGGGGTGCGCGACACGGGTGCCTATGATGGCGTCCCGGACGCGTTGCTGCATCCGTACGAAGCACGCGACCCGGACGCCGCCCGCGCCTGGGTGGATGCGACGCTCGCGCGCTTCGGCCGCATCGACGTGCTGGTGAGCAACGCGGGCATCTGCCGGATGATCGACTTCGACACCGGCACCGATGCGCTGCTGACCGAGACGTACGACATCAACGTCAACGCGCCTTTCCGGCTCGTGCAGGCGGCGCTGCCGCATTTGCGCCGCGCGGGCGCGGGACGCTTCGTGCAGTTGGCGTCGCTTTCCGGCAAACGGGTGAAGAACCTGAACGTCGGCTATCAGATGTCGAAGCACGCGATGGTGGCGCTCACGCATGCGGTGCGCCGCGCCGGTTGGGACGATGGCGTGCGCGCAACCGCGGTGTGTCCCGGCTTCGTCAATACGGACATGGCCGCCGGCATCGCCGATATCGATCCGATGGATATGACTCAGCCGCGAGACCTGGCGGTTCTCGTCGTTAATACGATCGAGTTGCCGAATACGACGAGCGTGGCGGAGCTGCTCGTCAACTGCCGTTACGAAGAAACGCTATAGCGCGTCGGTGCGGGCTTGTACTTTCATGTACCTGATCGTGCTGACACGGACTTACCGCAGGGGCGGTCGAAAAGGGCCATCATAAGTTCGCGATGCTTTCCCTCGAACGACCCGGCTTACAACGCCTGTGCGTCGCCTCTGAATCGGACCAGCGCGCGGATCGCCATGGCGCGACAGGGCGACGCGATACCACGTAAAGCCACAGGCTCCCGGAACGCGAGATCGTTCGCGACGAACATCACGCACTTCGCAAGCTGATTGCGTCGTCCCCTGCGCGAGCCTCGAAACCCATCTCACCATTGAAATAGCCGTCGCGTGATTCGTCTTCGTGACATGCACGTCCTTCCACGTGCAGCGCGTAGAGGAAAGCGTCATGAGTTGCACGGTGTTCGCGGAGGGCATGGGTTTCTTTCATCGGGGCAGCGGCGGCAAGGGTGTCGCGCCCGGTGATGTCTGCCTGTCGCCCCCGCCGCCGCCCGGTGTTCCCGCGCCCGTGCCCTACGTCAACATGCTTCAGGCGAGCGATCTCACCAAAGGCAGCAAATCGGTGTTGATCGACGGCGAACCCACCGCGCTCGAAGATGCCTCCGAAATCTCGACCAGCACCGGCAACGAAGCCGGCACGCAGGGCGGCGGCGTCGTGACGCACAAGACGAAGGGCATGGGTTCGTTCAAGTCGTGGTGCCGGTCGGTGCTGGTCGAAGGCAAAGGCGTGCCCTGCCACGGCGACATGATGATTCAGAACACCGCGTGCGATCCGCCGAATTGCGTCGATGCCGCGGCGATCACGCGCTTTCGCAAGGCGCTCGGCAAGAATGCGGACAAGCCCTGCCCGCCGTACGACCGCGACAAGCACTCGCCTCCCATCACCGCCGCGCAGGAAAAGAAAGTAAAAAACAAGAAGTGCTGGGAATGCCGCCGCGAGTTCCGCGCGGGCGAAACCCCGCTGACCGTGAATCCCAAGAACCCGGCCGAGTGGGGCAAATGGCTGCGCAGCAGTTCGGAATACAAGACGCGGCGCGGCGGTGCGTACAAGGACAAGGACCAGTCGGACATGACGCCGGATCATCAGCCGCCGCTATGCGTGGCCTGGGCCATGGGCGGGTGTCATCTGCGCCCGCAGCCGAGTCCCAAGGGCTTCATGAAGAAGATGTCGCAAGCGAAGATGGTCAAGCCGCATTGCCGGCGGCATTCGAACTCGCAGGGTTCGCAGGCGCGGGCTTATGCGGGGCGGATCATCAGCCGCAGATGACTTTCACCGCACCGCGGAGACGCAATGAACGACGCCTACAAGCAGCTTCAGCAGGAATACATCGCCGCGATGCGCGCGGTGACGCCGGATATCGTCGCCTGGTGGGACGCGCGCTGTCCGTACCGCTGGACGGAGCCGGTGCCCGCCGCCGCGACGGCGCCGTTTCACCGCCGCTGGCCGGCCGGACCGGCAGGGCATCCGCGCATCATCGGCATCTTTCGGCAGTATTTCTTCGCCATCGACGATCTGAACGACCAGCACGCCGCGGCGAACGCGTCCGGTTCGGACGGCGAGGACCACGATGTCTGGGGCGAGGACGTTCCGCCGCCCGACATCGAGTATGTGCGGCCAGCCGATCTGCTCATTGACGATCTTGCGAATGCGGCCCCCGATGTGTACGAGATCATGCAGGGGTTCGTGTTCGTGCCGATAGGATCCGACCCGGAAGGAGGGATGTGCTAATGCCGCTCGAAACGCTACACAACGTCGACGATGCCATCCAGACCCTGCTGGGCGCGCCCGGCGACATCGAAGGCGGCACGCCGCTGCCGGAAGGGCGCGGCATGGGCGCGCTCGGCCAGGCGCATCCGAAACTGCGCAAGATGTTCGAAGCCTATCGGGAGGGATATCAGTTCCTGTACCCGACGGCGGACCAGTGGTGGCGCGACTGCGTCGCCGCGCGCGAGCGCCCGGGCCGTACCCACGAAGAAGCCGTCCGTGAGGCGTTCGAAGTGCGCGCCGCAGGACCGGCCTCGGCGCCTGAATTCGTCTGGTTCGTGCGGTTTTTCTGGTTTGCCTGCGACGACATCATCAAGTCTCTGCCGCTCAGGCAGCGCGTGGCGCCGGAAATCGTGCTGCTGAAATGGCTTGCCGACGCCGGAGAACGAGACGCCGTGACGCTGCTCACGTCCATGCCGTATTGGCCGATCGGCCTCGACGAGCAGGGCGAATGGTGCTGAATCATGTTCGACGTCACGCTCGAGAACCGAACGCCGTTCGAGGCGGCGACCCACGTCCAGTTCGACGGCGACGGCCAGGAGGTGCTCGTCGCGGTCCTTTCGGCGAGCTTCGCCGCGCTCGACGACGCGCCGGGCAGCGATGGTTCCGGTCGCGCGCTCGGCCTCGCGCCCGAACAGACGCCCGTTGCGTTCGAGGACGTGCCGGCGGGCGAACCGGGCCGCTCCAGTCCGCGCATCGAGGCCGATATCGTGCCGCACAAGCCGCGCGTGGATGTGGTCGTGCGCGGATGCGCTCACGCGCCGGGCGGCCGTCCCGCCGATGAAGTGACGGTCGCCCTGTGTGTCGCCGATATCCGCAAGACCTTGCGCGTGATCGGCGACCGCGCGCTTCTCGCACGCGGCGAGGGCGCGCCGATGCCGTTCTTGCGCATGCCGATCGTCTACGAACGCGCGTTCGGCGGCACGCTTGCGGACGGCGACGTGTATCTGGAAAACCCGGTCGGCGTGGGCTACCGCAACGCGAGGTCGAGCGACGCGTCCGTCATGAGCCGCTTGCCGAACATCGAATATTTCGATCGACCGACGCGCGGCAGCGGCGATCACTTCACGCCGGCCGGTTTCGGCAGCGTGGCGCGTCACTGGATGCCGCGCGCACGGTTCGCCGGCACCTACGACCAGCATTGGGTCGACGAAGTCTGGCCACTGCCGCCCGCCGACTTCGATCCGCTCTTCAATCAGATTGCGCCGCCCGATCAGCAGACGTCGGCGCTCGCTGGCGGCGAGATCGTCGAGTTGCGCAACCTCACGGCGTCGGGGCTGTGGCGTTTTCGGTTGCCGCGCCTCGACGTTCCCGCGCGCCTCGTCTTCGAGGATCGAGTGGACGATCGCGCGCTTCGCCCCGATACCGTCCTGATCGACGCGGACGCGCAGACGGTCACGCTGAAGGCGCGGCTCGCCGTGACGGCGGTGCGCAATGCGCCGCGGCTGCGCGCGCTGGTGTTCGGGCATATGACGGCGGGATGGCTTGCGGCGCGGCAGCGCGACAAGCGGTATCTCGATGTGCAGGGTGGCGATGGCACGCTGGCCGGACGGCCGGCGTTTCACCCATGAGCTCGGGCGTTCACGTGATCGGCGGCGGTGCGGTGACGCCCGTCGGACTGAATGGGCCGCAAACCTGCGCCGGCATTCGCGCGCGTGCAGTGCGCATCGAGGAAGTGTTTCGCACCGCGCCATTCGGCAAGCCGCAGGCGGTCGCGCGCGTGCCTGCGCACTGGACCTTGCGGCGCACGCCCGTTGGCTGGCTCGTGAATCTGGCGGCGCGAGCGGTCGCAGAAATATCGGCGCGGCATGGACTCGATGCGAGACGCACGGCGCTCGTCGCGATTCCGCCGGAGCCGTTTCGCCAGGCCGGATTCGACGACCCCGCCGCCTTCGCGAGCTTCGGCTGGGCGATTGCCGCCCGCACCCGGCTGCCGTTTCGGGACATCAGGGACGTGGCGCAGGGCGGGGCGGCGTCGACCATCGCGGGTTTGCGGCAGGCGGCGGCCCTGCTCGCCAGTGACGGCATCGATCATGTGATCGTCGGCGGCGCGGATTCCTATGTCATCGACGAGGAATATGTCCGGCTCGACGCGGCGGGCCGTTTGCGCACCGAAGGCACCGCGCAGGGCCTCACGCCGGGAGAGGGCGCGGCCTTCGTCCTTCTCGCGCGCGAGCGGCCCGGCGACACCGCCATGTCTCTCGAAATCCTCGGTACGGGCGATGCGCTGGAGCCGCAGTCGGCCACGTCGAGCGAATATTCGCAGGGGCGCGCGCTCGTCGCCGCGTTGCGCGCGGCCGCGTCGGCGGCAGGGCTCGCGGAAGCGGCCATCGACTGGGTGGTCTCGAACGGCAACGGCGAGCGCTATGCGTCGTGGGAAGCGCTGCTCGCTCGGGCGCGCTATTACCGGACGCGGCGCGAGAGGTTGATCGTGCATTACCCGGCACTGTCCGTCGGCGAGATAGGCGCGGCGAGCGGCCCCCTCGCGTTGCTAATGAGCGCGCACGGTTTCGCGCGCGGTTACCGGCCGGGCAGCGTGGCGATGATCGAACTCGCGTCGGAAGGCGAGGGGCGCGCAGCATGCGTCGTTCGCGCGGCGCGTCGGCGGGACGGATCATGAGCGAAGTCATCGACGATCTCGTGAGCCGCTATGCCGAAGACGCCGCTTTCTTGTGGCTGTTGCGGCGCCGCGCGGCGGACGCGCCCGATTACGCGCTCGCCGATCTCGCCGAGGCCGATGAGCGGCTCGCCGCGCACCTCGAAGCGTTGCAGGTGTCGGGCGCAGCCGCGTGGCGTCACTGCATGCTGGAGCTTGCGAGCGGAACGCACGGAGCGGCGTTCGTCGCGGCCGTCCTCGCGCTCGAAGGCTGCGACGCGCTGCGGCTCGAGGCGGTACTGGCCGCCGTCGAAGCCGCGCCGGGTGAGATCGCCAGCGTCGTGTCGGCACTCGGCTGGGTCGATCCATGCTGTCTTCGCTCGGTGGTCGCGGACATGCTCAGCTCGCGCTCGGCGCTGCGGCAGGAAATCGCGTTGGCCGCTTGCGCGATGCACGGACGCGACCCGGGCCTCGCCTCGGGCTGGCTAAAGGCGGCGTCGCCGGCGGTGCGCGCGCGGGCGTTGCGCGTCGCGGGACAGCTCGGAAAAACCGGCTGCCTCGACGATGTACGCGCCGCGCTCACGCATCCGGGCTCCGCATCCGCCGATTCCGAATGCCAGTTCTGGGCCGCGTGGTCGGCTGTCCTGCTCGGCGCGCGAGGCGCGGAAGCTGACGCGCTGTTCGACGCGGCGCTCGTGCTGGACTCGCGCAGGGCGCGTGGACTGACACTCGCGTTGCAGGCGATGGATCCGAAGCACGGCGCCGATGCGCTGAAGCGCGTACCGGCCGATACCCGGCATGAGCGCACGCTCGTCGAGGCGAGCGGGATCGTTGGGTTGCCGGACAACGTGCCGTGGATGATCGCCCACATGCGCGATAGGCGGTTCGCGCGTATCGCTGGCGAGGCGTTCGCCCTCGTGACCGGCGTGGATCTCGTCGAGTCGAAGCTGGCAGGCGCCCATCCGGCGGACTTCGCGCCGGGTCCGAACGACGATCCCCGCGATGACGATGTCGCCATGGATCGCGACGACGGCCTTCCTTGGCCGGATGTGGAGCGCATCGACCGGTGGTGGCAGGACAATGGCGGACGCTTTCGACGGGGAACGCGCTACTTCATGGGCGGGCTCGTCGCGCAGGAGCATTGTCTTGCCGTTCTCGGCGAAGGCAGGCAGCGTCAGCGTGCGCTCGCGGCGAACTATCTCTGTCTGCTCGCGCCGGGCACGCCGCTATTCGATACGCGGGCGTGTGCGCGCGTTCAGCAGAAGGCACTCGCGGCGCGGCAGTGAGGGTGCGTGAGGAGAGGACACACCCGATGATATGTGCCGATGGCAGTCGTTGACGACCGGCCGAACGAATACCGCTTCGAGCCTCGGGCAGACGTGGGATTTCAGCAAAAGCGGTGAGTGGTCATGACACCCGCTACGCGCACTGGCGCGTGCAGCGGGATCGCTGTAATCAGTTCGCGACGACTGCGATCTTCCAACGGTTGCCGATGCGTCGGCAAACAGCACCGTGGGTTGCATCGCCTAAATGCAGCTGGCCGGTGCGGGTTCTAACGGGGGATCTCGATGGCCCTTTGATCGAGCCCCCGTTTCGTTAGGATAGCTTCATAAGTCGTTAGGCTCCGGGGTGCAAGACCACCTTGGTCCAGCCGTGGTCGCGCACGTCGAAGTGTTGATAGGCTTCAGGCGCCTGGCCGAGCTTCAACTCATGCGAGACGACGAACGATGGTTTCGCGCGGCCCGCAGCGATCAGGTCGCGCAACTGCCGGTTGTAGGCCTTGACGTTGCACTGGCCGGTAGCGATGTGCTGGCCCTTGAACCAGCACTTACCCCAATCGAATGCTATCTTGCCTTTCTTTGCCAGTTCGTCCTGTGCGTTCGGGTCCTCGGGCACGAACACGCCAACCACTCCGATTCCGCCGGTGAACTTCACCGATGACACCAGATTGTTCATTGTTAGATTGGGGTTTTCATGGCGTTGTGGAGCCGGATCGTGGCATTGATAGCCGACGCATTCGCAACCGACGTCCGCGCCAAGCCCGTGGGTCAGGTCCATGACCCGTTGCACCGGGTCTTCCTTCGAATAGTCGATCGCAGTTGCGCCGATCGACTCGGCAAGTTTGAGCCGGTCGGGATGGCAGTCGACCACCATGACGCTGCGGGCGCCCTTGATCATGGCCGAGTGCGCGGCCATCAGACCCACCGGACCCGAGCCGTAGATGACCACTGCGTCGCCGGGCCGCATGCCGGCTAGTTCGGTGGCGTGCCAGCCGGTCGGGAAGATGTCGGCGCACATCACGTAGTCGGTCTGCTTCTGCTCCGCGTCCGGCGGCAACTTCAAGGACATGAAGTCCGCCCAAGGCACCCGAAGATACTCAGCCTGTCCGCCCGGCCATGGGCCCATGTCCGCAAAGCCGAAGGCACCGCCCGCAATGCCCGGCTGGTTGGCGCTCAGGCAAAACGCAGTGAGGCCGCGATCACAATTCTTGCAATGGCCGCAGCTTACATTGAACGGCAGGCACACCCAGTCTCCGGGCTTGATCCGCTCGACCGCCGGTCCCACCTCTTGAACCACACCCAGATTTTCGTGACCGAAGATGCGCCCTTGCTCGAAGTCCGTTCGACCCTCGTACATGTGTAGGTCGGATCCGCAAATGTTGGTCGTGGTAATTCTGACGATGGCGTCGGTCGGGCGCTCGATCTTGGGATCCGGTACATCTTCTACGGCGACCTGGCAAGGACCGCGATATACAACCGCTTTCATATTGTGCTCCTCAGAAGGCGACTGCAAAAAGCCTGAGCCGTACAGACCGCTCGGCGGCTGACGGCGTCGACAAACCCGCAGGCGTACCTGCGGGACGGCTGGTCTCCCGATCTATCAGCGCTTCGTTTCTGACGCTAACGTCCTGTCTTGTTCTTTCCTCTTGCTTCCGGTCCGGTACACCAAAATGAGCGGCCGATAACCAATGGCTAAGATCAGCGCACCTATAGTGATCCTAATTTCATGATGCAGCATTGTTGATTTGTCGACGATGCTTGCACGAGGGCTTTGCAGCCATCCGCGTGCCCGCTGCAGAGTTCATCAAGCACGCGGCGTGATGCGCATCGTCGAAAGCTGCGCCGCCGATATCGACTCGCGTCGCTCGTCCAAGCCTGACCGGCGAACGAGTTATCGCAAGCATCGTCCACCGGCAAGAGATGTCCGTAACGGATGCAAATTATGCAAAGCCGACTAAGGCACACGGGTGCTTATATACGAATGCTTGAACAACCTATAACCTTCGACGGGCGAGGTAATGACACCGTGTCCAGCGACGACGGTGATCCATGATCGCAGCGCAACGACTTCTCGCTATTCCTGTCAGAACGAGCGCCAACCGGCACGCTCGGCCCGCTTCCGGCGGGCACTTCGCTGAGCATGGCTCGTCGGCGCGTCCAAATTTCGAGCATAAGTTATGGTCCTTCTGCAGGGCTTTGCTTCGATCGCTCTGATGTGACAAGACGCTGACAAAGATGCAGCTGCTTTCACAGTTGTATCGGTTAGATGTCGGCGTTTGTCTGGTCACCCTGGCGTCTGTCGGTTTGTAATGCGATTCGCCAGTGGCGCTGAGTTCAAAGACGACACGCCGCATCGTCGGCAGGGGCAATTCGTCGCCGCCAGTGCCGTATTGATAGCTGTCGACGTCGCAAGGAACTCGTTACTTGCATGTGACATTTGGGTCACATGCCGCGCCGCCGTGACGGGCGATCGTCGCAATGTCTCGCGTATGCACGGACTAGCGCAGATAGGCACCGGTTTCATTCGTTTGGAACAGGCCCTGGTGCCGTGAAAGCAGTAACGGCATCCGAATACAACTTCGTTATCCTGATTTGATGTCCGCCCTCCGCTTTCTCACAGACTGACCTCGCCGAGGCCTGCGGTTAGGCATTGAATGCGCCGACATGTTCAGCGCGCAAACGAACGTGTGCCCGGTAAATGCGAGGGCCGCCTATCACATGACGCAGTCGCATAGTTCACAGCAAGCCGCGCAAGCTCGAACGGTCGTGCATCCAAAGCCCGTCCGAAAGGGCGCTAAAACGCAGGGGGCCGCCTGCTTATGACAATGATCATTGCGACCCGTCTGTTGCGCGTTGAATTGGCTATGTGCTGGACCGTCGTACCCGTCGACCGACGGGCGTCAACTCACCCGGCACTCACGTCACACAGCTTCGCGAAGATATTGCGCCGTGCGGCTCTCCGCATGGCGCGCAACGACGTGCGGCTCGCCCGCCACCACGATGCTGCCGCCGTCCTCTCCCGCCCCCGGACCAATGTCGATGACCCAGTCGCTGTCAGCCGCGACCCGCATGTCATGCTCGACGACGACTACGGTATTGCCCGCATCGACGAGTCCTTGTAACTGCGTCATCAAACGGTCGACATCGGCGGGGTGAAGGCCGGTGGTCGGTTCATCGAGGATATAAAGCGTGTCGGCGTGATGCGCACGCTGCAATTCGGTCGCGAGCTTGATGCGCTGCGCCTCGCCGCCCGATAGCTCCGTCGCGGGCTGACCGAGACGCAGATAGCCAAGTCCGATATCTCGCAACACGGTGAGCGCGCGCATCACAGCGGGCTCGGCGGCGAAGAAGGCGCATGCGGTATCGACGCTCATGGCAAGCACGTCCGCGATATTCTTGCCGTGCCATTCGATCTCCAGCGTCTGCGGGTTGTAGCGCGATCCGTGACACGTCGAGCATGAGGTAAAGACGCTCGGCAGGAAAAGAAGCTCGACGCTCACGAAGCCCTCGCCCTCGCACGTCGGGCAACGGCCCTGTGCGACGTTGAACGAGAAGCGGCCCGCGCCGTAGCGGCGCTTGCGCGCCGCCGATGTATCGGCGAAGAGTTTGCGCACATGATCGAACAGGCCTGTGTAGGTCGCGAGATTGGAGCGCGGCGTACGGCCGATCGGCTTCTGATCGACCCGCACGAGGCGCTTCACGGTCTCCATGCCCGCGACGATATGTCCGCCCGCAGGCGTCTCCACGCGCGCGAGCAGCGGGTCCTGATCTTCATCGCCGCCATCGTCGAACAACCGGCCCAGCCGCGCGGCGACGAGTTCGGGCAGCGCCTGACTCACGAGGCTCGATTTGCCGGAGCCGGAGATGCCGGTCACGGTCGTGAAGCAGCCAAGGGGGAAGGCCACATCGATGCCATGCAGATTGTTCCGTGTGATGCCCGCGAGCCGCAACCAGTCGCGCGCCGCACGCGGCCGGCGCCGCGAGCGTGAACGCGTGGCGAACAGATGCCTCCGTGTCTGCGATGCCTCGATCGCGGCGAGTCCTTCCGGCGGCCCGCTATAGAGGACTTCGCCGCCCGCTTCGCCGGCTGCGGGGCCGACATCCACGAGCCAGTCCGCGCGCCGCATCATATGCAGATCATGTTCGATGACGAAGAGCGAATTGCCCGCCGATTTCAGCCGCTGCAAGGCGACGAAGAGCGCTTCGCTGTCGGCCGGATGCAAACCGGCGGAAGGCTCGTCCAGCACATAAACGACACCGAAAAGCTGGGAAGCAAGCTGAGTCGCAAGCCGCAAGCGCTGCAACTCGCCCGATGAGAGCGTGGGCGTCGCCCGATCGAGCGAGAGATAGCCGAGCCCGAGATCAGTGAGCGTGACGAGGCGCTCCAGCAAATCAGCTGCGATGCGCTCGGCGGCTGCCCGTTTCTCGCCCGACAGGTTGGGCGTTCGCCGCACATCGGGTGCCGCTTTGTGCGCCGAGCCGCCGGCAGCCACCCGTTTCGCCGTCGCTGCACGCCGCGCTTTCTCGTTCAGCACGTGGCTGTCGGTATCGGTATCGGTCTCGGGCCACACACCGCGTGCGATGGGCTCGAGAAGCTCGGTCAGCCGGGTGAGCGGAAGCCGCGAGAATTCCGCGATATCGAGTCCGGCGAACGTCACCAGCAGCGCCTCTTGCTTGAGCCGCTTGCCTTTACATGCAGGGCAATCGCTGCCGACCATGAAACGCGAAACCCGCTTCTTCATCAGTGCGCTTTGCGTATGCGCGAATGTGTGCAGGACGTAGCGTCGCGCTCCGGTGAACGTTCCCTGGTAACTCGGCTCTGCGCCGCGTTTGAGCGCCGCTTTCGTCTCCTTCGGTGTAAGGCCCGCATAAACCGGCACGGTCGGCTGTTCGTCGGTGAAGAGGATCCAGTCGCGATCCTTCTTCGGTAGATCACGCCACGGCTTGTCCACGTCGTAGCCCAGCGTCACGAGGATGTCACGCAAATTCTGACCGTGCCACGCGGGTGGCCACGCGGCGATGGCGCGCTCGCGGATAGTCAGGCTATCGTCGGGCACCATCGATTCTTCCGTGACCTCGTAGACGCGTCCCAGGCCGTGACACACCGGGCACGCGCCCTGTACGGTATTTGGCGAAAAGTCTTCGGCGAAGAGCATCGGCTGCCCGGGCGGATAGCTGCCCGTGCGAGAGTAGAGCATGCGCACGAGACTCGACAGCGTCGTTATGCTGCCTACCGAGGAACGCGCATTGGGCGCGCCGCGCTGCTGCTGAAGCGCAACGGCCGGTGGCAGACCCTCGATCGAACCGACTTGCGGCACGCCGACTTGCTCGATGAGACGGCGCGCATACGGGGCGACGGATTCGAAGTAACGGCGTTGCGCCTCGGCGTACAAAGTTCCGAACGCCAGCGACGACTTGCCGGAGCCGGATACGCCCGTGAATACAACGAGCGCATCGCGGGGAACATCGACATCGACGTTCTTGAGGTTATGCTCGCGCGCACCGCGAACGCGCACGAAGCCCGCTCGTGATGTGCTCCGGGCATCGTCGCCCGTGGACGACCGTTTAGTGTGCAGTGTCTTGTTTCTGGCATCCATCGATGGGGCGTGCGTCACTCAGAGGGGCATGATCAAAGGGCACCGTCAGCATGCCGCGTGCCATTGCAGCGACTCTTTTCTGCAATGAGTCAGACCGCCTTGCCTGGATAACTGGATCTTACGCATCACGTCACGATAATACGACGGTCGACCGGCCGCAGCTACGCGCTGATGCATGCTGCCCGCCTACGAACGCATCGCGCTCGAACGCAAGTCCATGAAGCGGCGTGGCCGTGCGGACGACATCGCCGCATCACGGTACGCATGCCCGACGCACACGCCAGAACACCGAACTTGGCTGCGACAGTGCTGGCAGTACACGATCGCATTGTTAGCGCCGCATTGGTGGCCGTCAGGGCTATCTCACTGCGCGGCGCGGTCCTGCGCGACGACGAGGCGCGTTCACGACGCTGCAACTCTGACGTCGAATATGTACGCTCCGGCGTCGCGATCTGTCATGGCGATGCAGATGTGGACGGCTACACCCGCGTAGCGTGGGGCAATCGGCATCTGCTGATAGCGGCATACCATGAGCGGTAGCATTACAAGTCGTTAGGTAATCTAACCGATACTGGCATGGCGATGCGCGCTCGTGATGGCGCGTGCAGCCATCGCCATGCCCGCTTCGGCATCGGGCTTTCGCTTGCACTGAATTGGTGACCGTTCGCCAACCCATGAACGAGAAACCGCCTGGAGATACTTCAAGACGGCTTGCCCGATCTACTAGCCAATGATCAAGACGCTGCGCACCATCCTGCGCTTCATTGTCTGCTTACATAGCCCGCATCGGCGGGCGAGGAGGAAGCTTGTCGAGGACAACGAAGCGCAGCAATGCCAGCACTTGCGTTGCGAGCTTTGTCGAGAGTGGCAAGCGCGCTCGTGGGCCGTGTTACCGAGTCACGGGTTGTCTATTTCGTGCTCTATCGGAGATAACACCGGCGTACGTCGTGCAGCCGCTTATAGCCGTCTTGCCGACATGGACACCGACGCAAATCCACCGTCTGCCGGAACGCCGCCTAACCGCCGATGCCTGCGTTAAGACCTACCGCAAAGCACGTGCGCCTGAACGGTATGGGCAATGCTACTTGCCTTGCGGTTGCCGCGTCGCAGCCTTGCGAAGATGATGACCGCGCGCGCTACAACCGCTTACTAACGATGGAGGGTAGCAATGAGAGCGCTCATCTGGGCAGGCAAGAAGGACATTCGGTGCGAGTCGGTTCCGGACCCCGTCATAGAACATCCCCGCGATGCAATCATCAAGGTAACAACCTGTGCGATTTGCGGCTCCGACCTCCATCTGTTCGATGGGTTCATGCCGGGCATGGAGTCGGGCGACATCATGGGCCACGAATTCATGGGCGAGGTGGTCGAAGTCGGCAATGAGAATAGCGCGCTGAGTATCGGTGACCGGATCGTTGTTCCATTCACGATCATCTGCGGCGAATGTGACCAGTGCAAGCGTGGCAATTTCTCGGTCTGCGAACGGACCAACCGGAATAAGGAGACCGCGGACAAAGTCTTCGGCCATACGACGGCGGGTCTATTCGGTTATACGCATCTCACGGGTGGGTATCCAGGCGGACAGGCCGAATACGTGCGAGTGCCGTTCGCAGACAGGACGCACGTGAAAATTCCCGACGGCCTCACCGACGAGCAGGTGCTCTTCCTGGGTGATATTTTTCCGACTGGCTGGCAGGCCGCGGTGCAATGCGACATCGAGCCGACGGATACGGTCGCGATATGGGGCGCCGGCCCTGTCGGCCAGATGGCGATACGCAGCGCCGTTCTACTCGGTGCGAAGCAGGTAATCGCAATCGACCGTGTGCCCGAGCGGATCGCGATGGCGCGCGCGGGCGGTGCGACCGTCATCAATTTCGAAGAAGAGAGCGTCGTGGAACGCCTCGGCGAGCTGACGCAAGGCAAAGGACCCGAAAAGTGCATCGACGCGGTCGGCATGGAGTCGCATGCGACGAGTTCGGTCGATGCCATGTACGATCGTGCCAAGCAGGCGGTGATGCTAGAAACGGACCGGCCGCACGTACTGCGAGAAATGATCTACGTCTGCCGTCCGGCGGGCACGCTGTCGGTACCGGGGGTGTACGGCGGTCTTATCGACAAGATTCCGTTCGGCGCCTCGATGAACAAGGGCTTAACGTGGCGCATGGGCCAGACTCATGTCAACCGGTGGACGGACGACCTGCTGCGACGCATTCAGGATGGCCAGATCGATCCATCGTTTGTGATCACGCACACGGTCCCGCTTTATCAGGGACCTGAGATGTACAAGACATTCCGCGATAAGGAAGATGGCTGCATCAAGGTTGTGCTGAAGCCTTAGCCGAAGGGATCGCCGCCCCGCGTCGATGGTTGGTCGTTGCAACGTCCGTTCGCTATACATTTTTCGGCGTGTCTCTGGGAGCGTGACAGGTCGCGGCAATAGTTCGCGGTTTTCTCGATTGGAGGAATCGCCGACTTGAGCGAAGGCGAGCATCGAATGTCGTGGGGAGCATTTACGACCTGCTTTACCGGTCGGTTGCTTTGCCGACACTGCTTCCTGTGTCACCGTCGCCCGGCCGGCGAGTTGCAATATGCGGCTCGCCGCGTCGTCGATCGACTGGCAACCACGCGCGCTGTCGGGATGGCTGGACGACGAAGCGCCGGGCATCGGATCGCAGGCCGGCGCGAACTTGATCAGGCTGCCAGCGTCTGCTTTGGATCTTCGTAACATCCACGTCTTTCAACATCCGTTCATCAGCGTTTCTCGCGCTTCCAGAGCAGCGAAGCGCGATTCACCGAAGAGCAAGCCGTCACGACTTGCCTCGTTGGATCAGGGCGCCGTATCCGCAGTCTCGATAGCCTGACTGAGTTGCCCGACATCGACCGGCTTGGTGAAGTGGAAGTCGAACCCGGCGTCCGCTGTGCTCGCCCGGTCCTGCGGCTGACCCCATCCGGTGATGGCAATGAGCGTCGCGTCGCTTGTCGAGGGCGTTGCCCGGATCCGGCGAGCGACGTCGATTCCGCTCATCCCGGGCAATCCGAGATCGAGCAAGATCACGTCCGCGCTGTAATCGCCCAGGAGGTCGACCGCCTCTTCGCCGGAATAGACTGTCCGTACTTCGTGTCCTTCCATTTCGAGGAATGTCGTCATTGCGTCAGCTGCATCGACATTGTCATCAACGACCAGGATGCGATGCTTCGGAACCGACGAACGATTGGCAGGCGCAGCGCGCGCCGGAACCGGCGGTGGCAACACCCGGGACGTTGCCGGAAGATGAATCGAAAAGCAGCTCCCCCGGTTTTTCCCGGCGCTTGCGGCGGTCAGGCGGCCTCCATGCAGCTCGATCAGCGATTTGGACAGCGCGAGTCCGATACCGAGACCCCCTTGCCGGTGTTGGTCACGATTCACTTGCGAAAACATCGCGAAGATGGCCGACAACTTGTCAGGCTCAATGCCGATCCCATCGTCCGCGACCGACAGGACGATTTCGCCGTCATCTGCTGTGGCCGTGAGTTCAATGCGCCCACCCGGTGGCGTGTACTTCGCAGCGTTCATCAGCAGGTTAGCCAGCACCTGCGCCAGCCGGAGCCGGTCTGCCTCGATATGCAATGGCCGTGCGGGCGGCTTGATGACAAGCTCCTGGCCTTTGCCTGCGAGGATCGGCCTCGCTACCTCGACGGCTTCTTCGACAACCTCTCGAAGCGCAACGGCCTCTTTACGCAGGTTCAGCGCCCCGCGCGTGATGCGCGACACGTCTAGCAAGTCGTCAAGAAGCAGCGCCATCGCGGCCGACTGCCGGCGCAGCACGTTGATGCACCAGCGCCTGCGTTCCTCCTTCAAGCCTGTCTGTTCGAGTATCTCGGCGACCTGTCTGATTGGCGCCAACGGATTGCGCAGTTCGTGCGCGAGCGTCGCGAGAAACTCGTCTTTGCGGCGGTCAGCCTCCGAAAGAGCCTGTTCGGCGCGCACGCGGGGCGTTAGGTCAACGAACCAGGCCACGACCGAACCTTCCAGCGACGCTGCGACGACGTGGAACCACTGCTCGCCGCTTTCGCCTTGAACCTGTACGTCGAAGGCCTGGCGTCCGGGGCGCTCAGCGAGCGGCGCGAGTCGCTCGAGCAAAACGTTTGCATCCCACCCGGTCGGACGCACATACGAGGTCGAACTGCCGACCACGACGCCGGCGGTCTGGTTGAATAACTGGGCGGCGGCCTCGTTCAGATAGTCCCATCGAAGTTCTGCGATGCGGCCTTCGCACACAACCGGCGTGAGGATGAAGAACGGCACGCCGGCGCTGTTCAGGGCCACGTCGAACCGGTGCCGCGCGTCGCGCTCGACTTGCAAGAGGCGATCTGCTGCATCCTGCGTAGCCGCTTCGGCTCTTCCTGCGCGCCGGGCCACCTTAGCGAGCTGCTGCCCAGCCGCGACGAGAAGTGCGCCGACCATCGCGTACGCCAGCAGCACGATTTGGTCGTCCCGCTGGGGAACTTCAAAACTGCCAATAGGCCGCATCAGAGCGCGCCGAATGCGATGCCGCTTAAGAGAAGCAGCGATCCCGACCACGCGCCGAATAGCACCGTGATCAATGGAAGCGTGGCACTGAAAAAGAGAAATGTGAGCCGTCCGTGGGCAAGCAATGTCAACGCCTGTTGAGCCAGCAATACTATGGCTGTAGATGCGATACCCAGTAATAGGCGCTGTTTGGGTGGATATTGCGCGATGCGAACGATCATGGCTTCGTCTCGACTCGTCTAATTGCTTTGCTTCGCATTATGCCGTTCCTCGCGCATGTTTACTCGTGGCCGCCCAGTGGTTGCAATGACAAAAGTGGATGCGCATGTATCGGAAACGCCATTGGCGATGACGAACCGTTGCGTGTGATGCGACGCAGTTAATCTCTTTGCAGTAGCGGCCTGACCGCGCTTTACGTCTTTACGTACTGCCGCCGCTTTGAACCGCCGAACCTCGCCGATTGGCCTGTTCGTCTGCCTGTTTGGTCCAGAGTGCGCGGAGTTCATGGCGTCGCAATGCTAATGCAGTCGTTGGACAACGCCCCGGGCCATGTGACCAACAAAAAAAAGCGCCGGCTCCAGTTCAGGAGCGGCGCTGAAAGTTCGTCTCAATCCGAATGCCGTGACGAACCTGAGAGACGTAATTTTAGGTCCATGACGCCACCGCTTCTAATACCGACTTTTGATGTGAGGAATCATTTTTTCTTATATCAGGGTTATCATCTATTACATCTTTCTTACATGCTCGGGTTAATTTTCCGCATAGCGCGCGCAGTGTTCGCGGAATCGAGGCGCCGGGCGCGTCCGCCGGCACTTTCGCGAAGCGGATCAGGCGCTTCTGCCGTCCGCATGAGCTCGACACGCTGCTTACCCGGTTGCGAAATCAGACCTCGCCCGATGAACGTCACTTGTCCTTTAGTAGCGCGCGGTTCAGTTTCCAAGGCAGGGGCCGTTATTCCGTTAGCCCCACCGCAGTAAGAAACACTGACGGAATGTAATGCCGAGGACCTCGTTGTGAAGAAACGCTGCCTTTCACTGATCTCCCGTTTGCTCTCCATGTTGGCCTTCCAGTCCCTGACGCGATCACACGCGTAACTTACGGGTCGACGACCGCCATTTGGACATAGAAACATGCGTCGCATATGATCGACTGCATTGTCAAGGCGAGTGAATGGTATGTCAGCGAATTCTATGGCCGGCACTCGGTGCAAGCCAAAGGCTTCAAAGCATTCGCCCAGTCAGCTATGGCTATAGCGGCTATTTAGCGAAATACGACTACGGCGGGAGAATAATCACGCACGGCAAGTAAAGCGACGGAATTGAACGAGTCATTGAAGCTATTAACCTGAAGGGCAAAGCCACGCAGCGAATGCTGCGCTTGTCAGGCTGGCCCCGGCGCGGCCACGTCGATGCAGAAATAACCGGCGCACTTGCCAAGCGCGATGTTCGTATTCAAGTCCTTGCAAACAGCTGAGCCGGCAATGCAGAAAAAGAGCAGCCAGTGCACGGGAGCCGCAGACCAAGGCAGCAGCGCGTGCGAAAAGGAAAACGGAAAACCAATGATGAACCGTACGGAACACGTCGAGCTGTCGCTCGCGGGCGACTGGTCCGCCATTTAACCTAGTCTCAAATCGTCGACGTCCAACTGACCCGAGATGCGAAGACAAAACTCCCTAGACGCTCGACCTCGGGCCAAATCACATCTAGAAGGCACGATGAAGCATAACAACAAGCAATCCGTGCGCCGGCGGGACGTGTTTCGCTTCACTGGCGAGCATGTCCACAGAGGCAAAGGCGAGGGCGACTTTCAAGTGCTCGATCACATCACAGACGGAGTGATGTTGCTCGACCGGCAGTGGATGTTTCGCAACGTCAACCGCACCGCTGCGCAACTGCTGCAGCGTTCTCCGACGGACTTGATCGGTCGCGACATCTGGGCGGAATACCCCGACCTGATCGGGTCGGGGTACGAAAAAGCGTATCGCGAGGCGGCCGAGACCGGCTTGCCCTGCACCGTGACCGAGTTCTACGCGCCGCTCGATACCTGGTTCGAAGCGCGGGTATTTCCCTGCGAGGGCGGCATCACCGTGCTGGTCCGCGATGTCACCGAAGCGCGCGCGATGTCGGAGCGCCTGTCGGACCAGGCCTCGCACGATGCGCTCACCGGCCTGATCAACCGGCGCGAACTGCTGACGCGTCTCGGCGAACTCGTCGATGAGGGCACCGCCGCTTCCGTCGATCTGCTGTTCATCGACCTGGACCGCTTCAAGGAAATCAACGATTCGTTTGGCCATGCGGCGGGAGATGAGGTTCTGTGCGTGATCGGCGAGCGTCTTTCCGGCTCGATCGGCGAGCGCGGCCACGCCTCGCGCATCGGTGGTGACGAGTTCGTGGTGTTTCTCGTAGATGCGCCCGAAGGCGAAGCGGAGCGCGTCGCGAGCGACTTCATCGTACGCATGCGAGAGCGCATCGAGACGCCGTCCGTGCGGGCGTCAATCAGTGTGAGCATCGGCTTGGCCCGCTACCCGGTGTCGGCGGCAAACGCCGACGAGCTGCTACGCAACGCTGACACTGCGATGTATCACGCGAAGCGCATGGGCGGCTCACATGTGTGGACGTTCGGTGAGGAGGACGCGAGGCGTCTCTCAAATCGTCTTCGACTACGCGCAGACCTCGAGGGTGCGAGCGCGACCGGCCAGTTCCAACTGTATTACCAGCCACAACTGAATCTGGTCACGGGCTCCATGTATGGGGCGGAAGCACTTGTGCGATGGAACCATCCTGAACTAGGACTCCTTGCGCCAGGAAATTTCCTCGATGTCCTGCTCGAGTCTTCAGCCTACGAGGCGACGGGAAAGTGGCTGATCCACCTTGCGTTACGCGAGGCGGCGCAATGGCAGGTGGCGGACCGCATGCCGTATAGGGTCGCCGTCAACCTCTCGGCTACGATGGCTCAAGACTGCGATCTTGCTGCGTTGGTCCAGGAAGCAGCCGGGGCCGCGGGCGTATCCGCCTCGGTTCTAGACATTGAAGTGACAGAGGCGGTCATCGTGAGCGACTTCGAAGCCGCTTCGCGATCGCTTGCGGCGGTCCGGAAGCTCGGCGCGACCGTCTCACTCGACGATTTTGGCACAGGCTATTCAAGCCTCTCGTATCTTACGAGGTTGCCCGTCGACCGCATCAAGATTGATAAATCGTTCGTGCAGCAGCTCACCGTTACTGAGACCCGTCGGCAGGCTCGCGTGATGATCGAAGCGATGGTGGCGCTCGCTCGCGCGCTTGGCATGCAAACGGTCGCCGAAGGCGTTGAGAGTGCGGAGCAACTCGCGCTGATACAGAAGCTCGGATGCGATGCGGCGCAAGGATACTTCATCGGCAGGCCAGTGCCAGCTGACGCATTGAACCTATCGAGAAGATGTAGCTTGTTGCCCGCGCACACGTGGTCGCCGTCATAAAGCGGTGGCTGCTCCTGTAAGTCCATAGAGTTTCGAGGATGGTACTGCTTAAACCTGCTATCGAGCCATGCGGGAGCAGGCCTCCCGACAATTAATTTGGACCATGAATTAATAGAGATGAAGTCCTGAACTGAAATTCAGTTATGTCCCACAGGGGGCGAGGAAGATTCGCGTTCGCACCGTCTTTTGTCAGACAGGCGTCGTTGTGACTCGTGGTGCCAGTTGGCTTCGGGCCGCTTAAGGCGATCGCTCAATGGATACTCCGCACGCTCGCACCAGTATTCGCGCGTCTATCCGGAGAACCCCCAAGTAGCTGACAAAGAGCCTCTCAACAACCGCTCGGCGGTATCCGCATGGCCATTCCAAGCGCCATCCGGCCCGGTCGTCACGATTCTTCGTGATTCGCGAATGAGCCATTCGTCGATCCCCACGTTTTATGCGAAGGGCGCTTGAGCCACTCTTACAGTGTCGGCGACGACAAGCTGCAAGACGTCACCATCGCCGGATCGAGAGCAACCAGCACTTAATGAACCGCGCGTGGACATTCTGCGCACCTAGCGCCGGCCGGACACCTCCGCGCACGGCTGCCGACGGTTTAAACAGGAGACATCGATGAATGCGAAACAGTGGGATACCTCCTACGAATGGAAAGCCGTGACGCTGCTTGCGTTGGGCTTTGGCTTAGTAGGCCTGGACCGGTGGCTTATCGCACCGCTTTTCCCTTCCATCATGAGAGACCTGCATTTGACTGCGCAGGACGTCGGAAACTGCATCGGCATACTGGGCCTGTCGTGGGGTGTCTTCGCTGCTTTGATGGGCGGCATCTCCGACAAGGTGGGACGCCGCAAGGTGCTCATTCCGGCGATCATCATTTTTTCCTTACTATCGGGCTTTTCCGGTGTGGCAGGTGGCCTTGCGAGCCTGCTGGCTGTGCGCGCGCTGATGGGTGTCGCCGAAGGCTCGTTTTGCCCGACGAGCTTTGCAGCGACAGCCGACGCCTCGCATCCTAAACGCCGTGGCTTCAACCTCGGCCTTCAGCAAAGTGGCTTCGCGCTGTTCGGCCTCGCACTTGCGCCGATCATTGCTACGCAGTTGCTAGGCGTGATGACGTGGCGATGGGTGTTTGCACTGGTTTCGATTCCTGGGCTGATCCTTGGCCTGCTGATGTACCGCGTCATTCGCGAACCTCAGGCAACGCGCGTGACTTCCGCACCGCATTTCCACGCCAGTGCGCAGCCGCCACGAGGCAACTGGCGCGACGTATTCAAAAGCCGCAACATTCCCATCGCCATGACCGCTCTGTTCTGCGCGATGACGGGCGTCTTCGTGCTCGGCGCCATGCTGCCGCTCTATCTGACTGACTACCTCAGGCTGGACACGCAGCGAATGGGCGTTGTGCTGTCGGCAATCGGCTTCGGCGGATTCGTCGGTCAATTTTGTCTGCCGGGACTCTCCGATCTGGTCGGACGTCGCCTTGCCAGCATCGTCGGCTTTACGGGCACCGCGGCGATGCTGTATGTGTTTCGCGAACTCGGCGCGCAGCCGGTCGCGTTGTTCGCCGTGTTGTTCGTCGCGTCGTTTTTTACGCTGGGACTCGTGTCGTTGCTGTCTGGACCAGTCGCCACGGAGGCCGCGCCTGTCGGCATGGTGTCGACTGCTATCGGCATCGTGGTCGGTGCGGGCGAGATCTTCGGCGGTGGCATAGCGCCCGCGCTCGCCGGTTTTGTGGCTACGCGGTTCGGCATCCAGAATATTCTCTGGTTGCCTATCTGTGCGGTTGTGCTTGGCATCGGCGTAAGCTTGCTGCTCACGGAAACCGCACCCGCCAAACTGCGTCGCCATCATGGGACTGCGATGAAACTTCCTGTGGCTGGGCAGCCCGACTAATTTGTTCCTATTCATCGCCTAGAGGTGCCGACGCTTCGCAAGAGGCGAGGCACCCTGGTGCGTTTTTATCACTTACCGTAACCGACTGACGGCGGGTCCACGCCGCGTTCGCGCTCGTGCAGATCGCAGTAACCGATGCAAATCCGCGCGTCGCCGGAGCTACACTGGCTGCACGACACGGGCGGAAGGGACAACATGGATCGCTTTCTCAGCATCGAGGCGTTTGTGCGAGTGGCTGAAACCACGAGCTTCGCGGAGGCGGCGCGCCAACTCGGCGTAACTAGCTCCGTTGTCACGAACCGAATCCAGCAACTGGAGAAGTTTCTCAACGCGCCGCTATTTCACCGCAGTACGCGCCACGTGCGGCTGTCGGATGTCGGTGAAACTTTCTATCGCGAGTGCGCGGAAGTCGTGGGACGCGTCAACGAGTTGACAGATCAGATGCGCGAACTGCGTGCGACGCCCACCGGACGCTTGCGAATCCAGATGTTGCCCGGTTTTGCGCTAGGTCATTTCGGCGCATCACTGGCTGAATTCAACCGGCGCTATCCGGCGATTCAGCTCGATGTAATCGTCAATGACCGCGTCGTCGATCCTATCGAAGAGGGCTTCGATGTCGCGTTCCAGATCTTTCCACCGATCTCCGAATCACTCATTGAGCGGCGTCTTTTTACGGTACGACGGCTGTTTTGCGCTGCGCCTTCATATCTGGACGAGCATGGCGCACCGCAACATCCTCGCGAACTACTCGACCATACAACGGCGCTCTACTCGGGCTATCCATCGCGCAATCGCTGGACAATGAAGCGCGGCGAAGAAGTCTTCGAAATGGAGTTGCCCGGCATGATCCGTTCGAACTCCGTGCATCTGCTGCGCGACTACGCTCTCACGGGCGGAGGGGTGGTCTGTCTGCCGACGCTGGTGGCGAGTGCTGCGCTGCTGGATGGATCGCTCGTGCCCATTCTGACTGACTATGCGCTATCGCCGCTGAACTTCGCGGCGGTCTACCCGGCTACTCAGCGGCAGGCTTTGAAGGTAAAAGCCCTCGTTGAATTTCTGGCCGACCGGCTCGGCCCTGAGCCCGGCTGGGATCTGCCGCTGATCGAGCGCGGCTGGGTCAGCTAATGCAGACTATGCCGGGGATTATTCGCGAATCGCAAACGCCGTAATCGCGCACGGTCCGCTTGTTGTCATCCTGTTGTACTCATAAAGTTGGATCTAACAACTTTTCCAACAGGAGACAACGATGACAGAGACGTCATTTCATACCGTCCTTGGCTCGCTCGACAACTACCGCAAGGGCGACATCGAAATCACCAGTGGCTCCGCACGCCACTACGTTTTTTCCAACATCTTCGAAGTCGCAGCGCACTCCGCCTCTTACGAAAAAGTCGTGGTCGGCAAGAACCTCGACTATGTCATCGAGGCATTGCGCACGGAAGGAGAGTCGCCGTGGTTCGCCTGTACACACGACGAGTTCGCCATTCTGATGGACGGTGAAGTCCGCATCGATTTCATCAAGCTCGCTGAACCGCCGCAGAGCAGCAAGGGCACCGTGCTCGCAGCCGCGTCGGGCGAGCAGCCGGCCGGCCGCGCGATGGGTCACATCGTGTTGCGCCGGGGACATCAGGCACTGCTGCCGGCCGGCTGTGCATATCGCTTCAGCGCTTCCAGGCCGGGCGTCGCGCTCGTCCAAACGATGCTGGGCGAGCTGTCCGTAGAGAAGTGGGCCGACATCTGCCTGCACTGACACGCCGTCACCGAGACGGCGCATTGGCATTCGTCAGAGCCGACCATCAGAACATCATCAGGAGACTTCACATGGCTAGCCTCGAAACCTTCGATCATCCGGTTGACTTCGCCGCCCACACGGTGCGCGCGAGCGAACCGGACGCGGTGACCGGCTATCGGCGCTTTACGCTTGGCGCGTTCGAATTCATGCGCGACGAGTATTTCGTCAAAATCAACTGGCCCGCGAAGGGTCAAACCCGCACGCACGCCGTGCCCGCCGATGCCTTCCTGCGCGCGATGATGCGCGACGTAGCCTGGGGCTTCTTCTACGGCTGGGTCAACTTCGACCACGTATTCGGCACGCGCAATCACTACGGCAAGGTCGATGTGTACGCCGGGTCCTTCAACGGCATCATGAAAGACGCGGGTGTGGACTATAGCGAAACGTTCGAGACGCCCACCATCATGGCGACGTTCAAGGCGATCCTGCACGACTGGACCAACGAAGGTTTCGATCCGTTCGCCGCTCCCGAAGAAACCGGAACCGCGTTTGGCCGCAAGCACGGCGACAACGACGCCGCCATCGAGCGCACGCGCATTGCTACGCGTCGCATGCCGGGACTCGAAGGCGACTCGCCGTTGCGCGACGATCTGCCGGTGAATCGCGCGTTTGCGGACGTGCCACAGGACGAACCGGAGGTTCACGTCGAACCGGGTTTCGAGGGGCAACTGCACGCGTTCAGTCTCTTCAAGTACCTGTCGCGCTCTGACGTGACGTGGAATCCGTCTGTGACGTCGGTGTGCGGCCCGAGTCTCTTTTGCCCGACCACCGAGGAATACATCCTGCCGGTTTTCCATGGCAATGATCGGGTCGAATGGTTCCTTCAACTGTCGGACGAGATCGTCTGGGATATCGGTGACAAGAACACCGGCGCGCCGCGTGCACGCATCACGATGCGGGCAGGCGACATTTGCGCGATGCCGGCAGATATCCGCCACCAGGGCTATTCAACGAAGCGCTCGATGCTGCTCGTCTGGGAGAACGCGACCCCCAATCTGCCGAAGCGTTACGAAACCGGGGAACTCAAGCCCTATCCGGTTGATTTCTGAGCCGCCGGCTTCTGGTACCACCGAGGATTTCTCCATGCAAACCCAGCTTTTCATCGACGGCCGCTTCACCGATGCAGTGGAAGGCGGCACCATCGACGTGCTCAACCCGCACGACGGCTCGCTCATCACGAGGATCGCGGCGGCCACGGCCGCTGACGTCGATCTTGCCGTTGCTGCCGCTACGCGCGCCTTTCCGCAGTGGTCCGCCACTTCCGCTGCCGAGCGCGGCCGCCTGCTGCTGCGTCTCGCCGATGCCATCGAGGCGAATGCCGAAGAACTCGCTCAACTTGAATCGCTCGACACGGGCCACCCGATCCGCGATTCCCGGGCACTGGACGTGCCGCGCACCGCGGCCTGCTTTCGCTACTTCGGCGGCATGGCCGACAAGCTGCAGGGCTCGGTAATTCCCGTCGAAACCGGCTTTCTGAACTATGTGCAGCGCGCGCCGATCGGTGTCGTCGGCCAGATCGTGCCGTGGAATTTCCCGCTGATGTTCACGAGCTGGAAGATGGGTCCCGCGCTCGCAGCCGGCAACACCGTCGTGATCAAGCCGTCCGAGATCACGCCGCTCTCTACGCTGCGCATCGCCGAACTGATGGCGGAAGTGGGCTTTCCGGCCGGCGTCGTCAATGTCGTGACGGGCTATGGCCATACGGCCGGCCAGCGGTTAGCGGAGCACCCGGGCGTCGGCAAGATCGCCTTCACCGGGTCGACCGCGACAGGCCGGCGCATCGTCCAGGCGTCGCAAGGCAACCTCAAGCGCGTGCAGCTGGAACTGGGCGGCAAAGGCGCCAACATCGTCTTCGAAGATGCAGATCTCGACGCCGCCATCAACGGCGCCGCGTGGGCCATCTTCCACAACCAGGGCCAGGCTTGTATCGCAGGCTCGCGCCTCATTCTCAACGAGCGCATCGCCGATGAATTCCTCGAACGCTTCGTCGCGCTGGCCGCATCGGTCCGGGTGGGCAATCCGCTCGATCCCGAAACGGAGATGGGCCCACTGACTTCGCGCGAGCACCTCGAGCGGGTCAAGGCGTTCGTCGATGTGGCGCGCGAGCAGGGCGGGCGCATACTGACTGGCGGCACCGCACCGCAGGATGCGTCGCTGGCAGCGGGGTATTACGTGCGGCCCACGGTGATCGAGGCCAGGACGCCGCAGGATCGGGTCGCGCAGGAAGAAGTATTTGGCCCGTTTGTAACGGTGCTGCGCTTCAAAGACGACAACGAGGCGCTGGCGATCGCCAATAGCACCGAGTACGGGCTGGGCAGCGGCCTGTGGACACGTGACCTCTCACGTGCGCATCGCATGGCGGCAAAGATCAATGCGGGTATGTGCTGGATCAACTGCTACAAGCGTGTCAATCCAGGTAGCCCGTTCGGTGGCGTGGGGCAGTCGGGCTATGGCCGCGAGATGGGCTTTGAAGCAATGCACGACTATACGGAAGCCCGCTCGGTGTGGGTCAACGTCGACGGCAACGTGCCGCCGCACTTCAAGCGCTGAGGCCGTCATGGAGCGGTTCGTCTATCAGGGCATGCCTTCGCGCGTGGTGTTCGAGTGGGGCGCGCTCGCACGGTTACCCGAGGAAATCGAGCGTCTCGGCGCCAGGCGCGCGTTGATTCTTGCGACGCCGGAGCAACAGCAACTGGCTGACCGCGTCGCCCGGGACCTCGGCACGCGTGCGGCGGGCGTGCACGCGCAAGCCGTCATGCATGTGCCCGTCGAGGTGGCGCGTGCCGCACGCGATGCGGCCGCCGCGCTCGATGCGGATTGCTGCGTGGCGGTCGGCGGCGGCTCGACCATTGGGCTGGGCAAGGCGATCGCCCTCGAATCGCCGCTGCCGATTGTCGCGGTGCCGACGACCTATGCGGGCTCGGAAATGACGCCGATCTTCGGACTCACTGAAGGGCGTCTCAAACGCACCGGGCGCGATCCACGCGTGCTGCCGCGTACGGTGATCTACGATCCGTCGCTCACGCTTTCTCTGCCTGCGGCGATCTCGGCCGCCTCTGGCGTCAATGCGCTCGCGCACGCGGTGGAAGCGCTTTACGCGGAAGACGCCAACCCGGTGATTAGCTTGATGGCGGAGGAATCGATCCGCGCACTAGGCGAGGCGCTTCCGGTCATCGTGCAGCGGCCCGGCGACGCCACGATGCGCAGTCGCGCGTTGTATGGCGCATGGCTTGCGGGCACGTGCCTCGGCTCGGTAGGCATGGCGCTGCATCACAAGCTTTGCCACACCTTGGGCGGCACGTTCAACCTGCCTCACGCGCAAACCCACGCTGCAATGCTTCCTCACACGGCGCATTACAACCATGCGGCCGCCCCCGAAGCGCTCAGACGAGTTGCCCGCGCACTTGGAGGATCTCACGCCGAGCAGGCCGGACCGCTGCTGTTCGCGCTGAACCGCAAGCTCGGCATTCCGGGCGCGCTTGAGGCGCTCGGCATGCCGGAACCGGGCCTTGACGAAGCGGCCGATCTCGCTTGCAAGAACCCGTACGCGAATCCACGCCCGATCGAGCGCGAGGCAATCCGAGCACTCTTGCAGCGTGCCTGGAGCGGCGCGGTACCGGTCTGAGCGCCATGACGACGATGACGGAGGTGGATATGCTTGCTGACAAGGAAGGACCGGAACCGAGTTTGACCGATCAGGTCGTGGCGAGCTTCGCAGCTACACCCGACGAGCGTCTGCGCACGGTGATGCAGAGCCTCGTGCGGCACCTTCACGCGTTTGTCAACGAAGTCGAGTTGACCGAGGCTGAATGGATGGCGGCGGTCCAGTTCCTGACCGCGACGGGCAAGATGTGCGATGACGTGGTGCGACAGGAGTTCATCCTGCTGTCGGACACACTGGGCGTGTCCATGCTGGTCGATGCGATCAACCATCGATACGCGACAGGCGCGACCGACAGTACCGTGTTCGGCCCGTTCTACATTGACGGTATGCCCGAGCGCCAGTTTGGAGAAAATATGGCGCTCACGTCCGGGACACCTGCGCTGGTGCATGGCCGTGTCCTGACGACGGATGGCGAACCCATAGCGGGCGCAGTGCTCGATGTATGGCAAACCGCCGAGAATGGCATGTACTCGGGCCAGGACACGGCGCAACAGCATGGCAACCTGCGCGGACGATATCGCACTGACGCCAGCGGCTGCTACGCGATCTCGACGATCGTGCCGGTCAGCTATCCGATACCGACGGACGGTCCGGTTGGGAAGATGCTCGAAGCAACGGGACGGCATCCGTGGCGTCCGGCCCATATGCACTTCATGATTGACGCACCAGGCTTTCGCACCCTGGTCACCCATCTATTTGACGAAGGCGACCCGTTTCTGAGCTCGGACGCGGTCTTCGGGGTCAAGCCGTCGCTCATGGTGGCATACCGCGAGCGACCGGCGAGCGATGCGCTCGCGCGTCAATTCCGCTTTGACGGCGCCTTTCGCGAAGCGCGCTACGACTTCGCTCTCGACCGGGACCTAAAAGAATGAGACGCTATTTCGCGGTTTTTGCTACCGATAAATCAGGAATGCGTGACGTTCGCGAGCGTGTGAGACCGCTTCACAGAATGTACCTGAGGAACGCTGCTTCTCAGCATGGCGTCTTTGTGCGACTCGGGGGTCCAACGCTTGCCCCTCAATGCGATGCGATGAACGGAACGCTATTGGTAGTCGAGGCAGAAGGAATCAACGACGTCATGGCGTTTATTGGAAACGATCCTTATATGCAAGCAGGTCTGTTCGACCGCGTCGAGGTAAGACCATGGGACTGGAGTTTCGGCAATCCGGAGCACCGCCTCTGACAAAGAGTCTGCCGAGCAGGTGCTTCGCTGCAAGACGCACGATTTGATGGCAAGTCGTCAGGTAAGCCACTGCCTCTTGGCGTCAACAAATTTCGGCGGGCGCGTTCGAGGTCGAAAGCTCGAGGGTCGCTTGCGGGCTCGACCCATGTGCGGCTTCCATCGGAAGGCTCACTTATGAAACCAGTGACTACAAATCGCACGTTCTTGGGCGCGCTGACCTCTATTCCCGATGGAGGCGCAAAAGAATTTCGTGAAGGATTGCTCATCCTGCGTCGGGGAGACGACGCGTGGGCGTATCGCAATGTATGTCCGCATTTTTCTGTGCCGCTTAATTATGAAGCGGACATTTTCTGCACTTACGAGAGCCGAGTCTTGATGTGTGCACACCATAGCGCGATGTTTCGTTTCGAGGACGGACTGTGCGTCGATGGTCCATGCAGTGGTGCGCGTCTCACACCGGTTGCAATAACTATTCACGACAACAAGATTTTCATCGACGAAGGAGGGGACTGGAATGATCGGAACGAGAAAAACGGCGCATGAAGTTTCACTTAGTATCGTGTGTACAACGGCCGTGTGGCGGTGAAGCGTTGCCAGCTTTCCAAGGACGACGATGCCTCGGTACGAAATTAATATGTCCAGTCGTTCCTGCGACGAGCGAGACGTTGGGTCGCTGATGTACTAGATTGAACCCGCGTGCCGTCGATGTATCACCAAACTGATTGATGAACCCGCGGCTTCGTCTGTGCGTCCCGCGCAATGTGGCGGGGACTGACGCGGAGTTGCATGATATGTCTTGGCCGTTCGACTCCTCGGACGACCCTCATTCCAGGAGCCATCATGACGAGAATACTCGTTCTTTATTATTCGATGTACGGTCATATCGAAACGATGGCCGACGCGGTGGCCGAGGGCGCGCGCGCCGTTCCCGGCACCGAGGTGACGATCAAGCGCGTACCGGAAACGATCCCCGCCGAACAGGCTGCTGCTTACGGGGTCAAACTTGACCAGAAGGCGCCGGTCGCGACACCCGATGAACTGGCCGATTACGACGCCATCATTTTCGGCACGCCAACGCGCTTCGGCAATATGGCAGGACAAATGCGCACATTCCTCGACCAGACCGGCGGGCTGTGGATGAAAGGCGGTCTTATCGGCAAGATCGGCAGCGTTTTTGCATCGACAGGGACTCAACACGGCGGCCAGGAAACCACCATTACTTCGTTCCATACCACCCTGCTGCATCAGGGCATGGTGATCGTGGGGGTGCCGTACGCCTGTGCGGGTCTTACCAACATGAATGAAATCACTGGCGGTACGCCCTACGGCGCAACTACGCTGGCCGGCGCTGATGGCAGCCGGCAGCCGTCACAGAACGAACTGGAGATCGCGCGCTATCAGGGCAAGCATGTTGCCGAACTCGCTGCAAAAATCGCTGGATAGCCGCTAGCATGAGGGGAGCGGCGAAACAACGCTCCCATTCTCTAAATCTTGGGGCTATCCCCGCGTCAGCGGCGGCACCCCGTTTCAAACGGGAACGATCATGCGATATACCCTCTTCGAGCGACGCAAAGACGAACTCGTCCTGGTTGCGCGTGTGCTTCTGATGGTCCTGTTCATTATCTTCGGCTGGAGCAAGCTGACGGGTTTCTCAGGCACGATCGCTTACATGGCGACAGCAGGCGCGCCGTTTCCCGCGCTCTCGGCCGTGATTGCTGTCGTAATGGAGTTGTTCGTCGGGCTTGCGATTGTCGTCGGATTCTATACTCGTCCGCTCGCGTTTCTGTTTGCGTTGTACACGCTAGGCACAGCGCTCATCGGTCATCATTTCTGGACGATGGCCGGCGCAGAACGAGCCGCGAACATGATCAACTTCTACAAGAACGTCAGCATCATGGGCGGACTGCTGCTTCTGTGCGTAACCGGACCCGGGAAGTACTCGATGGACAGGAAGTGATGGCTCGCACTGCGCGGCGTCTCTTCTACCGTCGTAGGATGCTGTCTGTGAACGACTCGGTGCGGGCGGCCAAGACGAGCAACAAACGCTTCTAGCGGTCATCGCATCATTCGTGCTGTCGATCGAAGAGATGCGCCTCCAGACGGCGGGTGTCGTTCGCAGCGCACGTGACTTCGACTGAACTCCGTCCGCGCGGACGAGCGCTGTGAGACAGCTCAACTCAGCCGAAGCCGCCGGACGTACTGGAGCGGAGGTGATCTCGCCCAGCATCTCGACAAGCGCTCATGGCGATCACGAGCGCCACTACACCGCCGCCGTTGAGTTCATGCATGTCATCTTTCGGAACTGGCTTGCACCTGCGATGACGCTCGTCGGCGGATGCCTGTTCGCGTCGACTTGCCGGGAAGAACGCTCGCTGACACTGTGCTGCGCCGAGCACGCGCTGTTCGGAGGCCTCATCTCTCCGCCTGGTCTCGATCGTTATTCCTTCGTCCGGCACCTGACGCAAGCACGATGCGGGCAGCAAGCTCAACACGTTACTTTCGACAGATCGCCCTCCGGGCTTGAGTTTCTTGAGAAACAGCCGATAAGACTCCTGTGAACCCGCGTAAACCGTTTTCGTCGGACCTTCCATGAAACTCAGCCTTAAAATCCCGTTAGCTTTTGCAGCCGCGCTGCTTTTTATGTTCGCCGCCGCACTCTACGGCGTTTTCGCCCTTGATCAGTCGATCGACGCTTACAGGACAGTAGTCGCTCGCAACGTCGCACAAGAACGCATGGTGTCTGCGACGCTCGTCGCGTTCAAGCTGCAAGTGCAGGAATGGAAAGACACGCTGCTTCGCGGAAAGGACCCCGCCAAGCTCGACAAGTACTGGACGGCCTTTCAATCGCGCGAAGCGACGGTGAATAAGCTTGCCGATGAACTCAAGCGGACGTTGCCCGCTGGCGAGAGTCGCGAATTGATCGAGCGGTTCGCGACAGCACATCGCGCGATGGGTGAAGGTTATCGCCGCGGCTTCGAAGCGTTCAAGGCGCAGGGCTACGAACCGTCGGCCGGCGACAACGCCGTAGCAGGCGTCGACCGCGAACCGGCGGCATTGCTGGAGCAATCGGCAAAGAAGATTGCCGCAGACAGCGCTGAAGTGTCCCAGGCGGCAGACCGGGCCGGTGAACAGGCCACCGTCATCAGCATTACCCTGATGCTGGCGGTCCTCGTGCTTGCATCGATCGGCGGCTATCTCTTCAGCCGGTCGGTGTCGCGTCCGCTAGCGCGTGCGCTTGGATGTGCACAGGCAGTCGCAGCAGGCGACCTCTCGCTTGATTTCCATTCAGACGGCAAGGACGAGATCGCGGCATTACTGGTCGCGCTCAAGCACATGCAGTCGAGTCTGGCGAGCGTCGTGAGCAAGGTGCGCCTGAACGCGCACAGCGTCGCAACGGCAAGCGCGCAAATCGCCTCGGGCAATCTCGATCTTTCGTCGCGCACCGAAGAACAGGCGGCATCGCTGCAGCAGACTGCGGCCAGCATGGAAGAGATCACATCGGCAGTACGACAGAACGCCGACCATGCGGCGGCGGCATCGTCGCTGGCGGGGTCCGCGTGCGAAACCGCGGCAAGCGGCGGGCAGATGATGGAGCGTGTCGTCGAAACGATGAACGGCATCTCCGAAAGCTCGGCGAAAGTGAGCGAGATCATCTCGGTCATCGACACGATCGCGTTTCAGACCAACATTCTCGCGTTGAACGCGGCTGTGGAAGCCGCGCGAGCGGGCGAAGAAGGGCGCGGTTTCGCGGTCGTCGCCAGCGAAGTACGGGCGCTCGCGCAGCGCAGCGCGGCGGCGGCGCGAGAGATCAAGTCACTCATCGAGCACTCCAGCGAGCGTGTCGAGACGGGCTCGGCGCTCGTGCGCGATGCGGGAAGCATCATTGCGGACATCGTGACTTCGGTGCAGCGCGTGACAGGGGTCGTCGGCGAGATCACGTCGGCTTCGCAAGAGCAGCGCACCGGTATCGAGCAGGTCAATCTCGCGGTGACTC
This sequence comes from Caballeronia sp. RCC_10, assembly GCF_041360715.1. NCBI lineage: Bacteria > Pseudomonadati > Pseudomonadota > Betaproteobacteria > Burkholderiales > Burkholderiaceae > Caballeronia > Caballeronia sp. RCC_10. The sequence continues at coordinate 177,165 of NZ_JBFUPT010000013.1, forward strand.
AGATGGACCAGGCTACACAGCAGAACGCGGCACTGGTCGAGCAGGCATCCGCGGCGGCTCACGCGCTGGCGGAGCAGGCCGGCTCGCTGCGGGACGCGGTGGCGGTGTTCAGATTGAGGGAAGATGCGCATGTCGCACCGCACCGCGCGTTGGCCGCAGCGTAACGTAGTCAGTGGAACGGAGCCGGCGGATGCCGGTCCCGTTCCGACTCAAGATTGGCGGAGACAGTCTCCACCTTTGACCATGCCGATAGCGACGCATTAAACATTTAGCCGCCACGCAACACATTGTGGTGAGTTGCAGAATTGCTCAGATAACGGCCCTGCTTGACGGGAAGTTTCTGGCTGGTTTGTGCGCCATTCCTTTCGATCGATCCTGAGCGTGAACTGAATGATCAGGCCCGTGTAGTGCACCGAGTCGCCTATGACAAAGGCGGCATTCCAGTTTCGGTTGACGACGTTTCTATGGCGGCGGCTGCCGGACCGCCGAGGGGTCGAAGTCTCCGGCAGGGAACTAAACGCTCTTTCCAGTGTTACCTGCAAGCACTGGCCAGTGACGAGCTTGGCCGGCGATCGATCCTACTTCGTTATCAAGCTGATGCGGCGCAGGGATGAGCGATGCAAGAGGCCACCAGTGAACGCCACGACTCGCTGCGATGGTGAAGAGCCAGACCTGAGCACGAATATCGACGACCAATCATATCGGCATCCTAACGTCTTTCGCTGATGTTCAACGATTAGACGAGACGCGCACCACCGTCAATGTTCAGCGTCGCGCCGTTCATAAAGCCATTCGACATTAGAAAGACGACACCCGCACCGGCTTCGCCCGACGTGCCGAGGCGGCGCAAAGGAAGCGTTTGTTTCAGCCGGTCGACGACAGAGTCACGAGCATTACCCAGTGCCTTATGCAGAATGGGTGTATCGATTGGGCCGGGTGACAAGGTGTTGACGCGGATCGGCGCAAGCTCTAGCGCAAGGCCTCGCGCAAAGGCTTCCATGGCCGCCGATGCTGCGGCAAGGATAGCGGTTCCGTAGGCGTTCGGACGATCCGCGAGACTTCCTGAGATAAACGTGATCGAGCCATCGCTGCTCAGTCGATCGCCCAGCGCGCGGATCACGTGTACAGCTGCCCAGATGCGCTCATCGAATGCCTGCCGAAGATAGTCCACGTTAGTGTCTCGGACCTTGCCAGAGACGAAGGTCCCCGCCAGTAGGACGAGGTGGTCGATGGTAGGTATGTCTTGCACCGCTAGTTGGAGGGCGTTTGGGTCTGTCACGTCAGCGGCCCGCCATCCGGCGAAACCGTGGTCTGCTGCTGCCTGTTCTGCGGCAGCCGCTGTCCGACCAACCACGATAACCTGCGCGCCGGCGTCCCTGGCCTGAAGGGCGGCTTCCAGTCCGATCCCGGATGTGCCGCCAAAGACAAGTACGTTCTTTCCCGCCAGGACTGATTGATGTCGCTGCGCTGCTTCACTCATGACTCTTCTCCTGTTGACTGACGCAGGTCTGCGTCGATGGAAGAAGATTAATTCGCGATGACGAGCTTGATAATGAGCCTTGCTTTCGCTTTAATAGTGGGCAGCCTCAAATCTGAAGTGCAACACCCGTTTCGTATAAGGTGTTGCGATGCACGAAAGAACTCAGTATCAGCAGC
>NZ_JBFUPT010000014.1:0-146060 GCF_041360715.1 Caballeronia sp. RCC_10
GCCTCAAGGGTTCGCTGCGCGGACCTTACGCTCGCCCTTGACCCGCCAAACCACCCACTGAGAATTCAAAAGAGGCAAAAATGTTTTGCTATCGTGAATGGTCTTTCTGGCTCACCATGAAACGATTCGATAAAGCAGGGAGACGGAGATGGAAAGCACTGCGGACCTGAAGCGTTACGAGCTATTGATCGGCGGGGAGTTTGTCGCGCCGAGCGGCGGCGACTACTCGACGAACCTCGATCCCGCGACCGAAAACGCCATTGCCTACGTGGCGCAAGGCACTTCGGCGGACGTCGATCGCGCGGTGCAGGCGGCGCGCGCCGCACTGAAACCGTGGAACGCGATCCGCGCCGCCGAGCGCGGACGCATCCTGATGCGGCTCGCCGAACTATTGCGTGAGAACCAGGAAGAGCTGGCCGCGCTGGAAAGTCTCGACGCGGGTAAGCCGATCGCGGGCGTGCAGCGTCAAGACGTGCCCGCCGCCATCGATACGCTTGCCTATTACGCTGGCTGGTGCGACAAGATCAACGGTCAAGTGGTGCCCGCGCGGCCCGATGCGCTGACTTATACGGTGCGCGAACCAGTCGGCGTCGTCGGGGCCATCGTGCCGTGGAATTTTCCGTTGATGATCGGCATGTGGAAGATCGCGCCGGCGCTCGCATGCGGCTGCACGCTGATCGTGAAGCCCGCGGAAATCACGCCGCTTTCCGCGCTGATGGTCGGCCGGCTCGCGCTCGAAGCGGGCTTGCCGCCCGGCGTGCTCAACATCGTGACAGGGAAAGGCTCCGTCGTCGGCGATGCGCTCGTCGCGCATCCCGGCGTCGACAAGATCACGTTCACCGGCTCGCCGTCTGTCGGGCGCGGCATTCTGCAGGGCGCGGCTGGCAACTTCAAGCGCGTGACGCTGGAGCTCGGCGGCAAATCGGCGAATGTGATTTTCGCGGATGCCAACATCGACAGCGCCGTACGCGCCACGGCGTCCGGCATCTTCTTCAACGCGGGGCAAGTGTGTTCGGCGGGATCGCGCGTGCTCGTGCAGCGCGCCGTTTATGACGAGGTGGTCGAACGTCTCGGGCAGCGGGCGCGGAGCATCAAGCTCGGCGATCCGTCGCAACGGGAAACCAACATGGGCCCGCTCATTTCCGCGAAGCAGATGAAGACCGTGCTCGATTACGTGGACATCGGCAAGGGCGAGGGCGCATCGCTCGTGACGGGCGGAAAGCGGTCGGGGGAGCGCGGCTACTTCGTCGAGCCGACCGTGTTCGCGAACGTCGCGCACGAGATGCGGATTTCGCAGGAAGAGATCTTCGGGCCGGTCGCGAGCGTGATCCCGTTCGACGACGAAGCCGACGCGCTGCGCATCGCCAACGGCACCGCGTACAGCCTCGCGGCGGGCGTGTGGAGCGCGGATATTGGGCGCGTGCATCGCATGGCGGCGGAACTGAGGGCGGGCACCGTCTGGGTGAATACCTACGGTTACACCGACGTGCGCCTGCCGTGGGGCGGCTCCGGCGATTCGGGCTTTGGCCGCGAGCATGGCGACGTGGCCATCGAGAACTTCACCGAGCCAAAAGCGGTGTGGGTGGCGTTGACGTCCTGAACGAACGATGTGGCCGCTCACGGCATGTGTCGTGAAAGGCCACAATCCGACTGGAGCGTCTTGCGGACTCAATTGCGAGCGCAAACATGCGACGGCTGACACCCAGAAGCAAACGCACAAAAGGGGCAGCAATCGCTGCCCCCTTTTTTGCGACCTTGCCAGCGCGATACTGAATCAGACCCCCACGCGCTGACCTTCCTCGTTCCGCGCACGCCAAAGCCGCGCGCGCTGTGTGCTGTCCTCGTATTGCACGGTATTTTGCCGGCAAGCCTCGATCGTCGAATTTTTCCGCTCGATGATTGCCTGGCAAAGAAACTCCGCGCTGTAAGCCGTCAGCAGATGCGGGCAATGCGTGCCGATGTATTGCGCGAGCTTGCCATAGTCGCTGTCCGCCGATGCAAGCGAGCGATAGGTTTGCGCATCCCAACGGAACATCAGGTCGAGTTCTTCGAAAGCGGTATTGAAAGCGCAGACTTGCGCCTGAATCTCGCGGTCATCGCCAAGCGTTGAATGGATCATGATCGTCTCCTGTATGGCCGTGGGGCATGCATGGAGAATAGGCAACCTGATCCATAGAGGACAGTTAAACTTTCTTCTACTTCCTATTCGCGTCTCTTATAAGTCGGGCGTGCCCGTCTTGGCGACGATTTGCGTAATGGCTTCGATCTGCGCCGCGCCTTCTTCGACAAGAAACTGTTTGAAAGCAAGTGCGACGGGCGGCAAGCGTTTATTGTTCCGATGCACGACGAACCAGTTGAGCATCACGGGAAAACCCTCGATGTCCAGCACGGCGAGCTTGCCGACCTGCAATTCCATGCTGATCGTATGCGCCGATAAAAAACTCACACCCATTCCCGCAATCACGGCTTGCTTGATCGTCTCCGTGCTCGTGATTTCCATCGCGACATTGAGATTGGCAAGCCGCCCCGCAAAGCCTTCTTCCATTGAGTTCCAGGTATCCGAGCCGCGCTCACGAACGATGAACGGCTCATCGGCCAGGGCTTCCAGCGGAATGTTTTTGCGCCAGACGAGCGGATGATCCGGCGGCGCGACGATCACATACGGATGCGGCGCAAACGATACATTGACCGTATCCATATCGCGCGGCGGCCGAACCATGACGGCCAGATCAGTGAGATTGTCAGTGAGCTGATGCAGCAATTCTTCGCGATTGTGTACCGCCAGATTGAGCCGCACATCGGTATTGCGCCTGGTGAACGCCGCCAGCAAGCGAGGAAAGAAGTAGTCGCCCGCGCTGATCACCGCAACGTTGAGCGTGCCGCCCGAAATGCCTTTGAGACGAGCCATCGCATCGTCGGCTTCGCGGAATTGCTCGAGAATCGACCTGCTGTAATGGAGCATTTCGTTCCCGGCTGGAGTGAGGTAGATTTTCTTGCCGAGCTGCTCGAAGAGCGGCAAGCCCGCATGTTCCTCCAGTTGTTTCACCTGTGTGGATACCGCAGGCTGCGTGAGATAAAGCTCCTCCGCAGCCCGGGAAAAGCTGAGCCGGCGCGCGACCGTTTCGAAAATTTTGAGTTGACGCAGGGTGGCGTTACGCAGCACGGCAGGCCCTCATCCATTCACGATAGCTAACTTATACAATAAATTTTTTTAACTTTCCCTAATCGTTTTTCTCCCCCACGATGCTTTCACGCCTCTGGAATTTGTAAGCCGGTCGCGAAATTGCAGCACACGAAAGCCTGTAAAGGCTGCATCAATCATCCGGACTCTATTGGGAATCGCTCGAAATGATTCTTCGATCGCCTGACGCGGATGTTGGCCAGATGTGCAACTTCATCGCCCTTCTCGATGTGCGCCGCCACGCCCGCGCCGCGCGTCCCGAACATCTTCCCTGACCGACCGCCTCGCCCGCTGGCGCACCGCGCCCGCGTTCTCGCAGTGCATCAGGCGCCGTACGAGCGCCGATTACAGATAACGGAGACAGACATGGCAAGCGCAGACACGGTTGTGTCCGGGCAATCGCACGGGCGTCATCACAACAGGTGGATTCAGCTAGCGATCGGCATTGCATGCATGGGCCTCGTCGCGAACCTGCAGTACGCCTGGACCCTTTTCGTCGTACCCATGGATGCCAAGCATCATTGGGGGCAAGCGGCGATTCAAACGGCTTTCACCATCTTCATCGTCACCGAGACGTGGCTCGTGCCCGTCGAGGGCTGGCTCGTCGATAAATTCGGGCCGCGCCCGGTCGTGATCGGCGGTTCGATCTGCGCCGCGATCGGCTGGGTCATCGACGCGCACGCGACGAGTCTCGCACATCTGTACATCGCGGCGGTAATCGCGGGTATCGGCGCGGGCTGCGTGTATGGCACATGCGTCGGCACGGCGCTCAAGTGGTTCCCGGACAAGCGGGGACTCGCCGCGGGCCTCACGGCAGCGGGCTTCGGCGCAGGCGCGGCGGTGACCGTCATCCCGATCTCGAACATGATTCAAAGCTCGGGCTACGAACATGCGTTCATGTTCTTCGGCATCTTCCAGGGCGTGTGCATCTTCTTCCTCGCCTTGCTGCTCGTGCGTCCGAAGCCGCCCGTGAACGTGGTGCCGGCGAAGCGCGTCGTGTCGACCAAGATCGATTACACCACCGGACAGATGGTGCGCTCGCCGCTCTTCTGGGTGCTGTATCTGATGTTCGTGTTCGTCGCGGCGGGCGGCGTGATCGCCACGGCGCAGTTCGGGCCGATCGCGAAGGAATACGGCTTCGCGAAGATGCCCGTCAACGTGCTCGGCGTGACGCTGCCGCTGCTCGCGATGACGCTGTCCATCGACAATCTGTGCAACGGCTTCACGCGCCCGCTATGCGGCTTCATCTCCGACAAGATCGGCCGCGAGAACACGATGTTCATCATCTTTCTCGGCGAAGGCGTCGCGCTGCTCGGACTGATGGAGTTCGGTCATAACCCGTATCTCTTCATGCTGTTCGCGGCAATGACCTTCCTCTGCTGGGGCGAGATTTTCTCGATTTTCCCGGCGACCTGCGCGGACACCTTCGGCAGCAAGTACGCGGCTGCGAACGCGGGCACGCTCTACACAGCGAAAGGCACGGCGTCGATGCTGGTGCCGCTGGCATCGGTGCTGGCGTCGTTCGGTTCGTGGAACGCGGTGTTCATCACGGCGGCGGTGACGTCGATCGCGGCGGGGCTCTGCGCCAAGTTCGTGCTCGCGCCGATGCGCAAACGCTGGATCGAGAACTCGGCCGCCGAAACGTCGGGCGATGCGTCGGTGAATGCATCGTTCCAGGCAGGCTGGCCGGAAGCGTCGCGCAACACGTCGGTTCAATAAGAAGGCACGGCATGCGCGACCGTCCGCCCGGCTCCGCGCATGCGCCTTCCGTCTCGCTGCATCAATTGCGACTGTTCATCACGCTCGCGCGCTATCGCAGTTTCACGCGCGTGGGCGATGAATTCGGCATTACTCAATCGGCAGTCAGCCGCGGCATTCGAGAACTCGAAGATGAAATCGCGCTGCGGCTGTTCGACCGGACGACACGCCACGTCACGCTCACCGATACGGGACGCAAGCTGTTGTCGCGCATCGCGCCGCTCGTCGAGGAACTGGAGGCCACGCTGCGGCCGCGTGCGCCGGGATCGGGCCAACCGGGCGTCGTCAATCTCGCGTGCAGTTGCGGTTTGACAGCGAGCGTCTTGCCGCCGCTCTTCGCTTCTTGCCGGGAGCGTCTTCCAGATATCACCGTCGCGCTCATGGACCGGCCCCAGAACGCCGTGCTTCAACTCGTGCGTTCCGGCGAGGCGGAACTCGGCGTTGTCATCGCGCCGGACAATCTCGACGACCTCGCGAGCGAGCCGCTCTTTGCGGACGGGCTTGCCGCTGTCGTGAGCGCGTCGCATCGACTGGCCGGGGCAGAGGGCGTGGACTGGCAGCAGTTGCGCGGCATGCCACTGCTTCTTCTCGACGATGACACCGGCAGCCTTGCCGCCATCGAAGCCGCGCTGGCGCGATACGCGGTGACCGGCGCGGTCCGTCAGCGGCTTGCGCAACCGGCGGCCGTCGCACGAATGGCCGAAGCGGGGCTGGGCATCGGCGTCCTGCCGATGCACGCCCGCACCGCCTGTGAACCCGATCGCGTCCGTTTCATCCCGCTCGCACCGGAAGAGTCGCGCACCATCATGCTCGTCCGGCGGCGCGGCCGTGCGTTACGCGCCAGCGCGGCGAGCGTATGGTGGCACTTCATCGCGTCGTCGACGCATACTCTTATCGCACCCCAGGCGATCGAAGCCTGACCGTTCCTCCCGATCGATGCTGATCACAGACGCACCGCAGGCGCGGCGTGCGGGTTTCCGCTCGCTCGATTTGCCTTGTTTGGCGTGCACCTGGAATGTAGTATCTTGTATATCAGAAGGTTAAAAGCTACTTACTCCTGGAGACGAACCATGAAGATCTGCGTGTACGGCGCCGGCGCCATCGGCGGTTACATGGGAGCACAGCTTGCGCGTGCCGGAGCCGATGTCAGCTTCGTGGCGCGCGGGCCGCATCTGGCGGCGATGCAGGCGAATGGCGTGCGTCTCCGGATCGACGGGGAAGAGCACACGGTCAGGGTCCGCTGCACGAACAATCCCGCCGAACTCGGCCCGCAGGATTTCGTCATCATCGCGTTGAAGGCGCACTCGGTGCCGGGCGTGGTCGATCTGATGCCGCCGCTGCTCGGTCCCGAGACGGCGATCGTCACGGCGGTAAATGGCTTGCCCTACTGGTACTTCCACGAGCACGGCGGCGAGCTGGCCGGCACGACGCTGCAAAGCATCGATCCCGGCGGCCGGCAGTGGAGCGTGTTCGGGCCGGAACGAGCGATCGGCTGCGTGCTGCTGCCCGCCGCGGAGATTGCCGAGCCGGGCGTCATCGAACATCACTACGGCAAGAAGTTTCCGATCGGCGAGCCGAGCGGGCAGATCACGCCGCGTCTGCAGGCGCTGCACGACATCATGGTCGCCGCCGACATGGAAGCGCCGATGCGCGACAACATCCGCGACGAAATCTGGCTGAAGCTGTGGGGCAACCTCTGCTTCAATCCGATCAGCGCGCTGACCCACGCCACGCTCGATGTCCTGACGAGCGATCCCGGCACGCGCGCCCTTTCGAAGGCGATGATGCTCGAAGCCAAGGCCATCGGCGACAAGCTCGGCGTCAATTTCCGCGTGGACGTGGAGCGGCGCATCAACGGCGCGGGCGCGGTCGGCGCTCACAAGACCTCGATGCTGATGGACTGCGAAGCCGGCCGTCCGATGGAAATCGACCCGCTGATTACGGTCGTTCAGGAAATAGGCCGGCTGGTGAAGATCGACACGCCGATGATCGATGCCGTCCTCGCATTGATCAAGCTGCGCGAAGCAGTCAATCAGGGCACGGCGCGTGCGCTGCCACTCCCGCAGACGCAGAAAGCGGCATAAACTGCACTCGATGGCCCCAGCGTTGTTTCTGATATACAAGATGCAAAATATGTTGCGTCCTGCTGCGACGCAACATATACTGGAGGCTCTTGAGTGATCAACCGGAGCCTTTAAATGAGCATCGCCTTGTTGGTAGTTGTCGGATTCGCGCTGGTGGCCGTGGGTGTGGGCGTTACGTTTGTGATTGCGTCGGCAGTGCCGCAGGACATGTTGCAGCGCGCACAGGATCACGGTCGCTTTGCCGGTCTCGCGGCGGACGATCGGAACGGCGGTTCGGGCAAGCGTGTTATCGCAGACCGGCCGCAAATGGGAAATCAAGCCATCAATGCCATCTGATACTCAATCCGTAGACCGGCCGGAAGTTCGGGGACTGACGCTTTCGCTGGAGCCGATCAACGCCACGGTTTCGCTGCGCGATCAGGCGTACGCGAAGCTGCGGCAGGCCATTGCGGAAGCGGACATTTACCGCTCGCGTGAAGAGATCCGCCTGGATGAAAAAGAGCTGACGGAGGCGCTCGGGGTGAGCCGCACGCCCATCCGCGAGGCCATGACGCTGCTGGAGCAGGAAGGCTTTCTGCGCACGGTGCCGCGTCGCGGTGTGTACATCTTGCGCAAGACCAAGCGCGAGATCGTCGAAATGATCCATATGTGGGCGGCGCTCGAAAGCATGGCGGCGCGCCTCGCGACGCAGCGCGCGACGGACGCGGAAATTGCCCAGTTGCGGCACATGTTCGACAACTTCCGCGACACCACGCCCGCCGAGCACATCGACGAGTATTCGGAAGCGAACATCGCGTTTCATCAGGCGATCGTGCGGCTGTCGAAGTCGCAGATCATCTTCGATACGATCAAGAACATCTTCGTGCACGTGCGCGCCATTCGAAAGATGACGATCTCGCAGAGCGACCGCGCGTCGCGCTCGATCGTCGATCACATGCGCATCATCGAGGCGCTGGAAAGGCGCGATACCGAACTCGTCGAGCGTCTCGTCAGGCAGCATTCGCTCGACCTGGCGGCGTTCGTCGAAGCGAACTGCGATTTCCTGGACTGAGTCTGCGCCGGAGTCGGCGGTATCGAAGTCGGCGGTATCAATCAGAAAGGCCGCGCGGCGTTTGCCGCGCGGCCTTTCTGTTTACGTAGCGACCGCGGTTTAGCGCAGCGCACGCACCATCGTTTCACCGAGCGTGGCGGGAGAATCGGCGACATGGATGCCTGCTGCCCGCATCGCGTCGATCTTTGCGCTTGCCGTCCCCGATCCGCCCGAAATGATCGCGCCCGCGTGACCCATGCGCCGTCCCGGCGGCGCGCTCGTCCCGGCGATGAACCCGACGACCGGCTTCTTCGTCTTCGCATCCTTCAGGAACTGCGCGGCTTCTTCTTCCGCCGATCCGCCAATTTCACCGATCATGATGATGCCCTCGGTCGCGTCGTCCGCAAGGAACAGCTCGAGGCAATCGATGAAGTTCGTGCCGTTCACCGGATCGCCGCCAATGCCGATACACGTCGTTTGCCCGAGCCCGGCGGCCGTCGTCTGCGCCACCGCCTCGTAAGTGAGCGTGCCCGACCGCGATACGACGCCGATCTTCCCCGGCTGATGGATATGCCCCGGCATGATGCCGATCTTGCATTGCCCCGGCGTGATGACTCCCGGGCAGTTCGGCCCGACGAGACGGCTCTTCGATCCGGCGAGCGCGCGCTTCACGCGCAGCATGTCGAGCACCGGTATGCCTTCCGTGATGCAGACGATGAACGGCACTTCCGCGTCGATCGCTTCGAGGATCGCATCGGCGGCGAAGGGCGGCGGCACGTAGATTACGGACGCGTCCGCGCCGGTCCGGGCGACGGCGTCCGCCACTGTGTCGAACACGGGAAGGTCGAGATGCGACGTGCCGCCCTTGCCCGGCGTGACGCCGCCGACCATGCGCGTACCGTAGGCAATCGCCTGCTCCGAATGGAACGTGCCCTGCGCGCCGGTGAAGCCCTGGCAGATCACCTTCGTATCTTTATTGATGAGAACGCTCATTTGGACTCTCCCACGGCAACGGCGGAAACGATCTTGTCGGCGGCATCGGCGAGATTTTCGGCGGGAATGATCGCGAGACCCGATGTGCGGAGAATTTCGCGGCCCGCGTCGACGTTGGTGCCCGCGAGACGCACGACGAGCGGCACGTGCAGATCGATTTCCCGCGCCGCCGCCACGACGCCTTGCGCGATGACGTCGCACCGCATGATGCCGCCGAAAATGTTGACGAGAATTCCGCGCACTTTCGGATCGCGCAGGATTAGCTTGAACGCCGTCGCGACGCGCTCCTGCGTCGCGCCGCCGCCGACGTCCAGGAAGTTGGCCGGCTCGCCGCCGTAGAGCTTGATGATGTCCATCGTCGCCATCGCGAGGCCCGCGCCGTTCACCATGCAGCCGATGTTGCCGTCGAGCTTCACGTAATTCAGCCCGTGTTTCGCGGCTTCGATTTCCGCCGGGTCTTCCTCGTCCTCGTCGCGCAAGGCTTCGATATCCGGGTGCCGGTACAGCGCGTTGTCGTCGAAATTCAGCTTGGCGTCGAGCGCGATGACATCGCCCGAGCCGGTCACGACGAGCGGATTGACTTCGACGACCGACGCATCCAGATCGACGAACGCCTGATACAGCGCCGCGATGAACTTCGACGCCGCCCCGACCTGCTTGCCGGACAGCCCAAGCCCGAACACGATCTGCCGCGTGTGAAACGGCTGGAGGCCCGTCGCCGGATCGATCGCTACCTTGAGTATCTTCTCCGGCGTACGATGCGCCACTTCCTCGATCTCCATCCCGCCTTCCGTCGACGCCATGATCGTGATGCGCGAACTGGCGCGATCGACCAGCATGCCCAGATACAGCTCGCGTGCGATGTCGCAGCCTTCTTCGATATAGAGGCGCTTCACTTCCTTGCCCGCCGGCCCCGTCTGTTTCGTGACGAGCACCGACGACAGCATCTTGCGGGCGTTCTCGCGCACGTCATCGACCGATGTCACGACGCGCACGCCGCCCTTGCCATCGGGATCGTTCGAGAAGCGCCCGGCGCCGCGGCCTCCCGCGTGAATCTGCGATTTAACGACCCAGACCGGGCCGACAAGCGCGCTTGCGGCGTCGGCGGCCTCTTGCGCATCGAAGGCGACGCGGCCCTGCGGGACCGCAACGCCGTACTTTCGCAGCAGCGCCTTCGCCTGATATTCGTGGATGTTCATTGCGTCTCCTTTTGTGATGGCTGTGGCGCGAGAGAACTGCGGGGCGTTCGCGCTGGTATGTGATATATCACATTTCACGACGCGTCAAAACGACTTCAACGGTAGGTTTGGATGCTGCACCGCAGCGTTTAAAACAGCCCGGAGCGCACTCGCTCAGGGCAGAAAGCCATTGATGCAACGCATCACAGGGTTTTTGCCCCTGCCGGACGCTTGAACTAATACTGTGTGTGGAATATTGTATATCACAGACACCGGGCGGCAGCGCGACGCCTCGTGATCGCACACAACCCCCATCGAGGAGGAGACAACAATGTCCGAAGTCGTCAGCAGCCGTCCCGAAGTCGCTCCGGCCACCACCACCGCCGAAGACACGCTCAAGCAAAAGACTCGCGGCGCGGGCGTCGTTTCGGGCGGCCACCTGGTCGCGCGAGCGCTCAAGAACGAAGGCGTCGATACGATCTTCACGCTGTGCGGCGGCCACATCATCGATATCTACGACGGCTGCGTCGATGAAGGCATCCGCATCATCGACGTGCGTCACGAGCAGGTCGCCGCCCACGCCGCCGATGGCTATGCGCGTCAGACCGGCAAGCTCGGCTGCGTCGTCACGACGGCCGGTCCCGGCTGCACGAACGCGGTGACGGGCGTCGCGACGGCGTTCCGCTCGGAAAGCCCGATCATCCATATCGGCGGGCAGGGCGCGCTCACGCAACACAAGATGGGTTCGCTGCAGGATCTGCCGCACGTCGACATGATGGCGCCGATCACCAAGTTCGCCGCGACCGTGCCGAGCACCGAGCGCGTCGCCGACATGATCTCGATGGCCGCCCGCGAAGCGTTCAACGGCGCGCCCGGCCCGGCGTATCTGGAGATTCCGCGCGACGTGCTCGACCGTGAAATCGACGTCACCAAGGCCGTGATCCCGCAGCCGGGGCGCTATCGCGCATCGACGAAATCGGTCGGCGATCCGCAGGACATCGAAAAACTCGCCGATCTGCTCGTCAACTCCGAGCGCCCGGCGATTCTGTACGGCCAGCAAGTGTGGACGGCGCGCGGTCACGAGGAAGCCATCGCGCTGCTGCGCGGCCTCGACATTCCCGGCTATTTCAACGGCGCGAGCCGCGGCTTGCTGCCGCCGGGCGACCCGCATCACTTCGACCGGACGCGCTCGCAGGCTTTTGCGAAGGCGGACCTGATCGTGATCGTCGGCACGCCGTTCGATTTCCGCATGGGTTACGGCAAGCGCATCAGCAAGGATCTGAAGCTGGTGCAGATCGACATGGATTACCGCACGGTCGGCAAGAACCGCGATATTGACCTCGGCCTGGTCGGCGATCCGGGCGCGATCCTCGGCGCGGCGCTGCAGGCGGCGAGCGGGCGTCTCAAGAACGACAAGCGCCAGTCGCGCCAGGCCTGGATGCGCGAACTCGCGGCGGCGGAAGAAACCGCGACCGCCAAGCTGATGCCGCTCTTCACGTCCGACTCGAGCCCGATCCATCCGTACCGCGTCGCGCATGAAATCAACCAGTTCCTGAGCGACGACACGATCTATATCGGCGATGGCGGCGACGTCGTCACGATCTCCGCGCAAGCCGTGCGTCCGCGCCGCCCCGGCCAGTGGATGGACCCCGGCGCGCTCGGCTCGCTCGGCGTCGGCACCGGCTTCGCGATCGCGGCGGGCCTCGCCAATCCCGAGAAAGAAGTACTCTGCTACTACGGCGACGGCGCTTTCTCGATGACCTCGTTCGACATGGAAACGGCCAATCGTTTCGGCGTGCCGTATATCGCGGTCATCGGCAACAACTCGGCGATGAACCAGATCCGCTACGGTCAGCTCGCCAAGTACGGGCAGGAGCGCGGCAACGTCGGCAACCTGCTGTCGGACGTGCCGTACGGACGCTTCGCGGAAATGCTCGGCGGCTACGGCGAGGAAGTGTACGAAGCGTCGAAGATCGCGGGTGCGTTGCAGCGGGCGCGCGAGTCGATCGCCAGAACGGGCAAGAGCGCGGTCATCAACATCTGGGTCGATCCGACCGTGTATGCCCCCGGCACGATGGCGCAGACGATGTACAAATAAACGTAGAACCTATAAACGTCGCAAGAGAGACTGGAGACAGCCATGACGGTAAACACTTCTGGCAAGGCGCTGGACGGCGTGCGCATTCTCGACTTCACGCACGTCCAGTCGGGCCCGACCTGCACGCAGTTGCTCGCGTGGTTCGGGGCTGACGTGATCAAGGTGGAGCGCGCGGGCGCGGGCGACATCACGCGGGAACAACTGCGCGATATCCCCGACGCCGACAGCCTCTACTTCACGATGCTCAACCACAACAAGCGGTCGATCACGATCGACACGAAGAACCCCGAGGGCAAGAAGGTGCTCGAAACGCTCGTCAAGAAGTGCGACGTGCTCGTCGAGAACTTCGCGCCGGGCGCGCTCGATCGCATGGGCTTCACGTGGGAGCGTATCCAGGAGTTGAATCCGCGGATGATCGTCGCGTCCGTCAAGGGCTTCGGGCCGGGGCCGTACGAAGACTGCAAGGTCTATGAGAACGTCGCGCAATGCGCGGGCGGCGCGGCATCGACCACGGGTTTCGACGACGGCCCGCCCGTCGTCACCGGCGCGCAGATCGGCGATTCGGGCACCGGCTTGCATCTCGCGCTCGGCATCGTCACGGCGCTGTATCAGCGCAACCAGACGGGGCGCGGCCAGAAAGTGCTCGCGGCGATGCAGGACGGCGTGCTCAACCTCTGCCGCGTGAAGCTGCGCGACCAGCAGCGGCTCGAGCGCACCGGCGTGATGAAGGAGTATCCGCAGTTCCCGAACGGCACCTTCGGCGAAGCGGTGCCGCGTGCGGGCAACGCATCCGGCGGCGGTCAGCCGGGCTGGATTCTCAAGTGCAAGGGCTGGGAAACCGATCCGAACGCGTACATCTACTTCATCACGCAGGCGCCGGTGTGGGGCGAAATCTGCAAGGTGATCGGCAGGGAGGAATGGATCGACCATCCCGACTACAAGACGCCGAACGCGCGCCTGCCGCATCTGAAGGACATCTTCGCCGAGATCGAACGCTGGACGATGACGAAGACCAAGTTCCAGGCGATGGAAATCCTGAACAAGCACGACATCCCGTGCGGCCCGATCCTCTCGATGAAGGAAATCGCCGAGGAGCCGTCGCTGCGAAAGACGGGCACGGTCGTCGAAGTCGATCATCCGGTGCGCGGCAAGTACCTGACGGTCGGTAATCCGATCAAGCTGTCGGACAGCCCGACCGAAGTCGTCCGCTCGCCGCTGCTCGGCGAGCACACCGAGGAAGTCATGTCCGAACTCGGCTACTCGCCCGACCAGATCGCCACGCTGAGAAGCCTCGGCGCGATCTGACCCACGCCTCATTCGATGTTGTGACGCCGCCGCCTCCGGTCGAGGGGCGGCGCGAACCGGCACGCCCCTACACACGGAGACATTTCAAATGAACAGCACCGTTGTCCAGGAACGCAGCGAAGCGCGCAACGAATCCACGCATGCCACCAACGTCGTGCCGCTGCATGCAAGCGATGCGAAACGCCGCGTCGCCGAGATTTTCGATCGCGTGAAGGCGGAGGGCCGCACCTCGCTGACCGCGCCGGAAGGCAAGCTCGTCTGCGATGCCTACGGCATTTCCGTGCCGCAGGAAGGCGTCGCGACCAGCGCGGACGATGCGGCGAAGCTCGCGTCGTTCATCGGCTTTCCGGTGGTGCTGAAGATCGTGTCGCCGGAAATCCTGCACAAGACGGAAGCGGGCGGCGTGCTCGTCGGCGTGAAGAACGAGGCCGATGTCCGCGCCGGCTACGCGTCCATTATCGAGAACGCGAAGAAGTACGATGCGAACGCGACGATCATCGGCGTGCAGGTGCAGCAGATGGTCGGCGCGGGCCAGGAAGTGATCATCGGCGCGGTGACGGACCCGTCGTTCGGCAAGCTGATCGCGTTCGGTCTCGGCGGCGTGCTGGTCGAAGTGCTGAAGGACGTGACCTTCCGCCTCGCGCCGGTGACGCGTGAAGAAGCCGCGTCGATGCTCGACGGCATCCAGGCCGCCGAAGTCCTGCGCGGCGTGCGCGGCGCGCAGCCCGTGGATCGCGAGGCGCTCGTCACGCTGGTCGAGCGCGTGTCGCGCCTCGTCGACGACTTCCCACAAATCTCCGAGATGGACCTGAACCCGGTCTTCGCGAGCCCGGGCGGCGCGGTGGCGGCGGACGTGCGGATCGTGATGGACTTCCAGCCGGCCGCGCCGCGCTATCGTCCGACGCAGGAGCAGATCGTCACGCAGATGAACCGCATCATGAAGCCGGACGCGGTCGCGGTGATCGGCGCGTCGAACGAGGACGGCAAGATCGGCAATTCGGTGATGAAGAATCTCATCAACGGCGGCTATCAGGGGACGATCTATCCGATCCACCCGAAGGCCGACGAGATCATGGGCCGCAAGGCGTACAGGAGCGTGAAGGACGTGCCCGGCGTGATTGATGTCGCCGTGTTCGCGATTCCGGCGAAGTTCGTCGCGCAGGCGCTGGTCGAAGTGGGCGAGAAGAAGATTCCGGGTGCGGTGCTGATTCCGTCGGGATTCGCGGAGACGGGCAATCACGAAGGCCAGGAAGAGATCGTGAAGATCGCGCGCCAGTACGACATCCGCATGATGGGGCCGAACATCTACGGCTTCTACTACACGCCGAAGAACCTCTGCGCGACGTTCTGCACGCCATACGACGTGAAGGGCAAGGCGGCGCTGTCGTCGCAGTCGGGCGGGATCGGCATGGCGATCATCGGCTTCTCGCGCTCGGCGAAGATGGGCGTGTCGGCGATCGTCGGCCTCGGCAACAAGAGCGATATCGACGAGGACGATCTGCTCACGTTCTTCGAGCAGGACGACAACACCGAGATCATCGCGCAGCACTGCGAGGACCTGAAGGATGGGCGCGCGTTCGCGGAAGCGGCGAAGCGCGTATCGAAGAAGAAGCCGGTCGTCGTGCTGAAGGCGGGGCGCACGAGTCTCGGCGCACGCGCGGCCAGTTCGCACACCGGCGCGCTCGCCGGCAACGACAAGATTTACGAGGACGTGTTCCAGCAATGCGGCGTGATCCGCGCCCGCTCGCTGCGCGATCTGCTCGAGTTCGCACGCGGCATTCCGAAGCTGCCGACGCCCAAGGGCGAGAACGTCGTCATCATCACGGGCGCGGGCGGGTCGGGCGTGCTGCTGTCGGATGCGTGCGTCGACAACAATCTGTCCTTGATGACGATGCCCGACGATCTCGACGCCGCGTTTCGCAAGTTCATCCCGCCGTTCGGCGCGGCGGGCAATCCGGTGGACATCACCGGCGGCGAGCCGCCGAGCACGTACAAGAACACGATCAAGCTCGGGCTTCAGGACGACCGCATCCATTCGATCATCCTTGGCTACTGGCATACGATCATCACGCCGCCGATGGTCTTCGCGAAGCTCGTGATCGAAGTGAAGGAGGAGATGAAGGCGCTCGGCATCGAGAAGCCGATCGTCGCGTCGCTCGCCGGCGACGTGCAGGTCGAGGAAGCCGCCGAGTATCTTTACGAGCACGGCGTACCGGCGTATGCGTATTCGACCGAATTGCCGGTTGCGGTGCTCGGCGCCAAATATAAGTGGGCGCGCGGAGCGGGTTTGATCTGAGGTGAAACGAGGGAGCGCGGCCCGCGCTCCCTCACACAACAAAGGATGCATCAGTGACCACCTGGATACGCTTTCGCGACGGCGACGGACGCATCGGCTTCGGCACGCTCGATCCGCATTCGGGACGCGTCGTGCAGCACGACGGCGCGCTTTTCGATCGACCGCGCCCGACCGACATCAGCTTCGCCGCCGACGATCTCACGCTGCTCGCGCCGTGCGAGCCGAGCAAGATCGTCGCGCTGTGGAACAACTATTACGCGCTGTCGCAGAAACTCGACAAGGCGCCGCCGCAGCATCCGCTCTTTCTCATCAAGCCGCCGATGTCGGTCATCGGGCCGAGCGAGGCGATCAGGCGTCCGCGCAGCTATCACGGCAAGATCGCGTATGAGGGCGAGCTTGGCATCGTGATCGGCAAGACGGTGTCGGGCGCGTCGGTGGAAGAGGCAGAAGACGCAATCTTCGGCTATACCTGTGTGAACGATGTCACCGCGATCGAACTGCTGCAGGAAGATCCGAATTTCGCGCAGTGGTGCCGCTCGAAGGGCTTCGATACCTTTACGTGCCTCGGGCCGGCGATCGTGCGCGGTTTCGACTGGCGCAGCGCGACGCTCACGACGACCGTCGATGGCGTCGAACGGCAGAACTATCCGCTCGACGACATGATCTTCTCGCCCGCCGAGCAGGTCAGCCTCATTTCGCACGACATGACGCTCGTTCCCGGCGATGTCATCGCGTGCGGCACGTCGGTCGGCGTCGGCTCGATCAAGGACGGGGCGCGCGTGGATGTATCGATTGCAGGGATCGGCACCTTGTCGAATGTGCTCGCCGTCTAGCGAAGAACCCTAGGCGCACGCGCAAGACGCGCAGAAACGACAAAGCCGGCGCACGAGGGCGCCGGCTTTGCATTTTCGACTGCATGCGCCGACGGGCGGCGCATCGCACGATCAGCGATCGCGATTCCACAACGCGCCGAGCAGGAAGCCGACGGCAGCCGCAATCAGCACGCCGTTGATCGGCTGATCGGAGACGGCCGAACGCACGTTGTCGATCGTCTGGCCGTAGGTCTGCTGCAGCGAGCCCAACGCCTGCCGCGCCTTGCCCTCCACCTGCGTGCCGGCATCGCCCGTCAGCGCGCCGACCGCGTCCTGCACCTTGCCGACCACGTTTTGCGCCGTGCCTTCCACTTGATCTTGCACCATGGTGCCTCCCATTCTGGTTGATGCGGTTTGCGTTGAAATTGCCTCGAACTGCGTCGATACTGCTTCGATTCAACCGGCAGCGCCGGAACGGACGATAGAGCATGCTTCGTGCCCGGCGCATGATTCACGCTTCACGCCGGGCCGATCAGATGGTTCACCAGCGCGAGAAGCTCGTCAATCGAAAACGGCTTGCGGCGAAACTGCGTGTGCGGGTGATCGACCGCGGGCGCGTGCGCGGCGGCGCTCATCAGGATCACCGGCACCTTGCTCAGCGTTTCGCTCGCGGCCAGATCACGGATCAGCTCGACGCCGTCCTTGTGCGGCATCATCCAGTCGGTGATGACGAGATCGGGCGCGCTCATGTTGGCGGCCTCGAGCGCGACGCGTCCGTTGAATGCGGTCATCACCTCGTAGCCCTCCATTTCGAGCACGAGCCGCCACGTGGTCAGGATGTCGAATTCGTCGTCGACGACGAGGATCTTTTTCATGCGCGCGCGCCGGGGTCCGACACGGAGATCGCGGGCGAGAGCGACGGATGGCCGGACAGGATGCCCGTCGGCCCGATGAACCCTTCGATGATATGCAGCCCGTCCGAGTCGATCGTGAGCCGGCGGATCCCCGTATCGTGCGGGCCTTCGCGCTGCTTCACGATCGTTACCATGCGATGGAGCGCCGAATTGAGTTCCACGTAGCGCATGAGCACGATGTTCTCGGTCATCGCGGAGGCGCGCAGCGTCGCAGGCGCGCCGAATTCGTTGTAAAGCGGCAGTTCCTCGGTCAGCACCGTCGTCACGCCGATATTTCGAAGACGCTGCGTCAGCGCATTGATGAAGAGGCCAAAACGCTCGCTGCGGTTCGCCGACTGCAGGAAGCCGTCGATGCCGTCCACCACGAGCCGCGACGCGTTCGTGCGCGTGACGACGGCGATCAGCTCGGCGGCGAGCTCGTCGATGGCGAGTTCCACCGCGGAATGCCAGTGGATCGCGAGCCGCCCGTCCTTCACGGCATCTTTCAGGTCGATGCCGACCCCGAGCGCCTTCGCGAGTAGCCGCTCCGGGGACTCGTAGATGCCGAAGTAGACACAGCGTTCGCCGCGATCGGTGCCCGCCTGCAGATACTTGAGCGCGAGCAGCGTCTTGCCGACACCCGATGGGCCGACGAGCGTGGTCGTGGAGCCGCGCATCACGCCGCCGCCGAACATGCGGTCGAAGGTCGGGAGCGCGAAATCGAGCCTGCCCTCGAGGTGGCACGGCGCGCCCGCCCGTTCGGCCGTGGCTTCCAGCCGCGGAAACGCGACAAGCCCGTTCCCCGTGATGTTGAAAAAATGCTTCCCGAGCAGATGATCGCGGGCGCGCAGCTTATGGACTTCGATTTCGCGCGCGCGTCGCATCCCGTTGTTGAAGCGGTTCAGCTCGATGAGCCCGTCGACCAGCGTGTGCTCCGGATGCGGCTCGTTGCCCGAGAGCGGCGCGAGGACCAGCGTCGTGCACCGCGCCGCGCTCACGAACGCCGACAACTCGTGGATGAACTGCGAAAGCTCCAGCTCCGTGGAACTGAACTCGCGCGCGCTGCGAAAACCGTCGATGACCATGAAGCGCGGACGGCCCGTCTTGATCGTCGCGGCGATCAGCGAAAGAAATCCGGAGAGACCGTCGCGCATCAGTTCGTGATAACCGCTCACGAACAGCATGCGGTCCGAGATGGCGTCGGCGTCGTAGAACGACAGTCCGCGCAGATGCGACAGCAGCTTCGTGTGCGACTCGGCGATGAGCGTGATGTACAACACCCTGTCGCCGTTCTTGACGCGATGGAAGCCGATTTGCGACGAGAGGATCGTCTTGCCCGCGCCGGCCATGCCTTCGATCAGATAGAGCCCGCCTTCGACCAGGCCGCCGCCGAGAATGTGGTCCAGGCCCGGGACACCCGTCGTGACATTGCCGTCGCTGGCGGTCGGCTGCGGCGATGGATCAGGCGGGAGAATGTTGTCTTCGCTCATGGGAATTTCGTTTTTACTCGGCGAACCGCCTTTTCAAGATGGCGAATTATCGCTGACGAGAGTCAAGCTGTCGCCGTAAATGCGCGAATTCGCTCGTCGCAAAGCCTTTTCGTGCGTGCGTTCCGGCGCGGACGGCACCGGCGAGAGGCGACGCCACGATGACCCGTGGTCTGAATGCGCCGCATGAATCGCGCCCGCAGTCGCGCAATATTGCGGTTCGTCCCATACAGACCACTTTGAGATGTTTCTCATGGGCGGCGGATGGCCGCGCTGCTGAAATAGCGGGCGTTGCTTCTCCTGGACGCCGTATGTTTCCGGCGTCTGTCCCGGCGCGCCGCGCCAGTCATTGCCTTCTAAGCCATGCACCGTTCGCATCCAATCTTGGGCGCTGTCGCGCTCGCCGCCTGTCTCGCTTCTTCGTTGTTGTTCTCGCCGGTTTCGTCGCAAGCGGCGGAGCCGTCGATCGACCCTCATATGCTGTCGGCCGCTCCGTTCCGCTTTCAGGCCGACCGGGCGATTTTCTCTCGCATGTCGCCCCCGCCGTCGGATTCGCGCATTTTCTCGCCGCATGAATCGCTGAAACTAGATGAGTCTTCGCAGTTTTCTCAAGCGGATACGCGGCGCCGTAAATCGCTTTGACATTTCCGGTCGCGAATTCGGCAGTTCTCCGTCAGGGCATGACGCGAATTGTCGACGTTAGAAATAGTTCGAAAAATTGGGTTTGTCTGCTGCGATTGGCCTATTCGCCCTTGCTAGAATCGCCCGGCTTTGGAATGGCCCGCCTCGCAACCGCGGCGGGTAACGCAAGGCATCGTTCTCAATGTAAAGCGCGCGTCATCCCAGGCTCGTTGTCCTATCTGACTAAATCCGAGACCTTCAATAAAATCGTGGCCGCTGTACTTGCAGTCGCTGCCGTGCTTTCCGGTTGCGCGTCCAATTCCGGGCCTACTTTTAATACTCAGGAGATGAAGACGTCGAGCGGGCAGTGTGCTTTCCGCGCCGAATGCTATGGCCTTTTCGAAAACGGCAGCGCCTGTATGCAGGCTTGCGGCGACCAGCCGTACACGGTGTTGCAAAACGTCGAAGGCACGCAGGCTCCGGGCGATGCGCGCTCGGTCATCTTCACCTGCGGCGCGCCGGCTCGGGTTGCTGAATCCAGGCCGCAGACAGTTGTTGCAGTCGCCGCTGCGCCCGTCGCCGCATCCTCACGCAAGGTCACGTTCGACGGGAAGACGAACTTCGCGTTCGATAGCGCTCAACTGACGCCGAAGGCCAAGCGCATTCTCGACAAGGTCATTGCCGATGGCCGCGACGTGACTTTCTCCTCGGTCACGGTCCAGGGCTTCACCGACGCTGTCGGCTCCGATGCGTACAACGTCGCGTTGTCGGAACACCGCGCGCAGTCCGTGCTCGGATATCTGCAGAGCCACGGCCTCCAGTCGCAGGTGTTTGCGGCGAAGGGCTACGGCAAGTCGCGCCCGGTCGCATCGAATGCGACGAGCGACGGCCGCGCAGAAAACCGTCGCGTGGAAATCGTGCTGACGCAATAAGCCGCATCGACGGCGCAAGATAAAAAGCTCGCGGACCGCAAGGTCCGCGAGCTTTTTTTACGTGTTCAAAAGAGAAGAAGCTGTTCGCGGCCCGGTCCACCTTCGAGCGTGAGCAGCGAACGCTTGCGATCGACGCCGCCCGCGTAACCCGTCAGCTCGCCGTCGCCGCCGATCACGCGATGACACGGCACGATGATCGCCACCGGATTGCGCCCGTTTGCGCCGCCAACGGCCCGCGATGCGCCCGACGGCAAGCCCAGCCGGCGCGCAAGATCGCCATAGGTCCAGGCATCGCCGAAAGGAATGCGGCTCAACAATTCCCACACTTGTTGCTGGAATACGGTCCCGTGCAGCCGGAACGGCACCGAGAACGCCCGGCGCTCGCCCGCGAAGTATTCGGCGATCTCTTCCTGCGCCTGAGCGATCACGCGAGGGGCAGGGCGGTCCGCGTCAGGCATCGCTTGCGGGATGCCCTTCGGAAAATGCTTCTGTCCGACGAAGAACAGCCCGGTCAGATGCTCGTCCTCCGCGCGGTAGAGAATGGGCCCGAGCGGACTCGGGCTGACACGGAGGTCGATCACGTCAGATGAACGGATTGTCCGCCGTTCCGGTCGGCGCGGGCGGCTCGTCGGCGAGCTTCGCGGGCAGATCCGACGCGCTCTCGAGCGCCGCGACGATCGCACCCAGCGCCTCGTGAAGCGCCTTCGCGGCGGCCAGCCCCGCCTTGTCCCGCGCGATAGTCAAATCGCCGCTGACGGTCACGCGCGTCGTGCCGTTGACGATGTTGATGGCGTCGCCCGCGATGTTCATCGCGTCGGTATCGTTGGCAAATGGCTTAAACACCTCTTAGTCCTCCAATTCGTTTATCTTTCAGTGCATCGGGGATGCCGGGGAACGCGAGACCGCTCATCGCTTCGAGTTCGCGCACGGTTTTCATCGTATAGGTTTTGGTCGGCGTGTTCTCGACGACGACTGCGAACGCGATCTGCCTTTTCGGCAGATACACCACCTTGTACAGCTGAGTCGGCACGAGCACGCGCGATTCGCCGATCGTCTGCAATTGCCGGCCCGAAAACAGCGGCCCGGTCACGACGTACGCCTCGCCCGATTCTTCCGTGAGGCGGCGCACGGCTTCCTCAATCCGCGACCAGATGCTCCGGTTGTTCGATGGGTCCTGCGGCACGATGTTCGCCAGCGAGAACGATTCAGCCATGCCTTTCTTCGTCGCGCGATCGCCTGCGGGACTCATGTGGCCGCGATCGTAGCCGCTGCGCTTGTAGTCGTCGAGTTGGGCGCTGTCGCCGGGCGGCAGCCGCTTGTCGACGAAAAAGCGGTTGGTGCGCGTGTTGTCTTTGGCGTCATCCACGCTCCTCGCCGTCAGATGTTCCGCCGACCACAGCGGCCCGTGCGTGATGCCCGAATGAAGGAGCGCGAAGTCGGAGTAGCAGACTTCCTGCGCCGACACGCGCATCTTCGAATTGGTGACGACCGGCGCGAGGCCGCCCGGGCTGAACTGCGGGCAGTCGCTCGCGAACGCGCTGATGCACGCGGCGCCGAGAAGGGCGGCGACGAGCGCCTTGATGCTTGCTTGCATGCTTGAAAGTCCGAACTGAATGCGACGCTTGATACATTGCTGATAACTCGCCGGTGCGCTGCATTCGACACGCGGCCAGCGAGGCGGCACAGTATAAAGGCTGCGCGACGGCATCGAAACGCAAGCGGCGGCTGCGAGCTAGAATCGCTGGGGCCTCCATCATCCCGAAAAAACGCCCATGAAGCCTCGTTTGATTCGATCGATCCTGCTTTCGATAGCCTCGTGCATCGCGCTGACGGTCGCCCCGTGTGCGTCCGCTGACGATACGGCGCAAGCGCCCGCCAGCAACGACGGTCCCGCGTATGGTCCCGAACTGCAAGGCTTCGACTATCCGTACCCGGTCGCGCGATTCGCGTTCACGTCGCAGCGTCAGGTCGTGCGGATGGCGTATATGGACGTGCATCCTCCGCATCCGAACGGGCGCACCGCCGTGCTGCTGCACGGCAAGAACTTCTGCGCGGCGACGTGGAAGCAGACCATCGATACTTTGAGCGATGCCGGTTATCGCGTGATCGCGCCGGATCAGATTGGCTTCTGCAAGTCCACCAAGCCGGAGCGTTATCAATACAGCTTCCAGCAACTCGCGCGCAACACGCATGCGCTGCTCGCGGCGCTCGGCGTGAGCCGTCCGGCGCTCATCGCGCATTCGACGGGCGGGATGATCGCGGTGCGCTATGCGCTGATGTATCCGCGCGAGACGGAGCAACTGGTGCTCGTCAATCCGATCGGGCTCGAGGACTGGAAGGCGAAGGGCGTGCCGTCGATTTCAATCGACGACTGGTATGCGCGCGAATTGAAGACCAGCGCCGACGGTATCCGCCGATACGAGATGAACACGTACTACGCGGGCCACTGGCGCGACGACTACGAGCCTTGGGTGCAGATGCTCGCGGGGATGTATCGCGGGCCGGGCAAGAGTATCGTCGCGTGGAATTCGGCGCTGCTCTACGACATGATCTATACGCAGCCCGTGGTGTATGAGTTCGAGCAGTTGCGCGTGCCGACGTTACTCTTAATCGGCGACAAGGACACGACCGCGATCGGCAAGGACCTCGCGCCGCCGGAGATTCGCGCGACGCTCGGCCGCTATCCGGAACTCGCGAAGCTGGCGAAGGAGCGCATCGAAGGGGCGCGGCTCGTCGAGTTTCCGGAACTGGGTCACGCGCCGCAGATGCAGGATCCGCAGGCGTTTCATAAGGCGTTATTGGAAGGGCTCGCCGCGTCGCCGTCCAGAGCGGAATAGTCACGCCCGTCCGCCTCCGCATGACGCCCGCTCGATCGACGGCAACTGCACCCACAGTGTGACGCCTCGCGCCACCATGAATGCGGTGAGCGCGAGCCATAGCCCGTGATTGCCGAGCGGACCGGCGAGCGTCCACGCGGCGAGCAGATACACCGCAAGCGAGACGGCCATCGCCTTCATCAGTTCGCGCGTGCGCGTCGCCCCGATAAACACGCCGTCGAGCTGAAATCCCGCAACGGATGTGAGCGGCAGAATCGCGGCCCACGGCAGATAGCGCATTGCCGCCTCGCGCACGACGGCCTGATCCGTCAGCCGCGCGATGATCCATTCCCCGCTGATCCAGTAGACGATGGAAAACCCCGCCGCGCCGATGGCCGACCACAGCATCGTCACCCTGACGGCCTGGCGGAACGCGTGCCGGTCACGCGCGCCCGTCGCCGCACCGACGAGCGCTTCCGCCGCATGCGCGAAACCATCGAGCCCAAAGGCCATGAAGGTCTGAAAGTTGAGCAGGAGCGCGTTCGCTGCGAGGACGGCATCGCCCTGACGCGCGCCCATGTGCGCGAACCAGCCATAGGAACCGAGCAGGCAGAGCGTGCGCACGAAGATGTCGCGATTGATCGCGACGAGGCGGTGGATCGCGCGGAGATCGAATAGCGTGGCAAGCGCGATGGGCGGCAGGCCGCGGTCACGCAAGCGCCAGAGAATCGCCGCACCGAGCGCGAAGCCGCCGACATCCGCGAACGCGGTCGCCGCGCCGATGCCCGCGATTCCCCAGCCGAAGCGATACACGAACAGCAGCACCGCGACGATATTCACCGCGTTGATGAACACCTGTGTGACGAGCGCGAGCCGCACGCGCTGGCAGCCGAGCAGATAGCCGAGCACCGCGTAATTGCCGAGCGCGAACGGCGCGGCCCAGATGCGCGCGTGGCAATACGCGCTCGCGGTCTCCTGCACCGCGCCGCTGCCGCCGAGCACCCGCAGCGCGTATCGGATGATCGGCACTTGCAGCGCGAGCACCGCCGCCCCGATCGCGAGTGCAAGCATCAGCGCGCGCATCACGCTGGCCCGCACGGCGGCGGCATCGCGTGCGCCGAACGCCTGCGCGACGAGGCCCGTCGTGCCCATGCGCAGGAAGCCGAAGCCCCAGAACACGAAGCTGAACACGAGCCCGCCGAGCGCGACGCCGCCGAGATACTGCGGGCCGTCGAGATGGCCGGCGACGGCGGTGTCGACTGCGCCGAGAATCGGCTGTGTGAGATTGGCGAGGACGATCGGGAACGCGAGCTTCAGCACACGCCGATGCCAGTGCACCGGTAGCGCGTCGGCGGGTGAGGAGTGCGGGGAATCGGTCAAAGGAGCAGGCGTTGGCAGGGAAAGGCGACATTGTCGTCAGCGCGGCGCTACGGTGCAACCGGACGTAAATCGACGCAACTCGACGCAACTCGACGCAACTCGACGCAACTTCGCGCCCCAGCCGATAATGCACGCCATGAAAACCTTCGCGCTCTATGTCGTGACCGCGCTCGCGGAAATCGCGGGCTGCTATTTTCCGTATCGATGGCTGAAGGCGGGCGGATCGCCGTGGCTCGTGGTGCCGGGCGCGCTGTCGCTCGCGCTGTTCGCCTGGCTGCTTACGCTGCACGATGCCGCCTCCGGGCGCATCTATGCCGCGTATGGCGGCGTCTATATCGGCACGGCGATCCTGTGGCTATGGGCGATCGACCGCATTCGGCCGACCGCGTGGGACGTGACCGGCGCGGCAATCGCGCTGATCGGAATGAGCGTGATCGCGTTTCAGCCGCGCTGACGGTTGAGTTCGCTCACGCTTCGAGCGCGAGCAGCGCGAAGGTCGCGAGCCAGTGCTCGCCCATGTAATCCCCGGCGACATGCGCAATGCCCGACGCCAGATGCGCCTCGGCCGCCGCTTCCAGAACGGCGATGCGCGCATCGCCGGCAGGCAGCGCCCGCGCGATCGTCCGTTGGCACCACGCGCGGCTCAGATTGAGGCCGTCGAGATGCGCGAGCTTGCCGTCACTGCGATCGGTGACGGTCGCGGGAACGAAAAGCGTCGCGGGCTCGCGACGGTCGAGATTCGGCAGGAACGCATCGAACCAGCCGGCGAAGCGCTCCGCCGGCAGCACGTGACGCATCAGTACCGCTTCCATCAGCGACGGCGAGAGGAACTCGTCGCCGGCCGGCTCCCACGCCTGGCACGCGACATCGTTCGCGAACCAGCGCATCGCGGTTGCTTCGAGCAGGCGCGCGAAGTCCGCATCGCCGGCGATGCGCGCGTAGCCGAGCGAAAGCGTCAGCGCGAACGCCATGTTGAAGTGCGTGCCGACGCGAAGCGGATACGTCGATTTCGGCAGGAAGTCCTTGAAGCGCTCGACGAACGCATCCGCGAGCGGTTGCAGCGTGCGGGCCCAGCGCGCGCCGTCGTCCGACTTCATCGACCGGAGCTGCCCGGCGAGCGCGAGGAGCCACGCCCAGCCGTAGGGCCGCTCGAAGCCGCGCGACGCCGGGCGCTGCAAGTAGGCGACTTCGGCGGCGACGTTGGCCGCGGTGAAATGCTCGTCGATGACAGCGCGAATGCGGGCGGCTTCGGGCAGATCCGGGAAGCGGTCGTAGAGACGCGCGATCAGCCAGTAACCATGCACGCACGAATGCCAGTCGAAGCTGCCGTAGAAGATCGGATGCAAGGCGCGCGGGCTTTGCGCATCGGCGGCGCTTGCCAGCACGTGATCGAGCTTGTTCGGGTATTCGCGCGTCAGATGACCCAGCGCAACCTGCGCGAATTTCGATGCCAGCGCGGCGTCCAGCGCCGTCGCATTCTGCTTGTTCATGCGCACCTCGCGGTGATCGGTGGAGCGGGACAGAAATCTAGCATGAGACGTTATCGATAAAGCGGCGGGAAATGCGCGTCGGGGTAATCACCTACGCGCGGGTCTTTCAGCGCACGATGCGCGCGCCGATCGCGGATGCGTCGTTTAAACTTGCGCCCGAACGCCGACAGAGCGTGCCGTTCCGGGGCCCACGCGCCGGGTTTGTGATCCGTTGAGACAAATAAGTTGAGCACATCATGAGCGACCTTCCCATCTACACCGCAGAGGACACCCGGCGACGCGTGTTCGCCATCGTCGGGGCATCGTCGGGCAATCTCGTCGAATGGTTCGACTTCTATATCTACTCATTCCTCGCACTGTATTTCTCGGCGGCGTTCTTCCCGAGCGGCAATCCGACCACGCAGTTGCTGAACACGGCCGGCGTGTTCGCGGCGGGCTTCCTGATGCGCCCCATCGGCGGATGGCTGTTCGGCCGCATCGCCGACAAGCACGGCCGCCGAAACGCGATGATGATCTCCGTGCTGATGATGTGCGGCGGCTCGCTCGTCATCGCCTTCCTGCCGACGTACGCGACCATCGGCGCATGGGCGCCCGTGCTGCTTCTGATGGCACGGCTCTTTCAGGGCTTGTCGGTGGGCGGCGAATACGGCACGAGCGCCACGTACATGAGTGAAGTCGCGTTGCGCGGACGCCGCGGCTTCTTCGCATCGTTTCAGTACGTGACGTTGATCGGCGGACAACTCGCCGCGCTGCTCGTGCTCGTCGTCCTCCAGCTTTTCTTGTCGACGGAAGAACTGAAGGCGTGGGGCTGGCGCGTGCCGTTTTTCATCGGCGCGTGCGCGGCGCTCGTGTCGCTTTATCTGCGCCGTTCGCTCGACGAAACCACGACCGCCGAAACCCGCGAACGCAAGGAAGCGGGCACGCTCGCCGGTCTCATGCAGCACAAGAAAGCGTTCCTGACGGTGGTCGGCTTCACGGCAGGCGGATCGCTGATTTTCTATACGTTCACCACGTACATGCAGAAGTATCTGGTCAACACGGCGGGCATGCACGCCAAGACCGCCAGCAACGTGATGACCGCTGCGCTCTTTGTTTACATGCTGCTGCAGCCGCTGTTCGGCGCGTTGTCCGACCGCATCGGGCGTCGCCGGTCGATGCTGTTCTTCGGCGCGTTCGCGACCATCGGCACGGTGCCGCTGCTGCACGCGCTGCGCGACGTGACGAGTCCGGTCATGGCGTTCGTGCTCGTCGTGGTGGCGCTCGCGATCGTGAGCTTTTATACATCCATCAGCGGCCTCATCAAAGCCGAGATGTTTCCGCCGGAAGTGCGCGCGCTGGGCGTCGGGCTGTCGTATGCGGTGGCTAACGCGATTTTCGGCGGATCGGCCGAATACGTCGCGCTGTTTTTGAAGAACGTCGGGCATGAATCGGCGTTCTATTGGTATGTGACCGTGATGTGCGCAATCTCGCTCATCGTGTCGTGGAGAATGATGGACCCGAGCAAGGAAGGCTATTTGCGCAACGAGCCGTAAGGGTTATCACGCGGGCGGCGTCGGCTGTCTGGCGTAATCGGTTGAATCGGGCGGGCGGCGCGCGGACTTCGGTCACGCGCGCCGCTTGCCGTTGACGGTAGTATGGTGTTTTATGCGGTATGTACCGTTAGAAGGCGCGCCGGATGCGGCGCACAGCGGCAATCGGAAACAGGATACACATGCGCGCGGCTTCGTCGCGCGCCTTGGCGAAGAGCGCATTCGGGCGTACCGGTCTGCCAGGAGCCTGTCCATGGAAGATTTCGACGAAACGTTATTTGTCGTCTGGCGAGCGAATTTGAACGTGCTGACCGGCTCGGCCGGCGGCGCGGCGCGGCTCGCGCGCATGATGAACTTCTCGCCGTCGTTCATGAAACTGATCGTCGCGGGGCAGCGGGATTTCAACGAAGAGTTCGTGCGCGGGATCGAACTGGTGTCGGGACTGCCGCCGCACTGGATGGACGAGCGCCGCTCGTCCGCCGACGTGCCCTCCGAAGTCAGGCGCGCACTGGACGAGGAACGGCCGTTCGCGGTGTTTCGCGGCACCGCGCATCCCGCGCCGAAGCGTTCGGTGCTTCGCGGCCCGGAGCCGCTGCTGTCGCAAACCGAGGCCACGCGGCGCGTCGCCGATCTTGCCCAGCAGCAGGCCGAAGTGAATCGGCGCGATCTGTTATTCAGAAAGAATCGCGAATTGCTGTCGCAGGATCTGCGGCGTCTCGAGCGCCAGCTCGGATTGTTGCAGGTCGAGCCCATGCTGCCGAAGGCCGACGAGCTCATCGCGTCGGAGCGCATGAGCGAAGCGGCAAAGGCGGATCTGTCCGGCCGGCTCGAACAGATCGACAAGCACGTCAAGCTGCTGCATCAGCACGTCGAAAAACTCGTCGCCTTGCTGAGCTCGCCTGACGAGCCGGATTCCAACGACGTCTACTGACGCCGCTATTCACTTCTTGGGCGCTTGCCCGTCGTCCTTGGATTTGCGTTCCGGGTGGACCGCGATCGGATCGCTGGCCGGGAAGGTTTCGTCGAGCGCCTCGTCCAGCAAATCGTCGTCGCTCGCGGGCTGTGCGGGCTTGTTCGGTGCGTCGTGCGGTGACTGCGTCATGGTGTCCTCCGGGCGCAGGTTGAGGTGTCTCAATATATCGCAGTCTTTCTTCCAGGGTGCGCGCCGGGCAGCGCACGTCGGTCTTACCCATTCGGGTTGTCACTAGGTGGCGAAAGCGCGCGGTTCGCGTGATCGTTCTGGTCACACGAGACCATCACCGGGTTCAACCATGATCGACAGTTTTCTCACCGAAGAGCAGCGCATGATCCGCGACGCGGCGCGCCAGTTCTCGGTCGAAGTGCTCGCGCCGAACGCGGGCCAGTGGGACAAGGACGGCGCGCTTCCCGACGCCGTCGTCCGGCAGCTCGGCGAACTCGGGCTGCTCGGCATGATCGTGCCGGGCGACTTCGGCGGCACCTACAGCGACTACACCGCCTATGCCCTCGCGATGGAAGAGATCGCCGCCGGCTGCGCCTCCTGCGCGACGCTGATGAGCGTGCACAACTCCGTCGGCTGCGGCCCGATCCTCGCCTACGGCGGCGATGCGCAAAAGGCCGAGTGGCTGCCGAAGCTCGCGAGCGGCGAAGTAATCGGCGCGTTCTGCCTGACGGAGCCGCACGCGGGTTCCGAGGCGAACAACCTGCGCGTGCGCGCCGTCGAGCGCGACGGCCAGTGGATCATCTCCGGCAGCAAGCAGTTCGTGACGAACGGGCGGCGCGCGGGCGTGGCGATCGTCTTCGCGGTGACGGACCCGGAACTCGGCAAGCGCGGCATTTCGGCGTTCATCGTGCCGACCAGTACGCCGGGCTTCAACGTCGGGCCGCCCGAGCACAAGCTCGGCATTCGCGCATCGGATACCTGCCCGATCACCTTCGACGATTGCGCCATTCCCGCCGCCAATCTGCTCGGCGAGCGCGGCGAGGGGCTGAAGATCGCGCTGTCGAATCTGGAAGGCGGACGTATCGGGATCGCGGCGCAGGCGCTCGGCATCGCGCGCGCGGCCTTCGATGCGGCCCGAGCCTATGCGCGCGAGCGCGTGCAGTTCGGCAAGCCGATCATCGAGCATCAGTCGGTTGCCAACATGCTCGCGGACATGCAGACGCAAATCAACGCGGCGCGGCTGCTCGTGCTGCACGCGGCGCGCATGCGGACCGAGGGCGTGCCGTGCCTGTCGGAGGCATCGCAGGCGAAGCTCTTCGCATCGGAGATGGCCGAGCGCGTATGTTCCGACGCGATCCAGATTCACGGCGGATACGGCTATTTGCAGGACTATCCGGTGGAGCGGCATTATCGCGATGCCCGTATCACGCAGATTTACGAGGGAACGAGCGAAGTGCAGCGGATGGTGATCGCGCGAAACGTTTGAGCGAGGGAGACGCTATGAGCCGTGCCGAGCCGTTCATCGAAGCCAGAGACTTTCTACTGCGTCATCGCACCGATTACGACACCGCGTATCGCGACTTTCAATGGCCCGCGCAGGACCAGTTCAACTGGGCGCTCGATTACTTCGACGCGATGGCGCGCGGCAACGATGCGCCCGCCTTGCGCATCGTAAGCGAAAGCGGCGACGAGACGCGGCTCTCGTTCGCGCAGATGAGCGAGCGTTCCGCGCGGGTTGCGAATCACCTGCGCGCGTTGAATGTGCAGCGCGGCGAGCGCATCCTGCTGATGCTGCCGAACCGCGTCGAGCTATGGGAAACGATGCTCGCGGCGATGAAGCTCGGCGCAATCGTGCTGCCAGCCACGACGCAGCTAGCGGGCGGCGACGTGCGCGAGCGCATCGCGCTGGGGCAGGTTCAGCATGTCGTCGCGGAGGCGAGCGAGGCGCACAAGTTCGACGGCATCGACCTTCCTGGCGTGCGGCTGTCCGTGGGCGGGGCGAGTGAAGGCTGGCTCGCCTATGACGATGCATACGGCGCCTCGCCAGAATTCGCTTCGGATGGCGAAACGAATGCGCGCGATCCGTATCTGTTGTACTTCACCTCCGGCACGACGTCGAAACCGAAGCTCGTTGCGCATACGCACGAGAGTTATCCGGTCGGGCATCTCTCGACGATGTACTGGATCGGCCTTCAGCCCGGCGACGTCCACTGGAACATCAGTTCCCCCGGCTGGGCGAAGCACGCGTGGAGCTGCTTTTTTGCGCCGTGGAACGCGGAGGCGTGCGTGTTCATCTATAACTTCGGCCGCTTCGACGCCGCTCGCACGCTGGATGCGCTCGTGCAATACGAAGTCACCACGCTTTGCGCACCGCCGACCGTCTGGCGGATGCTCGTCCAGGAGCCGCTCGCGTCGTATCGCGTGAAGCTGCGCGAGATCGTCGGGGCAGGGGAGCCGCTCAATCCGGAAGTCGTCGAGCGGGTGCAGGCGGCGTGGGGCGTGCCGATTCGCGACGGCTACGGCCAGACGGAAACCACCGCGCAGATTGCGAATTCGCCCGGCCAGCGGCTCGTGCCCGGTTCGATGGGGCGTCCGCTGCCGGGTTATCGCGTGGCGCTGCTCGATCCGGACGGCCAGAGCGCCGACGAAGGCGAGATCGCGCTGTCACTCGATCCGCCGCCGCTCGGCCTGATGACCGGTTACGCAGACAACCCCGCCGCGACCGAAAACGCGATGCGCGGCGGCTTCTATCGCACGTCCGATGTCGCGGCGCGCGGCGCGGACGGATATTTCACGTATATCGGCCGCGCCGATGACGTCTTCAAGTCGTCCGATTACCGCCTGAGCCCATTCGAGCTTGAAAGTGTGTTGATCGAACACGAGGCGATCGCGGAAGCGGCAGTCGTGCCGAGCCCGGACACATTGCGCTTGTCCGTGCCGAAGGCGTTCGTGACACTGCGTCATGGGTTCACCATCGGCCCGGACGTGGCGCGCAGCGTATTCGCGTTCTCGCGCGAGCGGCTTGCGCCTTACAAGCGCATCCGTCGGCTTCAATTCGCGGAATTGCCGAAGACCATTTCGGGCAAGATCCGGCGCGTCGACTTGCGCAGGCACGAAGCGGGGCGCGCGCAAGACAGCGAGCGAGCCGAAAACGAGTTTTGGGAAGAAGACTTTCCGGAACTGCGTGAGCCGGCGAAATGATGCGCACGAGCGTGTCGGCTCGAGGCGCAAATCGAAAGCAAATGTAACGCGGCGAACCGTCTGAAGGACCGCGAGTCGAATCGGCACCATTCACGTCGGATCAATTCAGGGAGGAACCCGACATGCCGAATCGCTCGCTACGGATCGCGCTTCTGACGGCCAGCCTCGCAGGTGCGCTCGCGGCCCCGGCCGCGTCTTATGCACAGATCAACCTTCAACAATTCGGCTTTGGCAGCAAATCCGAGTCGACTGGCGACACCGCCGCGGCGCAACCGTCCGCGCTCAGTTCGCTCGTACAGAACTATCTCGGCGCGAATCAGCAAGTGCTGACGGGGCAATCGAGCCTGGCATCGGCGATGGGCATGTCGAGCGTCGCGAGTCAGGCGCAATCGGCAGCGGGCTTGCTATCGGGCGCGTCGAGCGGCGGCGTGCCGAGTGCGAGCGTGCTGTCGCAACTAGGCGGGACGCAGCAGAGCGTTTCGCAATCGCTGATGCGGGCGTTCTCCAGCAACGCGGCCACGCCGCCGACTGCCGCCAGCAAGCAAACTTTCACAGATGGACTCGCGTCGCTCGGGCAGGGCGTCAAGCAATACGCGGGCTTGCAGTCGGACCTCGGCGCGGTGAAGAACTCGATGAACATGTCATCGCTGCTTCAGGCGGGGACGAATCCGGGGACGGCGCAGGCGGCGTCCTATATCGCGCAGTCCGCGCCGGGGCAGTTGCAATCGCTCGTGCGGACGTTGACACAGGCGGTGCAGTACGCGAAGACCAACGGCATTTCGGTGCCGGCCATCGCAGCATCCGCGTTGGGCGCGGGCCAATAGGCGTTTGCGGCGCATGCGCGAAAAAAATCGGCGAGCTTCATGGGCTCGCCGGTTTGCTGTTGTTGGTCGCATCGCCTCGATGCGTTTGCGCTGTTCGCGCTTACATCATCGCCGTGCGGCGAATCGCCAACCGGTTGAGCAGCGGCAAGGTTTGCCCCCGGCGCGGCGGTCGTGCGAGCGGCGATAGAAACGAAACTTCTGTGACCTCGGAGAACTGCGTTTGAGGTTCGGCGTCCAGCACTTCGAGTTCAGGCGGCTCGACGAGTTCGTTCGCATCCGTTGCGACCGTCGTCCCAACGCCTTCTTCAACGCTCAAGCCCAGCGAGCGCCGCACATCGACGCCACGGGTCCGCACGGCATAACCGGCGCCGCGAAGAAGTTCCTCGCGGGTCTTCCAGAACATAACGGCGGAAGGCGTCATGGCTTGCATCGAGACATATTCGACGACGATTTCGTAGCCGCGAACGTTCGGATAATTCAACAGCAATTTACCCGAGCGAATATATCGGGTGTAGTGGTCGATTTTCTTCGTCAGTAAGTCCTGATGCAATTGTTCGTCTTGCCAGTCGAGGTCATCGAAAATGCCGACATATACTTGCCTGAACAGGATATTGATCCCGATGTAATCGATGACGTCCACGTCGCGCAAAGACATGGTCATTCCCCTACGCCCTAAAGTGGGCAGATATCAAAGAGATGCATTGTAACGGTTTTGTTGCCCCGGAAAACCGTGAAACACTGTGTACAACGAGCAACGGGCGTTTTTCGTACCACTCCGAATTCGGATTCGAACTATTCCTAAATCCCGATATTCGGCTGGTCGAAAACATTATTGAGATAATCACGGAAGACGCCGTGTCGCGTCGGCGAGACCTTGATCCAGCGTGGGTTTCGCGTTTTCTTCGTTATTCAGTGCGGCGGTCTGCGCAGTCGGCGGTTGCTCGTTGATCCAGGCATTTAGAATGGCCGACGTAACGGCCAAAATCACGGGTCCTATAAACAATCCGACTATTCCGAATGCGAACATGCCGCCAAGCACGCCCGACAGAATCAACAGCATGGACAGATTGACGCCGCGCTGAATCAGGAGCGGTCTCAGGAAATTGTCGAGCATGGCGATCATCAGAGACCACACGAGCAGCAACGCCGCCGCCACATGGGAGCCATGCCAGAACAGCCAGGCGACGCCGCCGAGCAGCGGCAGCAGCGGCCCGATCTGCGCGAGGCACAACATCAGCATGACGGCGGTGATGATGCCCGCCGCCGGCACGCCCGCAACGAACAGGCCGATGCCGCCGAGCGCCGACTGCGTGACTGCCGTCACGACAATGCCGAGCGCCACTGCGCGGATCGCAAGGCCCGCGAGCTTGATCGCCCCCGCGCCGCGCTGTCCCGCGATGCGCGTGGCAAAGCGCACGACGAAGCTTCCCGCCGCTTCGCCGCGACTGTACAGAATGCCCGAGATGATGAGCGTAATGAGCATGTGAACGACGAACACGCCGACGACGGCCGCGTGCGACAGCATCCATCGCGCGGCGACGGTCGCATACGGTTCGAGCTTCGCGAGCAGCCCGCCGGGGCCGGCATCGGAGAGCGATTGCCATTCGGTCGTGACGCGCTGACCGACGAGCGGCACGTCGCGCACCCAGGAGGGCGGCGGAGGCAGCGCGTAAGTCGGCAGGCTCTTGATCGCAGACATGATGTCGCCGGCATGCAGCGCGAGCGTCGAGATGGCCTGATAAAGCGGCAGGACGATGACGATCAGCAGTCCGAGCAGCATCACCGTCGTCGCGATCCAGCGGCGGTTGCCGCACCGGTGCTGCACCGCGAGCATCAGCGGCCACGTGGCGATGACGATCGTCGTCGCCCAGATGATGCCGGGAATGAACGGCCGCAGGATATACAAGCTGCCGATCGTCAGCGCGAGCAGGATCGCGATGAGAAGCAGGATGCGGGCGATATCGATCGGCTGGCGCGGATTGAAATCCGGCTGCCCGTTAGATGGAGTTGACATGGCGCGTGTGTTTCGTGATGAATGCGGAGGGTGCGACAAGCGCGGCGCATGCATCAAGCGATAAGCCAAAGCGCGCGCGCGGGCAAGCAGCGTCTTGTGAACGACCGGCGGCATGATACGGCATGCGATCGATAGTACTCGAAACTGCAGACGGTTACCGCCCGCACACGTCAATGCGCAACGCTGGAAATGCCCCCTTAAATTGCCTATGCTTCTTCCGGGCGCAGGAGAGGGCAACGCATGTCCCGGCCCACAACAAGAACAATTTGGGAGACTGTCATGGCCGGTTTTTCCCGTACGTCGCTTGCCCCGCTCCTTCCGCTTCTTCCTGTCGCTTTTGGCGCTTTGACGATGCTCGCATCGCCCGCATCGCGCGCCGCCGACGAGATTCAGAACGCCAACACGACGCAGGCTTCGCCGATACCCGCGGCGTTACAAGCGGTCTCGCAGTCGCAACTCGATGCCGCCGCGAACGATCGCGCATCGTGGCTGCATTCGAACGGATCGTACGGTCAGATGCGCTATGCGCCGGCATCGCAGATCACCGCCGCGAACGTCGCGAAGCTCAAGCCGGTGTTCATTTTTCAGACGGCGGTGATGGAATCGATGGAAACCGCGCCGATCGTCACCAACGGCGTGATGTTCCTGACCACGTCCTACAACCACGTCTATGCGATCGATGCCGTCACCGGCAAGGAATTCTGGCATTACAAGCACAAGATGGGACCGGTCACGACCTTCTGTTGCGGGCCGAATAATCGTGGCGTGGCGATTTCCGGCGATCGTCTCTTCATGGGCACGCTCGACGCGAAGCTCGTCGCGCTGGATGCGAAAACCGGCAATGTGGTCTGGTCGACACAGATTGCCGATCCCGAAGAAGGCTATTCCGAAACGATGGCCCCCGTGGTCGTCGACGGCAAGGTGCTGATCGGCACCAACGGCGGCGAATACGGCATACGCGGCTTCGTCAAGGCATACGACGCGACCTCCGGCCAGCTGCTATGGACGTTCTATACGATTCCCGAAACCGGCAGCGAAGGCGTCTGGGCAGAAAACGACGCGGTCGGCCGCAACATGAAGCGCGACATCGCCGGGGAGAAACAGTCGCTCGCCCAGAAGGGCGGCGACTTCTACAAGACGCTCGGCGGCGGCGTATGGATGGCGCCGTCGGTCGATCGCGCGACGCGCACCGTGTACTTCGTCGTCGGCAATCCATCGCCGGATCTGTATGGCGCGATCCGTCCCGGCGACAATCTGTACACCGATTCGCTCGTCGCCATCGATCTCGACAGCGGCAAGTACAAGTGGCACTACCAGTACATCGCGCACGACGTCTGGGACCTTGATGCCGTTAGTCCGCCGATTCTGATCGACGTGAAGGACGAGAACGGCCGGACTATTCCGGGCATCATTCACGGCGGCAAGACCGGCTTCGTCTACGTGCACGACCGGCGCGACGGGCATCTGATCCGCGTGTCGGAAGCGATGATTCCGCAGGAAGGCGTGTGGACCCTACCGACTTCGACCGGCGCGCGCATGCTGCCCGGCGCGAACGGCGGCGTCGAATGGTCGCCGATGGCCTTCAGCCCGAAAACGCGCATGGCGTACGCGGCGAACCTGCATCAGCCGATGACCTATCAGGTCGAGGAAGCCGCGTATCCGGGCGGCAAGATATGGCTCGGCGGCGCGTTCAAGGTGATTCCGTCGGAGCAGCAATGGGGCCGGCTGGTTGCGGTGAATGTCGATACCGGCAAGCTCGCCTGGGGCTACAAGACGGATCAGCCGTTGATCGGCGGCGTGCTCGCGACGGCGGGCGGGCTCGTGTTCAACGGCGAAGGCAACGGCCTCTTTCGCGCGTTCGACGCCGCCAGCGGCCGCAAGCTGTGGGAATTCCAGTGCGGCGCGGGCGTCAACGCGCCGGCGGTGTCGTACATGGTCAACGGCAAGCAGTACATCGCGGTCGCAGCGGGCGGCAACACGCAACTCGACTACAAGCGCGGCAATAGCGTGCTCGTGTTTGCGTTGCCGTGATGCGAAACCTGCGCGTGATGTGGGCTTGCTGCGCGGCGCTGTGGCTGCCGTCGGTCGCCTTTGCGGATGCACAAGCCGGGGCGACGAAGGCCGCCGTCTGCTCGGCGTGTCACGGGCTGACGGGCAATTCGACGACCGGCGAATATCCGTCGCTTGCGGGACAGACCGCGCGCTATCTTTATCTTCAGTTGCGCGACTTCAAGGCGGGCCGCCGCAGCGATCCACGCATGTCGCCGATGGCCGCGAATCTCTCACCCGATGACATGCACGATCTCGCCGATTACTTCGCCTCGCAAAAACTCGTCGCGACCGACTTCAAGGCCGACGCGGTGAAAGTCGACGCCGGCCGCAAGAAGTCGGAGGAACTACTCTGCACGATGTGCCATCTCGGCGGCTTCACGGGCCAGAACGAGATGCCGCGCGTGGCGGGGCAGCAGTACGCGTACATCGTCAAGCAGTTGCAGGATTTCCGCGCGAAGAACCGCACCAACGACGCGGGCAACATGACGAGCGTGACGAAGACGCTGACCGACGCGGACATCGAGAATCTGGCGAACTACATCGCCAATTTGCAATAGCGGTCCGTCGATGAACCGCGTCCCGCTCATCGTCTTTCTCGCGTTCGCCATGGCGACGACGCTCACGCCCGCTTTCGCCGACGACGATGCCTACGTGCGCAACGAGCGCCTGCTCGCGGCCGCCCGCAGCGGCGATCCAAACGCGGTTGCGCAGTTGCTCGACGAAGGCGCGTCAATCGACTCGCGCAACCGCATCGGCGATACGCCGCTCATCAGCGCATGCAAGAAGGGCCTTACGCCAATGGCGCGCATGCTGATCGAGCGCGGCGCGAACGTAAATCAGGCCGACGTGCAGGGCATCACGCCCCTGATGGCCGCTGCGTTCGACGGCAACGATGAAATCGCCGCACTGCTGCTCGCGCGTCACGCGGATGTCGCCGCGACCGACCGCATCGGCAAGACCGCGATGGAATACGCGGCGGGGCGCGGCCATACGGCGATCGTCCAACGTCTGCTCGATGCGGGCGTCGATGTGAACGCCGTCTATCGCAATCATCTAACGGCGCTCATGTGGGCGGCGGGCTACGACCAGGCGCAGACCGCATCCATGCTCCTCGCTCGCGGCGCGAACCCCGCGTTGCGCGACGACCGCGGCATGACGGCGCGCGATATCGCGCAGCAGACGCATTCGGAACACGTCGCCACGCTGCTGCCGAATCCCTGACCGCCTGCGCCGTTCACTCGTAGCGATACACGCCTTGCCGCGTCTTGCGCCCGAGCCGCCCGGCCGCGACGTATTCGCGCAGCATCGGGCACGCGCGATA
The DNA here is from genome assembly GCF_041360715.1 of Caballeronia sp. RCC_10. Classification (NCBI taxonomy): domain Bacteria; kingdom Pseudomonadati; phylum Pseudomonadota; class Betaproteobacteria; order Burkholderiales; family Burkholderiaceae; genus Caballeronia; species Caballeronia sp. RCC_10. The sequence goes on from NZ_JBFUPT010000014.1 coordinate 38,218, forward strand.
CTTCGAGTCCGCGAAGTCCCGATACAGCACGTCCATCACCGAAAGGCACACGTCCAGGCCGATCAGATCCGCCAGCGCGAGCGGGCCAATCGGATGATTCGCGCCGAGTTTCATGCCCGCGTCGATCTCTTCGGCCGTCGCGATGCCCTCATAGAGCACGAAGAACGCTTCGTTGATCATCGGCACGAGAATGCGGTTGACCACGAAACCCGGCGAATTGCGCACGCCGATCGGCGACTTGTCGAGCGTCTCGGTCAGCGCGCGCACGGTCGCCGCGGTTTCGTCGCTGGTTCGCACGCCGCGTATCACTTCGACGAGCGGCAGGAGCGGCACCGGATTGAAGAAGTGCATGCCGATGAAGCGCCCCGGCTCGGCGAGCGTCGCGCCGAGCGCGGTGATGGAAATGGACGAAGTATTCGTCGCGATGATCGCATCGGGCCGCGCGGCGGCTTCGATCTGCTTCAGGATGCGCTGCTTCAGCTCGGTGTTCTCGGTCGCGGCTTCGATGACGATGTCGCCTTCGGCAAGACGCGCGTAATCGGTCGATGTTTCGATGCGCGCGATGGCGGCGTCCCGCATAGCGGCATCGAGCTTGTCCTTCGAGACGAGCCGCGCGAGGCTGTTCGTCAGCGTGGCGACGCCTTTCTCGAGCGCGGCGTCGGTGACATCGATCATCACGACCTTCAACCCCGCGACGGCCGCGACCTGCGCAATGCCGTTGCCCATCGTTCCCGCCCCGACGATACCGACAGTCTGAATGCTCATTGACCTGCTCCTGTCCGTTGATTGAATGCGACGCCTGATTTTACGCAGCAAGCGACGCCTGCCGTGCTGCGGGCGGCATCGGGCGAGCCGCGCGCTATCCGAACGCCGTCAGGTCGCGCGGCGTCAGGCCATGCGTGCGGCAGTAGCCCGCGTATCGGTTCCAGCCGCTGCGCCAGTCTTCAGTGGCGAGCGTGCGGCCGTTTTCATCGGTGAAAACGAGTTCGCCCTGAATGATGTTGAGCGTGACGATATCGCCCGGCCCGTCGAGCGGCGCGACGGCTTCGGGCGTATGCGCCGAGCCGGCCGTCTCGTACACGATGCTTCCTGTCTCCGCGATCCACTCGTGCTCGCGATACTTCCATCGCCCCTCGACCGTATAAACGATGACCGTGCCGGTGTGCCGATGACGCGGCATCTGGCCTTTCGCAGGCGCTTTTAGCAGCGCGATGGTTTCGCCGCGAATCGGATCGAGCTTGAAGTATTTGACGAGCACCCGCTCGCTATAGGGCGTGAAGGGTATCCAGGGCAGGTCCGCGTCGTTGATGCACGCGGTCTGAATCTGTTCGAACAACATGGCGGCTCCTTATGTCTGACCGCTCATTTTATGCAGCCGCGCGGGACGCGAACATCGGCCATTCGGACGACCCCTTCCATTCCAGCCGATTGGCGCGCTATCTGCTATCGTCCACGCCATGCCGAACATCATCGCTATATCAAACCTTTACAAGACCTACGCGTCGGGCTTTTCCGCGCTCAAGGACGTCAATCTGGAGATTCGCCGCGGCGAAATTTTCGCGCTGCTCGGCCCGAACGGAGCAGGCAAGACGACCCTGATCTCCACCGTCTGCGGCATCGTGCGCGCGAGCCAGGGCACGATCACCGTCGCGGGTCACGATATCGTCGCCGACTATCGCCCCGCCCGCGCGATGATCGGCCTCGTGCCGCAGGAATTGACGACCGACGCCTTCGAAACCGTCTGGGCGACCGTCTCGTTCAGCCGTGGCCTGTTCGGGCGCGCGCCGGACCCGGCGCATATCGAGAAGGTGCTGAAGTCGCTGTCGCTGTGGAGCAAGAAGGACAACAGGATCATGACGCTGTCGGGCGGCATGAAGCGGCGCGTGCTGATCGCGAAGGCGCTCGCGCACGAGCCGGAGATTCTCTTTCTCGACGAGCCCACGGCCGGCGTCGACGTCGAGTTGCGCCGCGACATGTGGAACCTCGTGCGCGAACTGAAGGCGAACGGCGTGACCATCATCCTCACGACGCATTACATCGAGGAAGCCGAGGAGATGGCGGACCGCATCGGCGTCATCAATCGCGGCGAGATCGTGCTGGTCGAAGAGAAGGCCGAACTGATGCGCAAGCTCGGGCAGAAGAAGCTGACGCTGCAACTCGAACAGCCGCTCGCGGCGATTCCCGCCGCGCTCGCGCCTTACGCGCTCACGCTGTCCGCGAATGGCGCGGAACTCACCTATACGTACGACGCACACGACGAGCCGGGCCGCATCATTGCGCTCCTGCGCCATGTCGATGAAGCCGGCGTGCGTTTCAAAGACCTGCAAACGACGCAAAGCTCGCTGGAAGACATCTTCGTGAGCCTCGTCAGGGAAGCCAAATGAATCTACACGCAGTACGCGCAATTTACCGCTTCGAGATGGCGCGCGCCGGCCGCACGCTGATGCAGAGCATCGTCTCGCCCGTCATCTCCACTTCGCTTTACTTCGTCGTGTTCGGAGCGGCCATCGGCTCGCGCATTCCGGAGGTGGACGGCATCGGCTATGGCGCGTTCATCGTGCCCGGCCTCGTGATGCTCTCGCTGCTCACGCAAAGTATCGCCAATGCGTCTTTCGGCATCTACTTTCCAAGATTCACCGGCACGATCTACGAACTGCTGTCCGCGCCGGTGTCGTATCTCGAACTCGTCGTGAGCTACGTCGGGGCGGCGGCAACCAAGTCCATCATCCTCGGCCTCATCATCCTCGCGACTGCGCGGCTATTCGTGCCGCTGCGCATCGACCATCCGGCGTGGATGATCCTGTTCCTGCTGCTGACATCGGTGACGTTCAGCCTGCTCGGGTTCATCATCGGGATATGGGCGGACGGATTCGAGAAACTGCAGATCATTCCGCTTCTGATCGTCACGCCGCTCACGTTCCTCGGCGGCAGCTTCTACTCGATCAACATCCTGCCGCCGTTCTGGAAGACGGTCGCGCTGTTCAATCCGGTCGTCTACCTGATCAGCGGCTTTCGCTGGAGCTTCTACGGCCTTGCCGATGTCGACGTCGGCATAAGCCTTGCGATGACGCTCGTATTCCTCGCGGTTTTTATCGCGATCGTCGCGTGGATCTTCAAGACGGGGTATCGGCTGAAGGCGTGATGCAATGGCTCGCGCCGGCGCGGCGGGAAAACAGGAGGCGTTCATCCGATGAAAGTCATGAGACGCACGAAACGCAGTTTTCTCGGCGCGATGGCCGCCACGTTCGCGAGCGGAGTCGCTCCGTGGCATGTCCGTGCGGCGGCGGTGCGCACGGGCCCGGATACGTCGTACGAGATCGGGCACACTCAGGCGCAGTGGCGCAGAAGGCTGTCGAGCGAGCAGTATCGCGTGCTCCGGCGTGGCGCGACCGAGCCGCCGTTCGCCAGTCCGCTTCTGCACGAACGGCGCGATGGCCGCTTCGCGTGCGCGGGATGCGGCCTGCCGCTTTTCTCGTCCAAAGCGAAGTTCGATAGCGGCACCGGCTGGCCGAGTTTCTGGAAGCCGCTCGATGGCGCCGTCGCCACGCATGCGAGCGAGTCAGCCGTCACCCTCGCCAACGAAGTGCACTGCCGGCGCTGCGGCGGTCATCTGGGCCATGTCTTCGACGACGGCCCGAAGCCAACCGGCTTGCGATATTGCATCAATGGCGCGGCGCTGCTGTTTCGGCAGACCTGAGGAAGTCAATAGGGCTGACCTGAAGCAGCTAATTTTTCAGAGTTTTCTAGTGGTCGCTGCGGCCCTGATTCTTTAACTTGTGGGTGCTTCGTCGACGGGATTCCCGCTTGTCGATGAAGGGCGTTCGTTCATTCCCGTGGTCGAACGTCGCGCTTTGCCCCAAGCGCAGGACGCGCGTCATGCGGCGCGCGTCCACTTCCTCCGGCAGTCATCTGCTCATCATCCGCTCGTCATCCTCTGACGTCCTGCGCCGCCGGCGTAACCAGCCGCACGCGCGTGATTTCCGAAGGCGCACCGAGCCGTTTCGGCGGTCCCCAATAGCCCGTTCCGCGGCTCGTGTACACCCAAAGCCCCTTGAACTTCACGAGTCCCGCGACGAACGGCTGCTGCAGGCGCACGAAGAAATTCCACGGCAGGAACTGGCCGCCGTGCGTATGCCCCGACAGCTGCAACGTGAAGCCCGCTTCGGCGGCGGCGGTCGCGCTGCGCGGCTGATGCGCGAGCAGGACGCGCACGGCGGCGTCGGCGGGTGCGCCGCTGATCGCCTTGGCCGGATCGCTTTGATGCGCGGGATCGAAGCTGCCCGCGCCGTAATCGGTGACGCCCGCAATCACGGCCCGCGCGCCATCGTGGTCCAGCACCACGTGCTGGTTCAGCAGCACGTTGAGACCGAGCCGCCGAAACTCGGCGATCCACTTGTCCGCGCCCGAGTAGTACTCGTGATTGCCGGTGACGAGAAACGCGCCGTGGCGCGCGCTCAGTTGTCCGAGCGGGCGCGTGTGGTCGGCAAGACTCGGCACGGCGCCGTCGACGACATCGCCTGTCACGGCGATCACGTCCGGCGCAAGCCCGTTCACCGCCGCGACGATGCGCTCCACGTAATGCCGCTTGATCGTCGGGCCGACGTGAATGTCGCTGATCTGCACGATGGTGAAGCCATTGAGCGCGGCGGGCAGGCCGTCGATCGGCACGTCGACGCTGACGACCGGCGCGCGCCGCCGCGCGTTGTAGAAGCCGATCGCGGACGAGAGCACTGCTAGAAGCGGCACCGCCAGCGCGCTATAGGCGACGAGCGCGGGCGAGCCGATCGGCGCACCGCGCAGCCAGTCGACGAGATGCACGGCGAAAAGCAACAGGTCGCGGGCGAAAGTCAGCAAGAGCAGCGACGAGAAGAACCCGAGTGCGGTGAGGCCGAACCATGCGAGGCGGTCCGCCAGCGACTGCGGTTCGATGTTGCGCGCCATCATTCCGAGCGGAATCAGCACGAGCGACGCGACGAGCAGCGCCGCCGCCAGCACCTTGAGCGGCATGCCGACGGGCGCGGCGGGAATGAGCCGCACACCCACGTAGAGATGAAACAAGACGCCGATACCGATGAAACGGAGAAAGAATGCGGAACGTCGCATAGCGCCCCTGTGGAGGTCGAAGAGACGGCGGCAACGCGCTTGGCCGCACCGTTCCGCCAGCAGCTGATTCTACCGTTTCACCTGATTTCACGCCGTAGTCGATATGAATGACATCGCGATGAACGATGTTTCACAATCGATTAGACATTTCTCTGGTCCGCGCCCGATGCATAGCGCGATTCGATGTTCACCGCCGCGACAACGTGATATTGAATGCTTGGCACTGCACATGTCGAAGGGAGCCGGTGACCATGAACAAGAAGATGAGCATGAAACGGCGCGCACTTTCGATGCTCGTTTCGACGTCCATCGCTGCATTCGGCGTGACGGCATTCGCGCAAGGCAACGACGATCTCAACAAACTGTCGCAGCAGGTGATTGCCGCCGCGCCGCCGATTCACGTTCAGGCGACCATCACCGGTATCGATTCGTCGAGCCGGATGGTGACGCTGCGCGGCCCGCATCGCGATGCCACCGTGCTCGTCGACAAGCAGGTGACGAACTTCGACCAGCTTCGCGTCGGCGACAAGGTGGACGTGCTGTACAAGAACGCGCTGCTCGTGACCGCCGATAAAGTCGCCGGCAGCGACACGGGCGTGCGCAAACGCGTCGATACGCAGACGTACAGGCCGGCGTCGGAGGCAGGCGGCGTGAGCGGTTTCGAGTCGTCGCGACGGGTCGAGGTGCTCGCGACGGTCGAGAAGATCGACAAGAAGCAGCGCACGGTCACGTTGCGCGGACCGTGGCGCACTGAAACGCTGGACTATCCGCCGGACTTCGATGCGAAGCAGTTGAAGAAGGGCGATACCGTCCACGCGGTGTTCGTCTCGGCGGCGGCCGTGAGAGTCACGCCCGCGGACGCCGCCAATGCCGCTAAATGACGGTCACACCGCGATGCACAGATACTTGATGACGAGGTAATCGTCGATGCCGTAGTGCGATCCTTCGCGGCCCAGTCCCGACTGCTTGACGCCGCCAAACGGCGCGACTTCGTTCGAGATCAGCCCGGTGTTGATGCCGACCATGCCGTACTCGAGCGCCTCCGCCACGCGCCACACGCGGCCGACGTCGCGGCTGTAGAAGTAGGCGGCGAGCCCGAACTCGGTGTCGTTGGCGAGGCGGACGACTTCTTCATCGGTCGAGAAGCGGAAAAGCGGCGCGAGCGGCCCGAAGGTCTCTTCCTTCGCGATCAGCATGTCCGGCGTGACGCCGGTCAGCACGGTCGGCTCGAAAAAGCCGTGGCCGAGCGCATGACGCTTGCCGCCCGCCGCCACCGATGCGCCTTTGGCGAGCGCATCGTCGATATGCGATTCGACTTTCCTGACCGCCGCCTCGTTGATCAGTGGACCGAGCGCAACGCCGCTTTCCGTGCCGCGCCCGACCTTCAGCCCGGCGACGGCGTCGGCCATCTTGCGTGCGAACGCATCGTAGACGCGCTCGTGGACATAGAAGCGATTCGTGCATACGCACGTCTGCCCGCTGTTGCGATACTTCGACGCAATCGCGCCTTGCACGGCGGCGTCGAGATCGGCGTCGTCGAACACGATGAACGGCGCGTTTCCGCCCAGTTCCAGCGTCACTTTCTTGACCGTCGGCGCGCTTTGCGCCATCAGGAGACGCCCGATCGCCGTCGATCCGGTGAACGACAGCTTGCGCACGATCGGGTTGCTCGTCATCTCGCCGCCGATCGCTTTCGGGTCGCCGGTGACGATGCTCAGCACGCCCTTCGGCACGCCCGCGCGCTCGGCAAGCACCGCGAGCGCCAGCGCGGTGAACGGCGTGGCCTCGGCCGGTTTCACGACGATCGGACAGCCTGCCGCGAGCGCCGGGCCGACCTTGCGCGTGATCATCGCGGCCGGGAAATTCCACGGCGTGATGGCCGCGCAAACGCCAATCGGCTCTTTGGTCACGACGATGCGCTTGTCGGCGGCGGGCGTGGCGAGCGTATCGCCCGCCACGCGCTTGCCTTCTTCCGCGAACCATTCGATGAACGATGCCGCGTAACCGATCTCGCCTTTCGCTTCGGCGAGCGGCTTGCCTTGCTCCGTCGTGAGGATCAGCGCGAGATCGTCGGCGTGTTCCATCATCAGGTCGTACCAGCGGCGCATGATGGCCGCGCGTTCCTTGGCCGTCGTCGCGCGCCACGCTGGCCACGCGGCGTTCGCGGCTTCGATCGCGCGGCGCGTTTCTGCCGCGCCCATCCGGGGAACCTGGCCGAGCGATTCGCCGTTCGACGGATCGCGCACTTCCAACGTGGCGCGGTCGTCGGCGTGCCGCCATTCGCCGTCGATATAGGCTTCGTGACGCAGCAGCGCCGCGTCCTTGAGTTGATCGTGGAGGCTCATGTCGTGTCCTTCGTTCAGGCTGCCGCGCCGATCTTGTCGCGCAGCGCGTCTTCGAGAATGCCCAGCGCTTCGTCGAAGACTTCCTGCTGGATCGTCAGCGGGAACAGGAAGCGCACGACATTGCCGTACACGCCGCACACCAGCAGCAACAAGCCGCGTTCGAGCGCGCGCGTCTGGACGCGCTTCGCGTAGTCGGCGTCGGCTTCGCGCGTGCCGGGCTTGCAGAATTCGACGGCGATCATCGCGCCGGGGCCGCGCACATCGGCGATATGCGGCACGTCGCGTTTCAGCGTGTCGAGCTTGGCCTTCAGCCGGTCGCCGAGCGCGACGGCGCGCTCACACAACGCTTCCTCGTCGATGATGTCGAGCACCGCGTGCGCCGCCGCCACCGCCAGCGGATTGCCTGCATACGTGCCGCCGAGACCGCCGGGCGCGGCGGCGTCCATCACGTCCGCGCGACCGACGACGCCCGATAGCGGCATGCCGCCCGCGAGGCTCTTCGCGATCGTCATCAGATCGGGTGCGACGTCGTAATGCTCCATCGCGAACAGCTTGCCGGTGCGCGCGAAGCCGGTCTGCACTTCGTCGGCGATCAGCAGGATGCCGTGTTCATCGCAGATATCGCGCAGACCGCGCACGAACTCCGGCGGCGCGGGATTGAAGCCGCCTTCGCCCTGCACCGGCTCGAAGATGATCGCGGCGACGCGCTTCGCTTCCACGTCGGCCTTGAAGAGATGGCCGATGGCGCGCAGCGAGTCGTCGACGGACACGCCATGCAGCGGGTTCGGGAACGGCGCGTGATAGACATCCGACGGGAACGGCCCGAAGCCGATCTTGTACGGCGCGACCTTGCCGGTCAGCGCCATGCCCATCAGCGTGCGTCCGTGAAAGCCGCCCGTAAAGGCGATGACGGCGGGCCGCCCGGTCGCCGCGCGCGCGATCTTCACGGCGTTTTCGACGGCTTCCGCGCCCGTCGTGAAGAACGCGGTTTTCTTCGGATGCCGGCCCGGCGCCCGCGCGCTGATCTTTTCGGCGAGCGACACGTAGGATTCGTACGGCACGATCTGATAGGCGGTGTGCGTGAAGCAATCGAGCTGTGCGCGGATCGCCTCGACGATCTTCGGATGCCGATGCCCCGTATTGCACACGGCGATGCCCGCCGCGAAATCGATGAAGCGCCGGCCTTCGACGTCCCACAGTTCCGCGTTCTCGGCGCGTGCCGCGTAGAAATCGCACATGACGCCCATGCCGCGCGGTGTCGCGGCGTTTTTGCGGGCTTGCAGATCGGCGTTCTTGAGAGGGGCATTCACGGCGAAATCTCCTTTAACCGCATCGGCGCGGCGCTCGTTTTGAGGTTCATCGCGACGGCAGCCGCGATATAACGCCGACTATAGTCAGATTTGGCTCTGCCGCTCAGAGCCATTTCAGAAAAGGCGGGGGAGCCATTTGCGGCGTTTTTGCGTCGGCAACGTGTGAAAAAAGCACAGAACGGTTGGTGGAACTGGCAAGCGGCGCGCGAGTGGAGGATCATGTGCGCCTTTCACGCCGCGCCGCGCATCCTTTTTCAGCAGGGGCCTTTCCATGACGACCGTTTCGTCCCATCACCGCTTTACCGAAATCGCCGATCTTTCCGACGACGCGCCGTCGCTGCGCGACATTCGCCACGACATCCATCGTCATCCGGAGCTGTCTTACGAAGAGACGCGCACCGCCGCGCTGGTCGCGGGCAAGCTCGAAGAGTGGGGATGGCAGGTGACGCGCGGCGTCGGCGGGACGGGCGTGGTCGGCACGCTGAAGGCGGGCGAGGGGACGAAGAGCATCGGCTTGCGCGCGGACATGGACGCGCTGCCGATCATCGAGCAGACCGGCAAGCCGTACGCCAGTGAAACGCACGGCAAGATGCACGCGTGCGGCCACGACGGCCATACGACGATGCTGCTCGGCGCGGCCCGTCATCTCGCGCGCACACGCCGCTTCAACGGCACGGTGCATCTGTATTTCCAGCCGGCGGAAGAGCATGGCGTGCCGAGCGGCGCGCAACGGATGATCGAAGAGGGCCTGTTCGACCGCTTTCATTGCGATGCCGTCTTCGGCGTCCACAACCATCCCGGTGCGCAACCGGGCACCTTCCTGTTCCGCAAGGGGCCGTTCATGGCGGCGGGCGATCAGGTGTCGATCGTGATCGAAGGCGTCGGCGGGCATGCGGCGCGCCCGCATCTTTCGGTCGATCCAGTCGTCGTGACGGCGAGCATCGTGATGGCCTTGCAGACGATCGTTGCGCGCAACGTTGATCCGGCGCAACCGGCGGTCGTCACGGTCGGCTCGATGCACGCGGGCACGGTCAACAACGTCATTCCGAATCGCGCGACGCTCGAACTGTCGGTGCGTTCGTTCAGCCCGCAGGTGCGCGAGCTCCTCAAGCGGCGCATCGGCGAACTCGTGGAAGCGCAGGCCGCGAGTTACGGCGCGAGGGCGACGGTGTCGTATGTGGAAGGCTATCCGGTCGTCGTCAATTCGGATGCCGAAACGGAATTTGCGGCGCAGGTGGCGCGCGAGCTGGTGGGGGAGGAGAACGTCGTCCCGCACGCGGATCTGCTGATGGGCAGCGAGGACTTCGCGTTCATGCTGCAGGAGCGGCCGGGGACGTTCCTGCGCATCGGCAACGGCGCGGGCGAGGACGGCTGCATGGTGCATAACCCGCATTACGACTTCAACGACAAGAATCTGCCGGTCGGCGCGGCGTACTGGGCGCGGCTGGTGGAACGGTGGCTGGCGGCGTGAAACCGCTGCCGGCTCGCCAGGCACCGATGCGCGAGGCTCGCCGCCTCGCGCATCGCGCCGGTTGCATCAAGCGGGAAGCCTGAAACTCCCGATCGCCTCGCGCAGCCCGTCGGCCTGATCCTTTAGCGAATGCGCGGCGGCGGCGGCTTCTTCGACCAGCGCGGCATTCTGCTGCGTCACCTGATCCATCTCCACGACGGCACGATTCACCTGTTCGATGCCGGCGCTCTGCTCGCGCGACGCGTTGCTGATCTCGTCGAGAATTTCGTTCACGCGCCGCACCGACTGCACGATCTCGCCCATCGTCGCGCCCGCGTTCGAGACGAGCGACGCGCCCTCCCGCACCGTCTGCGTCGACGTTTCGATGAGCGCCTTGATCTCCTTGGCCGCCGTCGCCGATCGTTGCGCGAGGCTGCGCACTTCCGCCGCGACGACCGCGAAGCCGCGTCCCTGTTCGCCGGCGCGCGCCGCTTCGACGGCCGCATTCAGCGCGAGAATGTTGGTCTGGAACGCAATGCCGTCGATCACGCCGATGATGTCGCCGATCTGCTGCGAGCTTTCGGTGATGCGCGTCATCGTGTGGATCACGTCGTCGACCACGCCGCTGCCGCGTGTCGCCACGTCCGCCGCCTGTTCCGCGAGGCGCGCCGCTTGCGCCGCGCTCTCGGCGTTGTTCTTCACGTTCGCGGTCATCTCATCCATGCTCGACGCTGTCTGCACGAGCGCCGCCGCCTGTTCCTCGGTGCGTTGCGACAGATCGGTGTTGCCCGCCGCGATTTCGGACGCGCCCACGTTGATGTTCTCGGTGCCGTTGCGCACGCGCGAGACGGTTTCCACGAGCCCGCGCTGCATCGTCGAAAGGGCGTGGAGAAGGCTCGTCGTATCGCCCGGACGCACGTCCACGGGCGCAGTCAGATCACCGCCCGCGATGCGATGCGCCGCGCCGACCGCCAGCTCCAGTTCGCCGCCGAGATTGCGCTTGATGCTGCGCAGGACGACGAGCATCGCAACCGTTGCCGCCGCGCCGAGGAGCGCGGTGACCCCGAGCCAGCGGAGCGCGCTGGCATAGAAGGCGCTCTCGACGTCGTTCATGTACATGCCGGTGACGACGTACCAGTCCCACGGCGCAAACCGCTGCGCATAGGAGAGCTTCGGCACCGGCTTGTCGCTGCCCGGCTTCGACCAGAGGTAGCTGACGAAGCCGCCGCCCGGCTGATCGCCCGCCTTGACGATGTCGACGAACAGGCGGTTGCCCGCCGGATCGGTGTAGGACGCGAGGTTCTGGCCGTTCATCGCGGGCTTGATGGGGTGCATGACCATCGTTGGACGCGAATCGTTGATGGACAGATAGCCGTCCGTGCCGTAGCGGATCGCGCCGACGGCTTCGAGCGCGCGCTTTTTCGCGTCGTCTTCGGTAAGCGTCTTGTTGGCCGCGAGCGCCGCGTAATGCGACACGATCGCGTGCGCTTCGCCGACGAGCGATTTGAGCTGCTCCCTGCGGTCGTCGATCATCGACGTCCGGTTCTGCCACGCCCCGATCACGCCGATGGCAATCAGGCCGATCCACAGCACTGCGATCAGCGAGCCGAGCTTTCTGTTGAGGGTCATTCCGTTCATGTGTGCGCCCGCTCTTCCGTTACGTGACCTTGCCGTCACGTTTGTGTGTCACGTTGTCTTGTGGTGTATCGACGATGCGACGGCGTGCGCCGCCGCATGGCTGCTTTACGGCGCAAGGCGGGCGGGATTGAGACGGGGAATACCCGATGGGAAGCGGGCAGGCGGGCGGCGCGCGCTCAGAAACGATGTATCGGATCCTTGTCCGGCGGCGCGTCGGGATGCTGCGGTTCATCCGGACGATGCCCCGGCGACGGCGGCGTGAGCGGATCGGCTTCCGGGTCGCGGTTCGGATCCGCGATCGGATCGGGGACGGGACTGGTCTGCATGTCGTATTTCATCGTGGCTCCCGCAAGAAATCAGACCGCGTCGTGTGCGGCCGGCATGTGCAGCGTGAAAGGACGGCCGGGATGCGCGTGCTCCACGTCGGAGAGTTCGGCGCGGGCGCGGCTGGTGATCGCGTCCGCCGCGGTGTCGCGCGGATGTTCGTCCAGCACGATATGCGGCGTGCCCAGCGCGCGCGCCACCGCGACGGGCGAGGGCGCGGCGGCATCGTCGGAAAGCAGGAGTTGCGCATCGGCGATCAGGCGCGGCAGCGTGCGCGGCGCGACGGCGCCCGCCAGAAAGAGCGCGGCGGTCTGCATCGCGCCGAGCACGCCGGCGGTGCGCTCGGGATCGGGCGCGTCGCCGATGATCGCAATCTGCCAGCCGTCGGCGGCAAGCTGGTCGGCCACATCGGCGTATTGCTCGGCGGCCCACGCGGGCGCGTCGTGGTGACTGCCCGGGTGAATCAGCACCAGCCGCTCCCGTTCGATGCCGTGAAACGCGACGAGCGCGTTGTATTGCGCGTCGGACAGCGCATCGTCGGAGGGCGGCGCGCACGGCGAATCCGGGATCAGCCCTGGAGCGAGCGGCCGTTCGGGGGACAACGCATCGGCTAACGGGAAAAACGGATTGGCTCGCATCCTGACTCCTGCAATTGGCGTGGCCTCGTGTCTTGCGCATTGCAAACTGCGCGAGACGGGCGGATTGGAGGCATAGGAAGCAGCACGCGTCGTGCCTATCGATTTCGGTGTCGGATGTCGGTATTGAAGGCGGCGGACAAACGATCGTCAAGGCAAAGGCGGTGGTGTGTCGCGCGAGCCGCATCAAAAAGGAAACCGCCGCCCTGCGCGAGGCAGGAGCGGCGGTTTTGGTGGGAGTCTTGAGGGCGGCGAAATCGCCGCGGCTCAGGTTTCCGGATTGCCGTCTTCCGCCGGCAGCGCCTTCGGCGTGAACGCTTCCGCGCGGCGGCGGATGCCGTCGACTTCGCCGGTCACGAAGGTGCGATTGTCGGCGGCGAGCGCGTTTTGATACGACGCGCCTTCCGGCACACGATGCAGCAACGCGCGCAATTCGCCCTGCGTGGTCTGCTCGACCGGCTCGTAATCGTAAAGCGCGAGCATCAGCTCGGCGCGCTCGTGCAGCAGAAAGAGACACGATGCGAACACCGCGACGCCCAGCACTTCCTGGAGGCCGAAGCTGTATTCGTGCCGCACCGGCGAGAACGGCAGGCCCGCGACGAAGGCCGCGCCCACGATCGCCAGCGCGATCGTCGCTTTGAGAAACAGGCCGGCGCGTGCAATCAGGCGCTCCCGTTCGCTATGCAGTTGCCCGGCCGATTTCGGCACGAGCGCGGTCAGGGCGTGTTGCTGGCGAAGAGCTTCGAGCGGCAGAGCGGCCATGTAAGTATCGTCTCGACGAATAAGCGCAAAAACGCGCGACATCGGTTCAACGCACGGCTTACACGATCGTTGACGAGGCTTTCGTTTTGTTGCGTCCTGTTTCCTGCTGTTGCATTTGCCGATGGCGCACATTCAGCCGGTGCGGTCCTTCACGGGCGTGCGCACCGTCGCGGTGCCGTCCGCGATTTGCTGCGCGAACACGAGCGCCTCGACGATGGTCCCGAACACTTCCTCGCGCACCTTGTCATCGGCCAAGCGCAGCAGATACGACGGATGATAGGTCGGCACGACGATGCGCCCCTTGTGCTCGATCGTCTTGCCGAGATACTCCGACAACGCCATGCGATGCCCCGTCAGCGCCTTCAGCGCCGTCGCCCCGAGCGCGACGACCACCTTCGGCGCAATGCGCGCCAGCTCTTCGTCGAGCCAGTAGCGGCACGCCTCGCGCTCGCGCTGCGACGGCGTCACGAGCAGGCGTTCCCGGCCTTCGCCGCCTTGCTCCGCGTGCTCGTCCCACTTGAAGTGCTTCACCGCGTTCGTCAGATACAGCGATTCGCGCGTCAACTGCGCCTCGCGGATGGCGTCGTCGAGCAATTTGCCCGCTGCGCCGACGAACGGTTTGCCCTCGCGGTCCTCCTGGTCGCCCGGCTGCTCGCCGACCAGCATGACGCGCGCATCCGCCGCGCCCGTGCCCGGCACGGCCTGCGTGGCGTTGCGCCAGAGCGAGCAGCGCTTGCACGCGTCGAGCGAGGGCGGCGCCTTGAGCGACGTGCCCTTGAGCGGCTCCAAATCGGTATTGAGCGCCACTTCCATGTCGTCCGGCACGTTGCGCGGGTGGCGGTCGCGCCGCGTGTAAGGGTCCGCGCGGGCGATCAGCGCGGGATCGGCGCGCTCGTTCGGCGGACTCTTCCAGTACCGCACCGGCATGTGCGACGCCATTTCGGCGGCGTTTTCCTGCGCCGGCGCGAAAGTGCTCTCGTAATAGGCGAGCCACAATGCCTCGATGGCGTCGCCGCTGACCGCTTCGCCGCTCATGGAGTCGGCGCTCACGCCGAAATCCATCGGCTTTTCTTCCGGCTCGCTCGTGCGGTCCACGCGCAGCAGCGCGCCGTCCCAGAAGGCCGCGCCGTGCGGCGTGGCGATCATCCAGGTGGCGCTGCCCATGCGCGTGGCGAAGTGCATGGCGGCGTGTTCCAGCAGGTCATGCACCGGTTCGCACCAGCTAATGAACTCCGGCGGCCCGAGCGACGCATCCCGATGCCGAAAGCGCAGCGTCGCGCGCATCTTGCTTTCTTCGGCCTGCACCGCTTCGATCATGCGATGCAGCCGATGCCCGTCCGCATCTTCCAGCGACGCGACCGCGCGATCGCCCTGCGTCCAGCGCCACAGCACCTTGTAGAGAAACGGCCAGCGATCCGGCGCGCGGTAACACGCAGCCGTCTCCAGCATGGCCAGCAACTCGCGGGCGATCTTGACCGGCTTGGGCGCGTTCGGGTCCGCCGGGCCGCAAGGCGCAGCAATGGTGCCGAACACCGTGGCCGACGCGGCGGACTCGCGCCAGAGCACGTCTTGCGGCGGCACGCCTTCCGTGACGAGGGAACGCGCCACGGTGCGCCATGCAGCGAACGATGGGTCGAGGATGACGCTTTTCATCGAAAACCGGAACCAGAAAAGGCTGAAAAGTACTGTATATCCATACAGTATTCTAGCGATGGCTCCTGCTTCGCGGCAACTTTTTTGGGATGATCGTGCCCTTTACTGCGTCACGGGGTCTTAGCTCCGTGGCAAGTCGCCCGGCAAATCCACGTCGCGCAAGACGTTCGGATCGTCGACCTCGACGATGAGCGGCGTCACTCTGGCGAGGATGCCGCGTGCGCCGGCATCGCCATCGAGCGAGGCGAGCGCATCGCGATGCACGCTGCCGAACCCGACCGGATGCCCCCGCGTGCCGCGATAGTACGGCGCGACGAGTTCCGCGCCGGCATCAAGGGCGCGCGCGACTGCTTCGATCGTCGCGGGCTCGATCCACGGCATGTCGCCGAGCGCGACGATCCAGCCGCCGGCATCGGACGTCGCGCGCACGGCGGCGGCGAGCGTCGCGCCCATGCCGCGCCCGGCGTCGGCGCTGACGATGACCTTGCAGCCCGCATCGTCCAGCACGCCGGCGAGCGTTTCGGCGCCGGGCCGCACGACCGCGACGACTTCCGCCGCCACGGTGAGCAACCGCCGCGCCGACTGAAAGGCGACCGGCACGCCGCCCGGCAGCGGAGCCAGCAGCTTGTTTTGAACGCCGGAAGGGTCGAAGCGGGTGCCGAGGCCCGCCGCCAGCAGAATGCCGGTCGCGTTCGACGAATAGGTCATTGCGCTCGTCGTGGATAAGGAAGGAAGCCGATTGTGCAGCGCGTGGAAGGCGGCGGCAACCGCCTTCCACGCCTTACGCCACGTTCGACGCCATCACCTTGTCGAGCGTGAGCGGCAGGTCGCGCACCCGCACGCCGGTCGCGTGATACACCGCATTCGCGAGCGCCCCCGCCACGCCCGTAATGCCGATTTCGCCGATTCCCCGCGCCCCGAGCGGATTGATATGCGGGTCCGGCTGCCCGACGAACGAAATGTCGAGCAAGCCGATATCGGCATTCACCGGCACGTGGTACTCCGCGAGATTGGCGTTCGTGTAGCGCCCGTAACGCACGTCGAGATCGCTCTTCTCCAACAACGCCGAGCCGACGCCCCATACGATGCCGCCCATCAACTGGCTGTGCGCTGTTTTCTCGTTGATGAGCGTCCCCACGTCGTACACGCCGACGATGCGCGGCACGCGGATCGTGCCGAGGTCAGCATCGACATGCACTTCGGCGAAGACCGCGCCGAACGAGTGAAACGAGTACTGCTTCTTCTCCTCACCGGGGCGCGCGGTGGCGATCGCCTCGATCGGCTTGCCGCCGTTGCGGGCGATGACCGCCGCGGCCGGATCGCGTTTATCCGGCGCGGACACGCTCACGACCCAGCCGTTGCTCACGGTCACGTCCTCCTGCGCGAGTCCTGCGACGGGCGAGCCGCGATCGGCGATCGCCATCGCGATGAGCTGATCGCGCGCCTGTTTCGACGCTGCCTGCACCGCTGGCGAAACGCTCGCCGCCGATTGCGAACCGCCCGACACCGGCGCTTTCGGCAGCGACGAGTCGCCGAGCGCGAAGCGCACGTAATCGAGTGGAAAGCCGAGCGCGTCGGCGGCGACCTGCGTCATGATCGTGTACGTGCCGGTGCCGAGATCCTGCGTGCCGGAGGCGACCATCGCGGTGCCGTCGGGCAGGATGCGCGCAATCGCCGACGCCTCGCTGCGGTTCGCCGGATACGTCGCCGTCGCCATGCCCCAGCCGACGAGCGTATTGCCTTCGCGCATCGAACGCGGCGCGGCGCTGCGCCTGGTCCAGCCGAATTTGTCGGCGCCTGCGCGATAACACTCCAGCAGCGCCTTGCTCGACCACGGCTTCTTCTCCTGCGGCTCCATGTCCGCGTAATTCTTGATGCGCAACGCGAGCGGGTCCATGCCGAGCCGATACGCCATCTCGTCCATCGCCGATTCGAGCGCGAACGAGCCGCTCGTCTCGCCCGGCGCGCGCATGAAGGTCGGCGTGCCGACATCGAGCTTCACGAGCCTGTGCGAAGTCGATTGATTCGGCACCGCGTACATCATCCGCGTGACGATGGCCGAACTTTCCGTCCAGTCCTCGAACGTCGATGTCGTCGCTATCACGTCGTGACGCATGCCGGTCATCGTTCCGTCGGGGCGGGCGCTCACCTGAATGCGCTGCTCGGTGAACGGCCGGTTGCCGACCATGCCGAACATCTGCGGCCGGTCGAGCACGAGCTTGACGGGCCGGCCCGTCTGCTTCGACGCCATTGCCGCGAGCACGACATGCGACCACGCCGAGCCCTTGCAGCCGAAGCCGCCGCCGACGAACGGGCAGATCACGCGCACGTCGTCATCGCGCATGCCGAAGAATTTGGCGACCGCGCTCCGCGTGCCGGACACGCCCTGCGTCGAGTCGTAGAGCGTGAGCTTCGGGCCGTCCCAGCGCGCGAGCGTCGCGTGCGGCTCCATCGGATTGTGATGCTCGTTCGGCGTCGTGTAGACCGCGTCCAGGCGCGCCGGTCCCTGCCGCAGACCGGCATCGACGTCGCCGCGCCGGGTCGTGATCGCGCGGCCCATCATCTTTTCCGGCTGATACGCCGAGCCTTTCGCGCGCTCGAAATCCGCGTTGGGCATCGCGGCTTCGTAGCGGATGTCGACGAAACGCGCCGCGCCTCGCGCCTGTTCGAGCGTTTCCGCGACGACGACCGCGACCGGCTCGTTGCTGTAGCGCACGTCGCTGGTTTGCAGCAGCGTGAGCTTGCGCACGGCGGGCGGCTGCGCGTCGGGCACGCCGCCGTTCGGCAGGCGCATCGCGTTCTGATGCGTCATGACGAGCAGCACGCCGGGCATCGCCTGGGCGCGCGCCGTATCGATCGATGCGATACGCGCCTTCGCGACCGTGCTCGTGATGAGCACCGCATGCGCGAGCTTCGCCTCGTTGTTGTCGCCCGAATAGCGCGCCTGGCCGGTCACCTTGAGCACGCCGTCGGTGCGATCGAGCGGTTGTCCAATGACACTCATGCTGCACCTCCTGCCTGTTCGACGGCGCGCACGATCGCCCGCTGCGCGAGCGTCACCTTGAATGCGTTGTCGCGCCGGGGTTTTGCGCCCTGCACGGCGAGAGCGGCGGCGTTTTGCAGCGTGCTTCTGTCGAGCGTCCTGCCGACGAGCGCCGCCTCGGTCGCGTTCGCGCGCCACGGCTTGTGCGCGACGCCGCCCAGAGCGATGCGCGCGCTTTTCACCGTGTTGCCGTCCATCTGCAACGCCGCCGCGACCGATACCAGCGCGAACGCATAGCTCGCCCGGTCGCGCACCTTCAGATACTTCGAGTGCGCGGCGAAGAGCGGCGGCGGCAGATCGACGGACGTGATCAGTTCGCCCGGCAAGAGCGTCGTGTCGAGATCGGGCCGGTCACCCGGCAGCCGATGAAACTCCGCGAACGGAATCGTGCGTTCGCCATCCCGGCCGCTGACGCGCACGACGGCATCGAGCGCCGCGAGCGCCACGTTCATGTCGGATGGATTCGTCGCGATGCATTGATCGCTTGCGCCGAGAATCGCGTGAATGCGCGTGTTGCCTTCGAGCGCCGCGCATCCGCTGCCGGGCTTGCGCTTGTTGCACTGAGGAAAGGCGGTGTCGTAGAAGTAGTAGCAGCGCGTGCGCTGCATCAGATTGCCGCCGACCGTCGCCATGTTGCGCAACTGCGCCGACGCTCCCGCGAGAAACGCCTGCGACAGCAGCGGATAACGCTCGCGCACCCAGGCGTGATTCGCGGCATCGCTGTTGCGCACGAGTGCGCCGATGCGCAAGCCGCCGTCGGGCAGCGCCGTGATCGTGTCGAGCCCGCCGATATGCGTGATATCGACGAGTCTCACGGGCCGCGCGACGCCGCCCTTCATCAGGTCGAGCAGATTCGTTCCGCCGCCGATGAACACCGTGCCCGGCTGGCTGGCCGCCTGAATCGCCGAGCCGATGTCGGCCGCGCGCTGATAGGAGATTGCGTCCATGTTCGTCTCCTCAGCTACGCGTCGAAGCGACGGTCTTCACCGCCGCCACGATGTTCGGATACGCACCGCAGCGGCAGATGTTGCCGCTCATGCGCTCGCGGATTTCATCGTCGGAGAGTTGCGGCGGGCGATAGCGCACGTCGGCGGTTGCGGCGCTGGCGTCGCCGGCGCGGTATTCGTCGATGAGCGCGGTCGCCGAGCACAACTGGCCCGGCGTGCAGTAGCCGCACTGGAACGCATCCTTCTCGATGAACGCCTGCTGAAGCGGGCTCAGGGTATCGGCGGCGGGCGCGAGGCCTTCGACCGTCGTCACCGATTCGCCTTCGTGCATCACGGCAAGCGTGAGGCACGAGTTGATGCGCCGCCCGCCCACGATCACCGTGCACGCGCCGCACTGGCCGCGATCGCAGCCTTTCTTCGTGCCGGTCAGGCCGGCGTATTCGCGCAGCGCGTCGAGCAGGGTCGTGCGCGCTTCGACGTGCAGTTCGTGCGGATGACCGTTGATGGTCAGCTTGACGGGCATCGTCGGTGCGACGGAAGGCGGCATCGGCGCTGATGCGTTGGCATTCGTATCGGCCTGCTGCGCATGGGCGAGCGGCGCGGCGGTCACGGCCGCCGCCGCTGCGGCCGATTGCAGAAAGCGCCTGCGCGCGGGCTTTTGAGCCGCGTCGTCGAGGCCGGGGGATGGCTTGTTGATAGGGGACATGGCGAAAGAAGGCTCCTCGCTCGTTCGGAAGGGCGCCGTGCGGCTCGAGTCTTCATGGGGCTGTCCGCTCGCGGCCGATGCGACGTCGGTCCGCCAAGCGCCAATGCCCGAGTCCATGGGGCGAAGTGGTCCGCGCAGGAAGGCATTGTCCGGAAACTGTCAGGTTACCGAACGTTCGCCCACTCGCGACCGGAGACGGCGAGCAACTTGGATGCCAGGGTGATACGTGATCAGCGAGGAACAGCCGTGCGCGTCGGTTGCATCGACGTGGCACGTAAAAGCTGCATGAATTCGTAAATTCGCGTTCTCGCCTGGCCTGGAAGGCTTTCGATCGCCTGTCGCCGTGCCGTCCGGAATTGGCGTGCGTTCTTCAGGCGCGCGTTCGAGCCGGCAGCAAATTTACGCAGACGCGCCGCGTCAGTGGGACGCCGCGCGTCACGCCTCGCTCTCCATGATCTTGTCGATCCACTGCGCGTTCTCACCCGCTGATCCGATGCCCGCGTGCCGCGCCATCGGCACGAAGAAATGCATCGCGATCGGCAGTTTCGAGCGTTCGAGCCAGTTCGTCAGATGCGCTTCGAGCCGCCTGCCCGGCGCTTTCAGTTCTTCGCGCAGCACGGGGGGCAGCTTCTCGAAGTGACGCATGTCGATCTGATACGGCTCGGGCGCGACGCACAGCGCATTCGGACGGCCATCGACATCGACGGGAAGGCGCTCCAGCGCCTGATGCAGCAGCGCGACGCCGAGTCCTTCGCCGCGCCACGGCTTGCGCACTTCCCACATGCTGATATAGATCACGCGATGCGTGCTGTAGACGTCGCACAGACGCGCCTGCCCCAGCGCTTCCGTCGATGCCAGCGCGAGCGACAGCATCTCGCCCGAATACGTGTCGAGCGTATAGACGAGATCGGCGCTGCTCGTGAGCGGCGGCACTTTCACGAGCTTCAGTTCCACCGCCGCCGCGACCGTGTCGCTGCCCGCCTCGTGAAACACGGCGAACGCGGTGCCGAGCCGCTCGTCGTCGACCTGGGGATACTCGTGGCGATACGTCATCGTGAACAGGAACGGGCCGATCTTCTCGCGATACGCGAGCGGCCGGTCCACGTCGTAATCGTCGGTGCCGACGAGACCGTAGGGATCGTAATCGCGCTTCTCGCGGCGCTCGCCGTTTTCCATCGCCGATGCGAGCGCGGCGAGCGGGCGGCGCGACTCCGGCACGAGATCCTCGGGCAAGCCTTCCCACGACAGACGCAGGAATTCGCGGCCGCCGCGATAGTGCGTTTCGAACAGCGACAGAAGCGGCTCGCCCGCGACGGGATCGAGAATGCGTTGCGCGCATTCGAGTGCGCGGTCGAGCAGTTGATCGGCTTCGGCGGGGTCCGGCGCGAGCGGCGGCTCGTCGGCGTCGGGCACGGCGGGCAGGCCGCGCGCCGCGCGTTCCTTGTGCGCGAGTTCCAGCCATTCGTCGGCGGCGCGCTCGGCGATGAATCCCGCCGCGATGCGATAGCCCGGCAGCACGATGGACTGCCCGGTGTCGCCCAGCGGAAACACGTACTCGTCGGACATGGCTTCGTCGACGGTCGTTCCGTGGAACGTTTCGCGCGGCAACGCAGCGCCCGCCGCCGAATCGAAACGTTGATGGGCGAGCACGTGCGCGGCGAGATCGGACGCCGCGGGACCGAACTCGGAACCCGGTCCGGGAAGAAGCTTCAGAAGGGATAACGTGCTGCTGCCTGCGATGCCCGATGTCGTCATGAGTGCCGCCTCCGATCGTGAAGGGCTATCGTAGCAAACCGTGCGGCGATGCAGGGACCTCGCAAGGCAGTGCAGCGGCGCGGCGGGCGGGCGCGTGATGTGCTTGCCGCGTGTGGACGTCGACTTCCACTTCGATTGCGGAGAGCGCATGAACAACGAGATCCATGAAGGCGGCTGTGCGTGCGGAGCGTTTCGTTTCCGGGCGGGCGGCAAGCCGCGACGCGTTTCGCTGTGT
Organism: Caballeronia sp. RCC_10; assembly: GCF_041360715.1. Lineage (NCBI taxonomy): Bacteria > Pseudomonadati > Pseudomonadota > Betaproteobacteria > Burkholderiales > Burkholderiaceae > Caballeronia > Caballeronia sp. RCC_10. The sequence goes on from NZ_JBFUPT010000014.1 coordinate 60,124, forward strand.
CACTGCATGACATGCCGCCGTGTGCATGGCTCGGCGTTCGGCGCCTATGCGATCTTCGCGCGCGATGACGTCGAGATGAGCGGGCGGCTCGACACCTGGCGCAGCTCCGAAGACGGGCGGCGGCATTTCTGCCCGGTGTGCGGATCGGTGGCGTATATGGAATATGCGAGCCACCCCGAAGTGGACCTGCCCCTCGGCGCGTTCGACCAAACCGGCATCTTCGAGCCTGCTTACGAACTGTGGTGCACGCACCGCGAGCCGTGGCTGCCCGCCGGCGTTCGCACCGAGTATCCGGAAGACCGGCCCAAATGAGCACGGCGGGCGGACGCATCCGCATCGGCATTTCCGGCTGGCGTTATGCGGGCTGGCGCGGCGTGTTCTATCCCAAGAAACTGGCGCAGGCGCTCGAACTCGAATTCGCGTCGCGGGCCGTGCAGACGGTCGAAATCAACGGCTCGCACTATTCGCTGCAGACGCTGTCGAGCTATCGCGCGTGGCATGACGCCACGCCTGCGGACTTCGTGTTCAGCGTGAAAGGGCCGCGCTATCTGACGCACATGCTGCGCTTTCGCGACGAGACGGCGATACCCGCGAGCGCAAACTTCTTCGCCTCGGGCGTGCTCGCGCTCGGCGACAAGCTCGGGCCGTTTCTTTGGCAGTTTCCGCCCAACTTCAGCTTCAAGCCGGAATCGTTCGAACGCTTTCTCCAGCTTCTTCCGAAAGACACGCACGCGGCCGCCGCGCTCGCGCAGCAGCACGACACGCGCGTCAAGGAACCGTGGTGCGAACCGGGCCGCAAGCGGGCGCTCCGGCACGCGGTCGAGATACGCCATCACAGCTTCTGCTCCGATGCCTTCATCCGGCTCCTGCGCAAATATGGCGCGGCGCTGGTCGTCTCCGATTCGGTCGCAGACTGGCCCTACGCCGAAGACCTGACTTCCGACTTCGTCTATATGCGTCTGCACGGCACCGAGACGCTCTACGGCGGCGCTTATTCCGACGAGGCGCTCGACGGCTGGGCGCGGCGCATCGGGCGCTGGGCGGCAGGCGGGCAGATCGAGGATGCGAAGCTCATCGCATCGGCTGCGCCGCGCCGCCGCGCATCGCGCGACGTGTACTGCTACTTCGACAACGACCAGAAAGTGCAGGCGCCTTTCGATGCCCGCCGCCTGATGGAGCGCCTCGGCATCACGCTGGAGAGCGGCGCGCCAGCGTGAATCGACCGGGACACGCATTGTCTCGAGACAGCGGCATGCTTCATCACACGGTCCCGGCGATTGCATTCGCGTCAGGAAAATAAGACGATAAGCAGCGTGCGTCGCGCAACGAAGAATGCGCGAAGCGCGCGCCGGATGCGCGACAAGCGACAGGATCGGGAACCTCTGAATAGCCTGCAAGGAGCATCGATACCATGGCGAAGCAACCGGTGAGCGGCACGGACAAAATCCATCCCGAAGGTGCGAAGTGCATCGGCGATTGCGATCCCGGCGAACAGATCGAAGTCGTCGTGATGCTGCGGCGTAAGGACGCCGAAGGCTTTCGCAAGATGATGGCGCGCATCGACGCGGGCGAGGCCCCCGCGCAATCCGTCTCGCGCGAGGATTTCGACAAGCGCTTCGGCGCATCGGATGAAGACGTGAAGAAGGTCACGCAGTTCGCCGCGCAATACGGCCTCTCGGTCGTGCGCGCGGACCCCAGCACGCGCAGCGTCGTGCTGAAGGGCAGCATCGAAGCGTTTCAGAAGGCTTTCGATGTGAAACTCGAACGCTTTCAGCATCACAACATCGGCGAGTATCGCGGGCGCGCGGGTCCGGTCAACGTGCCCGACGATATCCACGACGCCGTCACCGCCGTGCTCGGACTCGACAGCAAGCCGCAGGCGCGGCCGCATTTCCGCTTCCGTCCGCCGTTCACGCCGTTGCGCGCGGTGGCGCAGACGTCGTTTTCGCCGGTCGATCTCGCGCGTCTCTACGACTTCCCCGAAAGCGACGGCGCGGGCGAATGCATCGCGATCATCGAACTGGGCGGCGGCTATCGCGAGAGCGATCTTTCGGCGTACTTCTCGAAGCTCGGCGTCAAGGCGCCGACCGTCGTCGCAATCGGCGTGGACCGCGCGAAGAATGCGCCGACCGGCAATCCCAACGGTCCGGACGGCGAAGTCACGCTCGATATCGAAATCGCGGGCGCGGTTGCGCCGGGCGCGCGCATCGCCGTGTACTTCGCGCCGAACAGCGACGCCGGTTTCGTCGACGCCGTCAATCGCGCGATCCACGACAACACGAACAAGCCGTCGGTCGTGTCCATCAGTTGGGGCGGGGCGGAATCGAACTGGTCGTCGCAGTCGATGAGCGCGTTCAACGACGTGCTGCAAAGCGCGGCTGCGCTCGGCGTGACGGTGTGCGCGGCGTCGGGCGACAGCGGCTCGTCGGACGGCGTCGGCGATGACGCCGATCACGTCGACTTCCCGGCATCCAGCCCGTACGTGCTCGGCTGCGGCGGCACGAGCGTCGCCGCCACGGCGCACGGCATCACGCGCGAAGTCGTCTGGAACGACGGCGATCAGGGCGGCGCGGGCGGCGGTGGAGTGAGCGGCGCGTTCGCGCTGCCCGTGTGGCAGAAGGGCTTGCAGGTCGCGCGGGCCGGTGGCCGAAAGGTCGCGCTGAGCAAACGCGGCGTGCCCGATGTGGCCGGCGACGCATCGCCGCTCACCGGCTACGAAGTGCTGATCGATGGCGACGATACGGTCGTCGGCGGCACGAGCGCCGTCGCGCCGCTGTGGGCCGCGCTGATCGCGCGCATCAACGCGATTCACGGCTCGCCGTCGGGCTTCGTGAATCCGAAGCTCTACAAGGCGAAGGCCGTGTGCCGCGACATCACCGAAGGCAACAACGGCGGCTTTGCCGCGGCGCCGGGATGGGACGCCTGTACGGGGCTTGGCAGTCCGGACGGCGCGAAGATCGCCGCGGCGCTTGCGCCCGCCCGGCAAGCACAAGTTGAGGCAAGTCAGTGAACAACAACCACGACGACGATTCGGGAGCGACCACGATGAACTCCGATCCACTGGAAATGAAGCGCATTCCCGCCACGGGAACTGGCGTCGCGCCCGACCCGGGCGGCATCAAGGAGCCGCCTGCGGCTGAGGAGCATGCAGCGAAGGCCCCCGCGAAAAGCGCGGGAAAGAAGCATCGGCAGGACCAGCCGTATTTCGATTCCGTCGCATACGGCAACGGCCCCGACGATTCCATCGACCCGAGCGAAGCCGACGAAAACGCCGCGATCACCCATCACACGGTGACGGTCGGCGGCGAGAAGATCGCGTACACGGCGACCGTCGGCCATCTCGTGACGGTCGATCCGAGCAGTTCGAAGCCCGACGCGAAGATGTTCTATGTCGCGTTCACGAAGGACGGCGCGAAGGAGGAAGCGCGCCCGCTCACGTTCTTCTATAACGGCGGGCCGGGCTCGTCGTCGGTATTCGTGCTGCTCGGCTCGTTCGCGCCGCGCCGCATCAAGACCTCGATGCCGGGCTTCACGCCGCCCGCGCCCTATGAGATGGAGGACAACCCGGACAGCCTGCTCGACAAGAGCGATCTGATCTTCATCAATCCGGTCGGCACGGGTTATTCGGCTGCGATCGCGCCGAACAAGAATCGCGATTTCTGGGGCGTCGATCAGGACGCGGATTCCATCAAGCAGTTCATCAAGCGGTATCTGACGAAGAACAACCGCTGGAATTCGCCGAAGTTCCTGTTCGGGGAGTCCTATGGCACGGCGCGCAGTTGCGTGCTCGCGTACCGGCTGCACGAGGACGGCGTCGATCTGAACGGCATCACGCTGCAATCGTCGATTCTCGATTACGCGCAGGCGGGCAATCCCGTCGGCGCGCTGCCGACCGCCGCCGCCGATGCGTGGTATCACAAGAAGCTCGGCGTGCATCCGACGCCGCCGAATCTGCTCAACTTCATGGAGGAAGTGGCGGAATTCGCCGGCACGGATTACCTCAACGCGCTGCGCAAGTTTCCGCAGACGGACGATGAAGTGGTGGAGAAGCTCGCGGAGTTCACGGGCATCGACAAGGTGACGCTGCTTGCGTGGAGCCTAGATATCGCCGCTTACGACAGCCGGGGCAACTCCCTTTTCCTGACGACGCTGCTGAAGTCGAAGGGCGAGGCGCTCGGTTCCTACGATGGCCGCGTGACGGCCATATCGACGGGCATCGCGGGCAAGATCGACCCGAACTCGGGCGGCAACGACCCGACCATGACGGCGGTGAGCGGCGTCTACACGTCGATGTGGAACAGCTACCTCAACGAGCAGTTGAAGTTCACGTCGACCTCGTCGTTCACGGATCTCAACGATCAGGCGTTCGTCAACTGGGATTTCAAGCACACCGATCCGACCGGCGCGCAGAAGGGTGTCGATTCGAAGGGCGACATCGTGCTCTACACGGCCGGCGATCTGGCCGCCGTGATGGCGCTCAACGTCGATCTGAAGGTGCTCGCCGCGAACGGCATGTACGACTTCGTAACGCCGTTCTACCAGACGATCCTCGACCTTCAGCAGATGCCGCTCATCGACAAGACCGTGCGGCAGAACCTCTCGGCGACGTTCTATCCGTCGGGGCACATGGTCTATCTCGACGGCGGCTCGCGCACGCAACTGAAGGCGGACCTCGCGAAGATGTACCAGGAGGCGACGTCGAATCATGCCGCGATGAACCGCATCATCATGTTGCAGAAGACGACGGCGGACAAGATCGGCGCGGCGCTTTCGCCCGCGAACGCCGAGCAGTAGCGGCGCGCGTTTCGCTGCCTGCAATAAGCCGGTGGAGCGTGCCGTCGTGCCGGATTGGCGCGCCCGTCCGTTTCTGACACACTAGCTGCACCGCCCGAACGAGGGGTGCAGCGTTGTTCAATTCGGCAAAGCCCGGATGCGTCGGGCGTCTCTCTCGCTTACTGCGCTGCCTGTCGATGTTTGCCTGGCTCTTCGTCTGCTCTGCGGTCATGGCCGCGGGCACGCAGGCGCGCGCGTCGCAGCGTCTCGTGGTCGGCGCGGTTCCCGGCATGGTCCCGCCGTTCGACATGGTGGATACCGCGACCAACCCGAACGCGGAGCCGCGCGGAATTTCGGTCGAGTTCTCGCAGGCGGTCGCGGGTTCGCTCGGCATGCAGCTCCAATGGCGGTTCTATCGCGATCGCGCGGCGCTGATCGGTGCGCTCACACTCGGCGAAATCGACTTGGCCACCGGCGCGACCGGAGAGGACGCCGGCCCTGCGCTCGCGCTTTCGCGCCCCTATATGCCAACGCAAATGGTGCTCGTCGAGCCGCTTCGAAAACGCGCGCCGACGTATCGCATCGCGTACGTGGATGCACAGACCTCGCAGGCGCGGCTTCAGGCCGCGTATCCGTCGATGGCGCCTGCTGCGTATTCCGGCACCGTCGCGGCGCTGCTGGCGGTATCGCTCGGTGAAGCCGACCTCTTCGTCGGGGACATGACCGCCGTCGCATACGCGATCGGGCACCTCGATCTTCCGGGACTCGTCATCGCCGGCGCCGCGCCCTTCGAAGAAGGCGGCTACAGCTTCGTGTTCGCGTCGGGGCGGCCCGGCGCCGGCGCCCTGCGCCAGCGTGTCGATGCCGCGCTGGCCTCGCTCCCGCCGCGTGTGATGATCGTCGCGCGGGCGCGCTGGGATGCCGCGATGACCGCGATATCCGCCGAACATCCGGTTCAACTGTCGCCCGCGGAGAAGGCGTGGGTCGCGACGCATCCGATCGTCTATTACTCGATGTTCGCGCACGCGCCGCCGCTGATCTTTCGCGACGCCCAGGGCGAGCCCGCCGGCCTCGTGCCCGATCTGCTCGCGGCGATATCGGGCGTTTCGGGGCTGCGCTTCGAAGGACGAATGCGCAAGGACGGCGCGCAGATAGACCGCGACCTTCAAAGCGGCGCGTCGGTGCTGCTGCCGTTCGGCATGGCGCGCAGTTACGCCGACCGCAACCTCGTGCCGACGGTGCCGTTCGGCGATGGGCTCATCGCCATCGTCACGCGGGCGGACGCCCCGCCGCTGCACGGCGCCGCCGCGCTCGCGGGCAAGCGCCTCGCGTTGCCATCGGAGTACCCGGCGCGGCTGCTGATGCGTCAGCTCGCGCCGACGACGCGCGTCGTCCAGACGAGCCTGCTCGAGGGGCAGTTGCAAGCCGTCGCGAACGGCCAGGCCGACGCGACGATCATGGACATGAAGCTCGCGAGCTATGCGATCGGCAATCCATATCGCGGCAAGCTTGCAATCAGCGGCGTGCTGTCGGCGAGGCCGTCCCCGCATGTGCTGCTCGTCGCCCGCGATCAGCCCGTGCTGCTCGGCATCCTGAACCGCGCGATCGCCGCGCTGCCGCCCTACGAACTGGAAGCGATCCACGCGCGCTGGAAACTCGATGAGCATCCCGAAGCATTGTGGGAGCGCCGGCTGCCTCAGATCGAGCTCGCTGCGTCGCTTGGCGGGGCGCTCGTGATCCTGCTCGCGGGATGGGCGGTGTCGCTGCGCGTGCAGATCACGCGCCGGATAGCCGCCGAAAACGCGATGCGCGCCGCGAAGGAGGAAGCCGAAACGGCGAACCGCGCCAAGTCGACTTTTCTCGCGACGATGAGCCATGAAATCCGCACGCCGATGAATGCCGTGCTGGGCCTGCTGGAACTCGAACTGCGCGCGCCGGGCGAAGCCGCCACGACGAAGCGCTCGCTCCAGACCGCGCATCACGCCGCGTGCGATCTGCTCGGCATGATCGACGATCTGCTCGATGTCGCGAAGATCGAAGCCGAGCGGCTCGTGCTCGTGGCCGCGCCGATGGATATCGAGGCGTGGATCGCGAGCGTCGCGTCGATCTACGAGCCGGCTGCGCGCGCGAAGGGCATCGCGCTCGTCGCGCAGCGTGACGGCGACGCCGGTCCCGCGTGGATATTGGCCGATGGACAGCGCTTGCGGCAGGTCGTCGGCAATTTGCTGTCGAACGCGATCAAGTTCACGGACCGCGGCGCGGTGACGCTCACCTACGCCGTCGCCCCGCCGCGCGAGGGCATGCGCGCGTTGACGCTCGCGGTGGCGGATACGGGCATCGGCATTCCGCCGGAACGGCAGGCGTCGCTCTTCACGCCGTTCGTGCAGGCCCACGACGGCGGCGCGCGGCACTTCGGCGGCACGGGGCTCGGGCTGACCATTTGCAAGCGGCTCGTCGAGATGATGGGCGGCAACATCGAGCTGTCGAGCGAGCCGGGGAAGGGCACGCGGTTCACCGTGCGCGTCGCGTTTCCGGCGGCGCAAGCGGAGCACGCCGAAACTATCGCGCCGCGCGAGGCGGTAACCGATGTGCACCGGGCGCTGGCAGGCGTGCGCGTGCTGATCGTCGACGATCATCCGGCGAACCGCATCGTCCTCGATGGACAAATCAGGCTCCTGGGCGGCGCGACGCATTGCGAAGCCGACGGGCGCAGCGCGCTGGCACGCTGGCGCAGCGAGCCGGGCGCGTTCGACGTGATCGTCACCGATTGCTCGATGCCGGGCATGAGCGGCGAAGAACTTGCGCAGGCGATCCGCACGGAAGAAGCGTCGCTTGCGCCGGAAGCGCGGAGGATGCCGATCATCGGGCTGACGGCGAATGCGCTGCCGGAGGCGGCGTCGCGGGCCGTGGCGGCGGGGATGACGATGTGCCTCGTCAAGCCGATTGCGCTCGACGAGTTGAAGGATGCGGTGTTGTCGGTCGCGGACGCGGGGGCCGGGCATGCGGTGGGGGACAGGCAAGATACGCAAGACACGCCGACACCACCGTCAACACCCCCGCACCGCGACCCCGTCTTCGATGAGGCCACGCTGGGCGCTTTCGGCGATCAGGCCGCTACGTTGATCGATACCCTGCGATCCGCCAACGCTCAGGACATCGACGACGCCCGCGCCGCGATGGACGCCTGCGACTATGCACTGCTGCGCGATATCGCGCATCGGATGAAAGGCGCGGCGGCGGTCATCGGCGCAACGCCCTTCATGCAGGCCTGCGTCGTGCTTCAGCGCAACTGCGAACGCGCCATCGACGAGGACCGCAACGGCGAAGACGACGCGAACATCGACGTGTCATTCGCAGCGTTCGCCCGCGAGGCCCGCGCACTTGAAGCAGCGCTGGATGCCGCAGTCGCACGCTTGTCGGTCTGAAGCGGGTGGCTCGCGCCTGCGCGATCGTGTGTTCTAATTGAACCACCGTTCGTCTCAAGAACTCGCGGCCGTGCGATAGCCGCGCATCCGCATGACCAATTTCATCGAGGCATGAATCGAAGCGACACATCCGTCTTTCAGCGCGGCGTTGATCGCCGCCGCCGCGCCGGTCGAGCGGCATCGTCGGCGGTCATTGCGCTTGTCGCGGTGTTCGGCGGCGGCACGGCTCGCGCGCAGCGGGCCGACTGGCTCGATGCGCGCGTCACGCAATCCACCATCGTCGATACGATCTGCGTGCCGGGCTATGTCGATCGCGTGCTGCCATCCTTCGAGGTGCAGATGCGCCAGAAGGACCGGCTGTTGAAACAGCGTGGCATCGATGCATCGTTCGGTTCGGAATATGCGCTCGATCACCGAATGCCGGTGATTCTCGGCGGCTCGCCGAACGCGGCCGCCAATCTCGATCTGCGGCGTTGGGAAGGCCGCGCCGGCCAGCGTCGCAAGGAACGGCTCGCGGTGTATCTCAAGCGCTGCGTCTGCACGGGCGACATTACGCTCAAGGCCGCCCAATCCGCGATGGCCGGGGATTGGCCGAATGCGTACCCGAATCTCTCCAGCATGTCGTGCAACGGACTCTGAGCCGCCCGCACTGCGGCGGAACGAAGCTTGCTTGAATCAGCTTCCGGTGGACGCGGCCAATGTTCATCGTTCGAAGCGGACGATCTTCGCGGTAGTCCGTCATCTGAAGGTCAAGCGGATCAATCAATGCAGCACGCAGGAAACAACAAGACGCCATTCGGCGCACGAGAAATCGGGGTTGCGGCGCTCGTGGTCTTGTGTCTGGTGACGGCGCAGGCAAAGGCGCAACAAGCGGCGCCGGCGCCGGCGACGGTCGCGCAAGGGCGCGTCGCGATGCCGCCCGCGCCTCCGCTGCCGCATGGCGCCAGCACGCCGCACGCAGCAAGCGCGCCGGCGCGCGCGCTTCCCGCGATGCCCGTGCCGATAGCGCCGCAAGCGGCTCCGGCGGCGTCGGCGGCATCGGCTGCATCGGCGGCGGAAGCTGCATCTGCTGCATCTGCCGCATCTGCGGCTTCAGCAGCCGAAGCGGCGTCGGCTGCCAGCGCCGCATCCGAAGCCGCCGCGCCGGAAGTGCCGCTTCCGCCCGAAGCGCCGGAACCTAACGCCGCGCAGCGATCGAGCCTCGCGCCCAAAGGCGCTTACGCGATGCGACAAACGTTCGCGCAGGAAGTCGATCGCCGGCTCACCATCCCGGCCGCCGATCAACAGGCCTATGGCCGCGCGCTCCAGCATGCGCTCGACGGAAACGGTCACGGCGATCTCGCGAACGAGTTCGTCGTGCTCGTCGATCGCGCGGAGAACGCGCAGGCGCTGTTCGTCTACTTCCGCGCGAAGCCGGGCGATGCGTGGTCGATGATCGGCGCATCGCCGGTATCGACGGGACGCCCCGGCTCATACGATCATTTCCTGACGCCGCTCGGCGTGTTCCAGCACGTGCCGGGCAACATGGACTTTCGCGCGGAAGGCACGCTCAACGAGTTCAAGATTCGCGGCTACGGGGCGCGCGACATGCGCATCTACGACTTCGGCTGGGCCGAGGGCGAACGCGGCTGGGGCAAGGGCGGCGTCTCGCCGATGCGCTTCCAGATGCACGCCACCGATCCCGAGAAGCTCGAGCCGGTGCTCGGCATGCGTCATTCGAAGGGTTGCGTGCGCATTCCGTCGACGCTCAACGCGTTCTTCGATCATCACGGCATCCTGGATGCGCAGTACGAAGCGCGCGCCGCCGAAGGGCAATCCATCTGGGTGCTGAAGCCCAATCGTCAGACGACGTCGTGGGCCGGCCATTATCTGGTCGTCATCGATACGGCGCGAAAGACGAGGCCGGCGTGGTCGCCCGGGCCGGGGAAAACCGCGCGCCAGCAGGTTCCGGCCGCAGCGAACAACGTGGATTGATCACTTCGATCTCGCGAGTAGCACGCCCGCCAGCGCGACGCCGAAGCCCGCAATCTGGATTGCGCCGAGCGTTTCACCGAACGCGACATAGCTTTCGATCGCCGCGAGCGGCGGCGCGAGAAACAGCAGGGCCGTCGCCCGCGATGCGTCGCCGCGCCGGACCATCCACACGAGCAGCGTCGTCGCGACGCCCGAGAGCATGACGATGCCCCACGCGAGCGAGAGCCACGTCGTCATGGAGGAAATGAAGCGGTGCTCGCCCAGCGATACGGCCAGCACCGCGGCGACGATCGCCGCGCCCGCGTTCTGCAACGCGCTCGCGCTGCGGATGTCCGCGTTCGCCAACGATGTCTTCTGATAGAGCGTGCCGGCCGTGATCGCGAAGACGGCGAAGACCGCGACCGTGATCACGAGCCATTGCGGCGCGGTATCGGCCGTATGCGCGGCGGATGAGGCGCTTCCTGCGAGCTTCGGCGCGAGCACCAGTGCGACGCCGAGCAGCCCGAGCGCGAGGCCGCTCCAGGCGCGCGCCGACAGTTTTTCGCCGAAAAGACGCGCGGCGAAAGCGGCGGTCAGAAGCGGCTGCAACGCGCCGAGCAGCGCCATCACGCCCGCGCCGAGGCCACGCGCGACGGCCCAGTAGCTCGCGCCGAGGTACACGCCTTGCAGCAGCGCACCCGCGACCATCTGGCGAAGGGCGTCGCGGCCCGTCGGCCAGCGCACTCGCGCGATGAGCGCCAGCACGACGAACAGGATGGCCGTCCCGGTAAAGCGTGCGAGCAGGTAGAGATTGGGATCGACGTAAGGCGTGATCGCCCGGGCGACGATGAAGCCGGTCGACCAGAGGAACACGAACACAGGCGCGGTGAGCAACGAGAACATGAGCGGCACTGGCGGAAAGCGGCGACGGAAACCGCGCAGTATCCGCGCTAGAGGGTCCTTCGTCTTGTTCAACCGTGCACAGCGTGTGTGCTATTCGATCGAGAAGGTGTCGAGCGGCTGATTCGCGCGGGCGTCGCTTTCGCTGGCGAAGCGCCTTGCCAGTTGCGCATGAAGGCGGCGCGCTTCGTCCAATGTGAGATCGATCCAGTACGGATCGCCGGCGGCGTCGTTGAGACGCTCGGGCGGAAATTGGATTTCGATCACCACGCCTTTCTTGTACATCGTGAGCCTCGTTCCGGTGCATGATTGCGAACCTGCGAGTCTAACGGACACTGGCTCGCGTATTGCGCACCGGGCGGAAATAGTGCGTTGCCAGCATTCAAGGCTTCGAACTTTCACACGGCTGTCATTGACGGGACATCGAGAAAAATCTATTCGGATGACGAAATAATATTTACCGATGCGCATTTGTTGCGCGCCGGGGAACCATCGCGCGTCTCGTCGTACCAAAAAAAATAAAAGTGGCGTAACCTAAGATGCAAACACTGGAGGTATCGATGACATCCGTCGACCTGGAATTCGACCAGCTCAACAGCACCGTCGATGCGCTGCGGCGCTCCATCTCGAACCGCCTGATGTACGGCGTCGGCAAAGATGCGGCGACCGCGCAGCCGCGCGACTGGCTGCATGCTGCGGAACTCGCGGTGCGTGACCGTCTGGTCGCCCGCTGGATGCGCACCACGCGGCAGCAGTACGAACAGGACGTCAAGCGCGTCTATTACCTGTCGATGGAGTTTCTCATCGGCAGGACTTTCACGAATGCGCTCCTCGCGCTCGGCATTCACGACGAAGTGCGCGATGCGCTCGCGTCGCTCGGCGTCGATCTGGCCACGCTGGAGGAACTGGAGCCCGACGCCGCGCTCGGCAATGGTGGCCTCGGGCGGCTCGCGGCCTGTTTCCTGGATTCGATGGCGACGGTCGGCGTGCCCGGCTTCGGCTATGGCATCCGTTACGAATACGGCATGTTCCGGCAGACGATCGTCGAGGGCAATCAGGTCGAAATGCCCGATTACTGGCTGCGCGCGGGCAATCCGTGGGAGTTTCCGCGGCCGGAAGTGGTCTACACCGTGCACTTCGGCGGACGCACCGTGCAACATGGCGATCGCACCGACTGGATCGATACCGAGCACGTGAACGCGATGGCCTACGACACGGTCATCCCCGGCTACGCGACGACCGCGACGAACACGCTGCGCCTCTGGTCGGCGCGCGCCACCGACGAATTCGATCTCTCCGCGTTCAATCAGGGCGACTATCGTCGCGCAGTGGAAGCGAAGAACACGTCGGAGCATGTGTCGCGTCTGCTCTATCCGGACGATTCGACTCAGGCCGGCCGCGAACTGCGGCTGCGTCAGGAATATTTCTTCGTCTCCGCGACGATGCAGGACCTGATTCGCCGCTATCAGCGCACGCATACGCATTTCGGGCGGCTCGCGGAAAAGGTCTCGGTGCATCTGAACGATACGCACCCCGTGCTTGCGATTCCCGAACTGATGCGTCTGCTCGTGGATACGCATCATGTGCCGTGGGACAAGGCATGGAAGCTCGTGCAGCAGATGTTCTCGTACACGAACCACACGCTGATGCCCGAGGCGCTCGAAACGTGGGACGTCGAAATGCTCGCGCGTCTGTTGCCGCGTCATCTCGAGATCATCTTCGAGATCAACGCGCAATTCCTCAAGCAGGTGACGGAGAAGTTCGGACGCGACGTCGAACTGATCCGCCGCATTTCGCTCGTCGATGAATTCGGCCAGCGCCGCGTGCGGATGGCGCATCTTGCGATCGTCGCGAGCCAGAAGGTGAACGGCGTCTCGAAGCTGCATTCGCAATTGATGGTGCAGAACATCTTCTCGGACTTCGCGCGCATGTATCCCGAGCGCTTCACCAACGTGACGAACGGCATCACGCCGCGCCGCTGGCTCGCGCAGGCGAGTCCGTCGTTGTCCTCGCTGATCGACAAGCGGCTCGGCACGCGCTGGCGCACCGATCTCTTCGAACTCGGCCGGCTGCGCGAATGGCGCGACGATCCCGAGTTCCGCAAGGCATTTCACGAAGCGAAGTTCGCGAACAAGCTGCGTCTCGTCGAACGCGCGAAACGCGATGCCAACGCGATCATCAATCCCGAAGCGCTTTTCGATCTTCAGGTGAAGCGCATCCACGAATACAAGCGGCAGTTGCTCAACATCCTGTATGTGATCGTGCGCTACAACCGCATCCGCGAGAATCCGGAGCAGGACTGGACGCCGCGCGTGGTGATGTTCGCGGGCAAGGCGGCGTCGGCGTACAAGATGGCGAAGAACATCATTAAGCTCATCAACGATGTCGCCAAGCGCATCAACGCGGACCCGCTCGTCGGCGACCGGCTGAAGATCGGCTTCATTCCGAACTATGGCGTGAGCGTGGCGGAACTCATCATTCCGGCGGCCGATCTGTCACAGCAAATCTCGATGGCCGGCACCGAAGCGTCCGGTACCGGCAACATGAAGCTCGCGCTGAACGGGGCGCTGACCATTGGCACGCTGGATGGCGCCAACATCGAGATATGCGACGCCGTCGGGCGCGAGAACATCTTCATCTTCGGCAACACGACGGACGAGATCGAATCGCTGCGCGCGGCGGGGTATCGGCCGCGGCAGATTTACGAGGAGAACGCGGAACTCAAGCTCGCGCTGGATCAGATCCGGCTCGGGCACTTCTCGCCGGAAGAGCCGCACCGCTTCTACGACATCTTCCACACGCTCGTGGATTGGGGCGATCACTACATGGTGCTCGCCGACTTCGCCAGCTTCGACAAGACGCAAAGCGAAGTCGACCTCAAGTTCCGCGACAAGGAAGCGTGGACGAAGAGCGCGATCGAAAACGTCGCGGGCATGGGCATATTCTCGTCCGACCGCACGATTGCGGAGTATGCGCGCGAAATCTGGCATGTCGAGCCGTTGAACCTGCGCTGACACCCGCTCGCCGCGCGCCCTGCATCACGCCTGCGGGCGCGCGGCGGCCGTCTGCGCGTGTTTCGCGACCGCTTCGCCGACGAGCGCGGCCACGCGGTCCGCGAATTCCTGATCCTTCGTGATGAGAACCTCGCGTTCTCCATCGGATGTCGACACCATCAACTGATAGATGACGTCCTGCGTGATCCACGACAAATAACCGACCACGGCGATCATCACGCCAAGGACGAGCGCCGCGCCGGCGCCGGTCGCGATACCCGCGCCGAGCGCCACGACGCCGATCACCGCGAGGCCGACCGGCAGCGGTTTTTTGCGCTCGATCTTCACGACCCGCGCGGCGCGCAGTTCGCGCAGCGGAATCATCTGGCCCGAAGCCGACAGGCCGGCGCGCGACAGGGTGACGCCGCGTTCGTTGAAGGGTGTATCCATAAGCTGATCGTTCCGAATGACGGCAGGGAAAACGCGGAGATTACCAGACGGCCGTCTTCGAGCGAATCGTCCGTTCCTTGCATATCGGAAAATCCCGATATATACTTCGCATCAAGACGATTCGGTACGCGCAGCTTCGCGTGCCGGCCGTCAGACGCACGAGCAACGAAATGGACATCGACGCAATTCACAAAGCCCTCGCCAACCCCCTTCGCCGCGAGATTCTCGAATGGCTGAAGGAGCCGGAACGGCATTTCCCTAATCAGGAAATGCCGATGTCGCACGGCGTCTGCGCGGGTCAGATCGATGGGCGCTGCGGCATGTCGCAGTCCACCGTTTCGGCGCATCTCGCGACTCTTCACAAAGCAGGGCTCGTCACCACCAAGCGCGTAGGGCAATGGGTGTTCTTCAAGCGCGACGAGGCGGTCATTCAGGCGTTCCGCGATTCCATGGAGAATCTCTGAACATCTGAAGCGCCTTCGAGGTGACAGCATCCTTACAACTTAATTAGGACACCTTCCGTTATGCCGACTCTTTTCGATCCGCTGAAAGTGGGCGCGCTGTCGCTCAAGAACCGCATCGTCATGGCGCCGCTCACGCGCCAGCGCGCAGGCGTCGAACGCGTGCCGAACGCACTCATGGCGCAGTACTACGCAGACCGCGCATCGGCGGGCCTGATCATCAGCGAGGCTACGTCGGTCACGCCGCAGGGTCTCGGTTATGCCGATACCCCCGGCATCTGGTCCGACGAACAAGTCGAAGGCTGGAAGCTCGTGACGAAGGCAGTCCACGACGCAGGCGGCCTGATCGTGCTGCAACTGTGGCACGTGGGCCGCATTTCCGATCCGGTCTTCCTCAATGGCGAGTTGCCCGTCGCGCCGAGCGCGATCGCAGCCGAAGGTCATGTGAGCCTCGTGCGTCCGCAGCGTCCTTATGCCACGCCGCGCGCACTCGAACTGGATGAAATCCCGGGCATCGTGGCCGCGTATCGCAAGGGCGCGGAAAACGCGAAGCGCGCGGGCTTCGATGGCGTCGAAGTGCACGGCGCGAACGGCTATCTGCTCGACCAGTTCCTGCAGGACAGCACCAACAAGCGCACCGATGCGTACGGCGGCCCGATCGAAAACCGCGCACGCCTGATGCTCGAAGTGACCGATGCGTGTATCGAAGTGTGGGGCGCTGATCGCGTCGGCATGCACCTCGCACCGCGCGCCGATTCCCACACGATGGGCGACAGCGATCGCGCCGCGACCTTCGGTTATGTCGCCCGCGAGCTGGGCAAGCGCAAGATCGCGTTCATCGCGGCGCGTGAGGCGGAAGGTCCGGACAGCCTCGGACCACAGTTGAAGAAGGCATTCGGCGGCGTTTATATCGCCAACGAGAAGTTCACGAAGCAAAGCGCCGAAGCGATCATCGCACGCGGCGACGCCGACGCGGTGGCATGGGGCAAGCCGTTCGTCGCCAATGCGGATCTCGTGCGCCGCCTCGAACTGGATGCCCAATGGAATGATCCGGACACGTCCACGTTCTATGCGCCCGGACCGGAAGGTTATACAGATTACCCGCTGCTAGAAACGGCGGAGTAAGGAAAAACAGCGGCTTCGGCCGCTGTTTTGTTTTGCGCGCAATTCGTTCGTCATCCGAATCAAAACAAGACCGCATATCGCAACGATTCCGCCTATATAAACGCGTATTGAAATTATCGAATTTCGGCTCTACCGCGCCCTGAAAGTAGTGTATTGATGACTTCCAGTCTGCCGAATGCGTCGCATAAGAATATGCGAAGGCATCCGCGCCAATACGCTCAAACCTTGCATGCCGGGTTCGTTTCATGAACGATCCAACGCATCTTCGACAATTCCTTGACACGCCAAGCCCGTCGGCACCGATGGCATCGCGTCTGTCAGCCCGCTCGTTTCCTTCGTTTCTTTCGTGCTCACGAGGCACGTAACGGTCGCGAGGATTCTCGCGTAAAGGAGTGCATATGTCGTGGCTTACGCAAACGCTGCGCGCTTACCCGGAAATCGCCATCTTTCTGTCACTGGGCATCGGGTACTGGGTCGGCGGCAAGTCCTTCAAGGGATTCAGTCTGGGGGCTGTAACGGCTACGCTGCTCGCGGCCATCGCGATCGGGCAACTGGGTATCACCATCTCACCGAACGTCAAGGCGGTCTTCTTCCTGATGTTCCTTTTTGCCGTGGGCTACGGCGTCGGTCCGCAATTCGTGCGCGGCATTGCAAAAGATGGCTTGCCGCAGGCGCTATTCTCGGTCATTCAATGCGTGCTTTGTCTTGCCGCGCCGTATGCCGCCGCGAAAATGGCCGGCTATGACATCGGATCGGCGGCGGGACTCTTCGCCGGATCGCAGACCATTTCAGCCTCGATGGGGCTCGCCACCGACGCCATCAACCGGCTCGGCCTGCCGCCCGACGAAACCAAGGCGCTGCTCGACGCGATGCCCACTGCCTATGCCGTCACGTACATCTACGGAACGATCGGCTCGGCGGTCATCCTCGCGATGCTCGGACCGAAGCTCTTGAACATCGATCTCGTCGCGGCTTGCAAGGACTACGAGAAGCAACTCGGCGGCGGAACGGCGGAACTGGACGGCGCGGGTTCGGGCTGGCATCAGTTCTCGTTGCGTGCGTATCGCGTGGCGGATCACGGGCAGGCCGTCGGCCTGACGGTCGGACAAGCGGAAGCGATGCTTCCCGGCGGCGCGCGGCTCTTCATCGAGCGCATCCGCCGCAATGGCGCGATCCAGGAAGCGAAGCTCGACGACGTGTTGCAGCCGGGCGATGTCGTCGCGGTCGTCGGGCGGCGCGAGCAACTCGTCGATCTGCTGGGCGGCGCGGCCACCGAAGTGGACGATGCGGAACTGCTGTCCGTGCCGGTCGAAGGCGTCGATATTTATCTGACCAACAAGCAGATCGAAGGCAGGACGCTCGCTGAACTTGCGCAGACGCCGGGCGCGCGTGGCGTGTTCATCCGCAAGATCAAGCGCGGCGCGACCGAAACGCCCATTCCCGTGCTGCCGAGCACGAAGCTGTATCGCGGCGACACGGTGACGATCGTCGGCCGCACGCAGGATACGACCGCCGTGGCGAACGCGGTCGGCGTCATCGACCGGACGAGCGATGTGGCCGACATGGCATTCGTCGGCCTCGCCATCACGCTGGGCGCGCTGATCGGCGCTGTCGTCATCCGCTTCGGCGCGATTCCGATCACGCTGTCGACGGCGGGCGGCGCGTTGATCGCAGGCATCGTGTTCGGCTGGCTGCGGGCAATCCACCCGACTTTCGGCCGCATTCCGTCACCGACGATCTGGTTCATGAACTCGGTCGGGCTGAATGTGTTCATCGCGGTGGTCGGCATCTCGGCGGGGCCGGGCTTCGTCGCGGGGCTGCAAAAGCTCGGAGTGAGCCTGTTTTTATGGGGCATTTTCGCGTCGTCGGTGCCGCTCATCATCGGCATGTACATCGCCAAGTACGTGTTCAAGTTCCATCCCGCGATCCTGCTCGGCATTTGCGCGGGCGCGCGCACGACGACCGCCGCGCTCGGAATGATCTGCGATGCCGCCAAGAGCCAGGTGCCGGGCCTCGGTTACACCGTGACCTATGCAGTCGGCAATACGCTGCTGACGATCTGGGGGATGGTCATGGTGATGCTTCTGACCTGAGGGCGGAGGGCTTCCGCTTCTCGTGTTTTCTTCCCGTTTGATTGCTCAATTGTGGGGGTGTTGGATGTCAAAGTCCTCTAAGTCCGGTTCCGACAATCGCGCCGCGATGGCCTCGCTCAGCCCGTTCGAACTCAAGGACGAACTCATCAAGGCGGCAGGCGGCGGCGTCGTGGAACGCCCGGCCAATGTCGCCATGCTCAACGCGGGGCGCGGCAATCCGAATTTCCTCGCGACGATCCCGCGTCACGGTTTCTGGCAACTCGGCCTCTTCGCGATGCGCGAGTCCGAGCGCTCGTTCGCCTATATGCCCGAAGGCATCGGCGGTTTTCCGAAGCACGAAGGGCTGGAAGAGCGCTTCGAGATTTTTGCGCGCGAGAACAAGGGCACGCCGGGCATCGATTTCCTGTTCGGCGCCGTTTCGTATGTGCGCGATCAGCTCGGCCTGAACGCCGGCGACTTTCTCTATGAGATGTGCGAGGGCATCCTGGCATCGAATTATCCGGTGCCCGACCGGATGCTTAAGCTATCCGAAGTAATCGTCGGGCAGTATCTGCGGCGTGAGATGATCGGCAAGCATCCGTTCGTCGGCGATTTCGACATCTTCGCAGTCGAAGGCGGCACGGCGGCGATGACGTATATCTTCAACACGATGCGCGAAAACTTCCTCATCAAGCCGGGCGATACCATCGCGCTCGGCGTGCCCATCTTCACGCCGTACATCGAGATTCCGCGTCTGAACGACTACAAGCTGGAAGTGGTGAATATCAACGCAGTGGTCGAGGAAGGCTGGCAATACTCGAAAGAGGAACTCGACAAGCTGCGCGATCCGAAGATCAAGGCGTTCTTTCTGGTGAACCCGAGCAATCCTCCGTCCGTGAAAATGGACGACGAAAGCCTCGCGTATATCGCGGAGATCGTCAAGGAAAGGCCCGACCTCATTCTCCTGACCGACGACGTGTACGGCACCTTCGCCGATGACTTCGTCTCGCTCTTCGCGCTGTGCCCGAAGAACACCATTCTCGTGTATTCGTATTCCAAGTATTTCGGCGCGACCGGCTGGCGGCTCGGCACCATTGCGACGCATCAGGAGAATGTCTTCGACGAGCAACTCGCCGCGCTGCCCGACGAGCAGAAAGCGATTCTCCATGAACGCTATGAATCGATCACGACGGAGCCTGACAAGCTCAAGTTCATCGACCGTCTCGTGGCGGACAGCCGCACGGTCGCGCTGAATCACACGGCGGGCCTGTCGACGCCGCAGCAAGTGCAGATGGTGCTGTTCTCGCTTTTCGCGCTGATGGACACGCGCGACGCGTACAAGAACGCGTTGAAGCGTCTCATCCGCAACCGCAAGCAGGCGCTGTATCGTGAGCTTGGCATTCCGCTCGAAGACGACGACAAGAATCTCGTCGATTACTACACCATTCTCGATGCCGAATATATCGGCGAGCGCATGCATGGACGCGAGTATGTCGAGTGGTTGTTGAAGAATACTCAGCCATCCGAAATGCTGTTCACGCTCGCGAAGGATGCGCGCGTCGTGTTGCTGCCGGGGCGCGGCTTCGGTACGCAGCATCCGTCGGGGCGCGTGTCGCTCGCCAACCTCAACGAGAGCGATTACATGCAGATCGGCCGCGCGATTCGCAAGATGATGAACGAGCGCCTCGCGCAGTACAAGGCGGAAACCGGCGGCAAGAAGGGCAAGTGAAGCGTGCCTGAACGAGAACGGGCCGCATGCGCGGCCCGTTTTTCATGCGTGGTTCAACGCGCGATCAGAACTTGTGACGCACGCCGATGCGGAACGCGAGCTGGTTGTTTTCGCCCGCGCCCGACGTGCCGAAGTAGCTCGAAGCGGAGCCGATCTGCGCCTGATTCTCGACGCCGCGATTCGCACCCGACGCCTTCTGGTAGATCGCGAGCGCGTAGACATCGGTGCGCTTGCTGAGCGCGTAATCCGCGCTTGCATCGATCTGATGCCAGTGGCCCTGGAACGCATCCGACAGGTTCATGTACGTGTAACCGAGGCCCGCCGTGAACGCCGGCGTGACCGCATACTTGCCGCCGATTTCGTACGCGTTGAACTTCGAGCTGTTGCCCGCGACCGGTTCGAAGCGCGTGTTGGTCCACAGGCCGAACACCGTCGCTGCGCCGAAGGCATAGTTCGCGCCGACGCCGAACGTGCGCAGGTCCTTCGCGCCGCCCGTCGCGATGTTCGCGATCGTCGTGCTGAACGCGGGCGTCGACGCTCCGGGGAAGCGGATGTCCGTATAGGCCGCGCCGATGCCGAACGGGCCCGCCTTGTAGTTCAGCCCGAAGCTGTATGCACGCGACGAACCCGCGACCGTCGTGGTGCCGACCGTCGTGTTCGGCGCACCGGCGAATGCGCCCGCCTGATTCGAGAAGCCGTACATCGCGCCGAAGGTCACGCCGTAGAAGCTCGCGCTGCTGAACTTGACCGCATTGTTGATGCGGCTCGACGTGAGCTGATCGACGTCGTTGATGTGATACGCGTAGTTGCCCGCGACGGTCTGGCCGCCGATCGAATAGGCCGAGCCGAGATAATCGGTCGAGAACGAGTATTGACGGCCGAACGTGACCGAGCCGACATCGTTCTTCGAAATGCCGACATACGCCTGACGCCCGAATTCCGCGCCTCCCTGACCGAGCGCGCCGGTGCCGCTGTTGAAGCCGTTCTCCAGCACGAAGATCGCCTTCAGGCCGCCGCCCAGATCTTCCGCGCCGCGCAGGCCCCAGCGGCTGGCCTGGGCCACGCCGTCGTCGTACTTGAACAGATGATCGCTGCCGGTGCGCGTCGCGCTGTTGTTGACGTAGCTGATACCGGCGTCGATGATGCCGTACAGCGTTACGCTGCTTTGAGCATGAGCGGACGTCGCGATGCAGGCGAATGCGGCGAGCGCGGCGGCTGCCAAAAGATTCTTCTTCAAAACAAGCTCCGTGAGTTGGTTCGCGGTGGGTAGTCGCGCTGCGCAATGCTGCGGCAGCTACGAGAGCGGCGGCAGTGACGAAACAGCGCGCGTCGGCGGCGCGTCGCGCTCTGAATGGCGCGTGGCGGCGACGGGCGCAAATGTAGCGGCCGCTGAGGAAAGAAATGTGACAGCGCGATCGACGGCGTCGGCTGTATCGCGTGTGCAACGGGGCTGGCGAAGCGCACTCGACTGTGCGCACGCGCGCGCGGGTATGCTGGCGGTTCGATCACCGCGAGCGAGATCATGGACGAAAAAGGTGTCCGCGAACTGGAAGAGCAGCTCAGGCAGGCGATGTTGTCGTCGGACGTGAAGGCGCTCGATGCGCTATTGGCCGATGACCTCAGCTTCGTCGATGCGACCGGCAAGGTGTGGACCAAAGCCGATGACCTGAACGGCCATCGCTATGGCATGCAGCGCATCGACAGGCTCGATGTGGAGGAGCAGAGCATTCGCGTGTATGGCGCGTTCGCGGTGACGGTGACGCGCGTGGCGCTGTCCGGCACCTTCGCCGGTGCGCCGTTCGCGGGCAGCCTGCGCTACACGCGAACGTGGGGCGAGACCGCCGGCGGCTGGCGTGTCGCCGCCGCCCAGTGCGGTCTCGTCGGCTTCTGACGCCGCTTTACGCCGACAGCAGCGAGCCCGTGCGATAAGCCTTCGCCCCCGCGATGCGCGCGACTTCCAGCCCCGCCGACGCGAAACGCATGATCTGCCGGGCATACATCACGCCGGACGTCGTGCACTTGAGCGTGGTGACGGTGTCGGTGATCGGATCGATGACATCGGCGATGGCTTCGCCCGCATCGACGTATGCGCCCACTTGCGCGCGAAACACGAGCACGCCGGACACCGGCGCGACGATGGGCTCGGCGCCCGCAAGCGGCGTCGCCGGGTACGCGAGCGGCGGCGGCTCGACGGCGGGCGCATCGATCACGCCGCGGTGGATCATGTAGTTGACGATAGCCTGCGCGTCCTTGTCGCCGAGTTCGTGCGATACGTCGTGCTGGCTGCGCAGTTCGACCGTCACCGAAATGCCGCCGTTCGGGATCGGGAAGCGTTCGCCGTAACGCGCACGCAGGTCCGACCAGCAGAAGCTGTGGATCTCGTCGAACGGATTGCCGACCGAGTTCAGTGCAAGCAGCGACGCCTTCGCATCGAGATAGCGCGCGAGCGGCTCCACTTCGTCCCAGATGTCCGGGTTGGTGTACAGATGCAGCGCGGCGTCGAGGTCGCAGTGCAGATCGAGCACGACATCGGCGTCATACGAGAGCTTCTGCAGCGCGAGGCGTTGCGATTCCAGTTCGGTGCGCGGCGTTTGCTCGTCGAGCGCTTCCTTCATCGCGGCACGCACGGCGAGGCGGTTAGCGTCGGCGTCGTTCGACAGGCGCGCTTCGATGCGCGGGGCGATCAGCGCGGCGAGATCGTGGAAATTGCGATTGAAGTTGTGGCCGCTATTGCTCTCGAAGCGGCCGAGCAGATTGCCGTGCAGGAACTGGCTCAGGCCGATCGGATTCGGCACCGGCACGATCACCACTTCGCCGCGCAGCTTGCCGGCGGCTTCGAGTGCGGCAAGCTGGCGGCGCAGCTTCCACGCGACCAGCATGCCCGGCAGTTCATCGGCATGCAGCGACGACTGGATATAGATTTTTTGTCCGCCGCCCGGGCCGTAATGAAAACTCGTGATGCTGCGGGAGGTGCCGAGCGTCGGCGAGATCAGTTGATGAGTTCTTGTCTGCATAGTGTTCGCGCGCACGCGAGTGCGCGAGGTCTTGCCTCTGTGGGTTGCTGATGAACCGGACGAATCCCGCGCCGGGGTGTCTCTGTCCGCCGGCGCTGCTTCAGACGTTCGATCTTAGCCGAAATCGGCAGCACGGGAGGCGGGCGCTCGTGCGGCGTGCGCCGGCTTACAAAATGAAACGGGCTCCGCGCAGTGAAGCGCGGAGCCCGTCGACAAGCTGTGTAAGAAGCGATTAGCCGCCGTACACGTCGAAGTCGAAGTACTTCTTCTCGATCTTCTTGTACGTGCCGTCCTTGATGATGTCGGCGATGGCCTTGTCGATCTTCGCCTTCAGGTCGGTGTCTTCCTTGCGCAGACCGATGCCCGCGCCGTTGCCGAGGATCTTCGCATCGACGAGATCCTTGCCCGCGAAGTCATAGCCCGCGCCGCGCGGCGTCTTCAGGAAGCCGAGTTCGGCCTGCACCGCGTCTTGCAATGCGGCATCGAGACGGCCCGAGGTCAGGTCGGCGTAGACCTGATCCTGGTTCTGATACGGCGTGACGGTCACGCCCTTCGGCGCCCAGTAGGTCTTCGCGTAGGTTTCCTGGATGGTGCCCTGTTCGACGCCCACGTTCTTGCCCTTCAGGCTTTCAGCCGTCGGCAGGATGTTGCTGCCTTTCTTCGCGACAAGGCGCGTCGGCGTGTTGAAGAGCTTGCTCGAGAAGGCGATCTGCTCGGCGCGTTGCGGGGTCATCGACATCGACGAGAGGACGCCGTCGAACTTCTTCGCCTTCAGCGCGGGGATCATGCCGTCGAAGTCGTTCTCGACCCACACGCACTTCGCCTTCAGGCGCGTACAGATTTCATTGCCGAGATCGATGTCGAAACCGACCAGCTTGCCATCCGAACCCTTCGATTCAAACGGGGGATAGCTTGCATCGACGCCGAAGCGGATCGTCGAATAGTCCTTGGCGTGCGCCGTGACGGCGGTGAACGACGTGGCGGCGAGAAGGGACATCGACAAGGCGGCAAGCAGTTTCTTCACTTGTTAACTCCAAAGGATGGTCGGTTCAGCCCGAAAGGTCTCATTCCGGGTGCGGCCGGCGCCGGTGCGGATCGGTCTTGATCGCTCGGGAGCGCCGGACGGCGGGCATTCGGCGGATCGTGTCCGCGCAGAATCGGCAGAAGGTTACCAAGCCAAAATAGTACGGGACCTAGTGAAAGCACGGATAGCGGTGCTTTAGAACATTTCTTCGCTTAAACACAAGTGTTTTGTTCCTAATTTTTTCGCCGATCTTCAGCGGTGACGGGTCCGAGATGCACGCTTTTCGCTGATACGGAGCACGGGGTCGTTCGTTGTCATTGCGCATCGTCAATTAACCAGACGGTTAGAATGCGCCCCTGCGTTTCGCGCGCAAGAGGCCGAGAACTTGCGCCAGACGCCGGATGCGGCGGAAAGCAGCGCCATGTGACATTCACTTTGCACGGACCAGGACGGTGCGCGACAGCTCGCGCTCGCCGACAGGAGACGACACCGATGACTCAAACGACCGCGGCCGCCGCACGCCGCGCAACCGCCGATGCCGCGGCGCCCGCGCTTTCCGCCGGGCTGATTTCAGCGCGACTCGACCGCCTGCCCGCGACGCGCAGCATATGGAAGCTCATCGGCATGCTGAGTCTCGGCTTCTTTTTCGAGCTATACGACCTGCTGTATTCAGGTTACGTCGCGCCGGGCCTCGTGAGAAGCGGCATCCTGACGCCCGCGACGCCCGGCTTCTTCGGCATGACGGGCGTGGCGAGCTTTATCGCATCGCTATTTGCGGGGCTGTTCATCGGCACCGTCGCATGCGGGTTCCTCGCCGACCGATTCGGCCGGCGCGCGATCTTCACCTGGTCGCTGCTCTGGTACACCGCCGCGAATCTCGTGATGGCGTTCCAGGACACCGCCACGGGCCTCAACTTCTGGCGCTTCGTGGCGGGCATGGGCATCGGCGTGGAACTGGTGACGATCGGCACGTACATCTCCGAACTCGCGCCGAAGCACATCCGCGGGCGCGCGTTCGCGTGCGAGCAGGCAATCGGCTTCATGGCGGTGCCGGTGGTCGCGTTTCTCGCGTATCTGCTGGTGCCGCGTGCGCCGTTCGGCATCGACGGCTGGCGCTGGGTCGTCGTGATCGGCGCGCACGGGGCGCTCTTCGTCTGGTGGATTCGCCGCAATCTGCCGGAGAGTCCGCGCTGGCTCGCGCAAAAGGGCCGGCTCGATGAAGCCGACCGCGTGATGTCCGCGCTCGAAGCCAAAGTGCAGCGTGAGTACGGCAAGCCCTTGCCGTTGCCTGCCACGCCCGAGCCGGTGACCGGTGCGCGCGACGACGGCTCTTTCGCGGGCATGTGGCGGCCGCCCTACGGCAAGCGCGCCACGATGATGATCATTTTCAACGTGTTCCAGACTGTCGGCTTCTACGGCTTTGCAAACTGGGTGCCGACGCTGCTGGTCAAGCAGGGCGTGACGGTGACGTCGAGCCTGATGTATTCGAGCATCATCGCGATTGCCGCGCCGATCGGGCCGATCATTGGTCTCGCGATTGCCGACAGGATCGAGCGCAAGACGGCGATCGTCACGATGGCAGCGGCGAATATCGTGTGCGGGTTGCTGTTCAGCCAGTCGTCGGATGCGGCGTTTCTGATCGCGATGGGCGTGGGCCTCACGCTGTCGGCGAACATCATGTCCTACAGTTTTCACGCGTACCAGGCCGAGCTGTTCCCGACGAGCATCCGGGCGCGCGCCGTCGGCTTCGTCTATTCGTGGAGCCGGTTCTCGGCGATCTTCACGTCGTTCATCATCGCGGGCGTTTTGAAGGGCTTCGGCACGACCGGCGTGTTCGTGCTGATCGCGGGCGCGATGATGATCGTGATGGCGGCGATCGGCCTGATGGGACCGCGCACGCGCGACATCGCGCTGGAGAAGATTTCGCATTGAGGGCAGGCGTGCGTTTGCTGCGTTGAAGCGTCCTGTGTGCCAGAATTCGCAGGTCGTTCCCAATAGCCGCCTACTATTCGAACATGTCCGACACGCCCACTCCAGTCGAAGCAGATCATGCGATGCGCAACTGGACCTATCGGCCGGAAGGCGCGATACCGGTCGGGTCCGAGCAGCACAAGCGCATGTTCTGTGAAATGCTGCTGACGACGCACAATCCTTATAAGCCCGCCGTCATCGACTGGCCAAAACTGGAGCCCGCTGCGCTCAGGCGTGTGACGTCGCTGCCGATCTGGGACATCGCCGTGCAGACGGAAGGGCGTGCGTCGATTCGCGTCGCGACGTATGCGGCGAGCGTCGCCGATCCGCTTCTGCGCGAGGCTTTGCAGATGAACGGCGGCGAGGAGGCGCGGCACAAGGTCGTGCTGTCGAAGCTGGTGGAAGCGTATGGCATCGCGCTCGCGCCGGAGCCGCCGTATCCCGCTCCCGACGATGCCTTGCGTGCGTGGATGCTGACGGGATACAGCGAGTGCATCGACAGTTTCTTCGCGTTCGGCTTGTTCGAGGCGGCGCGCCGGTCGGGATACTTTCCGGAAGCGCTTGTCGAAACGTTCGAGCCGGTGATTCAGGAGGAAGCGCGGCACATTCTGTTCTTCGCTAACTGGGTGGCGTGGTATCGGCGCAGCTTGCCGTGGTATCGCAAGCCGGGGTTCATGCTGAAGACCGCGGGCGTGTGGCTTACGCTGATTCGCGACCGGATATCGCTTGCGCGCGGGTTCGACAAGAGCGGCGCGGCGCAGGATGCGAATTTTCCGGCGAACGTCGGGGATTCGGTGGCGGGGGATGTGTCGGTCGGGGCGCTGATCGATTTGTGTCTCGGCGAGAACGATCGGCGCATGAGCGGGTATGACGCGCGGTTGCTGCGGCCGACGACCGTGCCGAGGATCGCGCGGGTGATGAGGCGGTTTGTCAGTTAGTGGGGGGCTTCCGCCGCCCCTCGAACCGCCGCGACGCATCCTCCACATCCTGCCGGAACTGCACCAGCGCTGCCAGTTCCGCATCGGCAGGCTGCAACGCCGCCCATAGCACGTCGATGAGTTCATCCGCGGTCGTATCGATCTGAGCCTGACTCAGCCGGCGCTTCGCAAGCGTCGCATCCCACAGCACGTGTTCCATCGGCCCGAACACCAGCGAGCGCAACAGCCGCAGTGGCACGTCGCCGCGCACGTGGCCCAGCGATTGTCCGCGCGCCAGCACCTCCATCAGCGGCGCGGTGTAACGGCGCTGCAATTCCGTCAGCGTGTCCGACAGATCGTGCTGCTTCGTCCGCCCCTCCGACAACACCAGTGAGCACAGTCCCGTGCCGTTCACGAGCATCAGCCGCAAATGCGTCCTCACGATGAACGCGAACTGCTGCCGCACCGAGCCTTCGCGCGGCAAACCGCTTTCGAAAGCATCGATGATTTCGTCGTACCAGTCCGCAATCACGCGCGCGCACAGTTCGCGCTTGCCGCTGAAATAACTGAACACCGTCGCTTCCGATATGCCCGCGCGCTGCGCGATTTCAGCGGTCGTCGCAGCGTCGTAGCCTTTTTCGGCGAAAACGTCGCGCCCGGCTTGCAGGATGTCGCGCACACGCTGCTGTGATTTGACACCGGCGGGCGTGCGGCGGCCAGTGGCGGTCGAATGAGTGGACATGGACGTCGCTCGGAAGCAGAAAGCGGAGTAAATGTGAGCGTAGCTCAAAAACCTATTGACGGCTAGCCAATTTGAGCGTGAAATTGGCCCAATTCTCGGCTGAGCGGCCAGTGTGAGCCATACTCATTTATGGGCGCGCCGAAAACATTCGCATCTGGAGGAGACACCCCATGAGCACCGTACCCGGCCTCGACTTCGCGTTGGGCGAAGACATCGACATGTTGCGCGATTCGCTCGCCAATTTCGCCTCGAAGGAAATCGCGCCGCGCGCCGGCGAAATCGATCGCACCGATCAGTTCCCAATGGACCTGTGGAAAAAGTTCGGCGACCTCGGCGTGCTCGGCATGACTGTCTCCGAAGAATACGGCGGCGCGAACATGGGTTACACCGCACATATGATCGCGATGGAGGAAATTTCGCGGGCATCGGCGTCGGTCGGGCTGTCGTATGGCGCGCATTCGAATCTGTGCGTCAACCAGATTCATCGCAACGGAACCGAAGCGCAGAAGCGCAAGTATCTGCCGAAACTGGTGTCCGGCGAACACGTCGGCGCACTCGCGATGAGCGAGCCGAATGCGGGATCGGACGTCGTCAGCATGAAACTGCGCGCTGAAGAGAAGGGCGATCACTACGTGCTCAACGGCACGAAAATGTGGATCACCAACGGCCCCGACTGCGACACGCTCGTCGTCTATGCGAAGACCAATATCGAAGCGGGCGCGAAGGGCATTACCGCGTTCATCGTCGAGAAGGGCATGAAGGGCTTCTCCGTCGCGCAGAAGCTCGACAAGCTCGGCATGCGCGGATCGCATACCGGCGAGCTCGTGTTCGAGAACGTCGAAGTGCCGAAGGAAAACATCCTCGGCGCATTGAACGGCGGCGCGAAAGTGCTGATGAGCGGCCTCGACTACGAACGCGCCGTGCTCGCGGGCGGACCGACCGGCATCATGCTCGCGTGCATGGATGCAGTCGTGCCGTACATCCACGATCGCAAGCAGTTCGGGCAGTCGATCGGCGAGTTCCAGCTCATTCAGGGCAAGGTCGCCGACATGTACTCGACGCTGCAAGCATGCCGCGCATATCTCTACGCGGTCGGCCGCCAGCTGGATACGATCGGCAGCGACCACGTGCGTCGCGTGCGCAAGGACTGCGCGGGCGTCATTCTCTACACCGCCGAAAAAGCCACGTGGATGGCCGGCGAAGCGATTCAAATTCTCGGCGGCAACGGTTACATCAACGAATATCCGGTTGGCCGTCTGTGGCGCGATGCCAAACTCTATGAAATCGGCGCGGGCACGAGCGAAATTCGCCGCATGTTGATTGGCCGTGAATTGTTCGCCGAGACGGCTTGAGGCGCGACATGGCGATCATCGAATCGAAACTGAATCCGCGCAGCGAAGATTTCCGCACGAACGCGGCGGCGCTCGATGCGCTCGTCGCGGATCTGAAGGCGAAGGTCGCGAAGATCGCGGAAGGCGGCGGGCAAGCGGCGCGCGACAAGCATCTGTCGCGCAACAAGCTGTTGCCGCGCGATCGCATCGCGCAATTGCTCGATCCGGGCACGCCGTTCCTCGAACTGTCGCAGCTTGCTGCATACGGCATGTATAACGACGAAGCACCGGGCGCGGGCATCATCACCGGCATCGGGCGCATTGCGGGGCAGGAGTGCGTGATCGTCTGCAACGACGCCACCGTCAAGGGCGGCACGTACTATCCGGTCACGGTGAAGAAGCATCTGCGCGCGCAGGAAATCGCCGAGCAGAACCGCTTGCCATGCGTCTATCTCGTCGATTCCGGCGGCGCGAATCTGCCGAATCAGGACGATGTCTTCCCCGACCGCGATCACTTCGGCCGCATCTTCTATAACCAGGCGAACATGTCGGCGCAGGGCATCGCGCAGATCGCGGTAGTGATGGGATCGTGCACGGCGGGCGGCGCGTATGTGCCGGCCATGAGCGATGAATCGATCATCGTGAAGAATCAAGGCACGATTTTTTTGGGCGGCCCGCCGTTGGTGAAGGCCGCGACGGGCGAAGAAGTCAGCGCCGAAGACCTCGGCGGCGGCGATGTGCATACGCGCCTCTCGGGCGTCGTCGATCATCTCGCGCAGAACGACGCGCACGCGCTCGGAATCGCGCGCAGCATCGTCGGCAACCTGAATCGCGTGAAGCAGGCGCCGCTTGCATTGAAAGAGCCGCTGCCGCCGCGCTACGACTTGCAGAGCGTGTACGGCGTGATTCCCGTCGATACGCGCAAGCCCTTCGACGTGCGCGAAGTGATCGCGCGTATCGTCGACGACTCCGCCTTCGATGAATTCAAAGCGCGCTACGGCACCACGCTCGTTTGCGGCTTCGCGCATATCTGGGGGCATCCGGTCGGCATCGTCGCGAACAACGGCATCTTGTTCAGCGAGTCGGCGTTGAAGGGCGCGCACTTCATCGAACTTTGCGCGCAACGCAAGATTCCGCTCGTGTTTCTGCAGAACATCACGGGCTTCATGGTGGGCCGCAAATACGAGAACGAAGGCATCGCGCGCAATGGCGCAAAGATGGTCACCGCGGTGGCGACGGCCAAGGTGCCGAAGTTCACGGTCATCATCGGCGGGTCGTTCGGCGCGGGCAATTACGGCATGTGCGGCCGCGCGTATTCACCGCGCTTTCTGTGGATGTGGCCCAACGCGCGCATCTCGGTGATGGGCGGCGAACAGGCCGCATCCGTGCTCGCGACGGTGCGGCGCGATGGCATCGAGAAGAAAGGCGGCACGTGGTCGAAGGAAGACGAGGAAGCGTTCAAGGCGCCGATTCGCGATCAATACGAGGTACAGGGGCATCCCTACTATGCAAGCGCGCGCCTGTGGGACGACGGCGTGATCGATCCCGCGCAGACACGCGATGTCTTGGGCCTCGGGCTGGCAGCGACGATGAACGCGCCTATCGAGGAAACACGCTTCGGCGTCTTCAGGATGTAAGGCCATGTTCAACAAAATACTCATAGCGAACCGCGGCGAAATCGCATGCCGCGTGGCGGCGACCGCCAAACGCCTGAACGTCGGAAGCGTCGCCGTGTATTCGGACGCGGATGCGAAGTCGAAGCATGTCGATGTCTGCGACGAGGCGGTGCATGTCGGCGGATCGGCGGCGTCGGAAAGTTATCTGCGTATAGAACGCATCGTCGAGGCGGCGAAGAAGACCGGCGCGCAAGCCGTTCACCCCGGTTATGGATTTCTATCGGAGAACGAAGCATTCGCCAACGCATGTGAAGAGGCGGGGCTCGTGTTCATCGGGCCGCCCGTCGAAGCGATCCGGGCGATGGGTTCCAAGGCCGCGGCGAAGGCGCTGATGCAATCGGCATCGGTGCCGCTCGTGCCCGGCTATCACGGCGACGATCAGTCTCCCGATCTGCTTCAGCGCGAAGCGGACGCCATCGGCTATCCGGTGCTTTTGAAGGCGAGCGCGGGCGGCGGCGGAAAGGGCATGCGCGTCGTGGAAAAGAGCGAGGACTTCGCGCAGGCGCTGGCGTCATGCAAGCGCGAGGCGGCGTCGAGCTTCGGCAACGATCGCGTGTTGATCGAGAAGTATTTGCTGCGGCCGAGGCACGTCGAAGTGCAGGTGTTCGCGGACAAGCACGGTAACGCGGTCTATCTGTTCGATCGCGATTGCTCCGTGCAGCGCCGCCATCAGAAGGTGCTCGAAGAAGCGCCTGCACCGGGCCTTAGCGATGAAACGCGCCGCGCGATGGGCGAAGCCGCCGTTGCCGCCGCGCGTGCGGTGGATTACGTCGGCGCGGGCACGGTCGAATTCATCATGACGCAGGACGGCCAGTTCTACTTCATGGAGATGAACACGCGCCTGCAGGTCGAGCATCCTGTGACGGAAATGGTGACCGGGCTGGATCTGGTCGAATGGCAATTGCGCGTCGCGGCGGGCGAGCCTCTGCCTTTGCAACAGCACGAATTGCGTGTGGACGGCCACGCGATCGAAGCCCGCGTGTACGCCGAGAACCCATCGCGCGGCTTTTTGCCGTCGACGGGCACGCTCAAGCATCTGGCGTTGCCGCATGCAGTCGAATTCACGATCGAGGGTGACGTACGCATCGATAGCGGCGTGCGCGAAGGCGATGCGATTACGCCGTTCTACGATCCGATGATCGCGAAGCTGATCGTGCACGGACGCGATCGCCGCGATGCGCTCGCTCGCATGGCGCGCGCGCTCGCGCAATGCGAGATCGTCGGACTGCATACGAACGTGGAGTTCCTGCAGCGCATTGTTAAAAGCGAGCCGTTCTCGCAAGCCGATCTCGACACCGGCCTGATCGAGCGTCATCACGATGCGCTCTTCGCGCCTTCATCGGTGTCGCGCGAGAAGGCGCTGGCGCTTGCCTGCGCGGCCTTGCTCACGCGCGAGGGCGGCGAGGCGCATGGCCGTTCGCCGTGGGATGCGCTTTCCCACTGGCGCATGTCGGGCGGCTACAGCCAGGATCTGCACTGGCGTGCGCTCGACGCCGATAAGCCATTGAAGGCCGTCTTCACGAAGAACGGCGAGAAGCGTCTCCAACTGGACGGGCAAAGCGCGCGCTTCGACTGGTCACATCGGGGGGAAACGGCCTTCAGCGTTCAACTCGACGATGCGCTCGTCAAAGGCCACGTCTTCACCGACGGCGATATCTTTCACGTGTTTCTGGAAGGCGCCGCATTCGCGTTCGAATGGCAGAACCTGATGGCTCATGCGGGCGACGCCGAACACGAAGGGCGCCTGACCGCGCCGATGCCTGGCAAGGTCATCGCGGTGCTGGTGCAGCCGGGTGCATCGGTAGAAAAGGGCGCGCCGCTGATCGTGATGGAAGCGATGAAGATGGAGCACACGATCGTCGCGCCGGCCACGGGCAGGATCGGCGAAATTCTCTTCGACGTCGGTGATCAGGTCACCGACGGATCGCAATTGCTCGTGCTCGAAACGGAAGGCAGCTAGCGCTTCTTCTTCGGCGCGGGACCGAGCAGTGTGTCCGCACTTTCGGCGCGAACGAGGATCTCGACGCGCCGATTCGCCGCGCGTCCTTGCGGCGTGTCGTTGCTGGCGATCGGCCGCAGATAGCCCATGCCCTTCGTCGTCAGGCGCTCGGCCGGCACGCCGCGCGCAATCAACGCGCGCGCGACCGCTTCGGCGCGCGCCTCCGACAAGGCCTGGTTATAGGCGAGCGGGCCGTCGTTGTCCGTATGGCCTTCGATCAGCACTGGCCGCATGCTGCGTTTCAATACCGTCGC
This sequence comes from Caballeronia sp. RCC_10, assembly GCF_041360715.1. Taxonomy (NCBI): domain Bacteria; kingdom Pseudomonadati; phylum Pseudomonadota; class Betaproteobacteria; order Burkholderiales; family Burkholderiaceae; genus Caballeronia; species Caballeronia sp. RCC_10. The sequence goes on from NZ_JBFUPT010000014.1 coordinate 92,933, forward strand.
GGCGCGGTCAAGCGCGGGCAGGCTGCCTTTGCGGATGCTCGCGTCGTCGCTTTCAAAGAGCGCGACCTCGGGCAGGCGCATCTCCACGCCGCCTTTGACCGTCTGCATCGTAATGCCGTATTGCGCGTTCAGCGTCTCTTCGTCCGACCGGTTGAGTTTCGTCGAACAGCCTGCCAGCAGTACGATCGACGTGCATGCTCCAATTGCCACCATGCCTTTGCCCAACATTCGAGGATTCCTTGCGTTGATGCCCGACTCGCGATTATAGGGACGACCAACCGTCACGTTGTAAAGAACAGTGCAACGATGGCGAGTGCGAAGTGGAATGAATCGTGCGCTTACAATGCAGGCGGCTCTAACGCTTCGCTTTCAGTCGATTCCCTCAGAGGCTTCCTTTCATGGCGATTCCATCGCGCAACGAGGCCGCAACCGACGCGACCGATCGCTCCCGCAAGCTCCAGCGCGCGGCATCGGCGGCGCTTTATACGGTCCTCGTGTTCATCGCGCTTTATACGGCGCGCACGTTCATCCCGGCTGTCGTGTGGGCCGTGGTGATCGCCATCGCGCTGTGGCCCGCGTTTGGCTGGCTCGAGCGCCGGCCTGTCTTCAGGCAGCGGCATACGCTGCTCGCCGTCCTGCTCACGCTTGCAATTGGCTTGTTATTCGTCTTGCCGTTTGGCGTCGTCGCGGCTCAGACGCTCGATGAAGCGCACGACACCATGCGCTGGTTTCACGACGTGCTGAGAACCGGCATCCCGGTGCCCGCGTTCATCGATCATCTGCCGATGGGTTCGCAACAGGCCGCGCGCTGGTGGCACGACAATCTCGCGACGCCGCTCGAATCGTCGCCCGCCGTCAAGGGCCTGCATGGAGGCACGTTCGTCGCGATGACGCGGCATTTCGGCGGGCGCGTCGTGCATGGCTTCGTCACCTTCGGCTTCATGCTGATGACGCTTTTCTTCATTTTCCAGGCGGGCGCGAAGCTGGGCCGGCAGATGCTTGCAGGATCGAGTCGCGCGTTCGGCGCGGATGGCGCGGCGCTGCTGCAGCGCATGGCCGATGCCGTGCGCAGCACGGTCGTGGGGCTGGTGGTCGTGGGATTGGGGGAGGGCGCGCTGCTCGGCATCGCCTATGCAGTGACCGGCGTGCCGCACGCGACGCTGCTCGGCATGCTGACGGCGGTCGCGGCGATGCTGCCGTTCTGCGCGCCGATCGTCTTTCTTGGCTCCGCGCTATGGCTGCTCGCGAACGGCTCGATGGCGGCGGCCGCGGGCGTCGCGATCTTCGGATTGGTCGTGGCGTTCGTGGCCGAGCACTTCGTGCGGCCGGCGCTGATCGGCGGCTCGACGCGCCTGCCGTTTTTGCTCGTGTTGTTCGGGATTCTGGGCGGCGCGGAGACGTTCGGGCTGATCGGGCTTTTCATCGGCCCGGCGCTGATGACGATACTCGTCGTGCTGTGGACCGACTGGGTGCGCGCCTGATCGTGCTTTAGTTCGCGCTCGACGCGTTGCCGCGTTCCTGCACGCACACCCACGGCGATACCACGACCGCCCACAACTCCGGGTCGCGCGCCGCGAGATCGGCGGCGGTGTCCGCCTGCACGCGTTCGATGAGACCGGCGGACAGCCATTGCGTGACCTGTTTCGTATCGTCGCTGGCGACCGCTTCGGCCACGCTCACCAGATCGAGATCGCCCTTTACCCAGATCAGCACGCCCTTCGCGAAGAAACGCTCGAGTTCGGACCAGCTGATCTGCGCGGTTTCGGCAAGGAGCTTGACATAGAGCGGGCTGGGATTGACGGCGTCGGTCATAACGGGATTGCGATAAAAACGAAAGGCGTCCGACACTATAGCGCAGTGCCGGACGCCGACGTTCATCGCGATTAGGCGATCAGGCTCAGAGATCGAAGAACACGGTCTCGTTCGGCCCGCGCAGATGAATGTCGAAGCGATACACCGTCGCGCCGGTATGCGCCTCGCGCTTTGCGATCAGCGTGTCACGGCGTTCGGCGGGCACGCTTTGCAGTACGGTGTCGTTCGCGTTGGCTTCGGTTTCGTCGTCGAAATAAAGGCGCGTGTAGGCGTGCAGCAGCATGCCGCGCATCAGTACGATGATGTCCAGATGCGGCGCGGAATCGTCATCGGTCTTGCCGGGCTTCACCGTATCGACGACGAAGCGCAGCTTCGGATCGGTGCCGGTGCCCACGCGCGCAAAGCCGCGAAATCCCGTCTCGCGTGCTTCTTCGGGACTCTGCACGTAGCGGCCGCTCGCGTCGGCCTGCATGACTTCGATCAGCGCGTCGCCGACCGGCTTGCCTTCCGCGTCGTACACATTGCCGACGATGGAGATGTGCTCGCCCGGCACTTCGCGATCCGCCGCGGATGCCGTGAACAGGCTTTTCAGATCGAAGTTGTACTGCTCCGGCACGAGGCCGTAGGCGAAGTACGGGCCGACGGTCTGCGAGGGCGTTTGCTTGAGGGTCGTCATGTCTTCACTCCGTCGGGGTCTGGTCCGGGCCGCGCAGCACGATGTCGAATTCGTAGCCGAGCGCGTAGTTTTCCTGCGTCGTATCGATCGAGAAACGCGACACGAGCCGCTGGCGCGCGTGCTCGGGAATGCCCTGATAGATCGGATCGAGTTCGAGCAGCGGATCGCCGGGGAAGTACATCTGCGTCACGAGACGCGAGCCGAAGTATTCGCCAAACAGCGAGAAGTGGATATGGTTCGGACGCCACGCGTTCGGATGATTGCCCCACGGATACGCGCCCGGCTTGATCGTCATGAAGCGATAGCGGCCTTCGTTGTCCGTCAGACAGCGGCCCGCGCCGAGGAAGTTCGGATCGAGCGGCGCGTCGTGCTGATCGGCCTTGTGAACGTAGCGCCCGGCGGCGTTCGCCTGCCAGACTTCCACGAGCGTATTGCGCACCGGACGTCCGCCCTCGTCGAGCACGCGGCCCGTCACGATGATGCGCTCGCCGAGCGGCTCGCCGTTCTTCGCGGCGTTGCGCGTAAGGTCGTTGTCGAGCGCGCCGAGGTCGTCCGCGCCGTAGACGGGCACGCGGCGATTGCGCAGGTTTTCCTTCAGCGGGATCAGCGGCAGCGACGGGCTGCGCGAAACCGACGACCGGTAGCCCGGCGACAGATACGGCGGGTGGGAGGCCCAGTCGCGCGGCGTGAGGATGGGGGACGTCATGTCACTGTCTCCTGATGTTGTGACGTGAATAGGATATTTCTGGCGGCTACTTTATCGAACGCATCGAGTTATGGAAAATGATGTTTTGTGCGTCAATACATAACGGCTTGTCATGGATACCGACTTCACGAATACGCGCGTCAAGTTTCGTCATCTGCAGTGCTTTCTCGCGGTCACGCAGCTAGGCAGCGTGCAACGCGCGGCGGATAGCCTGTCGATCACGCAACCGGCGGTATCGAAGACGATCGGCGAGCTCGAATCCATTCTAGGCGTGCGCCTGTTCGAGCGTGGGCGGCGCGGCGCGGTTCCGACGCGAGAAGGACGGCTCTTCGCGCCGCATGCGAGCGCGTGCGTGGCGTCGCTGCGGGAAGGCGTCGACATGTTGCTGCGGGAGCGCGGCGACATGCCGGGCGCGGTATCCATCGGCGTGCTGCCGACCGTCGCTAACGCGCTGCTGCCGCCCGCGTTCGCTGCGTTCCGGCAGCAGTGGCCCGCGATTTCGCTGAGCGTCGCGACCGATTCGAACGCGTCGCTGCTGGAAAAGCTCAAGGCGGGCGACGTCGATCTGGTTGTCGGGCGGCTGTCCGAACCGGAGGCGATGCACGGACTTTCTTTCGAGCAGATTTATCGTGAGCCGCTTGCGGTCGTCGTGCGCCGCGACCACCCGCTCGCGTTCGAGACGCCGCTCACGCCTGCGCTGCTCGCGCGCTTCGCCATCGTCGTGCCGCCGTTCGGCACGCTGATCCGCCAGTCCGCCGAAAGCGTGCTGACCGCATTCGGCGCGCATGCGCTGTCGGCGCTGGTCGAAACGTTGTCGGTATCGCTCGGGCGCTCGCTTGCGCTTCATAACGACGCGGTCTGGTTCGTGCCCGCCGGCGCGGTCGAGCACGATATCGCGCTCGGGCTGCTGACCGCGCTGCCGATGCCCTTCGCCGGCACCGACGAGCCCATCGGCCTGATCCGGCGCAACGACGCGGCGCGCACGCCCGTCGAGGAATCGCTCGTCGATGCGATCCGCGAAGCGGGCCGCTCCCGTGCGGCGACCAAGTAAGCGCCCCGCACGCGCAATTGACCGACGCCCGTGCGCGGCCCGCCGCTTGCTCAAGCAGCATTTACCGCGCACGTTTGGCGCGAACACAATACTATGACGAAAGACAGCGAAAGGACGCGATTGGCAACGAAAGGAGCCGTTGGCCGTCACACCGCACGTTGCCGCCGAATTTGCCCGCTCCCAACCGCGCCCGCCCCGCTTGCATGATGAAGACCGTACTCCTCGTCGACGACGACCCCGCCACCATCGAAGCCTGGTCCCTCTGCATGCAAGGCGAGGATTGCACCGTCCTGAGCGCGGCGGACGGCAACGGAGCGTTATCGATACTGGGCGAGCAGCGGGTGGATATCGTCGTGTCGGACTGGGTGATGCCGGGGCTCGGCGGCGCGCTTCTTTGCCAGACGATGAAGAACGACGCGGCGCTCGCTCACATTCCTTTTCTGATGATCTCGGGGCATCCGAATCCGCCCGCGTTCGTCAGCTACGACGGCTACCTGCGCAAGCCGGTGGACTTCGAAACGCTGGTCGCGGCAGTCAACCGGCTGTGCGCGGCCAAGAAGCGGCCGTTGTACTGACGCGTGGCGTCAGCGCAATTCGGCGAGCGCGTCGTCCATCTGCGCCTGCGCAAGCCGGTTCAATTCCTGCGGGACATCGCATTCGAGCGGCAGCGCCGGGGTGACGATCACGCGGATATGCCCGCCGTGGTCCGGCCAGCCCTTCGCGGGCCATACCTTCCCCGCATCATGGACGACCGGCACCACCGGCACTTTCGTCGCGCAGGCGAGCCGCACGCCGCCCGACGCGAGCTTGAGCGGCGCATCGTGGGCGACGCGCGTGCCTTCGGGAAAGATGACGACGGCATCGCCCTTCTTGAGCCGCGCCGCGCATTCGCGCGTGACCGCCTGATGCGCCTGGCGGATCGAGCCGCGATCCAGATGCACCATGTCTAGCCCGCGCAGCACCCAGCCGAAGAACGGGATGTTCATCAACTCGCGCTTGAACACGAAGCTGATGCGGCGCGGAAACAGCGCCATGAACGCGAGCGTCTCCCACGTCGATTCGTGGCGGCTCAGGATGATGAACGGCCCGTCCGGCAGATGCTCCAGCCCCTCGACGGAGGTCGTCACGCCGGCGATGACGCGCATCATCGCGACCATCGCGCGGCACCAGAGCTTTGCGAGCCAGTAACGGCCCTTACGGCCGACGAACGGAAAGAGCGGCAGGATCAGGATCGACCAGACGGTGCCGCTCCCGAGCAGGTAGGTGGCGAACAGCCACTTGACGAGTGTGCGGCGCATCGGGCTTGGCGGAATGAGAGTCAAGGATGAGTGGCGGGCAAGCCGCAAGCATAACGTATCGGTCTTTCGGGAGCTTTCATGCGCCGGCCACCGCGCGATGCAACAATGGCGGCGAGCGACATTCAAGGAGAACACGCGCGATGGATCAACAGCCGGTGACATTCGACGAAGGCATGCTCGACGTAGGCGATGGACACTCGATCTACTGGCGCGCGCAAGGCCCGCGCGACGCGCCGGCGATGCTGGTCGTGCACGGCGGCCCCGGGGGCGCGATGAACGTGAAGTGGGCCGAAGCGCTCGAGCCCGAAGCGTGGCGCGTCGTTTTCTTCGATCAGCGCGGCTGCGGCAAATCGAAGCCTTTCGGCAAGCTGGAGCACAACGGCATCGACGCGCTCGTCGGCGACATGGAAAAGCTGCGCGTCGCGCTCGACATCGAACGATGGGCGATCTTCGGCGGCTCGTGGGGCACGACGCTCGGGCTCGCGTACGGCGTCGCGCATCCGGAGCGATGCACCGGCTTTCTGCTTCGCGGCGTGTTTCTCGCGCGCCGCGTGGACATCGACTGGTTCCTGTGGGACGTGCGCCGCGTGTTTCCGGAGGCGCATCGCGCGTTTCTCGATGCAATCGAGGCGGCGTGCGGCAAGCGCCCGGCCAGCGGGCAGGACATCCTGACGATGACCGAAGCGCCACTCGCGCGTTTCGACGAAGCCGGCGCGAAGCTGGCGCGCGCGTGGACGCTGTACGAGACGACGCTTTCCGTGGTCAACAAGCCGGCGACGGAACCCGCCGACCAGGAGAAGCGCCCGAGCGCCGAGGCGAACGCCGCCGCTGTCTCGATGGCGCTGCTCGAGCGTCACTACATGGCGAACGAGTTGCCGCCGGCGCCGCTGTTGCCGGGCGTCGCGCGCATCGCGCATCTGCCGTGCCGCCTCGTGCATGGCCGCTTCGACATGGTCTGCACGGCGGATCAGGCCGTGGAGCTGGCCGCGCATTGGCCGGGCGCGGAACTGGCCGTCGTCAGCGGGGCGGGGCACTGGACCTTCGAGCCGGGCAATCTGGCGGCGCTGCGGGCCGGCGCGCAGGCGCTTTCCGGCCTGATCGCGAAGGCGTGACGCGGCAGGGCGCTTAGAGCAGCAGCGCGCTCAGAACAGCAGCGTCGGCGCGGCGTCCGAAAGACGCCGCCAGTCGAGATCGGCGCCGACGACGATCGTGTGACCGCCGCGCTGGGTCGCGATGGTGAGCGTCGCGCACAGCGACGTGCCCGTCACCGACAGATACGGCGCGCTCGTGATGATCTGTTGGGGCCGCGCGCAGGCATCGACGAAATAGCCGCGATTGTCCCAGCGGCCGGTCGATGCATCCGCGATCGGCGCGAAGCGTTGGCTGCGCCGCCGCTCGCCCGCGCCCCGCAGCGTCGGATTGAACTGGCGGCCGGCTTCATCGAGGAAAAAGCAGCTTACGGTGGCCGGCAGCGCGAGTATTTCCGCGCAGGCCGCCTCCAGGCTTGCGCCGCCCGCAATCCGTCTTGCGGCCTGTGAAAGATTCGCGCGATACGGCATCAGCAGCAAATCCGCAGCGAGGCGTTCGTTGCGGCGCGCCTGCGCGAGCAGGTCGAATGCGTCTTCGAAGAGCGGCGTGGCCGTGCCATGCGGGGCGAGATCCTGGCACGGTTTGCCGAACAGAAAGCCCTGCACGAAATCGACGTTGGCGCGCGCCGCGAGCAGCAGGTCGTCGCTGGTCTCGATGCCTTCCGCGACCACGAACATGCCCGACTGATGCAAGAGTTCGACGAGCTTCGGCATCAGCGCATCGCGCAGATGGGCGTGCTTCTGGGCGCTCTGCGCGCGCACCAGACTGCGGTCGAGCTTGACGATGTCCGGCCGCAGCGTCAGCAAGCGGTCGATGTTGGAATGCCCCGCGCCGAAATCGTCGACGGCGACGAGAAAGCCCTGCGCGCGGAACGATCGCGTCGCGCTGGCGATGCGCTCCACGTCCGTGCCGCCCGACTCCAGCACTTCGATCACGAGTTGCTCGGGCGCGAGGCCGGTGTCGCGGGTGAGCGCCGCCAGTTCCTTTGCGTAGCCGGCGTGGGTGAACGTGGCCGGGTTCATGTTGACGAACAGCCAGTGCGCGGCAGGCAGGCGCGTCGCCGCGTTGCGCAGGTGCGTCAGATGGCTCATGCGGTCGAGTTCGCTGAGCGTGCCGGCGACGATCGCGCGGGCGAACAGATCGAACGGGCCGATCAGCGGGCTGTCGCCCATGCCGACCGGACGGCCGCGCAAGAGCGCCTCGTAGCCGATTGCGCGTTGGTGGGGAAGGCTGTAGATCGGCTGGAGATGCGTCGAGAGCGCGATCCCGTCGACGATTCCGTCGCCCGGCATCAGCACGTGCGCATCCGCTGGCGCTGCACACGGCGGGCGGGCGCGGGCCGAAGAAAGCAAGGGACAGCACACGGATCGATGAACGGCAGCACGGCAGTGACGCGAGCATGAGAGGGCGATGATCCCGTTATCGGCCTGTGGCTGGCGAACTTGAGCGGGTTAGGCGGTGCGCACCGTGCATCCTATTATTAGGTTGCGGTGATACGATCGCGCTGCACCCTGAGCCGCGCGTGGCTCGTCGAATCTGCGTTGAACTTCAAGAGAGACATCGATGGCGCAACAGAAAACCAATCCCAAACTCGAGCAGGCGCTGACGCGCGGCGACCTCGCGATCCGTCAGGCCAATTCGGGCCGCGCCACCGCAGTGCTACGGGCGCTCGGCAAGATGATCGTCGAGGCGTCGTCGACGATCGGCGTCGAAGCGCATGTCGTGATCCATGACGGCGACAAGATCTACGATCCGGCAGACGGCGTATGGCCGCAGCAACTGCTGATCTCGCTCGACGGGCCGGTGGAAGATAACGACCCGGACGAGATCCGCACGGTCACGCTGCTCGCCGACACGCCCGGCACGGTCTTCCGCTGCGAATGGCAGCGCGCGGACGGCAACCTCGGGCGGCAGGAAGGCCGACCGCTCGCGATGGTCGCGTTCATCACCGACGTCGACATTCCCTGGCTCGACGAGGAAGACTGAAATCGCCCGTTGTGACGGTGCACGGTCGTACTAGTCGACTGCCGTTACTCAACAACTTAATCGAAAAGTGTGCGGCTGCGCACTTTTCGGACGCCCCAGCGCAATCTCCAGATTTATCTTTTGGGCGGGAACCGGTAGGATGCCCTAAGGCACCGACGGTTGCGGTCGTCCATGACGCAACCGTGTCAGGCATGCAGCAACAAAGCGAATAGTAAAAGCAAATAAGCCGAAAGCAGCGATGACGGGGCACCTCGCCCATCGCTGCCGTCCTGCGCTGCTGCAACGTGATGCGCGGCGTGAACGGGGGTTGTCCAGGTATGGCGTCGGTGATTCCAGCTTCCTTATCGAGATTCAGGCAGTCCGGCTCGTGGATCGACGACGCCCTGTACGCGGTTGCCGTGTACGCCGTGCCGGTGCTGATCGCGCTGGGCACGCTCGCCACGCTCTATTTCCTGCCGCGCCAATACGACTCGCGCGGCGCCGTCCCGCTGCCGTTGCGCGTGATCGTCGATCGCAGCGGCCTGCTGCGTCCCGCCGACGCGCTTCAGGCATTGCGCGACGCGCCCTCCGTTTCCAGCTACAGCACCCGTCTCTCCGAAAAGCCCGTCTGGTTCGCTTTCACTGCGCCTCGCATGGGTGGCGATCTGTCGACCGCGATCGAATTACCGTCGCGTCACGCGCAAACGGTTGCGTGCTGGGATGCGGCGACGCTGAAGCCGATCGGCATCGCCGACCGCGACGGCGCGAGCGGCGCGATGCATCCGGTGAAGGCCGGTTTCTTCGTCCAGGCCGGACACCTCTCCGCGCCGCTAACCATGCTGTGCCGCGGCACCTACTCCGGTCCGGCGCAGGTCAGCGTGCTGGCGTGGGACGGTCAGGCATTGCGCCGATCGGCGCTCGACTTCCAGGAAAGCTCCGGCCTGATCGCCGGCGGCTTGCTGACGCTCGCAGTTTTCGTCTTCGTCACGGCGATGATCAACCGCGAGTGGACCTACGTGATCTTCGCGGCATGGCTCGTCGGCAATCTGCGCCTGTGCGCGAACGCGATGGGCTGGGACACCCAATGGCTCGGCCGCGTGCTGCCGGCGGAGTTCGTGCCGGCGATGCGGCAGATCACGTTCGCCGCGTATTACATTCTGACCGTCGCGCTCTTTGCGCAGCTATTCCGGCGCGAGTTGCGAATTGTCGGCTACCGGTGGCTGCTGCGCGTCATTCAGTACGTGGGCGTCGTACTGCTCGTAGCGGCGTTCGCGCTGCCTTATGCGTGGTTCATTCCGACGCTCTGGGTCAGCGGCGCGCTGGCCATCGGCGTGCTGCTGTTCTTTCTGGCGCGGCTGGTGTGGATGGCGCGGTCGCGCACGGTGCTCTGGTATGTCGGCTCGCTGGCCGTGGTGTTGTTCGCCACGTTTTCCGAGCTGCTGGGCGCGGTGCTTGGGCTCAAGGTGTTGCTCGGCGGCGTCAATACAGTGATGGCCGCACTGTCGTCGAGCATGATGGCCGCGTTCGCCATTGCCGAGCAGATGCGCGCCGAGCGCGACTTCCGGCGTCAGGCGCAAATGGAGTTGCGCAACACCTACGAAGTCACGCCGATCGGCCTCTTCACGCTCGATGAAAACGGTCACTTCGTGCGCGCCAATCCGGCCCTGCGCGCAATGCTCGATTTGCAGAAGTCCGACTACCGATCGCGCCACTGGCACGACTACTTCGAAGCGGGCGCGTGGGGCGCGTTGCAGGCGCTGGCCGCGAAGGGCAGTGACGGCGAACTGGAAATGGGCGGATCGGTGGAGCGCGGCACCGGCGAGCGGCGTTATCTGCTGAAGGCGATTCGCTGGAACGGATGGATCGAAGGCTCGTTGCAGGACACGACCGAGCGTTCGAAGGCGGTCGAGCGGCTGCGGTTTCTTGCCGAGCATGATCAGCTGACCGGCTCGCTGAACCGCCGAGGCGTCGAAAAGGCGATCGCCGCGCAAAGCGGGGAGCCGTTGCCGTACGCGCTCGCCTATGTGGACCTCGACCGTTTCAAGCTCGTCAACGACCTGTTCGGACACCGCGCCGGCGACGAAGTGCTGCGGCAAGTCGCGGCGCGCATGCGGGCGCACTTCGCGCGCAGCTATCCGGTCGGGCGTATCGGCGGGGACGAGTTCGTCTGCGTGATGAGCGACACGCCGATCGAGGACGCCATCGCGCAAGCGCGCGAACTGCTGTCCATTCTCAGCGATGCGCCGTATCAGGTCGGAAATCGCGCGTTCCAGGTGAAGGCGTCGATCGGGCTGGTCGAGTGCTCGCAGGGCGTGCGCGTCGCCGACGCGCTTTCACACGCCGATCGCGCTTGCCGCGAGGCGAAGAAGGTCGCGCATACGCGCCTCGTCACGTATCGCAAGGGCGCGGCGGCATTCGAGGAGCGCGCCGAAGAACTGAAGCTCGTCGAAACGCTCGGCGGCAACCGGCTGCCGGCCGGCCTCTTCCTCGTGATGCAGCCGATCATGTCGCTCAAGGCGCCGAACGAATCGCTCAATTTCGAAGTGCTGCTGCGCATGCGCGCGCCGGACGGCACGACGCTGCCGGCGGGCAAGGTGATCGTCGCGGCGGAGGAATCGGGCAACATAGCGGCGATCGACCGCTGGGTGATATCGACGCTGCTCGAATGGATCGAAACGCATCGCCATCAGTTGCGCAATACGCAATTCATCTGCGTGAACCTGTCGGGCGGCTCACTCAACGACGAGCAGTTCATGGAGGACATCTTCGCGCTGTTCGCGCGGCATCGGTCCGTCGTGCCGTATCTTTGCCTCGAAATCACCGAGAGCGTCGCGCTGCACGATCTCGAGAACACGCAGCGTTTCATCGCGCGCGTCCATGAGATGGGCGGCAAGATCGCGCTCGACGACTTCGGCGCGGGCTATACGTCGTTCAAGTATCTGAAGTCGCTTTCCGCCGATGCGCTGAAGATCGACGGCGAATTCGTGCGCTCGATGTGCGCGCATCCGGCGGATGTGGCGATCGTCGAGGCGATCGTCGCGCTTGCCCGCAACCTCGGCATACAGAGCGTGGCGGAATGGGTCGAGGACCTCGACACGCTGCGCGCGCTGCAGGAAATCGGTGTCGACTACGTGCAGGGCTTCCTGATCGCGCGCCCGCAGGACAGCTCGGCGATTCTCGCGGCGCACTCGGCGTCGAGCTTTATCAGCGATCCGGATGTGGTCGGCTTCGTCCAATGCCTGTCGGAACCGGGGCAGGCCATCGCCGTGGACTTCGAGCGGCGCGCCCGCGCCGTGACTGCCCGCTGAGCGCGCTGTAGTCTTGTCACATTGCAACGCGGCTCAGGCGGCGTTCATTCCGTTCAGTATCTTTCCAGCTGCAATGGGAATGCGCGTGTCGTCCCATTGCGCGAGCCATTGAATCTCCTTGCGCGTGAAGTAATCGGGATGGTTGCGCAGCGCGAACTGCAGTGCATCGACGACGTGATCGCGGATGATCTGCGGTGCATCGTCGTCGGTGACGATCGCGTGGAGGGCTTCGAGTGTGCTCATGTTTCGTCAACATCGGTAAAGGTCTGCGGGAAACATACACCGGCCAAAATTGCGGACAAAAAACTCATTGTCATAAGTCATGTCTAGACAAGCGGTGCTAGCGAAGCTTTAAGTTTCACGCGGCAAGGAGCGGATTTTCCCCAATACCACGCAGGTTGTATATACAAGAACATGGGCGCATTCCCAGAACCAATGCGCAGGAGTACCCATGGCGTCGTCTTCCCGTTTCCGCGATACCGAGATTCACGCGCCGCGCGGCACCCGTCTGAACGCAAAAAGCTGGCTTACCGAAGCCCCGCTGCGCATGCTGATGAACGACCTCAATCCCGACGTCGCTGAAAATCCGAACGAACTCGTGGTCTACGGCCGGTCAAGCTGCACGCCGAGCAGTTGTCGTCGTTGCATGGCTCTGCACTGGCGGCGCGGTATCACGCGCTGTCGGCGGATCATCTCGAGTACATGACCGAAGACGACGCAATGGCGATGGCGCAGGCCGGCACCGTCGCCGTGCTGCTGCCCGGCGCGTTCTACATGCTGCGCGAAACGCAGATGCCGCCTGTCGGGATGTTGCGCCGCCACGGTGTCGCGATGGCGCTCGCAAGCGATCTGAATCCGGGCACTTCGCCGGCGCTATCGCTGCGCATGATGCTCAATATGGGCTGCACGTTGTTTCGCCTGACGCCGGAAGAAGCGCTGGCGGGCGTCACGGTTCACGCGGCGAGCGCGCTCGGCTTGCGCGAGACGCACGGAACACTGGAGGCGGGAAAGGCGGCGGATTTCGTCGCATGGCGAATCAATCGCCCGGCGGAACTCACCTATTGGCTGGGCGGTGTGCTGCCCAACCGGATCGTGCGAAACGGCGAGGACGTCGCGTTGCCGTCATCGGAGCGATGACACGACGCCTCGCCGTCCAGCGCTGTGTTACGTGCGGCGTGCGCGGATCATTCCATAGATGACGAGCAGGATGATCGCGCCGATCACGGAAGCGATCCATCCCGCTGGCTGACCCGGCTGATACCAGCCGAGCGCCCGGCCGACGTAACCCGCGATCAGCGAGCCAGCAATGCCGAGCACGATGGTCATGATCCAGCCCATGCTGTCGTCGCCCGGCTTGATAGCGCGCGCGATGAGACCGACGACGAGTCCGACGATCAAAGTACCGATGAAGGCAAGCATGCAGTTGCTCCTTGACTAAGTTTGCTGCTTATTGGCGAAGTACTGCCGGGCTGTCCCCGGTAGCTTCAAATTAGCACGGGCAGCGGGCTTTAGATATGAAACCCGCCCGCCCCTGCGCGGGATAGGCCATTCGGCCAAGACTCCTAGCACGCCGAATGCCAAGGTGTTCAGCAAGGTAGAATGCGTTGCATTGCTTCACACCGCAAAACGGCACTGCAACGCTATGACCGACTCAGAATTTCCCTCCACCGACGACGCCATCCACGAAGACCGCCTGTGGCGCGACGACGGCTGGACCGCTCGCGTAATCAAGAACGAGGACGACGACGGCTGGGCCGTCGAGATGATCCAGGCAGGCGAAGCGGAACCCGCACTCGTCGGTCCCTGGACGATGGGTCGCGACAAGAAGAACCCCAAGCCGCTCGATTCCGCGGCATTTCGTACGCTGGTTAAGACGGCGTCGGAAGTGCTGCGACGCCACGAGCAGCAGCGGCACGCGATGCTGCACAAGAACGTGACCATCGACGTTGGCGGCGAGGACATCACCGTGGCGCTCGAGATCGTTCCCGACGAAGACGATCCTTACGCGAATCTCAAAGCGTTCGATTCATTGGGCGCGCAACTGGCGCACGTGCGCGTGTCGCCGGCGTTCAAGCTCACGAAGGCCAGCGCCGAACGATGGGCCGAAAACGGCTTCGAGAAGCCGAACTGAATTTTTCTCCGGCCGCTATGAAAAAAAATGCCGTCGCGCGTGAGCGCGACGGCATTTCTGTCTGACGAACGAATTACTCTCTTTACTTCACGACGAACTCGATTCGACGATTCGCGAAGCGTCCGCTGGCCGTTTCGTTGTCGGCGACAGGATTGGCGTCGCCATAGCCCATTGCCGTGAGCGACTGAGGCGGCACGCCGTTCTTCACGAGAAACGCCTGAACGGCTGCGGCGCGTTCCTTCGACATTTCCATCTTGGCCGGCGCGCTGCCGACGCCATCCGAATAACCCGCCACTTCGAGCTTCACCATCGAGCCTTTCGCTGCGCAGCTCTTCAACAGTTGCGCGGTTTCGCCGAGCGTCGCGACTGCGCCGTCGGGCAGGGCGGCACTGGATCGCGCAAAGTTGACGACCTGCAGATCCAGCACCTTGGCGAGCTTGTCGCCGGAGCAGGCGTCGTCGGTGGCGAGAAGGGACTTCATCGCGCCGCGAAACGACTGCGTCGCGGTTGCGACGGCGCTGTCCACATCGAACGAACTGACCTGGAACATGCCGCCCAGCGTCTTGTTCAGGCGATCGGTCCAGCCGAGCTTGGAGTCGGCGGCGGCGCCGCTCAACTCGACCTTCGAGCCGATCAGCTTTGCCTCGGCGCCCGGCACTTCCATCAGCGGCGCGAGCGCCTTCAGACGCGAAAGCCACGTGGCCGGGCGCGTCGTGGGAACCACGGAGATGTTCGCGCTATAGCCGTTGGAGAAACGGCGATTGAGCGTGTCGATCAATTGCTGTTTCTCCGCTTCCGTGCCGACCGTTGCCTGCACCGAAGGCACGCCCGCGTTGCTGACGCTGAACGCCAGTTGAGCGTCCTTCCAGTCTGCGGTCGATGCCGACGCGCTCGAAGCCGCAACCGGAGCGGCGGTGGATGCTGCGGTCGAAGCTGGAGCCGAGGCCGAGGCCGCGATCGGCGCCGACGCGCGGTCATCGGAGGCCGCGACTTGAGCGGGCGCTTCCGGTGCGGGCTGGGTGACCGTCGCGACAGGCGTGCCGGCGCTTTCATTCAGGTCGACGCTTTGCTTCTGCGTGAAGCCGCGGTAGTAGACGAGCGCAAGAATGCCGGCAAGCACCGCGAACAGCAGCCAGACCCAATTCTTCGAACTCTTCTCCGGACGCGCTTGCGCACGGCCGCGCACGGGAGCGGAGGCCGTCATCGGCGCAGGCGCCGGAGGGACCGGGGGCGGCGGCACCGCCGGAAGCGGCTTCGGTGCGCTCAGGGGCGCATAGCCGCCGGCAGCCCCGGTCGGAGCAGCGGGCATCGCCGCAGCTTCCTCGGGACCTTCCAGCGTCGCGCCGGCGGCGTCGAGCCGCGCTCCGATGCTGCTCACGAAGCCGTCGACGTTGCCGAGACCGAGCGCACCCGCGACGCCATGCGACAGCGACGCGCGCATCTCGCCGATCTGGTCGCGCAGCAAGCCCGGCAGGTTCGAGACGCTCGCCTGCGACAGCAGGAAATGATGCTTAAGAATGCCGAACAACACCGCGGAGAGCATGCCGGCGAGCGCCGAGGTCGCCTGAACGGGCACGCCGGTTTCCGCCGATACGGCATCGGTCAGTGCGTCGATGCGCTGGCCCGACGCGCGCGACGCGAGCAAATGGCCGGATGCTTCCAGGTGCTTGAGGCCGGTCGTCGTGGTGATTGCATTGCGCAACTGTTCGACGACGAATGCATTCGCCTCCGGCGACATGATCGCGGCATGCACCGCACGTGCACCGTCGCCGACCGCCGAGCGGTCCATGATCGACGCGACCAGACCCGGAGCGGTGCGTGCGGCGACTTGCTGCACGATCTGCGCAGGAATCCCGAACTTGTGCGAAAGCTGTTCGGCGATCTCGCTTGAGATCGCGGTATTGACCGCCTGAACCAGATTGATACTCATCGACTGCTATCCTTTTACTATGACGCCGAACGCGGGCGTAATGACGCGTGCATTCTATCCGTGCAGGTATCCTGAAAAGACGCGTGCATATTTCTTTACACAAGTGCCAGACGCGCGCCACTCGGTCCGGCATGACGGGGCTCCGCGCTTGACAGCGCGTGCTGGGTGCACTTTCGGTGCGCGCTCAAAGCGGGCGTGATGAAGAGCTTGAGAGGAGCCGGGCGAGGCGCCGGGCGGCCGCGGCAAGCCACGACTGGTCTGCCGGGCTTTCCGCGCTGCCGCCCGGTCGCGCACGGCGCACGGACAACACCGGGCCCGGCGGAACGAACCTTCGATACGATGCGTCGAGCGGCGAAGTCCAGGCGCACGTGCGGCAATCGTGCTTCGTGCACGAATTGCAGGGAGGTTGATTGCGGTACATGGAAGGGTCCGATTTGGAGTACCAGCGCATGATGTGCGATCTCGTCACGATTGACGATCGGACGGTTCTGAAGAACTCTTAGACTTGCGGAAAAAGGCGGCAAAAAACCTTCGGATAGCCAATCGGCCGATGAAACGGTGAACCAACCAGGAGACGAAGAAAATGCACTATTTATTGATCTATGAACTGGCGCCCGACTACCTGGAGCGCCGGGCGCAATTTCGCGATGAACATCTGAAACTGGCGTGGCAGGCGGTCGAGCGCGGCGATATCGTGCTGGCCGGTGCGCTCGACAGCCCCGCTGACCGCGCAATGCTGCTCTTCGAGGGCGAATCGCCGGCGGCCGCCGAGGCGTTCGCACAAAGCGATCCCTACGTTATCAACAAGCTCGTCGAACGCTGGGAAGTGCGCAAGTGGAACACGGTGGTCGGCGAAGAGGCGGCCACCCCCGTGCGCTAGGTTCGATCAGGCCTCGGCGGGTTCGTCGGAACGCCGCCGCGCCGCGCGATACAGGCTCGTGAGCGTATCGTCCACTTGCTGCGACCGCTCGAAAAGCGCCGCGAGCCAATCGACGAAAGCCGATACGCGCGGCGTCGCCTGGCGGCTCTTCAGAAACGCAACCGATATCTTCAGCGGCGGCGACTTCCATTGCGGCAGCACTTCCCTCAGTTGTCCGGAACGCAGATAGGGCTGCGCTGCGATCCGCAGCGGCTGGATCAGCCCGAGCCCTTGCAGGCCGCACGCCAGATACGCGTGCTCGTCGGCGACCTGCACGAAGCCGCGCATGCTCATCGAGTGCGGTTTGCCGTTCACGTCGAATTCGAAATCGGCGGGGCGGCCGCTCTTTTCCGGCATGCAGTTCACCGCGACATGCTGGGCGAGCTCGTCGAGACTCGCGGGCGTGCCGTGCTTTTCCAGATAGGCGGGGCTCGCGCACGTCACCTGTTCCAGCAATCCGAGCCGGCGCGCGACCAGCCCTGAATCCGGCAACTCGCCCAACTGCACGCTGCAGTCGACGCCTTCGCCGACCAGATCCACGTTACGCATTCCGATGCCGATCGACAGCTCGATCTGCGGATAGCGCGCATGGAACTCGGGCAGCGCGGGCACGACGATCGACGTCGCGACCGTATCCGGCATCTCGACGCGCAGGCGTCCGCGCAGCCGCTCTTCGCCTGCGGCAAAGCCGGAATCGAGCTCGTCGATGTCAGCGAGAATCCGGGCGCAGCGCTCGTAGTAGGCGGCGCCGTCGACGGTGAGGTTCAGGCGCCGGGTCGTGCGTGCGAGCAGTTGCACGCCGACCAGCGCTTCGAGTTGTTGCACGGTCGTCGAAACGCTCGCGCGCGGCATGCCGAGCGACTCGGCGGCGCGCGTGAAGCTGTTCGTATCGACGACACGCGTAAAGACACGCATGGCATGAACGCGATCGATCACAGTGAGTTTCCTTGTTCCCGATGAATGGCGATGCGCTAGGACGCACCGGCGATGACATCATCGTAAGGACCGTGACAGCGCGCGTGAATACACAAAAATCGACAATTCTTGCCTGATTCTTCCGGGGCGAAAGTCAAAGAGTCGGCATCTCGCCGCGCAGCCGTCCCGCCACGCCGGAGAAGTCCGTTCCCGACGGCGCCTGATACAGCCGCAGCCCCATCTCGGGAAGAATCGAGAGCAGATGGTCGAAGACATCCCCCTGAATGCGCTCGTATTGCGACCACGCGGTCGTTGCGGTGAAGCAGTAGACCTCGATCGGAATGCCTGCCGATTCCGGCTCCATCATGCGGACCATGATCGCCATGTCCTGCCGTATCTCCGGATGATGCTGCAGATACGCAACTCCATACGCGCGAAACGTGCCGATGTTCGTCAGCCGCCGGCGATTCGCAGGCTCCTCAGCCAGTTCCCCGAGATTGCGGTTCGCCTGCTCGACTTCCGTCTGCTTCTGTTGCAGATAATCGTGCAGCAGGCGAAAGCGCAGCATGCGCTCGGTTTCCTCATCGGTGAGAAAGCGCACGCATTGCGCGTCGATGCGCATCGTTCGTTTGATGCGCCTTCCGCCCGATTCGAACATGTGCCGATAGTTGCGATAGCTCTCCGAAAAGAGCTTGTAGGTCGGCACGGTGGTGATCGTGTTGTCCCAGTTCTGCACCTTGACCGTATGCAGCGCGATGTCCTTTACCGCGCCGTCCGCGAGGGCTTGCGGCATCTCGATCCAGTCGCCGATGCGCAGCATGTCGTTCGACGTGAGCTGCGTGCTTGCGACGAGCGACAGCAGCGTGTCCTTGAACACGAGCAGCAGCACGGCGGAAAGCGCGCCCAGGCCGGAGAGCATCCAGAGCGGCGAGCGGTCGATCAGAATCGACAGTACGAGCACACCGCACACTAGTGCCAGCGCGAGCTTGCCGATCTGGATATAGCCTTTGATCGAGCGCGTCTGCGCCTCCTTGCTCGCGGCATAGACGTCCTGCCACGCGGACAGCGCGCTGCCCGCCGCGAGGAACACGCAGACCCACGCGCAGCCGTGCGCGACGCGCTCGACCGGCGCGGCCCATCGCCCGATATGCGGCACTTCGCCGATGCCCAGCGCGACGACCGCGAACGGCGCCGCATACCACAGCCGCTGATACGCGCGATGCCGGATGAACGCGCGATCCCACGCCGCGTGTCCCGCGAGCACCAGCAGCCGATGCGCGATGCGCAGCAGCAGACGCGCGATGACCCATTGCACGAACTCCGCGATGACGAAGAGCGCGAACAATCCCACGATGAGCTGCGCCCAGGGTTGCGTCGGAAGGTGCTGCGAGAGGCTGTCCGGAAGGAAGTCGAAGTTCATGCGTCGATGTCGGCTCGTAAGCGATACGTCCCGTATTGTGCATGAACGTGCATGTGCGTTTGACGCATCGCGTGACGTCATCGAAAACCCGAGTTCGATGAAAATGAATTTTTTTCGGCGGCCGTTTTGGGTAAACATGCTTTCATCGCGACTACCCGACGAGCGTGCCGCCGCCTCATGTCCCGCCGTTTTCCGGTTTTACCGCCGATCAGCGCCGACGAACCGATCGCGACGCGCATCGCTGCCGCGATGCCGACGCTCACACCGGTTCATCGGCGCATGGGCGCGTTCGTGCTGGCGAACCTATTTCGCTCGGCGACCATGCGCATCGACGAATTCGCCGATGCCGTCGGTGCGTCCATCGCGACCGCGAACCGCTTCGCGCGGGCGCTCGGCTTCTCGGGCTATCCGGCGTTTCGCGATGCGCTCGTACGCGGCTTCGAAGCGACGATCGCACCGGTCGAACGTTTGCGCTCGTCGCTCGAAACACCGGCGAGCGGGGCCGAAGTGTTCGAGGCGTCGCTCGCGCAGGCGGCGTCGAATGTGCGGCTGGCGCAAGCATCGGTCGATGCGGCGAAGGCCGATGCGCTCGTCGACGCCGTGCTCCGCGCGAATCGCGTGTTCGTGCTCGGCTATGGCGCGAGCGCGTTTCTCGCCGGGCTGCTGGAGCACGGGCTGACGCCGTATTGCGCGAACGTGCAGTCGCTGGCGCTCGCCGGCGGGCCATCGCACGCGGCGCGCCGGTTGTACACGGCGTCGCGCGAAGACGTGCTCGTCGCAATCGCATTTCCCCGCTATGTGGACGACACCATCACGCTCGCGCGGCAGGCTCGCGAACATGGCGTGCGCGTCGTCGCACTGACCGATAGCGGCGCGTCGCCGCTCGCACGCGTCGCGGATCTCGTGCTCGCGATCCGCGCTGAACGCCGGCTCGCCGCGAATTGCGACACGGCCGTGCTGGCGGTCATCGAAGCGCTGTGCGACGCGGTCGCGCATCGCGCGAAACGATCCGTGGAAGCGGCGTCGGGACTCGCGGAATTCGTGCTGCCGTGGCTCGCGGCTGCATCCATCGAACAAATAACTCGAACGGAGCCGCGCGAACCATGAGCGCCATTCCAGTCATCGCGATACACGGCGGCGCGGGCACGATCCTTCGCTCGGCCATGAACGCCGACGCCGAAGCGCGCTATCACGCTGCGCTCGCCGGCGTGCTGCGCGCGGGCGAACGCATCCTCGCCGGCGGCGGCCGCGCTCTCGACGCCGTCACCGAAGCCGTGCGCCTGCTCGAAGACTGCCCGCTCTTCAATGCGGGCCACGGCGCCGTGTTCACGGCAGCGGGCACGCATGAACTCGACGCGTCGATCATGGACGGCGCGACGCTCGAAGCCGGGGCGATCAGTTGTGTCACGCACCTGAAGAACCCGGTCCTTGCCGCGCGCCGCGTGCTCGAGGTGAGCGAGCACGTGATGTTCACCGCGGCCGGTGCGGAGGCGTTCGCGCTCGAGCAAGGGCTCGAGTTCGTCGAGCCGCTGTATTTCCATACCGATGCGCGCTATCAGCAGTGGCTGAAGGCGCGCGGCACATCGCGCACCTTGCTCGATCACGATGCGGCCTCGCAGGCCACGGACGAAGACGATCCGCTCGATCCCACGAAGAAGTTCGGCACGGTCGGCGCGGTGGCGCTCGATGCGAACGGCCATCTCGCCGCCGCCACATCGACGGGCGGCGTCACGAACAAGCAGGCCGGCCGGGTCGGCGATGCGCCCTTGATCGGCGCGGGCTGCTATGCGAACGATGCGACCTGCGCGGTCTCGACGACCGGAACCGGCGAGATGTTCATCCGCATGCTCGCGGCGTATGACGTGTCCGCGCAAATGGCGTATCGCGGCGTGACGCTGGAAGAAGCCGCACGCGATGTCGTGATGAACAAGCTGCCGCGCATCGACGGACGCGGCGGGCTCATCGCCGTCGATGCAAAGGGCAACGTCACGCTGCCGTTCAATACCGAGGGGATGTATCGCGGTTATGCGCATGCGAACGCAACGCCCGTCACGGCGATTTACCGCCCATGACGACGACGCTCACTCTGCCTGATTCACGCGTAATCGACGTGCGCGATCTGTCGGTCACGTTCCGCTCGCGCTCGCGGATCATCGAAGCCGTGCGCGGCGTTTCATTCACGGTGGATCGCGGCGAAACGCTTGCGATCGTCGGCGAATCCGGCTCGGGCAAGTCGGTGACGTCGCTTGCGCTGATGCGGCTCGTGGAGCACGGCGGCGGCGCGATCGCGGCGGGCAGCATCGCGTTTCGCCGGCGCAACGGCAACGTGCTCGATCTGGCGCGCGCCTCGTCGGCGACGATGCGCACCGTGCGCGGCGCGGACATCGCGATGATCTTTCAGGAGCCGATGACATCGCTCAATCCGGTCTTCACCGTCGGCGATCAGATCGCCGAAGCGATCTCATTGCATCAGGGCAAGAGCCGCTCGGAAGCGCGCCAGGAAGTCTTGCGCCTGCTCGACCTCGTGCGGATTCCGGAAGCGCGCAACGTGTTCGCACGCTATCCGCATCAGCTTTCGGGCGGCATGCGCCAGCGCGTGATGATAGCGATGGCGCTTTCGTGCAAGCCCGCGCTCCTGATCGCCGACGAACCCACGACCGCGCTCGACGTGACGATCCAGGCGCAGATTCTGCAACTCGTGCGTGGCCTGCAGGACGAGATGAACATGGCCGTGATCTTCATCACGCACGATATGGGCGTCGTCGCGGAAGTCGCGGATCGCGTGCTGGTAATGTATCGCGGAGAGAAGGTGGAGGAAGCGGCATCGGAGGAAATATTTCGGAACCCGAAGCATTCATACACGAAGGCGCTGCTTGCCGCCGTGCCGACGCTCGGCGCGATGCACGGCACGCATCGTCCGGCGAAGTTTCCGATTGTCGAGGTCGAGCCGGCCGACGCCGCTCCCGACGATGCCAGCGCGCTGCGGCCGTCGGCGGCAGTGGAGCATCAGGTGCAGCCCGCCGTCGATGAAACCAGTCCGCCGATTTTGCGCGTGCACGATCTGGTCACGCGCTTTCCCGTGAAAACCGGGCTTTTCGGGCGCACGACCGCAGCAGTGCATGCGGTCGAGCGCGTCAGCTTCGATCTGCGGCAGGGCGAAACGCTCGCGCTCGTCGGCGAATCGGGCTGTGGGAAATCCACGACGGGGCGTTCGCTCCTGAGGCTCGTCGAGAGCCAGAGCGGTTCGATCGAGTTCGACGGACGCGACATCAGCGCATTGCAAGGCCATGAATTGCAGGCTTTGCGCCGCAATATCCAGTTCATTTTTCAGGACCCGTTCGCGTCGCTCAATCCGCGTCTGACCGTCGGCTTTTCTGTGATGGAGCCGCTGCTCGTGCACGGCGTGGCGAGCGGGAAAGAAGCGCAGGCGCGAGTCGACTGGCTGCTCGAGAAAGTCGGCTTGCCGCCGGAAGCCGCGCAACGTTATCCGCATGAATTCTCGGGCGGGCAGCGTCAGCGCATCGCGATCGCCCGTGCGCTCGCACTGAACCCGAAGGTCGTCATCGCGGATGAGTCCGTCTCCGCACTCGATGTCTCCGTGCGCGCGCAGATCGTCAATCTGATGCTCGATTTGCAGCGCGAACTGGGCATCGCGTATCTGTTCATCTCGCATGACATGGCGGTGGTGGAGCGCGTCAGCCATCGGGTCGCGGTGATGTATCTCGGGCAGATCGTGGAGATCGGGCCGCGTGCCGCCGTGTTCGAGGCGCCGCGTCATCCGTACACGAGAAAGCTGATCAGCGCGGTGCCTGTTGCGGATCCCGCGCGCCGTCATGCGCAGCGCATGCTGGCCGCTGATGAAATTCCAAGCCCGATACGCAAGCTCGGCGATGAGCCGACGGTCGCGAAGCTCGTCGCGGTCGGGCCGGATCACTATGTCGCCGAGCATCATGTCGGCGGCGCGTATTAGGTTTCCGGAAGCACATCGTAGCGAACCATAACGTCAAGCAAAGGAGTTCACGATGCCGTCCTCTCGTTCCCTCACGCTGCGCCGCGTGTTCACAGCGAGCGCAGTCGCCTCGATGATCGCGTGCGGTTCCATGACCGCGTATGCGCAAAGCACTGCGGTCATGGCCGTCGCTTCGACCTTCACGACGCTCGATCCCTACGACGCCAACGACACGCTCTCGCAGGCCGTGTCGAAGTCGTTCTATCAAGGGCTCTTCGGCTTCGACAAGGACATGAGGATCCAGAACGTGCTCGCCACGAGCTACGAAGCGAGTCCCGATGCAAAGGTCTATACGATCCATCTGCGGCAGGGCGTGAAGTTCCACGATGGCACAGACTTCAACGGCGATGCCGTGAAGGCGTCGTTCCACCGCGTGATCGATCCGGCGAACAAGCTCAAGCGCTATAACCTCTTCAACAAGATCGAGAAGACCGAAGTGCTCGACCCGTACACGGTCAGAGTCACGCTGAAGATTCCGTTCTCCGCGTTCATCAACGTGCTTGCGCATCCCTCGGCGGTGATGATGTCGCCGGCCGCGCTTCAGAAATACGGCAAGGAGATCGCGTTTCATCCGGTTGGAACGGGACCGTTCGAATTCGTCGAATGGAAGCAGACCGACGACCTGAAGGTGAAGAAGTTCGCGGGCTACTGGAAGAAGGGTTATCCGAAGATCGACATGATCGACTGGAAGCCTGTCGTGGATAACAACACGCGAGCGGCGCTCATGCAGACGGGCGAAGCGGACTTCGCGTTCCAGGTGCCGTTCGAACAGGCGGCCACGCTCAAGTCCAGCCCGAAGGTCGATCTCATTGCCGCGCCGTCGATCATCCAGCGTTACATCAGCATGAACATGGGCCAGAAGCCCTTCGATAACCCGAAGGTGCGCGAGGCCCTCAACTATGCGATCAACAAGGAAGCGCTCGTGAAAGTCGCGTTCGCGGGCTATGCGATGCCGTCCGAGGGCGTCGTGCCGCAGGGCGTCGACTATGCGACGAAGCTCGGCCCGTGGAAATACGATCCGGCGAAGGCCCGCCAGTTGTTGAAGGAAGCGGGCTATCCGAACGGCTTCGAAACGACGCTCTGGTCCGGCTACAACCACACGACCGCGCAGAAGATCATTCAGTTCGTGCAGCAGCAGCTCGGGCAAGTGGGCGTGAAGGCGTCGGTCGAGGCGCTCGAAGCGGGGCAGCGCGTGCAGCGTGTGGACAGCGCGCCCGATCCGGCCACCGCGCCCGTGCGGATGTACTACATCGGCTGGTCGTCGTCGACGGGCGAAGCGGACTGGGCGATATCACCGTTGCTTGCGAGTTCGTCCATGCCGCCGAAGCTGTCGAACACGGCGTACTACAAGAACGAGAATGTCGATGCCGACTTGCAGAAGGCGCTCGCGACCACCGACCGCAACGAGAAAGCCGCGCTCTACGCCGACGCCCAGAAGCGCATCTGGGCCGATGCGCCGTGGATCTTTCTCGTCACCGAGAAAGTGGTCTATGCGCGCAGCAAGCGGCTTTCCGGCGCGTACGTGATGCCGGATGGCTCGTTCAATTTTGATGACATCGCCATCAAGTAACGATGCTCAACTTCCTTGCGAAGCGTCTGCTCGGCCTGCTGCCGACGCTCTTCATCGTCGCGGTGCTGGTGTTTCTGTTCGTGCATCTGTTGCCCGGCGATCCCGCGCGTCTCGCAGCCGGAGCCGAAGCCGACGAAGCAACGGTCGCGCTCGTGCGTGCCGATCTCGGTCTCGACAAGCCGCTGCCGCAGCAGCTCGTGAGCTTCTTCAGCAAGGTCGTGCACTTCGACTTCGGCATGTCGACGCGCAGCAAGCGGCCCGTCAGCACCGAGATCGCCGAGCGCTTCATGCCGACGCTATGGCTCACGCTCGCCAGCATGGTGTGGGCGGTGGTGTTCGGCATGACGATCGGCATCGTGTCGGCGGTGTGGCGCAACAAGTGGCCCGATCGCATCGGCATGACGCTCGCGGTGTCGGGGATATCGTTTCCTGCGTTCGCGCTTGGCATGCTGCTTATCGAGATCTTCTCGGTGAAGCTCGGCTGGCTGCCGATCGTCGGTGACGGCAGCTGGCAAAGCTATGTGCTGCCGTCGCTCACGCTCGGCGCGGCGGTGGCCGCCGTCATGGCGCGCTTTACGCGGGCATCGTTCGTCGAAGTGCTGGGCGAAGACTTCGTGCGAACCGCGCGAGCGAAGGGCGTGCACGAGCCGATGGTCATCGTGAAGCATTGCCTGCGCAACGCGATGATCCCCGTCGTCACGATGATGGGCCTGCAGTTCGGCTTCCTGCTGGGCGGCTCGATCGTCGTCGAGAAGGTGTTCAACTGGCCGGGCCTCGGACGCCTGCTCGTGGATGCCGTCGAGATGCGCGATTACCCGGTGATTCAGGCCGAAGTGCTGCTGTTCTCGCTGGAATTCATCGTCATCAATCTGGTCGTGGACGTGCTGTATGCAGTCATCAACCCGACCATCCGGTTCAAATGAGGAACGCATGAGTGTCACCGCCAGAGTCGCCAGCAGCGGCCAGCAGGAAATACGCACGCCGTGGAGCGAGTTTTGGCGCAAGTTCAGGCAGCAGCATGTCGCGCTGGTCGCGGCGGTGTTCGTGCTGCTGCTTGTTTTCATTGCGGTCATCGCGCCTTATATCGCACCGTACGATCCAGAAAACTACTTCGATTACGATGCGCTCAACGCGGGACCATCGGCCGCGCACTGGTTCGGCGTCGATTCGCTGGGCCGCGATATCCTGAGCCGGATTCTCGTCGGCAGCCGCATTTCGTTGACGGCGGGCCTGGTGAGCGTCGTGATCGGCGCGGTGATCGGCACGCTGTTCGGCCTGCTCGCCGGTTATTACGAAGGCTGGTGGGACCGCATCGTGATGCGCATTTCCGACGTGCTGTTCGCGTTTCCCGGCATCCTGCTCGCAATCGGCGTCGTGGCGATTCTCGGCAACGGCATGGTGAACGTCGTGTTCGCCGTCGCCATTTTCAGCATTCCCGCGTTCGCGCGGCTCGTGCGCGGCAACACGCTCGCGCTGAAACATCTCACGTATATCGAGGCGGCGCGCAGCATCGGCGCATCGGACTGGACGATCATCGTGCGGCATATTCTGCCGGGCACGATATCGTCGGTGGTCGTGTACTTCACGATGCGCATTGGCACGTCGATCATCACGGCGGCCAGTCTGTCGTTTCTCGGCCTGGGCGCGCAGCCGCCGACGCCCGAGTGGGGCGCGATGCTCAACGAAGCGCGCGCCGACATGACGATGGCTCCGCACGTCGCGATCTTCCCGAGCCTCGCGATCTTCTTCACGGTGCTCGCGTTCAATCTGCTTGGCGACGGTTTGCGCGATGCGCTCGATCCGAAGCTCGACCGGCCATGAAGAATGCACCGCATATCGGCATGCTGGAAGCGGGCGCACGCGGCACGATCGCGGATGTCGCCGGCGTGAGCGTCGGACATTGCACGCTCGATGCCGGCGACGTGCAGACAGGCGTGACCGTCGTGCGTCCGCATGACGGCGACGTGTATCGCAGCAAGGTTCCCGCTGCGGCGTGCGTGATCAACGGCTTTGGCAAGAGCATCGGGCTGGTGCAAATCGGAGAACTCGGCGTGCTCGAAACGCCGATTGCGTTGACCAATACATTCTCTGTCAGCACGATAGCGCAAGCGCAAATTCGTTCGGCCTGCGAAGCAAACGGGAAGATAGGGCGCGACTGGTCCAGCGTGAATCCGCTCGTTCTCGAATGCAACGATGGCTATCTGAACGACATGCAGACGTTCGCCGTCGAAGAGGCGCATTACCGCGATGCGCTCGCCGCCTGTTCGAAGGACTTCGCGCGTGGTGCGGTCGGGGCGGGACGCGGCATGTCGTGCTTCGAACTGAAAGGCGGCATCGGCACGGCCTCACGCATTGCGCACATCGAAGGGCGCGCGTACACGACAGGCGCGCTCGTGCTCGCGAACTGCGGCCGCCTGCCGCAACTCACTATCGCGGGCGATGCGGCAGGGCGTCGGCTGCACGCGGCGATGCAATCGAACGCCGGCCCTGAGCAAGGCTCGATCATCATGCTGGTCGCCACCGACGCGCCGCTCGATTCGCGTCAACTGCGCCGCCTCGCGATGCGCGCCGCAGCGGGACTCGCGCGCACCGGCTCCGTTTATGGTCACGGCAGCGGCGACATCGCGCTGGCGTTCTCGACGGCGTACGCGGTTCCGCATGACGCCGCTTTCATCGCGATACCGCCGCTCCTCAGCGATGCCTTCATCGATCCGTTGTTTCAGGCGACTGCCGACAGCATCGAACAGGCCGTGCTCGATGCGCTTTTCAGCGCGGAAAGCGTGACTGGTCGTGATGGTCACCGGCGCACATCGCTGACGGATGCACTGAAAGCGCAACCCTGAACGGACCCGCTGGCGCTCGATTGCCTTTCGGCAATGTCGTTCGTGTTACGGTGCGAGGCTGAAGTATCGTTAGAATGCCGATAGCTGGCTCTCGCAGGCGACGTTCATGCACGACGTAAAGCTCGAACACAACGATGACATGGCGCTCGATCCCGCCGATCCCGCGCTGGTCATGCGCGGCTCGCTCTTCATCGACGGCCACGAGGCGGGCTGCTGGGAAGCGCGGCGCGACGGCACATGGACGGCGCATCTGCGGCACGAGCGGGGATGGATCGTCGAGCCAAGTCGCGCTGCGCTCGTCGAACGGCTCGCGCACTTTCATTCAGATCACTAAGTTTATTCATGTACCTGTCGATTTTCGCCGTGGGACTCGGCGGCGGCCTCGGTTCGCTGCTCCGCTGGGCGCTCGGTCTGCGCCTGAACGCCATCTTCCCGAATCTGCCGCTCGGCACCTTCACGGCCAATGTCATCGCGGGGTACATCATCGGCGTGGCGGTGGCGTTTTTCGCGCGCTTTCCGGACATTTCGGTCGAATGGCGTCTCTTCGTCATCACCGGATTGATGGGCGGGTTGTCCACGTTCTCGACGTTTTCCGCGGAAGTGGTCGCGCATCTTCAGCAGGGACGGTTCGGCTGGGCGTTCATCGAGATCGCGACGCACGTCGGCGCGTCGCTTCTGATGACCGCGCTCGGGATCGCGACCGTCGCTGCGGCGAGCTGATGCCGCCACACCTTTTCGCGTTTGCCGCGCGCCTCTTCCCTACAATTTCGTCCCGCGTCAACTGACGCTCCACTTCGCTGCGTCTGCAGCGGCTTTACTCCTTGACCGCAAGAAAGAAGGTGAAAGACATGTCCGTGTTCCCGCTTATCGAAATCAGACCGTACCGGCCGAGCGATCTCGACGGCATCATCGATCTGTTTCTGCGCGCGGTGCGCGAGACGGCATCGGCCGATTACAACGAAAAACAGATCGAAGCGTGGGCGCAAGCCGACGCCGACGAATGGGCGCTGGCCCGTGCGAGCCGCCCGACCTGGGTGGCGTTCACGGACGGCCAGCTCGCCGGTTTCGCCGATCTTGAGAAGAACGGGCTCATCGACATGATGTTCGTGCACCCCGATCATCAGCGCAAAGGCGTGGCGACGGCGCTGCTCGCGCGCATCGAAGCCGAAGCCGACGAAGCCGGCATTCGCGTCCTGCACACCTATTCCAGCGCAACGGGCCGGCCGTTCTTCGAGTATTGCGGCTTCACGATGCTGCTCGCCCGCGCAGCCGTTATGCGAGGTCAGCGGTTCGTGCAGCTCGTCATGGAAAAAGTGCTGTAACGCTCGCGACATCTGTATAGACAAGAGGCGGCATCTTCGGGATTTCGTCTCAGTGGAATCCCGTAGTCCCACTTGTTTCGTTGTTTATGCGCGTTTAGACTGGCGTCTAACTTGTATAGACAGGACGAAACATGATTACGCTGACGCCCGGGAAACTCACGCTGCCGCAACTGCGCCGCATCGCACGCGGCTCCGACTCGCTGCGACTCGATCCGGCGAGCTTCGCCGCCATCGACGCGAGCGCGCGCGCCGTTGCCGCGATCGCCGCCAAGGGCGATCCCGCTTACGGCATCAATACGGGCTTCGGGCGGCTCGCCAACACGCATATTCCGGCTGATCAACTCGAACTGCTGCAGCGCAATTTGGTTCTGTCGCATGCGGTCGGCGTCGGCGAGCCGATGTCGCGCCCGGTCGTGCGCCTGCTGATGGCGCTCAAGCTGTCGAGTCTCGGGCGCGGTCATTCGGGCATTCGCCGCGAAGTGATCGAGGCGCTGATCACGCTGTTCAACGCCGACGTGCTGCCGGTCATCCCCATCAAGGGCTCGGTCGGCGCATCGGGCGATCTCGCGCCGCTCGCGCACATGTCGACGGTGCTGCTCGGCATCGGCGACGTGATGGTGCGCGGCGAACGTGCGAGCGCCATCGACGGCCTCGCGGTCGCCGGACTCAAGCCGCTCACGCTGCAGGCAAAGGAAGGGCTGGCGCTGCTCAACGGCACGCAGGCGTCGGCGGCGCTCGCGCTGTACAACCTCTTCGCAATCGAAGACCTGTTCCGTACCGGGCTGGTGGCGGGCTCGCTGTCGGTGGATGCGGCGGCGGGTTCGGTCGTGCCGTTCGATGCGCGTATCCACGAGTTGCGCGGGCATCGCGGGCAGATGGACGCGGCAGCCGCGTATCGCACGTTGCTGGAAGGCTCGGGCATCAATCTGTCGCATGCGGATTGCGAGAAAGTGCAGGACCCGTACAGCCTGCGCTGCCAGCCGCAAGTGATGGGCGCTTGTCTCGACCAGATGCGCCACGCGGCCGACGTGCTGCTGATCGAAGCGAACGCCGTTTCCGATAACCCGCTGATTTTCCCCGATACCGGCGAAGTGCTGTCGGGTGGCAACTTCCATGCGGAACCCGTCGCGTTCGCCGCCGACAATCTCGCGCTCGCCGCAGCGGAAATCGGCGCGCTGGCCGAGCGCCGCATCGCGCTTCTGATCGACGCGACGCTGTCCGGCCTGCCGCCGTTCCTCGTCCGCGACGGCGGGGTGAATTCCGGCTTCATGATCGCGCACGTGACGGCGGCGGCGCTGGCATCGGAGAACAAGACGCTCGCGCATCCCGCTTCCGTCGATTCGTTGCCGACCTCCGCGAACCAGGAAGACCACGTTTCCATGGCGACGTTCGCCGCGCGCAAGCTCGGCGATATCGCGAGCAATACCGCCAACATTCTGGCGATCGAACTGCTCGCGGCGGCGCAAGGCGTCGATCTGCGCGCGCCGCACAAAACGAGCGAACGGCTCGACAACGTGATGAAGACGCTGCGCGCGCACGTTGCCCACTACGATCTCGACCACTACTTCGCACCCGATATCGCGGCCATCGCGACGCTCGTGCAGGACGGCGAGATCGCCAGGCACAGCCCGTTTTCGTTCGCATCGGAAGCGGCGGAAGCGAGCGCATGAGCACGCCCGCGTATCGCGAGATCAAGGATTACATCCTCGCGCGCATTCACGTCGGCGAATGGAAGGAGGGCGATCAGGTGCCCTCCGAAAACGAGCTTGCGCGCGAATTCAAGGTCGCGCGCATGACGGTGAACCGCGCGCTGCGCGAGCTGACGGCGGAGCAGGTGCTGACACGCGTGCAGGGCGCGGGCACGTTCGTCGCGCAGCCCAAATACGCGTCGACGCTGGTCGAGATTCGCAGCATCTCCGATGAAATCGTCGCCCGCGGCCATGCGTACCGCGCGGAAGTGCTGCATCTGGGCGCATCCATCGTCGATGAAACGCTCGCCGCCGAAATGCAGCTTGCGCTCGGCAGCCCGGTGTTTCATTCGCGCGTGCTGCACTTCGAGAACGACGAGCCTGTGCAACTCGAGGAGCGCCACGTGAACCCGGCGCTCGCGCCCGAGTACGCGCGGCAGGATTTCACGACGATCACGCCGAATCAATATCTGATGGTGGCCGCGCCGTTGCAGCGGGTGGAGTACCGGATCGAGGCGTCGGTGCCGTCGGCCGGGATTCGTCACGCGCTCGCGATGACCGAGCACGAGCCGTGTCTGCTGCTGCATCGGCGCACGTGGTCGCGCGACGCGGTCGCGTCGGTTGCGAATCTATGGCACCCGGGCGACCGTTATCAGTTCACCGGACACTTTTGACCTGACGATCATCCGCGCTGCTTCGCTCATCGACGTGCCGTGAAAGAACGGCGGCGGCATCACGCGTGGGATCGCCGCCGGGCCGCCGGGCGCGTCACTCGATGCGTTCGCGTGGCGGCTCTCGGTCGCGGAGGTATCGGCGGATGGGGCGTTCTCCGCGTTCCCCGGCGTCGATCGGGTGCTCGTGCTGCTCGACGGCGCTGGCATGCGGCTCACCGAAGCGGGCGGGCGCGTGCATGTACTGTATCGGCCGCTCGCGATGACGCGCTTCGCAGGCGAAACGGCGATTCACGCGAGCCTGCTGGCGGGACGAACGCGCGACTTCAACGTCATGGTGCGGCGCGATCGGGCGCGGGCGTCGGTCGAGGTGCGGCGCGGTGCGTTCTGCGAATTCACGGGCCGGCACGATCTCACGTTCATCCATTGTGTGAGCGGCAACCTGAGCGTCGACGGTGAAAGCACGACGCTTGATCCCGGCGACATGCTGCGCACGGTTCGAACGCCGGTTCGAATCGCATCGACGCAGGATGGCGTGTGGCTGCACATCGGCATTGACGAGCTTTAGCGGCATTGGCGAGACAGCGCGTGAGCCGGTTCTTTGCGCACTACGCGGGCGTTAGCGGCGAATTGAACCGCGACGCTGCGCTGGTGGCCATCGAAGCGGTTAGCGTCGCGCTCGCTCGCGTCGACATTGCGTCTTGCCGCTCGCCCGTCTTTTCGACGCCGCGCTCCACAGCGGCGCAAGCGCGAACGGGCCGCACATCGGCACGCTCGCGGCGGATATGCGCGCGGACTGGATCGTGCTGGACGAAGCGTATGCCGACATCAGCGAACATCCATGCGAGCACTGGCTTTCCCGCGCAGTTTTCTGCGAGCATGGTGAAACGCCCGTCCGCAAATGCCATAAGCAGCCGCAAGCTGATCGCCTCTCGCTGCACGCCGACGAAGACGCGGCAAGCCCAATGACCGAGACCGCCAACATGGAAACCACCCACGATTGTTCCATCTACACGCTCGAACGCGGCGCCGCGCCGCTTCTGATCTCTGTTCCGCATCGAGGCACGCGCATTCCGGAGGCGCTCGCCGAAGAAATGACGCCCGCCGCGCTGCGCGTCGATGACTGCGACTGGCATCTCGAACGGCTCTATGCGTTCGCACGCGAGATGGGCGCGTCGATTCTGCTGCCGGAGTATGCGCGCTACGTGATCGACCTGAATCGTCCGCCCGACGATGCGAATCTCTATCCGGGCCGCGACACGACCGGCCTCTGTCCCGTCGATACCTTCGACAAGGAGCCGCTTTATCTACCGGGGCATGCGCCGTCGCGCGAACAGATCGATGCGCGCCGCGCGCTGTATTGGCAGCCGTATCACGACGCCCTCGCGACCGAACTCGCCGCGCTGCGCGACGCGCATGGCCGCGTGCTGCTGTGGGAAGCGCATTCGATCCGCTCGGTCGTGCCGCGCTTCTTCGACGGCCGGCTGCCCGATTTCAACTTCGGCACGGCGGATGGCGCATCCGCGGCGGCGGGGCTTGCCGAGCGGCTCGCTGAAATCGTCGATCGCGACGGCCGATATTCCAGCGTGGCCAACGGACGTTTCAAGGGCGGCTACATCACACGGCGCTACGGCGATCCCGCGAACGGTGTCCACGCGGTTCAACTGGAACTGACGCAGGCGACCTACATGCAGGAATCATCGCCCTATGCGTACGACGAAGCGCGCGCGGGCGAGGTCCAGCCGCTATTGCGGGAATTGCTCGGAGTGGCGGTCGAGTACGTCGCGGCAGCCTGACTGACGTGGAAGTGACGGCGGGCTGACGCAGGCGCAATGGTCGCTGCCTGCCGCTGGCTTCGCTCAAGTGCGGTAATGGAAAAAAACTTCTTTGAAATCAATGGTCTATCTCGCCGGTGCACGCGCGGCAGCGCCCACGTCCCCAGCGCGATTGTTGTCGATTCAACAAATATCTTTCGCTCAAATAGGGGTTTCCCCTAGTTCGCCGCGCTCCTAAACTTGTTTTCAACGAAACGAAATCAGACACCGCTTAAAAAGCTTCCGATTTTGGTTTCGATCTCAAAACAAGATACTGGAGGTTTCATCATGATCAAGTCCTTTGTTCCGGCTCTCGTCATCGCTTCGGCTCTGGCCGCTCCGACCTTCGCTTTCGCGCAAAACAACGGCGCGCTGACCCGCGAGCAAGTTCGCAGCGAACTGGTTCAACTCGAGAAGGCCGGCTACAACCCGTCGCAGGATCGCGTGACGTATCCGCAGAATCTGCAGGCTGCGCAAGCGCGCGTGAACGCTGAACAGGGCGTCGCGGCAACGTCGTACGGTCCGTCGGCTGCCGGCACGGCGCAGTCGGGCTCGCGTTCGGGTGCGACCATCTCGATGTCGGATCGCAATTCGGTGTACTTCGGCCATTAAGGCGAAGAGCGGTAGCGGTAGACGTTGGGCAGTAGACGTTGGCAGTAGCTGTGAAGTGCGAGAAACGTAGTACGTAGTACCGCAGGAAGCAGTCAGAAAGCGCCAGCCGTGTTGTTCGCGGCTGGCGCTTTCTTCATGCGCGGCCGATTTCCGACGTTCCCGCAGCGCCGACATGATTCGCATGCATAATTCGGCACGCTAACTTTTTGCCTGCCGGATTGCTGCCGATGCACATCATCAGGAAGATCGTCATATTCGGCGTCGCCGCCGCGCTTGGGCTCATCCTCCCGCCCGCTCGCGCAGCGAACCCCGACGCGCTGTGGAATATCGTGAACGGACAGTGCGTCCCGGCGGCGCATGGCGCGCCCGTCAGGCAACCGTGCGCGGACGTCGATCTCGCCGGCGGCTATGCGGTGCTGAAGGACATCGTCGGGGTCGCGCAATATCTGCTGATTCCGACGGCGCGCGTCAGCGGCATCGAGAGTCCGGAACTGCTCGCCGCCGATGCCCCGAATTACTGGCGCGATGCATGGCAAGCCCGCCGCTATGTCGAGGGCGCACTGCGCCGCCCCTTGCCCCGCGACGAAACCTCGCTCGCGATCAATTCCGCGAGCGGGCGCTCGCAGAACCAGTTGCACATTCACATCGATTGCCTCGCCGCGGATGTCGGCGAGGCGCTGCGCGCGGCGGGGCCGGGCATCGGCGCTGAGTGGACGCCGTTGCCGATGCGTCTGCGCGGGCATCGCTACCGCGCGATGCGCATCGACGATGCCGATCTCACGCGCACCGATCCGTTCAAGCTGCTCGCGGCGACGGTCGCCCGCGAAGGCGGCGCGATGGGCGATCAGACGCTGCTGCTCGCCGGTGCGGTCCGCAGCGACGGCGCGCCCGCGTTCTATCTGCTCAACGATCAGGTCGGTTTTGGCGACTGGGCGTCGTCGGAAGAGCTTCAGGACCACACGTGCGGTTTAGCCGATCGGTCCATCGAGAGACCGTGACTCAGCAGGAACAGCGCTTCCTGTCTGCACGACGCGCTCACTCGCCGATCAGATGAAGCACCAGTTCGCGATCATGCGGTGACGCCCGGTGCTCGAACACATAGATGCCTTGCCACGTGCCGAGCACCATGCGCCCGGCTTCGACCGGAATCGAAAGCTGCACGTTCGTCAGCGCCGTGCGCAGATGCGCGGGCATGTCGTCGGGGCCTTCGGCGTCGTGGATATAACGGCCCGGCGCTTCGGGCGCGACCGTTTCGAAATAGCGTTCGAGGTCCGCGCGCACGTCGGGATCGGCGTTTTCCTGAATCAGCAGTGACGCCGACGTGTGCCGGCAGAAGACCGTCAGCAGGCCGGTGCGGATATCCTGCATATCGATCCACCGGTCGATATCGCGCGTGACTTCATGCAGCCCGCGCGAGCCCGTGGCGAGCCTCAGATGGTGAAGTGCCTGTTTCATGTCGTTCTCGTATCGAGTTGAGGGTTCACGTTGATGGACTATGCTTGTCGATTGCAGGTTCACGGACGCCGCCGCCGATGCGACCATCGCTTTCCGCCACGAATACGACGCGCGTGCTCGCTGTCGTCATCGCGACGCTGCTGCGCGCCGCGCACGCCGCCGATGCGCCCGCCGACACGCCCGCCGACACGCCCGTCAATCGCGGCAACGATCCTTTCCTGCACGTCTCCAGCGCCATTGTCGCTTGCCCGACGCCGAGCGGCCCAGTCCAAACCGAGCAGGAATGGCTCGCCGATGCACACTACCGCATCGAACGCGGCAATAGCTGCTGGATCGCGGGCCGCTGCCGGCTGCCGAACAGCTACGGCTACGACAGGGAAATCGCCGAAAGCGTCACGCGCCGCCTCAACGCGCTGAACGCATCGCTGCACTGGCGCGAGAAAACGAGCCTGTGGCTTACCTTACAGCGCCGCTTCATTTATATCGACGGGTGCGTATCGCCCGATTTCGACAAAACGCGCTTCGTCTCCGAACTGGGCGAGACCGCCGATGTCGAGAAGATCATCGACCGGACGACGGTTCTATCGCCTAAGCTGAAAGCGAGACCGTGAGCGACGCCGGTGCGGCCGGCGATTGCCGATGACAACGAATTCCGCTGACTGGCTACTCCGCTTCGTCCGACGCTTCCTGCTGGCGGCGGCGCTCGGCTTCGTCGCGCTGCGAGCGAACGCCGCCGCGCCGGTGGTCGTGATCCCGCTGTCGGGCGCAATCGGCCCGGCGAGCG
This sequence comes from Caballeronia sp. RCC_10, assembly GCF_041360715.1. Lineage (NCBI taxonomy): Bacteria > Pseudomonadati > Pseudomonadota > Betaproteobacteria > Burkholderiales > Burkholderiaceae > Caballeronia > Caballeronia sp. RCC_10. The sequence goes on from NZ_JBFUPT010000014.1 coordinate 128,921, forward strand.
CGGACTTCGTCGTGCGCTCGCTTTCCCGCGCCGCCGACGAACACGCGCAACTCGCCGTGCTGCGCATCGACACGCCCGGCGGCCTCGACCTTTCGATGCGCGCCATCATCCAGGCGATTCTCGCGTCGCCGGTGCCGGTGGCCGCGTTCATCGCGCCGAGCGGGGCGCGGGCGGCGAGCGCGGGCACGTACATCGTCTATGCCAGTCATATCGCCGCAATGGCGCCCGGCACGAATCTCGGCGCGGCCACGCCGATCCAGATCGGCATGGGCGGCAAGGAGCGGGCGGCGTCATCGCCCGACGAGTCGACCGCTGAAACGCGCAAGCAGGTGCAGGACGCCGCCGCCTATATCCGCGGCCTCGCGCAATTGCGGGGCCGCAACGAGCAATGGGCGGAGCGCGCGGTGCGCGAGGCCGTCGCGCTGTCGGCGAACGAAGCGCTCGCGCAGAAAGTGATCGACCTGACCGCCACCGACACGCCCGATCTGATCGCGAAACTCGACGGCCGCCACGTGCGGACCGCGCTGGGCGAACGCATCCTCGCGACGCGGGCGGCGCCGGTCATCGCCCTGCAGCCCGACTGGCGCAGCCGCTTTCTCGCGGCCATCACCGATCCGAGCGTCGCGCTGATTCTGATGATGATCGGCATGTACGGGCTCTTTTTCGAGTTCGCCAATCCGGGCTTCGTGCTGCCGGGCGTCGCCGGCGCGATCTGCCTGCTCGTCGGGTTGTTCGCGCTGCAACTCCTGCCGATCAGCTACGTCGGGCTGGGACTGATTCTGCTCGGCACCGGCTGTCTGATCGCGGAGATGTTCCTGCCGACGTTCGGCGCACTCGGCATCGGCGGAATCGTGGCCTTCGCGATCGGCGCGCTGATGCTGATCGACACCGACGTGCCCGGCTTCGGGGTTCCGATCGGCATCGTGCTCGCGCTTGCGGCGACCACGGCGCTTTTCGTGTTCGCGGTGTCGGGCATCGCGTTGAAGGCGCGCAAGCGTCCCGTCGTGAGCGGCGGCGAGGCGATGTTGGGCAGCATCGGCGTGATGCTGGAGTCGGACGGCGGCAGCGGATGGGCGCGCGTGCACGGCGAACGCTGGCGCGTGCTGGCGACCGGTACGGGCGGCTTGCCGGGTGCGGGCGAGCGCGTGCGGGTCGTCACGCGCGACGGGCTCACGCTCACCGTCGAGCCGCTCGAAGATCAACGTAAGCAGGCAGCTTGAGAGGCTAGGGACATGGGGCTTACTTTCGGCTTTAGCGGCATCGTGATTGCGCTCGTCATTTTCCTTCTGGCGTCGGCGGTGCGGATTTTTCGGGAGTACGAGCGCGGCGTCGTGTTCATGCTCGGGCGCTTCTGGAAGGTGAAAGGACCGGGGCTCGTGCTGATCATTCCGGTGGTACAGCAGGTCGTTCGCATGGACCTGCGCACGGTCGTCTTCGACGTGCCGCCGCAGGACGTCATCACGCGCGACAACGTGTCGGTGAAGGTGAACGCCGTGGTGTACTTTCGCGTCGTCGATCCGGAGAAGGCCGTGATTCAGGTCGCGCGCTTTCTGGATGCGACGAGCCAGCTATCGCAAACCACGCTGCGCGCGATCCTCGGCAAGCACGAACTGGACGAACTCCTGTCCGAGCGCGAGCGCCTCAACAGCGACATTCAGCGCGTACTTGATGCGCAGACCGATGCGTGGGGCATCAAGGTATCGAACGTGGAGATCAAGGACGTGGACATCAACGAGACGATGATTCGCGCGATCGCCCGTCAGGCCGAAGCCGAGCGCGAGCGTCGCGCGAAAATCATTCATGCGGAAGGCGAATTGCAGGCGTCCGAGAAGCTGCTGCAGGCGGCGCAGATGCTCGCTCAGGCGCCGCAGGCGATGCAGTTGCGCTACTTGCAAACGCTGACGACGATCGCCGGCGACAAGAACTCGACGATCGTCTTTCCGGTGCCAGTGGATCTGGTCAGCACGATCGTCGATCGCTTCACGAAGCCTTAGATCAGCGCGGGGAAATCCAGCGTGGTGTCATTCACGCGATTGACGAGGTTCGTGAAGTTGATGACGCTCATCGCGAACAGCGCGTCGATGACTTGCGCTTCGGTGTAGCCGGCTTCGCGCACATCGGCGAGGACGCGGGCATCGACGGTGCCGCGCGAATCCGCCACTTGCCGCACGAAGCGCACGAGGGCATCGCGCTTGGCGTTGCCGGTCGCCTCGCCCGCGCGGATCTGCTGCGTTTCGAGTTGCGTGAGGCCGGCCATCTTGCCGACGATCGTATGCGCCGCAGCACAGTAGTCACAGCCCGCGAGTTCGCTGACGGCGAGCTTGATCGCTTCGGCATCGGCCTTGTCGAGACTGCTCTTCGCGAGCACGGCATCGTTGGCGAGCGCCGCGCCGAGTGCGCCGGGGCTGTGCGTGCCGACCGTCGCATACGCGTTCGGCACGCGGCCGGCGGCTTTTTTGATGGCGGTGAAAAGTTCGGCGGTCTTGCCGCTGGCTTCGTTGACGTTGAGCTGAGAAAGACGTGACATGGTGCGCTCCTGGGTTCGTTGATCGCCATCTGCATGGCATGGCTCAACTGTAGGGGCGCACCGCATCGGCGTGAATGCGCGCGCGTCTCATAGACACGCGCGATCGTCTCAAACCTACTTCACGCTTTCCAGCACCTTTCGCACGGTCCCGAAGATCTGATCGATCTGATCGTCTTCGATGATGAGCGGCGGCGAGAACGCGAGGATGTCGCCGGTATAGCGCACCAGCACGCCCGCCTCGAAGCACTTGACGAAGACCTCGTAGGCGCGCGCGCCCGGCGCGCCTTCGCGCGATTCGAGCTCGATCCCGGCGACGAGTCCGAGATTGCGAATGTCCTTCACGAAAGGCGCGTCGCGCAGCGCGTGCGCCGCGCTTTCGAACTTCTCCGCCTTCGATGCCGCCCGCTCGAAGAGCTTGTCGCGTGCGTAAAGATCGAGTGTGGCGATGGCCGCCGCAGTCGCTGCCGGATGCGCGGAATATGTGTAGCCGTGAAAGAGTTCGATGGCGTTGGCCGCGCCTGCATCGACAATGGCGTCGTGCACCCGGCGATGCGCGGCGACTGCGCCCATCGGAATGGCCGCGTTGTTGATCGCCTTGGCCATCGTGATGAGGTCGGGCGTCACGCCGAAGAACGCGCTCGCGGTCGCTGCGCCGAGACGGCCGAAGCCGGTGATGACTTCATCGAAAATCAGCAGGATGCCGTGCTTCGTGCAGATGTCGCGCAGCTTCTGCAGATAGCCCTTCGGCGGTATCAGCACGCCGGTGGAACCCGCGACCGGTTCGACGATCACCGCCGCGATCGTCGATGCGTCGTGCAGCGCGACGATGCGCTCCAGTTCGTCAGCCAGATGCTCGCCCCATGCGGGCTGTCCCTTCGAAAACGCGTTGTGGGCGAGATCATGCGTATGCGGCAGATGGTCGACCGACGGCAGCAGCGCGCCCGAAAACGTCTTGCGATTCGGCGCGATGCCGCCCACCGAAATGCCGCCGAAGCCCACGCCGTGATAGCCGCGCTCCCGCCCGATGAGGCGCGTGCGCTGTCCTTCGCCGCGCGCCCGATGGTAGGCAATCGCGATCTTGAGCGCCGTGTCGACCGACTCTGAGCCGGAGTTCGTGAAGAAGATGCGGTCCAGTCCTTCCGGCATCAGCGCGGCCACTTTGGACGCCGCCTCGAACGCAAGCGGATGACCCATCTGGAACGTCGGCGCGAAGTCCAGCGTGCCGAGCGCCTTCTGCACGGCATCGACGATTTCGTCGCGGCAATGACCCGCGTTCACGCACCAGAGACCCGCGCAGCCGTCGAGCACTTCGCGGCCATCGGTCGAGCGGTAGTACATCCCTTTCGCGCTTTCCAAGAGACGCGGCGCGCTCTTGAACTGGCGGTTCGCGGTGAAAGGCATCCAGAACGACGACAGATCATCGATGACGGGGCGAGCATTCATAACGGGTCTCCGGGAAAGAATGCTCACTCTAGTGCCGGACAAAATTGCGCGGCATAGACAGTCGCTTTACTGCGCTGCCAACTGTGCTGGCAAAATGCGGCAAACTGTGTTGGCTGACATCGGGTCGAACCATCGAATGATAGAACTGAAGCTGGAGCGCGGTTCACGGCAAGCGCCGACGCTCGTCGAACAACTCGTGCGCGCGTTTTCGTCCGCGATCGAAGCGGAGACCCTGCGCGCGGGCGCAATTTTGCCGTCGGTGCGCCGTCTGGCCGGGCAACAGGGCTTGAGCACCTTCACCGTGACAGAAGCCTACGGCCGGCTCGTGTCGATGGGGCTCGTGACCGCGCGGCGCGGTTCGGGTTATCGCGTGGCGCAGCGCGACCGTTCCAGACGCCCACGCCCGGTCGAGTGGCAGCCGCCGAGCCTCACGGCGACCTGGCTGCTCTCCGATGTCTTCGCCGATCATTCGGTGCCGATCAAATCGGGCTGCGGCTGGCTGCCGAACGAATGGGTCAACGAAAGCGGCCTGCACCATGCGTTGCGCGCGATGAGTCGCGTGCCGGCGGCGCGCCTCGCGGATTACGGGCATCCGTACGGCTTCGCCCCGCTGCGTGAACGTATTGCCGAGCAACTGGATCGTCATGGCTTGCCGGTCGATGCCGCGACCAACGTGCTGCTGACAGCGGGCGCGACGCAGGCGCTCGATCTGATCGTGCGTACCTTGCTGCGCCCCGGCGACGCGGTGGTCGTCGAGGATCCCGGCTACTGCAATCTGCTGCAGATTCTCAAGCTCGCCGGACTCGACGTGCATGGCGTCCCGCGCACGGTGGCGGGCATCGATACGGATGTATTCGAGCGCATCGTGGTCGAGCATCGGCCGAAGGCTATCTTCCTCAATACGACGCTGCAAAATCCGACTGGCGCGACGTTCAGCATGGCGTCCGCGTTCCGGCTGATGCAGATTGCGGAGCGTCATGGCCTGTGGGTCGTCGAGGACGATGTGAACCGCGAACTGGCCCCGCCCGGCGCGCCATTGCTGGCGGCGATGGAAGGCTTGAATCGCGTGTTGTACGTCGGCGGTTTTGCGAAGACCATCACGCCGTCGCTGCGATGCGGCTACGTCGTTGCCGAGCGCGATGTGCTGCGCGAACTGGCGCGCACGAAGATGGCCGTGGGCCTGACTTCGTCCGAAGCGACGGAGCGTATCGTCGAAAAGGTGCTGACGGAAGGGCGTTATGCGCGGCACGTCGAATTCGTGGCCGACAAGCTCAAGGACGCGCATGCGCTCGTCGAAGAGCGCATGGACGCACTGGGCGTGACCTTGTTCCGGCGTCCGCGCGCAGGTCTGTTCGTGTGGGCTAGTTTGCCGATCGATCCTTCGGATGCAGGCACGGTCGCGACGCGAGCGCTCGAGCACGGCATCTGGCTCGCGCCCGGTTCCTACTTCCGCCCGGGCGATGCGCCAAGCGCGTGCTTTCGCTTCAACGTCCCGTATTCCGTCGACGACGCGCTGTGGGATTTCCTGAGCGGATCGCTTTAGCCGCAGCTAGCTGCTCAGACGCGGTGTTCCGCCGTGCCCGAGCGATGCGCGTGCGTGCGCTGGCGGGCCGCGCTCTTGTTCGCCCTTCGCGATGCGGCGAGATGCGCCTGCAAACGCTCGCATACGTCCTTTCTGCGCACCGGGTTGAGCGGATCGCACAGACGAATGGTCAGCGTCGCGGCCTGCATGTGCAGGGGCATTGAAGTCTCCGGATCAGGCGCTTCCCAAAGCACGACGGTATCCGTGCCGTCGGAAACCTGCACGATCTGAAAGCGTGCGAGGTCGATTTTCCCAAGCTCGTGAGGTTCGATCGAGTGATGCATGATGTCCCCGAAGCAGTTCTCCATGTGCCGCCATCCGATGCAAAGTCCATGCCGATGGCGGCCACCCGCGAAACGCTGAAACTATCTTGTTTTCCAGTGTAAGTTTCAGCGTGCCGTTCGTGCAATAACGACAGTCCCTATCGCAAGGCCGCGTTAATTGTCGGAGAAAACCGCACAGATCACTCGCCGTAGATGTCGAAGTCGAAGTATTTCTGCTCGATGCGCTTGTACGTGCCGTCCTTGATCATCGCGGCGATGGCGCCGTCGAGCTTGTCCTTCAGATCGGTGTCTTCCTTGCGCAGGCCGATGGCCGTGCCGGGACCGAAGATCGCGCTGTCTTCGAGCGCCGGACCGGCAAAAGCGTAAGGCTTGCCGCGCGGCGTCTCCAGAAAGCCGCGTTCCGCCTGCACCGCGTTTTGCAGCGATGCATCGAGGCGGCCAGTCAGCAAGTCCGCATAGACCTGATCCTGATCCGCATACGATACGACCGTCACGCCTTTAGCGCCCCAATGCGCCTTGGCATAGGTCTCCTGCATCGAGCCTTGCTCGACGCCGACCGATTTGCCCGCAAGCGATTCCGCCGTCGGCTCGATCTTCGAATCGCGCTTTGCGACGAGGCGCGTCGGGACGTGGAAGAGTTTGCTGGAGAAGGCAATTTGCTTGACGCGCGAGGGCGTCATCGACATGGTGGACAACACGCCGTCGAACTTGCGCGATTTGAGGCCCGGAATCATGCCGTCGAATGCGTTTTCGACCCACACGCATTTCGCTTGCAAGCGGCGGCACAACTCATTGCCGACATCGATATCGAAACCGACGAGCTTGCCGTCAGGCGCTTTCGATTCGAACGGCGGATAGCTGGCGTCGACGCCAAAACGAATGGTCGACCAGTCTTTCGCCTGTGCGCCGATGGACACGGCCAGCATGGAACCCAATAACACCGTCAACAGCCTATTCACGATCGTCCCTTTTCTTTAGCAATGGATTCGAGTAGTTCTAAACCGCCGCCAGAAGTATAAAGGGACACTCGCGTCAGATAAAAAAATGGCCGCGATATTCGCGGCCATTGTTCGCTCGGCTTTATCAGTTCGAACGCACGTCGATGCGTCGAGGACGTGCTTCTTCGCGGCGCGGAATGGTCAGCTTAAGAACGCCATTCGTGAGATTGGCATCGATCTTCGTGGTGTCGAAATCATCGCTGACAGTGAAGGCGCGGGCAAAGCGCGGCGCGCGCACTTCGGCATGATGCACGCGCAATCCCGCGTGCGCCGATACGACGGCTTCCGCTTCGATATAGAGCCTTGCGTCATGCACTTTTACATCGAGCTTGTCGCGCGGCACGCCGGGCAGATCGGCCCATAGCGTGATGCCGTGGCTGTCTTCGACGATATCGACGGGCGGCGTAATCGTTGCGCGGCGCACCGTTTCATCGTTCTTGCGCGTGACTTCGCTTTCGTTGCGCTGGGCAATCTGAGTCGTGTCGGTCATGGTGTGCTCCGGATCTTCGATTACTGAATGGTGATGGCGCGCGGCTTGGACGCTTCGCGCTTGCCGACGGTAATGGACAGCGTGCCGTTCTCATAACGGGCCGTGACCTTGTCGATGTCCGCGTTTTGCGGCAGCTCGATCACGCGGCGGAAGCTGCCCGTGAAGCGCTCTTTCGCATAAGTGCGCGCGCCTTCGGTCGGGGTCTCGGCCTTGCGCTCGCCGCTGATCGTCAGCGTGCCTTTGTCGACGGTGACATCGAGCGATGCGGGATCGACGCCCGGCGCAAACGCCACGATTTCGACAGCGTCGTCGGTGCTGCCGATATTCAATTGCGGAAAGACATCGGTGCGGCTCGAACGAATGCTCGAAGGAAGATTGCCGAACAGATTCGACACTTGCCGTTGCATGCGGTCCAGCTCCTGAAACAGGTCGCCGCCAAAGTAAAAGTCACTCATGGTCCAGCCTCCGATAATGCGAATAGGTTGATCGACAGGTTGATCGTTGAAGGCCGCGAATCGCGCCGCCGCCGTTGCATCGAAAATAGGAGCGGCGTCTATCGTTTCAATAGCGCATCGTGCAATTTCAACGTGCTTTTTTATTCGTTTCCGCGCTCTTGAAAAAGCGCCTGCCGCGCTTAAATTCGATCGTTTGCACCAGTCGTGCAAAGCGCGCGACTGCTCTTACAATGAGCGCTTCACGGCTCATGGCGAGGACGGCACGATGAAGGTTTGCATATACGGCGCAGGGGCGATCGGCGGGTGGATCGGCGTGAAGCTCGCGCAGGCAGGATGCGATGTCAGCGTCGTCGCACGCGGTGCGACGCTCGACGCGCTGCAGACGCACGGCCTGAGGCTCGTCGAACAGGACGCGACGCATGAGGTGCAGGTGAAGACGAGCGCCGCACCGGCAGATCTCGGGCCGCAGGACCTGGTCGTGATCGCAGTCAAAGCGCCGGCGATGGAATCGGTGGCCGCGCACATCGCGCCGCTGATCGGATCGCAGACCACCGTGCTGACCGCGATGAACGGCGTGCCGTGGTGGTTCTGCGAAGGCTTGGGCGACGCGTTCGCCGGCCGGCGTCTCGCATCGGTCGACCCGCATGGCGCGATCGCTGCGGCCATCCCCGTCGCGCAGACGGTCGGCTGCGTCGTGCATGCAAGCTGCTTTGTCGAAGCGCCGGGCGTCATCCGTCATCGACAGGGCAAGGGGCTTATTCTTGGCGAGGCGAGCGGCGAACCGAGCGAGCGAGTCGAATCGCTCGTCGAGCTTCTCGCCAAGGCGGGTTTCGACGCGTCCATGTCGCCGCAGATCCAGCGCGATGTGTGGTTCAAGCTGTGGGGCAACATGACGATGAACCCGATCAGCGCGATCACCGGCGCGACCACGGATCGGATCCTCGGCGATGACCTGGTGCGCGACTTCGTCACTCAGGTGATGCTCGAAGCGAAAGAGATTGGCGCGCGCTTCGGCATCGCGATCGAACAGGAACCGGCCGATCGTCACGCGGTCACGCTCAAGCTCGGCGCGATGAAAACATCGATGCTGCAGGATGTCGAAGCGCGCAAGGCCGTCGAACTCGATGCGCTCGTTGCTTCGGTCCACGAACTCGGCGCGATGACCGGCGTGCCCACGCCTTTCATCAATGCGCTGCTCGGCCTTGCACGATTGCACGCGCGCACGCTGGGCCTTTATCCCGCGCAATTGCAATGAGTGAGACGACGAATGAATCAGCCAGACGCTAGCAAAGCAACAAGCGAACTCATGGCAATGCGCGATGTGCTGCGCGAATTCGTGCGAGAGCGGGACTGGAGCCGTTTCCATTCACCCAAGAATCTGGCGGCGGCGCTGAGCGTCGAAGCGAGCGAGTTGCTCGAGCCGTTCACATGGCTTGCCACTGGCGACAAGACCGAACTCGACGACGCGAAACTGCGCGCCGTTCGCCATGAAATGGCCGACGTCCTCGCCTATCTGATCATGCTGGCGGATTCACTCGACGTCGATCTCCATGGCGCGCTTCTCGAGAAGATGGCGATCAATCGTGTGAAGTATCCGGTGCACAAGGTTCGCGGCGATGCGCGCAAGTACAGCGAATACGATGAATAACCAAGGGCGCGCGCAAGGCTGAGCGCGCTTTACTCAACGAAGACCAAGGACCGCCGATGGACTTTTCGCTTTCGCCCGAACTGACCGAACTGCAAGCCCGTGTGCGCGCGTTCATCGCAGAGGAGATCGTGCCCTTCGAGCGCGATCCGCGTTGCACGCCGCATGGCCCGAACGAGGACTTGCGCGCAGAACTCATCGCCAAGGGGCGCAAGGCGGGTTTGTTGTCGAGCCATGTATCGCCGGAATATGGCGGGCTCGGACTGGGACACGTCGCCAAGGCGATCCTCTTCGAAGAAGCGGGATATTCACCGCTCGGGCCGGTTGCGCTGAACATCGCCGCGCCGGATGAAGGCAACATGCATTTGCTGGAAGCCATCGCAACGCCCGAGCAGAAGGAGCGCTGGCTGCGTCCTCTGGCGGCGGGCGAGATTCGCTCGTGCTTCTGCATGACGGAGCCGCCGCCCGGCGCGGGCGCGGACCCGGCGATGCTGCAGACCATTGCCACGCGCGATGGGGACGAGTACGTCATCGACGGCCGCAAGTGGTTCATCACCGGCGCAGAAGGCGCGTCTGTCGCGATCATCATGGCGAAGTTCGCCGATGGCCCCGCGACCATGTTTCTCGCCGACATGAAGAGCGAAGGCATCGTGATCGAGCGTTCGATGGATTCGCTCGATACGTGTTTTCCGGGCGGTCATGGCGTGGTGCGTTTCGATGGCCTGCGCGTGCCGGCTGCAAACGTGCTCGGCGAGCCGGGCGAAGGCTTTCGCTATGCACAGGTGCGTCTTTCGCCCGCGCGTCTTACGCACTGCATGCGCTGGCTCGGTGCCGCACGCCGCGCGCACGATGTCGCGAGCGAACATGCGCGACGGCGGCAGGCGTTCGGAAAGGCGCTCGGCGAACACGAAGGCGTCGGCTTCATGCTCGCGGACAACGAGATGGACCTGCATGTGACGCGGCTTGCCATCTGGCACTGCGCGTGGGTGCTCGATCAGGGCGTGCTCGGCAAGCATGAATCGAGCATCGCGAAGGTCGTGTCGTCGGAAGCGTTATGGCGCGTCGTGGATCGCTCGGTGCAAGTGCTGGGCGGGCAGGGCGTCACGCATGAGACCGTGGTCGCGCGGATTTTCGCGGACATGCGCGCGTTCCGCATCTACGATGGCCCGTCGGAAGTGCATCGCTGGAGCATCGCACGACGTATTCTGCGTGGAGATAAGCCGCGGGCTTAGATGCATCGCTCTTATGCGCGAGATGCACGACGATGACGCGGCTGCTTTTATCGCGTCGTCGGCATGTGGGTGTAAAGCCACGTCCGACGACGATGCTGCCGAACGCGGACGCCGAGCGTAACTAAAGCGTAAGCAAGAGCGGCTATCTGTTGCAGGCGCACGCGGCATGACCGTTACATCTGGTAGCGATTTACCTCTATGTTTAGTGCTTCGCCCGCTAAACGTTTCATCGACACCACGCTGGGGAAAGCCCGTGTTGCGACGCAGCATTTCATTGAGTATGCTGTTCAGGGAGCCGGCATTGCCGCACGAAATCATTGCCCATGAAAGGGGCTAACTCGAAGCGTCCGTCATCAAGAACGTGCGTCAAGCCAGCAAGCATGGCGAACGTCGACTTGTAGGAGCCGCATATATGGAACTGACCACATCACCGAATCCGACGCTACATGTCTTTCATCAGGAAGGCGGTTGGCATTGGGGAATCACCGTTGAACGCGCAGCCGGCGGCGGAATGAAAGTGGTCGCCTATAGCGACGAAGGGTTCGGCTCCGAACACGAAGCGCGCGAGGACGGCGAATACGTGCTGCGCTCGGAAGACTGGCGTTCGCGTCAAAGCTTTAGCCGTAGCGAGCGGCGTACGGGCTGCACGTAGTGATGGCATAGCCCTTGCCGCTGTGCCTTCGCTGTTCATCACTTCTCCCCCGCCTGTTTCTTCCGCCTGTCTTTTCCCCAAGCCGCAAACGCGCGACACTGCATGCACCGCCCATTCCGATAAGGCGCGCCGTATGTCATCCGGTCCCGATAACGCTCGTTTCACCGTCCGTCGCATGAACCTGGCCGATCTCGCCACGGCGCTCGACTGGGCCGCGGCGGAGGGCTGGAATCCCGGCCTCGACGATGCGCGCTGCTTCCATGCTGCCGACCCCGACGGCTTTTTCATTGGGACATGGGACGATGAGCCCATCGGCTGCATTTCCGCCGTGGCCTACGACGACGCGTTTGGCTTCATCGGCCTCTACATCGTGCGGCCTGAATGGCGCGGCAAAGGCATTGGAATACGTCTCTGGCGCGCGGGCGTCGCGTATCTGGGCGAACGCACCGTCGGCCTCGACGGCGTCATTGCGCAGCAACCTAACTATCGAAAGTCGGGCTTCGTGCTGGCCTATCGCAACGTGCGTTATCGAACCGTAGCGATGCGTGGTGACGATCGATTGTCCGGCGTTGCGATAGCGGATGCGTCGAGCGTTCCGTTCGATCGCCTGTGCGACTACGATGCGCGCTGCTTCATGTCGGCGCGTCCGGCATTCTTGCGCGCGTGGATCGCGCAGCGCGAGGCGCGTGCGCTCGCCGCAGTCGATGGCGAAATCGTGCGCGGCTACGGCGTCGTGCGTCGTTGCCGTAACGGATACAAGATCGGCCCGCTTTTCGCCGATGACTTGCCGATTGCACGCGCGCTTTATCGGGCGCTGGTTTCGTCAATCGCAGGCGAAACCGTATTTCTCGACGTTCCGGAGAGCAATGCGTCGGCCGTCGCGCTCGCAGCCGAGCACGACATGACCAGCGACTTCGAAACGGCGCGCATGTACACGCGAGCGGCGCCCGCTGCGCCGCTCGATCGTGTATTCGGCGTGACGACGTTCGAACTCGGTTAGCGGAGCGCGAATCTCACGCGCTTGGCCGCTCCACGGGCGGCGTGCCGTCGTGAAAGAGCTTCTTCAACTCCGAGCGCAACTCCGGCGAATCTTCATGCCGATGGACGCTTACCGCGTGCTGCACGGCGGCTTCCAACAGTTCGTCTTCGGAGTCGGCGGATAGGGCGACCGTGCAGTTCGTGTCGCTCGGAAACTCGCGGCAATCGATGTACTTGCGTGCCATGGCATCCTCCTCGCATGAGACGCTGAATTCAGTATAGGCGTTGGTTTTGTGAATGATGGCCGCGTTTGCGTGCGCCTTTGCGCTCCGGTAACGTGTCGCATGACTTCGATTCCCGACGACACGCTGCGTGCTTACCGTTCAGCCATATATCGCATCGATGGCGAACCGCCGATCGACATGATCATCGACAAGAAGAACGACGCGGTTGCCTCGCTGCTGGCGCGTCATGGCGTGACGAGCGCGGTGTTTGTAACGGCGTTCAATCCGTTTGGAGAAGTACTCGGCGAGCACGAGAACGCGGTTCGACAGCGCGCGCTGGTCGCGTACATCGGGCGGTTGGGGCGGACTGCGTTGGCGGGGGCAGGTATCGATCCGGGCGGTGTCTGGGGAGCGGAAGTTAGTTTGTTTGTGCTCGGAGCCGATGAGTTCGTCGCCAATGAACTAATGGCCGTATTCAAGCAGAACGCAGTTGTTATCGTGCGCGACGACGGTGTGCCACGGCTGCGGTTGCATCGGCGGTATCGTTGAAGGCGGCCCGGTCTAATTGAGGCGTTGCGTGAGTTTGCGCGACGATAGGGCAGTGGTTTGCAACCCGCGATGCGTACTACCGCTCGACGTGCTGGAGAACGATCGTTTGCAGACTATCGCTAAGGATGGCGTGGAGAGTTTCGTCGTCGGTCGTGGTTGGCTTGGAATCAGCGGCGCGGATAATTGCATCGTCATTCGAGCGACATTGAACTAGGGGCGCGATACCGCGAAGAAGCGTGCGCTTTAGAACGCCATCGCCGATGGGCTGTTCGAGCGGGTCGAACTGCGGCGTGAGCGCGTCCTCAGCAGCCGCCTGGTCCTTCGGCAAGCCGAGAAATAAATGACAGGGATCGTGAGACTTCCTTCTTGAGGGTGTCACCGAGCGCAGTTCGCACTCGACACCTCGCTGACGCTGTGGGATGAAAAGCTGTCGGCGTGTTACGGCGCCCTTGGCCGTTGTTCTTGCTCGTTAAGAAGGCGCTGCAGCATGAGCGAGATCACGGGCGTTCCCGTTGTAACTCGCACTCGTTATTCGACCATCTTTACCTAATCGTCCGTTACGGCTCGACGCAAGCCTAGATCGCACATGGCTGGAGCTGCGATGCCGATGCTGCGGATAGTCGATTCGAAGCGACCCGCATGCGCCTACGAGATGCGAGCAGGCCGCGCCTGACCTTAGCCTTGCGCCATGCCTCTACGCTTCTATCTGCGGCTGATCGTCATAAGGCGCTTAGTCACTGACAACAAGCAACGAACTCATAGCTGTGGACTTTCCCGCCTCTCAGCTCGAATGCGTTGACGCGCCGTAGCACGCTCGCATTCAGGCCGCAATAAAAGTGGGCTTCGACTCTCCGTTTTAAGAATTGTGCACCTATCGGGAGGTTTGCAAACATTTGATACTCGGAGCGATAACTCTGGACGCCTGCGTCGACGATGCAAGTCGCGTTTGCAGTCGATCGACGCGGTCGAATGGGCCAATTGGAAGGGAAGCGTTGATGAATGTCGCTGCGGACTGCGGAACCGAGGAACCCATTAACCTTCACTGGCGGTTCAGTGTCAGCTCATTTCTGACCGTGGGAGCGCCCGCCTGATGGACCCGCGACTGCTTCCGTTATACGACCGCGAACGCCTTTATATGCAGGCGTCGGGCGGCGAGTTCGCGCTGGGTCATCCGAAGATCGCAAGACGGCTCCTGATGCTCGGCTCGGAGACGGGCGATATCTTCGTTAATCGCCTGATCCAGTCGTCGGCGTTCGTCAACGCCCGCATGCAGATGCGCTTCGACGACGAATTTCCGCTGCTCACTCAAGCACTGCTGTCGTCGGTCTATCCGGGGTATCTGTCCCCCACGCCGTCCATCGCCGTCGCGCGCTTCTACGCGGGCGGCAAAGCGGCGGGCTTTCTCGCGGGGCACACGATCAAGCGCGGCGCCGAGGTGACGTCGCTGCGCCTGCCGGACGGCGAGAAGACTGACTGCACCTTCAGCACGACGCAGGACGTCGCCTTATTTCCCATCGAGCTAGTCGATGGCCGGCTCACGCACGTTCCGCCCGATATCCAGGGACAAGACCGCTATGTGCCGCCGCATCGGCGGGTGCGAGGAGCGTTGCGGCTGCGCTTGCGCACGCTTGAGGGCATGCCGTTCTCCTCGCTGCAAGGACTGGATCGGTTGCAGATTTACCTTGCTGCCGATGAACGCGTCGCGTCACACCTGCATGAATTAATCCATACAGGAGCCGTCGTCTCGGTCGTCGGCGAGCCGGGACGATTCAGCGAGGCAGGCTATGTGCCGCATGTCGTGACATCGGATCCTGTCATCCACGATGGGCTCACCGCCGACGAGACGGTATTGCCGCTTGCCGCGCCGAAGTTCATTGGTCACAACCTCGTGCATGAATACTTCTCCTGCCCGAGCCGCTTCTATTTCTTCACGCTGACAGGACTACAGGCCGGGCTCGCGCGCATCCACGGCAGCGAGGCCGAGATTGTCGTGCTGCTGGACCGTTCGACGAGCGAACTGGCCGAGCGCGTGAATGCCGACATGTTCGCGCTCTTCTGCGTGCCCGTCGTCAACCTCTTCAAGGCCCGAACGGCGGCCGTGCGTACCGAGGACCTTGGGCCTGTGATTCACCTGATGCCGTTTGGCAAGGCGGCGCTCGATCACGAAGTGCATCACGTCGAGCGCGCCATCGGTCAGGTTAAAGAGGAGCAGAGCTCAGAAGAACTGCCTTTCTATCCGCTGCATGAGGCGCTGCTGCACGATGAGGAAGGTCACGGGCGCTACTTCACCGTGCGTCGCGAGCAGCGGCTGTCCAAAGCCAAAGGCCGTTCGTACGGTACGCGTGCACCGTATGTCAGCACCGAATCGTTCCTGTCGCTGGTCGGACGCGACGGGCTGCCGTACACACCCGGCGAACACGACGAGCAAATCAACTATCTGTCCTTCGATGTGTGGCTCACCAACCGTGACCTGCCGGGCCTGCTCGATTGCAACGGCGTGAGCGACGTGAAGCTGCCCGGCTCGGCGCCGCTTGCGAGCGTCGGCCTGGTGCGTGCGCCGAGCCGATCGAGGCCGCCGATGGGCGTCGGCATCAAAGCGTGGCAATTGCTCGCGCAACTCGCCATCGAACACGCGGACTTCGACGACCGCTACGACGAGCCCAATCCGGGCGAGGGCTTGCGCAGCCTGTTGCGGCTTTATCTGTCAGCGGATATCCCGGCGCTGCGGCGACAGGTGGAAAGCCTGTCCTCGGCGACGCTCACACCGGTCAATTGTGTGGTGCCGCATGCGATTCCACCGATGGTGTGCGCACTCGAATGCGCCGTCAGCTTCGACGAGGACGGCTTCGAAGGCACGAGTCCTTACGCGCTAGGCGTGGTTTTAGAGCGCTACCTCGCGCGACACGCTTCCGCGCATTCCTACACCAAGACCGTGCTGCACTCGAAGCAGCGCGGGCGCATCGCCGAGTGGCTGCCTCGACCGGGGACACGCAGCGTGGCGTGAGGCGCACGCACAAGAGTCGAACAAATTCCCGCACGGCCAATGCCGTGACTTAAACAAAAGAATCAGGGAGCAGTATCGAATGTTTAATCCGCTGCAAAGCCGCACGCTGAAGATCGAGTGCAAGGCGCTGCCGACGTGGGGCGATAGCGATATCCTCATCCCTCAGCGCGTGCGAGGCGTCGAAACGCTGGGCGAGTTGTATAAATTCGAAGTCGACCTCGCTTCAGTCGACAGCCCGACGTTTCGCATCTGGAACGCGCGCACGCTCCTCAAGCCCGATGACCTGATCGGTAAATCAATCGAAATTCAGGTCGAATTCGAGGGCAAAGGAACGTTCATTCCGGGCCTGCCCGGCGATCTCGGCGCGGGCAACGTCGGCGCGGGCGTGCGCACGATCAACGGCATCATCACCGAAGTGCAGCAGACCGGCTGCGATGAACGGCGTGTCTATTACCGGTTCACCGTAAGACCCTGGCTGTGGCTCGCGACGCAAAACCGCGATAACCGGGTGTTCCAGGATATGAGCGTCCTGGACGTCACCGAGGCGGTACTGAAAAGCTATACGTTCCCTTGGGACAAGCGCCTCGCTGCCGTCGCACTGAACAACAATGTCTTTCCGAAGCGCGACTTCATCAGACAATTCTGGCAGAGCGACTACGAATTCCTAAAACAACTCTGGAGCGAGTGGGGACTGTACTACCACTTCGATGGGATGAAGCTCATGTTGTGCGATTCGCCCGGCTCGCACAAGAAGCACGGCAATGCGTACGACTCGGTCCTGTATCACTCGCCTGAAGGCAAGCGCATTGAAACTGGAACCAATGGAAGTTGGGTCGTACATTCGGCTAGGCCTAACCTCACCGGGCCGAAGAACTTGCCTGTTGAGATGCCTATGCTGCCAAAGGATGTCTGCATTGAGTGCCTGCTCAAACGCGCCACGGCTCGATCCGCTTTTGTGAATAAGGGATTCTGAGTATGAGCATCAAGGAATTTAAGGCGCAGAGGTGGCGCCGTTGGTTCGGACAGTTAGATCGAGTTTATAAGTGGAAGCGCCGGGGTCATCAAGCTGCCGATTTG
>NZ_JBFUPT010000015.1:0-135541 GCF_041360715.1 Caballeronia sp. RCC_10
GGCTACCAAGCGCCGCTGCCCTTCGAAACATTAACCGTTGCTCAAGTCAGAGTGTCCACGGTTCGTGGGTAAGATCATCAGCAGCCTCTCCACAGTCCAGCTGATGTTGGCCAGTCCCGTGGACAGGCTGCTAACGGACTCTCCCAGCATGATGATCGTAAGCAGGCCCACACGCTCGATCAGGTGCTCGGTATGCACTGGGATGACCTGTAGACGACGCGGCAAAAAAAAGATGAACAGAGCCAGATCGAACAGTATTCCAAGGTAAAACACGACATATCGCTGTGGCTCCGGGAACAGGATCGAAGCGAGGCTGATGGTGGTGCCAGCGACGATTACCCAGCCAACTGTCGTTGTGAGTGCCTCGCTTTTTTTATGCCGGTTTTTCGACACGAAATACATTATGGCGATGATGTATTTCGAAGCGGCGTAGCAGACGATGATCGCTTCAAAGCTGGCCAGGAATCGTCGGTCGATCAGGCCTGAGATGATAATCAGCAGGAACATGATGAACAGGGTTGCCAGCCGATGCTTCCGGTCATCCGCATCGAACCGGTTGGCATACATCGTGTGACTGACCCAGATCCACCACAAAGGTATGAAAATCAGGACGAATTTCCAGAACTGGAGTGGGTCAAGATGACCCTCGTGCGTGTGGCTCAAGATATGCGTAACGTCAGCGATCGTCACCGCAAAAATCAGGTCGAAGAACGCCTCAAGCCAGGTCGTATGGCGATTGGCATCGAAATACTTTATGTTGTGCATACGACCTCATTGTCGTGTTTGCGCCTGGGGCACGTCCGCGTTTGCGTCGAGATACGAATGGCAGGACGAGGCGGATCGTGTCGTATATAGGATTGCGTATTTAATGATCGAGTAGAAGTGCTCGGCAACAGTTCCGTGTGCCTGCGTCAGCCTTTTACTTGCCACGCGCAGCATTTCGATGCCTGGCAGGCGGCGCGCACCACCCCGGACGCATGCCTGCCCAGCACCTGGTACCACTGGGGGCGGCAGCATGCCGCCACGGATCTTGGTACCTACCGTGTTCACCGAGACCGAATGTACTTCCACCAGCAGGTTGTACCCGGCTGGTTCAGCCCCGGGCAACGTGGCGTCGGTCACGGCATCCGGCGAACCGAGCGGGACCGGCTCGTTATAGACAATGAATTTCATACGTACGCCATGCAAATGACGTTTCAGTTGCAGCGGGCGATGCTTGTTCAACACACTAATATCGTCAGGGCGCATATAGCAATGATGTTCCTGTTCGCGGCGCCTCGCGTCATGAGTGAACTACGTGCTTTGCACTGACGCACAGTAGTACTGGGGCAGGCTGATCATCGTCTAGGAGATTGTCTTGAATGCGTAGTGGATCGGCTCAGGCGCTGCACAGGCCGGAATCGGTGCAAAAGGCACGCGCCTCCCGCGCAACGTTTCCCGTTATTCGATGCGAGGCAGTTGAGCGAAAATTTTCTTGTGCAACGCACTGTCCACTGATTTAAGCGATTCAATGCGTCCACTCATCTAAGCTAAAGTGCGAATTAAATGCCATCAAGAATGATGCGTTTAATGCCGCAAAAAAACTTGCATTTCCGCCGGAAAAAGCTACCTTGATTTAACAAAAATCTTTTGGCTCGGCACCGGAGAGCCACATGCCTGCTACTCGTATGATGATCGCGCGTCGTGCGGGCGTGAGCGTAGCCACGGTCGATCGTGTGTTGCGGGACGATCAGGCTGTGCGTCCGGAAACTGCAAATCGTGTCCATCTTGCGCTGGCAGCCCTGCGCGACGAACGGGCAAGTCGCGGTCGCCCAGCCAAGATAAACACGTATCGCGTGGCGTTTGTTTTGCCTCAGGTCAACTCGCGTTTCCTCGACCACGTGGAGCGCAATATCGCGCTGTCCGCGAGCTTCTTTCGCGAGCACCGCATCATTCCGTCGCTCTACCGCTGCGATTTCACGACTCATCGAGACACCATTGCTTTCGCTGAACAGGTGATCGACTACGATGCACTCGTGCTTGTGCCGCTCGACTACCCAGCGGTCGAACGCCTTGTTGAGGATATGAGCGATGCGGGCGTGCCTGTTGTCACCGTGTTCTCCGATCTGCCCGCCAGTCGCCGCGCAGCGTATGTCGGCGTCGATAACCGGATTGCCGGGCGCACCGCAGGACTTTTGATGGGTCGCTTTCTCGGCGCGCGAATCGGCACGGTGGCCATTTTGTCGGCCTCGTCGCGCCTGCACGATCAACTGGAACGACGCACCGGCTTATCGCAGGTGCTGGAAGAGGACTTTCGCAATCTGCGGTGGATTGCCGAACCAGACTTCGCCGAAGATGACGATGGCGCAGGTCTTGCCGTGCAGGGCCTCCTTGCACGTTATCAGGATCTAGTCGGCGTCTATGTGACAGGTGGCGGCATCTCAGGCATTGCAACGGCATTGCAGGAATCGGGCGACAAGGCACGCCTGGTACTGATCGGGCATGAATGCACCGCGGAGACTCGCGCGCAACTGTCCGAGCGCGCGATCGACGTAATCCTCGATCAGGATGTGCGCGGCATCGTTCATTGGGCAGGCCTCGCCGCCATCAATTTTCTTAACGACGTACGTGGCGCGCTTGCTATCCCAACGCCGGAAACCCGGATTTATCTTCGTGAGAATGCGCATGCCTGAAGCTCGCGACACGCGGATTCGCGTTTGAATCCGCCGGAGCCGATACACAGCACTCGGCGCATGGGCGCTGTTCCACATCAGGTTGGTGACCCGAAAAAGACAAGGAGAAGACAAATGTTACGTCTTAAGTCAGCAAGGGTAATCGCGGCGGCCACGGTATCGTTGGGACTCGGCATGGCAGAGGGCGCGCAAGCACAGGAAAAGCAGTTGACCTTATGTTGGGCGGCATGGGACCCGGCCAATGCACTCGTCGAGCTATCCAAGGATTTCACGACCAAAACCGGCATCAAGATGAAGTTCGAGTTCGTGCCGTGGACGAGTTACGCCGATCGCTTTATCAACGAACTTAATTCGCATGGCAAACTATGTGACCTGATAATTGGGGACAGCCAGTGGATAGGCGGCGCAGCGGTCAACGGGCACTACGTCAAGCTCAATGATTTCTTCGCGAAGACCAAGATATCGATGAACGACTTCGTACCGGCGACCGTCGTCGGTTATGCGGAGTGGCCAAAGAATACGCCGAACTACTGGGCGTTGCCGGCAATGGCCGACGCAGTCGGCTGGACCTATCGCAAGGATTGGTTCGCGCGCCCTGAGTTACGCGCCGAGTTCAAACAGAAATATAAACGTGAACTCGAACCGCCAACCACGCTGGACGAACTCAAGCAAACCGCGGAGTTCTTCCAGGGCCGCAAGATCGATGGCAAGACCGTATACGGTGTCTATATCTTTACCGAGCGCGGGTCTGAAGGCATCACAATGGGAGTGACCAATGCGCTTTACAACTTCGGCTTCGAATATCAAGACCCCAAGAAACCCTATCACCTGGATGGCTTCGTCAACTCGCCGGGCGCAGTCAAGGGGCTGGAGTATTACAAGGCGCTTTACAAGTGCTGCACGGCGCCCGGCATGACCAACGCGTACATGCAGGAAGGCCTGGATGCCTTCAAGTCGGGCCAGGTGGCGATGCAGATGAACTGGTTCGCATTCTTCCCAGGACTCTACAAAGACCCGAACGTCGGCGGCGACAAGATCGGCTTTTTCGTGAATCCGCGTGAGATCAAGCAATTCACGCAACTCGGCGGACAGGGCATCTCGGTCGTGTCGTACTCGGACCACAAGGAAGACGCACTTGAATACATCAAGTGGTTCGCGCAACCCGATGTGCAGAAGAAGTGGTGGCAGTTGGGCGGCTATTCGGCGGCGAAGTCGGTGGTGGATGCGCCCGACTTTCCCAAGAGTGCACCTTTTGCGCCGGCATTCCTGAAGTCGATGTCGATCGTGAAAGACTTCTGGGCTGAACCCGCTTATGCAGAACTGCTGCTCGACATGCAAAAGCGCGTGCATGACTATGTCGTGGCCGACAAGGGCACGGCCAAGGAGGCGCTCGATCTGCTGGTTAAAGACTGGAACAAGGTCTTCAAGAACGAAGGGAAGAACTAGCGTGTATCCAGGACTGGACCGGCGCCCCCTGCACGGATGCCGCCGGTCCGCATAAAGGAGCGAGGCATGTTGGCACACAAGCCTTTTTCATCGGCGGGGCTGGAGTCGCGGGCGTCGGCGCGTGCGCGCACACGTCTGGCCGGGTTATCGGACAGAACCATTGCGTGGCTGTTCATCCTTCCAACCATCCTGTTGCTGCTGGCGATCAACATCTTTCCGTTGATCTGGGCGTTACGTCTGTCGTTCACGAACTTCAAGTCGAATATGCCGAGTGTGCCGGCGCGCTTTGTCGGTATCGACAATTACGTCGACATTCTCACCGACGAAGACGTCTGGTACGCGATGCAGGTGACCGCGCGTTTCGTGTTCTGGTCGGTCGGGCTAGAGGTTCTACTGGGTTTCGGCCTCGCGTTGCTGATCAACCGGCAGTTTCGCGGTCATAGCTTCTGGACCACGCTGATCCTGCTGCCGATGATGCTGTCGCCGGCAGTCGTTGGCAACTTCTGGACCTTTCTGCTGCAACCGCAAACGGGGCTCTTCAACGATATCGTCGGCTTCTTCACCGGTATTGCGCCCGGCTCATTTCAGATGATCGGCGACGTGTCGCTCGCACCGTGGACCATCGTGATGGTCGATACGTGGATGTGGACCCCCTATGTGATGCTCATCTGCCTCGCGGGCCTGCGGTCGATTCCCGACTACATCTACGAAGCGGCCGAAGTTGATCGCGCCACACCGTGGCGGCAGTTCTGGTCGATCACATTGCCGATGACCTTGCCGTTCCTGATGCTCGCCGTGCTGTTTCGCGGCATCGAGAACTTCAAGATGTTCGACATGGTGAACCTGCTGACTTCGGGCGGCCCGGGCTCGGTCACCGAAACCGTGTCGATCACCTTGAAGCGTGCCGCGTTCGAGAAATGGCAGACGGGCTATTCATCGGCTTTGGCGATCATTCTGTTCGTGACGGTGTTCGGTGCGGCGAACATCTATGTCAAGGCGCTCAACCGGGTGAAACAGCGATGAGACCGACGGCTATTCAACACTCGGTGGTGGCGTCGTCGCCGCGCGGCAAGCGCTTCGCGGCGGCGGTTGTCATTACTTACGCGCTGGTTGCAACCTTGCCGATGGTGTGGATCTTCCTGACGAGTTTCAAGACGCAGGAAGACGCGATTGCCTATCCGCCCGTCGTGCTGTTTCAGCCGTCGATGGAAGGCTATGTGAACCTGTTCACGATTCGTTCGCGGCAGACGCCCGAGTTCATCGCCAGTCTGCCGCCCGCGCGGACCTGGTATGAGCGTGATGTGCGCAAGCGCAACATGGTGATCGCGGGACCCTCGAAGGTCCTGCCGCGCTTCGTGAATTCGCTCGTGATCGGTTTCGGTTCGACCTTTCTCGCGGTATTTCTCGGCACGCTGGCGGCTTATGCGTTCTCGCGTTTCAAGGTGCCGCTCTCCGACGACCTGCTGTTCTTCATCCTGTCGACGCGCATGATGCCGCCGATCGCGGTCGCCATCCCGATCTACCTGATGTATCGGGCACTGGGCCTGAGCGACAGCTATGTCGGCATGATCGTGCTGTATACGGCGGTAAATGTGTCGCTGGCGGTATGGCTGCTGAAGGGGTTCATGGACGAGATCCCGCGCGAATACGAGGAGGCGGCGCTCGTCGACGGGTACACGCGCCTGCAGGCCTTCGTCAAGGTGGTGCTGCCGCAGGCGATCACCGGCATCGCCGCGACCGCAATTTTCTGCTTGATCTTCGCGTGGAACGAGTACGCATTCGCGTCACTGCTTACAAGCGGCGATGCGCAGACCATGCCGCCGTTCATTCCGTTCATCATCGGCGAAGGCGGGCAGGATTGGCCGGCCGTCGCGGCGGCGACGACGCTTTTCGTGCTGCCTATCCTTATCTTCACTGTGGTGCTACGCAAACATTTGTTGCGCGGCATCACCTTCGGAGCGGTGCGCAAATGAAACGAGACCTCGTTTTGCCGCAAAAACATTATCTGCGCCGTGGCTACAGCGAAGCGGTGTCGACTGCACTGATTGGTCTCGGCGTGGCGATGCTGGTGCAGCCGTTTTCGCTGACGTTGTTCACGTGGTCGTTTCCGGTCGTTCTGGTAGGCGCGCTCGCGTTCGTCGTGACCAGCCATTTCCCGGACTGACACCATGTCCACGATCGTTCTTGCCAACCTTCACAAGCGCTTCGACGACTTCGTCGCGGTGCGCGACACCAGTCTGACGATCGGCGCCGGGCGCTTTGTCGTGTTGCTCGGCCCATCGGGTTGCGGCAAGACCACGACGCTGCGGATGATTGCCGGCCTTGAGTTGCCGACCTCCGGTCAGATTTTCATAGACGGTGAGGACGTGACGGCATTGCGCGCACGTCAGCGCGATATCGCGTTCGTCTTCCAGATGTTCGCGCTATATCCCCATATGACGGTGCGCAATAACATCGCTTTTCCGCTGAAGAACGAGCATATGTCGCGAGACGAGATCGCGGCACGAGTGGCGGCGGCCGCGCGCATGCTGCGTATCGAGAACATTCTCGATCGCAAGACCGGTGGGCTGTCTGGCGGCGACCGGCAGCGCGTAGCGCTGGGCCGCGCGATCGTGCGGCAGCCGAAGGCGTTTCTGATGGACGAACCACTCGGCACGCTCGATGCGGATTTCCGCGAGCTGATGTGTCTCGAGTTGCGCAAGCTGCATAACGCGCTTGCCGCCACGACCGTCTATGTTACCCACGATCAAAGCGAAGCGATGGCGATGGCCGACGACATCGTCGTGATGAACAAGGGTGAGTTGCTGCAGGCCGGTCCGCCGCAGGAAATCTATTACTTTCCGGCGACGGTGTTTGTCGGCAACTTCATCGGCAGTCCGCCGATGAATTTCCTGCCAGTCGATGGCGGCGTGGACGCGGGCCACGAAGATGTGCGCCTGCACGGCGCGCAGGTCCCGGTGCCGCGCTGCGAAGTCGCCGCAGAGCGCGTGCTGTTGGGCATTCGTCCCGAGCATGTGGCGATCGATCAGCACGGCCCGCTGCGCGGCAAGGTCATTGCCGATGAATACCTTGGTTCGCATCAGGTGCTGGTGGTCGAAACCGCGCTGGGCGTGGTGAGGGTGCGGGTGGGGAAGGACGATGGTCTGCCTGCCGGATCGCCGGTCGGTTTGTCGTTTCGCAAGGAACGCACGCTCTTGTACGACGCGCAGAGCGGCCGGCTGCTGCCGGGCGCCGCTCGCACCATTCCTGCACACGGAGAAGCGAATGGCTGAGATCCAGTTGCGCAATGTGTCGAAACGATTTGGCGATATCGTCGCAGTCGACGATCTTTCTATCGATGTGAGGGACGGCGAGTTCGTGGTGCTGCTCGGGCCGAGCGGCGCGGGCAAGACCACGACGCTGCGTCTGATCGCCGGGCTGGAGCGGCCGGATGCGGGCGACGTGCTGATCGACGGTGGCATTGCGACCGGCGTGCATCCGTCCGATCGCGACGTCGCGTTTATCTTCCAGCAGTATTCGCTGTATCCGCATCTGACCGTGTTCGGCAACCTGGCGTTTCCGTTGCGCTCGCCAAGAAGGCGCAGCAGCGAGGCGGACGTGCGTGCCCGCGTTCACGCGGTCGCGGAGATGCTGCACATGGAATCAAAGCTCGACAACATGGCGACGCATCTGTCCGGCGGCGAAATGCAGCGCGTGGCGATAGGGCGCGCGCTCGTGCGGCAACCTAAGGTGTTTCTGATGGACGAGCCACTGTCGTCCCTCGATGCGAAGCTGCGTGAAGAGTTGCGCATCGAACTCAAACACCTGCATCGTACGATCGGCGCGACGATCATCTACGTCACGCACGATCAGGTCGAAGCCACCACGCTCGCGGATCGCATCGGCATTCTTGACCAAGGGCGTCTCGTGCAACTCGGCACGCCGCGGGAGGTGTATGGAAATCCGGTGTCGCTGAGCGCTGCGCAGCGGCTCGGCTCTCCGCCAATCAACCTGCTGCCACCCACTCTGCTCGATTTGGCTCACGTGCCGGCGGGAACGACGACTGTCGGCATCCGTCCTGAGGATATCGTGCTGCATGACCCCGATCTGTGCGACGCGCGTGGCGTACAGGGCGCGCTTAGTCTGACTGTGCTCGAATATTCGCCGCTACGCCATCTGCTGATTCTCGATCGCGCGGGAACCGCCGTTGTCGTAACGACCGTTGCAGAGCGCAATTTCTCGCCGGGACAATCGGTCGGCGTGTCGCTGCCGGCGCGCAGCCTTTTATATTTTTGTGCCGACGGCAGGAGAATCCCGACATGAACGGCAAAACGGTCATGGCGTGCATCGACGCTGCCAATGCGGCGTTGAAGGAGCATACCGAGGAGATCGCGTCACTCGACCAGCAGATCGGCGATGGCGATCACATCTTCAATCTGCTGCGCGGCATGGAAGCCCTGCTTGCGGTGCGCGCGGAGATCGAGGCCGAAGCTTTCGGCCCCGCGCTCGACATTGCGGCTACCAAGGTGCTGTCGACGGTGGGCGGATCGTCGGGGCCTTTATTCTTCTCGTTGCTGAACGGTATGGCGAAAGCGTCCGTCACCAATGCAATGGATGTGGGCGGCTTCGCCCGGATCTTCGCGGCGGGCGTCGAGGCCGTCCGGCAACGCGGCAAGACCGGCGTCGGCAGCAAGACGATGATGGACGTGTTGATTCCGGTCGCGAAGCGCTTCGAGGAACTTGCCGCAGAAAGCCCCGCGGCGCGCGTGGTACTCGACACGCTGCCGCAAATCGCCGAGGAAAACATGCTTGCGACCCGCGACATGTTGGCGACCAAGGGAAGGGCGTCGTTTCTCGGCGAGCGTTCGCGCGGACATATCGATCCTGGCGCGCGCTCCAGCCAGATCATGATTGCTTCGGTATGCGCGCGGCTCGCGCAACGCAACGGATAAAGGAGCGGGAGACCGTGAAAAAATTTATCAACCATGTGGACGACTTTCTCGCCGAGAGTCTCGCGGGATTCGCCGCAGCCCATGCCGACCTGGTTGTACTCCATAGCGAACCGGTGTTCGTGCGGCGCAAGAATCTAAAGCCTGGCAAGGTCGCGCTGATATCGGGCGGCGGCTCGGGGCACGAACCGCTCCATTCAGGGTTTGTCGGCCACGGCATGCTCGACGCCGCCTGCCCGGGCCAGATCTTCACGTCACCGACGCCCGACCAGATGATGGCCGCCGCCAGGGCCGTCGATACCGGCGCGGGCGTGCTCTTCATCGTGAAGAACTACTCGGGCGATCTGATGAACTTCGAAATGGCGTCGGAGATGTCCGAGGTGCCGAATGCCATGGTCCTCATCAACGATGACGTCGCGGTGGAGAATTCCAGCTATACGACCGGACGGCGCGGGGTCGCGGGCGCGGTGATCGTCGAGAAGCTGGTGGGCGGCCTGGCTGAAAGCGGGGCGAACCTCGATGAGTGCAAGATGTTTGGCGACCGGATCAACAAGCGCACGGCTTCGATGGGTGTCGCATTCTCAAGTTGCACGGTGCCGGCAGCTGGTACGCTGACTTTCAAGATCGGCGACGATGTCATCGAAGTCGGCGTCGGCATTCATGGCGAGCCGGGCAGGCGGCGCGCGAAATTTGCATCGGCCGATACGATTGCGGGGGAGGTGTTAACGGCTATCGTCGACGATCTCAAGCCACATGCGGGGGCTAGCTTGCTGGTGCTTGTGAACGGCCTTGGCGGCACGCCGCTTGGCGAGCTTTATCTTCTGTTCAACTCAACGCGCGCCTGGCTCCAAAAGCGCAATCTGACAATTGCGCGTGTGCAGGTGGGCGCGCTGACCACTTCACTCGAGATGGCAGGCGCTTCGATCACACTTTGCGTCCTCGACGAAGAAATGACGAAGCATTGGGACAGCTCGGTCCACACGCCGGCGCTACGGTGGGGTGTATAGCACCAAGGCGACGATGCGCCGGTGCGAAGCAAGCGTTCGCCGGTCTACAGCGCATGGTCGGGAGAGGGTCTGATTAAAGCGGCGTCACTGTCTGCAAGGTCCGATTGTGCGAGAGCTTCATGAGGGCCGAAAGGCGGTGGCTCGAATCCTGGTAAGCAAACGTCACGCATCGATCGGAGAGCCGACACTCGCAGTGATGGTCCGTCAGGCCGCTCGGCGTCGTGAGTGCGAGTTCGCTGATGCAAGCTGGTGGGGTCCTGCTACGCGACGTCGCCACGGTCAGCAGTCGGCCCCGCTGCCGAGGTTTAAAAGAAACTGCCTCAATGTCGGCAAAGGCCGATTCACAGACCGTCCGATGGACGACAGTACGGCCGCGTGTTTCACGTGAGCGAGATTTGAGTCGCTGCTCGCGCCACAAAAGCTGTCCTTTCAGTACGCGCGTCGTCGGCCAAATGTGAACAACGGGGCGCTGTCGAACAAGACCGGCCCTCACAGAAGGCGTGAACGTTCGATCCGCGTAGCTGTTTCGCTTTGACGTGCGGTCAAGCATTGAAGCTTCTGTGCTTTCTTCTCGGCCGTCCGCAGCTTGCGCGTTGGAGTCATGCATCTCGATGACGCGTCGCATTCGAGCGTGCGGGCGCTGCGCTTGAGACTCGCGCGTCACTGAAGCGCGGCGACGCGTCGTCGTCGTAAAGCGAAGTAGACGCCAGCCACGGCGAACGACGTGATGAAGTACGCGACGACGAGCACCAGGGTTCTCGGGCCGACGAACTCCGCCGCAACCACCAGTGCAATCCCGATGTGTCGCGCCGAACAGGCGATAGCCAGTGCAGCGCGGTCGTTCGGGTCGGGGCCGCCGAGGACCTGGCCGATGACCAGCCCGGCGATCATCAGCGCCACGAGCGCGCCTATGCCCTGCCAGGCGAGTCCCGCGAGATGGTCCCGATGAAGGATGAGCAGAAGAATGCCGGAGACCGCGAGCACGATCCATGCGACCGACATCACCCGGTTCGACCATCGTTCGGATGTCGCCGGGAAAGCGAAGCGCAGGCCCATGCCCAGCAGAATGGGCAGCAAAATGGTTTTGCCGATGTTCGCTGTCACGGAACGTAGCGACAGTTCCACCGCGACGTCGAAATAGGCGCTCAATGCGGCGGCCCACAGCGGCACAGCGACGATGGCGACGAGCGATGACGTCATCAGTAGGCTAAAGATGTACGAATGGCTGTCGAGCTTGTCGAGGCGCCGCGGAAGTAAAGGCGCGCCCGCCGATACGGCGAGCGTGAGCAGCGCCGCTTTCACGCCTCGATCGATGGGCACCGCCAGCACGATACAGAATGCGACCAGCGGCACGAGCAAATACATTGCCGTCAGAGAGCGAAACATTAGCCCCGGTCGTTTCCATAGATAGCCTATTTCTGACACGGAAGTACCCGCGCCGACACAGGCGATCAGCACTGCAATCGATAGCTTAAGCAGGATCAATACGGTTTCAGCCACGATACCGCCATCCTCCAAGGTAAAGCGCGCCGCGTTACATGTGCCTGCGTGCGGCTAGAGCAACCTTACGATGATGCTGAGAAACAGAAAACTGCCGCAGAAAGCCATGACCAGGGCCACGAAAAACGTCGGCCTGTACGGACTGACGAACTGATGCTCGCGCATCGCCATGATCACCAGCCAGTATTCGATCGTGCCCATCACCATCGACACTGTGCCCATGCCGATCAGGAACAGGCCGATGGTTCGGGGGCTATGCGGATGCGCAAGGTGAACGCCGGCTTCCCTGAACCCTTCGAGCACCTTGTAGATCGTGAAGCCGAAGCTGATCATCGAGAGCGCCGTACGCGTCCACGCCATCAGCGTGCGATCGGCCGCCATCAATGTGCGAGTCGTCGCGAGGTCGGTCCGCGCTTCGGCCAGTTGGTTCGCCGAGCGTGCTTCCACGTTAGCCACGCCAACCTCCGCATCGGTTCGTCGGCTCAGTGAGTTTTGTCGACTCGATCCGCAGCAGTGCATCGAGTGCGATGTTGCAAACTCACATCATGGCGCTGTCGGGCGTCAACGTTAATCTAGTGCATCGGACGCGCGATTGCGAGAAACACCGGCTCAATGTTTGCACGTTCACGCCCTCCAACCGTGCACGCTTCGGCCGCTATGCGCAGTGCACTTAAATAGCGGCTAGCGAAATTGCGTTTGATTTCCGCGCGCAAGCTGTCTTAAATACGAATCACGTTTGTGTCCGCGATTCTCTGCGTTCGTTTTTTTCAATTAGACCCGATCGACCTTCGGGCGACGTCGAAGCGCCTGCGTGATGACGTCAGGCAATCCTTTCGGCTTTCTTATCATCAAGGAGTGTGACGGCGATGGAAGCCTCGTTGCGCACACGCGCTTCATCATCGAGCGGCGAAGAAGCGAAGCTGGACCGCAGCCGGCTCGCGGACGCGCCGCCGCGCTTTCACTTGCTGGCCAAGCCGAGCGGATCGACCTGTAATATCGATTGCAAATACTGCTTTTTCTTGTCGAAAGAGGCGCTGTATCCGAACGAAAAGCATCGCATGTCTAATGAGACGCTGGAGACTTACATCCGCCAGTTGCTCGAGTCGCATCGCACACCGGAAGTCACCGTGGCGTGGCAAGGCGGCGAGCCGACGCTCATGAGAGTCGAGTTCTTCAGGAAAGCGGTCCAAATCGTCGAGCAGTATCGAAAGCCGGGACAGATCGTCAAGCACACGTTCCAGACAAACGGAATTCTGCTCGACGACGAGTGGTGCGAGTTTTTCAGGCAGCATCACTTTCTCGTCGGTCTGAGCGTGGACGGACCGCGCGAGCTTCACGACACCTTTCGCGTCGATCGACGCGGGCAGGGCACCTTCGATCTCGTCATGAACGGATGGAGGCAACTGCGCAAGCATGGCGTCGATTTCAACGTCCTGTGTACCGTCAATGCCGCGAACCAGCACCACGGCCGATCGGTATATCGCTTCTTTCGCGATGAGCTTGGCGCGCGATGGATTCAGTTCATTCCGATCATCGAGCGCGCCACCGAGCAGACCATTCAACTGGCGAATCGCGGCTGGAGCGAACAGGCGGGCCATAAGCGCGTGCTGTACACGCAGACGGGCAATCGCGTCACCGATCGCTCGGTCGGCGCGAAGCAGTACGGTCTCTTTCTCATCGACGTATTCGAAGAGTGGGTGCGCCGCGATGTCGGCCGCGTCTTCGTGCAATTGTTCGATGTGACGCTGGAAGCGTTATTCGGTCGTCACCTGTTGTGCATTCATGCACCGACCTGCGGCCTCGGTCCGGCGCTCGAATATAACGGCGACCTCTACGCGTGCGATCACTTCGTGGAACCAGGATATCGGCTGGGCAATATCCACGATACGCACATGCTCGAACTGATGGCGTCGCCCGCACAACGCAGGTTCGGCATGGACAAGCGTGACTCGCTCACCGCTCAGTGCAGGCGATGCGAAGTAAGGGCGCTGTGCAACGGTGGATGTCCGAAAGACCGCTTTTCGCTTTCACGAGACGGCGAAGCGGGGCATAACTATCTGTGCGCAGGTCTGGAGCTGTTCTTCACGCAGTCGCGCCCCGCGATGGAAACGATGGCGAAGCTTGTTCGCAATGGCCGACCGGCTTCCGACGTGATGGCGATCACCGCCAGCGATGATAAACGGCGCGGTCCTTACGCGCCTTGTCCATGCGGCAGCGGCAGGAAGTTCAAGTTCTGCCACGGCAACCACGCGCCGCATCATTCGTTCGACTCGGGGACCAGTGAGGCGCGGCGCACTTCCTGACAGGAACGTGGTGCCCGAAGACGCCGGTAGCGGTGACGAGTTCATCGAGCAGGGACCGGCGAGCGGCATGCTGGCTCAGTTCGGTGATTGATGAACCTTCTTCGCCCGGCCTGGTGCAGGCCCGACCGGGCGCAACCTGACAGGAGTGGAAGCAATCATGGCGACAAAGCAACCGAATATCCTGATTCTCTGGGGCGATGATATCGGGTGGTGGAACATCAGCTTCAATAGCCGTGGACAGATGGGTTATCGCACGCCCAACATCGACCGGATTGCGAACGAAGGCGTGGCCTTCACGGACTACTACGCCCAGCAAAGCTGCACGGCGGGCCGCGCCGCATTCATCACCGGACAGAATCCGATCCGCACGGGGCTGACCAAGGTCGGCATGCCGGGCGCCGACGTGGGCTTGTCGGCGGAGGATCCGACCATCGCGGAATTGCTCAAGCCGCTTGGCTATACCACCGGGCAATTCGGCAAGAATCATCTGGGCGACAAGGACGAATTTCTGCCCACCATGCACGGCTTCGACGAGTTCTTCGGCAATCTCTATCATCTGAATGCGGAGGAGGAACCGGAGGATCCGGATTATCCGAAAGACCCTGCGTTCAGGAAGCGTTTCGGTCCGAGAGGCGTGCTCCATTGCCGCGCGGATGGCAAGGGCGGACAGCGAATCGAAGACACCGGTGCGCTGAACAAAAAGCGCATGGAAACGATCGACGAAGAAACGACCACGCTCGCATGCGCGTTCATCGACCGAGCGCATAGCGAAGGCAAGCCGTTCTTCGTCTGGTACAACACGACGGCCATGCATTTCCGCACGCACTGTGCCGAGAAGCACAAGGGCAAGAGCGGACAGGGCGACTATAACGATGTGATGGTCGCGCACGACGAAAACATCGGCACGATGCTGGCCAAGCTTGACGAGCTGGGCATTGCCGAAGACACCATCGTCATGTACTCGACGGATAACGGCCCGCACTTCAATAGCTGGCCCGACGCGGGCATCACGCCATTCCGGTCGGAGAAAAATACCAACTGGGAAGGCGGGTGGCGCGTGCCGGCCTTCGTCCGATGGCCGGCGAAAATTCCTGCGGGCACGGTGCTCAACGGAATCGTCACGCATCAGGACTGGATGACGACCTTGCTCGCGGCGGCCGGCGAACCGGAGGTGAAAGAGAAACTGCTCCAGGGATACAAGGCGGGCGAGAAAACGTACAAGGTACATCTGGACGGTTTCAACATGCTTCCTTATCTCACCGGCGAAGTGAAGGACAGTCCGCGCGATTCGTTTTTCTATATCAGCGACGACGGCGACATCATGGCGATCCGCGTGCGCGACTGGAAGATGGTGTTGCTGGAGCAGCGCGCGAGGCAACTGGCGTGTTGGGCCGAGCCTTTCATCCGGCTGCGTATCCCGAAGATGTTCCACCTCCGGCGCGACCCGTTCGAGCGCGCGGACGAGAACTCGAATACATACTACGACTGGATGATATCGCACGCCTACTTGCTCTATGCGATGCAGGCGGTCGTGGCCGCGCAGATGGAGAACTTCAAGGCTTATCCGCCGCGTCAGAAGCCGGCATCGTTCAATCTCGACGCCGTGCTGCGGCAACTCGACGACGCGAGTGGCGGTGCGCATCACTGACATCACTGACATCGCCTGAAACAGAAGAGAAGCCGTCCGGCGAGCCGCCAGTTCGCCGGGCGGTTACGAGCCGCGCGTAGCGAACCGGAAGTCGAAGGCAATGCCATCCATCTCTGGCCTGACATGAAGCGGCCAGCTGTTCCGCAGTGGAAGGAGGTGTCAAGTGACCGCAGAGCACGTCCGGCTCGATGAAGCCCGGCAGGGCATCGCGCCCTGGAAGAAGTGGGGACCGTATCTGTCCGAACGCCAGTGGGGCACGGTGCGCGAAGACTATAGCGAGTCCGGCGACGCCTGGAACTACTTCAATCACGATCAGGCGCGCTCGCGGGCGTACCGATGGGGCGAAGACGGGCTCGCAGGAATTTGCGACGACCAGCAGCTGCTTTGCTTCGCCGTGAGTTTGTGGAACGGTCGCGATTCCATCCTGAAAGAAAGGATGTTCGGCCTGACCAACGGGGAGGGGAACCGCGGAGAGGACGTTAAGGAGTACTACTTCTATCTGGACTCGACGCCGACGCATTCCTGCATGAAGTATCTGTACAAGTACCCGCAGGCCGCTTATCCCTACGACGATCTGGTCGCGACGAATCGCCGGCGCAGCCGTCAGGAACTCGAATACGAGTTGATCGATACCGGCATATTCGACGAAGACCGCTATTTCGACGTATTCGTCGAGTACGTGAAGGCTGCGCCGGAAGACATGCTGATCCAGATCACGGCGTTCAATCGCGGTCCCGATCCGGCCGCACTGCATGTCCTGCCGACGCTATGGTTTCGCAACGTCTGGTCGTGGGGCGAGGAGGTCGCGCGACCCTCGCTTCGTCAGGCATGGGCGGGCAGGGCAGGCGCCGTCATCGCGGCATCGCATGGCGAGCTCGGGAGTTGGCGGCTCTATTGCGAGGGCGACGTGGCGCTGCTCTTCACCGAGAATGAAACGAATAGCGAGCGCCTTTACGGCACGGCGAACCGCACGCCCTACGTGAAGGACGGCATCGACCGCCATATCGTTCATGGAGAAGCGGCGGCCGTGAATCCGCAGATGCGCGGGACGAAAGCCGCCGCGCATTACGCCCTGCAGATTGGCGCGGGCCAGTCCCATGTCGTGCGCTTGCGACTCGCCAGGGACACGCCCGAGCGCGAAACATCGGCGGAAGAAGGATGCAGCACTGCGTTCGGCGGTTACGCAGAAACGATGACGGCGCGCCGGAACGAGGCGGACGAATTCTATGCCGCGGTCATTCCCGCATCGCTGGACGCGGACGCCGCGAACGTCATGCGACAGGCGCTCGGCGGCATGATGTGGTCGAAGCAGTTCTATTACTACGACGTCGACAAATGGCTCACCGAACGCGGCTCCGATCCGTTCGATCCGGCGCGGCGCTCGCCGCGCAATGATCACTGGCACCACATGTTCAACGCGGACATCGTATCGATGCCCGACAAATGGGAGTACCCATGGTACGCGGCCTGGGATCTCGCGTTCCATGTACTCGCGCTGACGCTCGTGGACGAAGATTTCGGCAAGCAGCAACTCGACCTGATGTTACGCGAACGCTATCTGCATCCGAGCGGGCAGCTTCCGGCCTACGAGTGGAACTTCGGTGACGTCAATCCGCCTGTGCATGCGTGGGCGACGATCTTCGCCTATCGTCTCGATCAGCACCGCCACGGTCACGGGGATCTCGTCTGGCTGGAGCGGTCGTTTCACAAGTTGCTGATGAACTTCACTTGGTGGGTAAACCGCAAGGACCGGACCGGCAACAACGTATTCGAAGGCGGATTTCTGGGGCTCGACAACATCGGCGTATTCGATCGGAGCGCACCGCTGCCCACGGGCGGGTATCTGGAACAGGCCGATGGCACTGCCTGGATGGCGCTGTTCTGTCAGAACATGCTCGAGATCTCCGTGCAGCTCGCCTTGCACAATCCCGCGTATGTGGACATGTGCGTGAAGTTCGTGTCCCACTTCCTGTGGATTGCATCGTCGATGCTGCGTACCGGAGAAGGCCGCGGCATGTGGGATGAAGAGGACGGCTTCTTCTACGATGTGCTGAGACTGCCGGACGGGCGCGCCGAGCGGCTGAAAGTGCGCTCGATGGTGGGACTGCTGCCGCTGTGCGCCGTCACTTCGTTCGAGGGCGCGCTGGTGGAACGCTATCCCGATGCCTTCGAAGACCTCAAGCGGTTCTTCGCAGCGCGCCCCGAGATCATGGCGTCCATCCACGATATGACGTCGCTGGGCTTCGGCAATCGCCGGCTGGCCTCGATCCTCAACGAATCGAATCTGCGCCGCGTGCTCTCGAAGATGCTGGACGAGAACGAGTTTCTGAGTCCTTATGGAATTCGCTCGCTGTCGCGATACCACGCGGACCACCCTTACATCTATCGGGCGGGCGGCCAGGAGTACCGCGTTTCATACCTGCCGGCGGAATCCGACACGGGCATGTTCGGCGGCAACTCGAACTGGCGTGGTCCGATATGGATGCCGGTGAACGGGCTCATTATCCGCGCGCTGTTGCAGTACTTCAGCTACTACGGGAACACTTTCAAAGTGGAGTGCCCGACCGGTTCCGGGCATGACATGACCCTCTACGAAGTAGCCGCGGAAATCACCCGCCGGCTGACGAGCCTCTTCGTGCGCGGCAGCGACGGTCGGCGGCCGGTTCACGGCGGCAACCGAACGTTTCAGGAGGACCCGCACTGGCGGGATTACGTGCTGTTCTACGAATATTTTCATGGCGATAAGGGCGCAGGGCTCGGCGCCAGCCACCAGACCGGATGGACCGGCATCATCAGCCGCGCGATGCATCTGTTCGCCACCACCACGCCGGAGGAGTTTTTGCACGCGGGGCGAGCTGCCGCCTTCAAGGACCATTGATCTGCACATCATGAGGTGAGCACATGCAGCCCGAATCGCGGAAGGCGAAAGCGATGTGGATGAGCGGCGCGATGATGTGCGCACTCGCGCTGGACAGCAACGCCCAGGAGCAGGCTGTATCGAAGGGTCAGGACGCATGGCAGTTTTCAGTGACGCCATATCTCTGGATGGCGGGGCAAAGCGGCAGCGTTCGTATCGGACGAGTCATTCCAGCGCAAAACGTGAACGTGCATTTCTCCAATGTGCTGAGCAATCTCGACTTCGGCGTGATGGGTACGCTCGAAGCACGCAAGGGCCGCTGGTCGATCATTCTCGACGGGTTCTACATCAGCATGGGCCGCGATTCGGATCCGATCCTCGGTGGCGATCTTGGTACCGCGAGGCTGAAGCTCGATAACAGTGTCGTGCAGCTTGCGGGCGCCTACCGGATTTTGCCGAGCGACACCGTACCGGTGGACCTTTACGTGGGCGTTCGATACACGAACCTCAACGCGAAGCTGACTTTTTCGACGAGCCGTCTGTTGCCGTCGGGCGCGGCGCGCGGCGCGAGCGTCGATTGGGCCGATGGGCTGGTGGGCGTGCGCGCCACGTACCGGTTCGCGGACAGATGGTCGGTCTGGGGATCGGCGGATGCCGGCGCAGGAGGCAGCAACTATTCGTGGCAACTCATCGCCACCGTGCTGTTCGATGCAACGAAGAACATCAGCATGAGCGGCGGATTCCGAATACTCGCGCAGGACTACAACACCTCGTCTTTCTACTACAACGTCAGGACTGCCGGCCCGTTCATCGGCGCGCGGATACGATTCTGAGGCTGTTGATGGCGTGCGCTTTGGGAAAGCGCGTTTTTGTTCGGCGGGGAGAACCAGACTTCGAACAGGGGAGAATTCGATGATGAAATTTTCCGACGCCAACGCGCGACACGTTTTGATTCTTACTGCTGCGCTTGCCGCAATGCCACTGGTCGTCGGCCTGGACGCATCGACCGAAGCTTGCGCGCAGAGCAACATCAAACTCACGGCTCAGCAACTCGATTCTCTGACTGCGCCGATTGCGCTTTATCCCGATGCGCTGCTTGCGCAGGTGCTCATGGCCGCTACCTTTCCGGAACAAGTGCAGGCGGCGGCGCAGTGGTCCAAAGCTCATCCGCACGAAAACGGCGACGATGCTGTAAAAGCCGTTTCATCTCAACCGTGGGACCCGAGTGTGCAGTCGCTAGTCGGGTTTCCACAGGTGCTCGCAACGATGGAATCCAAGCCGGAGTGGGTGAAACAGATCGGCGATGCCTTCCTCGCACAGCCAACCGACGTGATGAATTCCGTACAGCGACTGCGCAGGCAGGCTCAGGATGCCGGGAACCTCAAGTCGAACCAGCAACAGAAGGTGGTCGTCGACGAGAACAAAATCCAGATTCAGCCTGCGAGCCCTCAGGTCGTTTATGTGCCGACCTATAATCCGGCGCTTGTATATGGCCCTTGGCTATATCCCGCCTACCCGCCCGTGTACATTCCTCCTCCGGCCGGATACGCGATTGCGAGCGGATTCGCCGCGGGACTCGCATTTGGCGCCGGAATCGCCGTTACGAATTCGCTCTGGGGCGGCGTCAACTGGAACACCGGCAATGTCAATGTGAACGTCAACCGGTTCAACAATATCAACGTGAACAACCGGCTCGACGCAAACAGTGCCACGGCGAACTGGAATCGCAATGCCAGTGTCTCTCGCAACACAACGAATTTCGACAGCGCGAAGCTCGATTCGTATCGTGGATACGATGACTCCCGCAAACAGGCGATGCAAACGTTCGACAGCCGCACAGGCGAGACTTTCGGCGGATCCGGCAGCCAACGTCTTCAGGATATCCGCCAAGGCGGGTTCGATGCCAATGATCTGAGCAGCCGTGCGGGCTACGCGAATCGCAACAACGCGCTGCGCGGCGCCGGCGACGGGGACACGGCGCGCCAGGAGATGCAGCGGGGCGAGGCGAGCCGCAATGCGTTTGCGAGTGGCTTCGGCGGCAATCGGTTCGGTAATAGCGGGTTCGGCGGCGGCGACCGGTTTGGGGGTGGTGGCTTCGGCGGGGGCGACAGATTCGGCGGCGGCTTCGGCCGAGGCTTTGGCGGCGGACGACGATTTCGGCGGCGCAAGGGCTCGGCTGGCATAGCAAGAGCGGATAGTCACGAAGACCGGGCCATAATCCGCCGCCCCGAATCCGCGGGGTTCGTTCGCCGATGCAGAATCGCGGCGATGACCAGGGTGGTCGTCGGGTTGCTGGTCTGCATGGTCTTGCCGATGGCAAACCCTGAAGCACGCGCACAGGCCGCTTACACGAGCCCCGACGCCGCTGCCAATGCCTTGGTCGATGCGCTCGCATCCAACGATCCGGCTTCGATGAACCGGGTTCTCGGCAACGATCGTCGGCGCTTCATTCCATCACAGTACGTCGGCGCGGATGATATCTACGATTTTCTTGGCGCCTGGGCGCAGCAACACGAGGTTTCGTACGATCCTCCGTCGGAGAGCGGACAGCAACGTGCGCATTTGCTGGTCGGCAAAAGCAATTGGGTTCTGCCAATTCCGTTGGTGCGGACGTCCGCCGGCTGGCGTTTTGATCCGCGCGCAGCGCGGGGAGAGTTGCAGTTGCGGCGGGTGGGGCGCAACGAGCGCGCGGCGATGCTGACTTCGCTTGCCTATGTCGAGGCTCAGAAGGACTACCGCGATCTGACAGGGCGCTATGCGATGCGCCTGACGAGCACGCCGGGCACACGCGATGGCCTTTACTGGCCTGCCGCGCCGGGCGAACCGGAAAGTCCGCTCGGCCCGCTCGCCGCAGCGATGCCTGCCGGTAATGTCCTCTCGAAGGAGGGCTACCATGGCTACTACTATCGCATCTTGACTTCGCAGGGTGCAAATGCGAAGGGCGGCGCTTTCGATTATGTGCGTGACGACGCGATGTCACGAGGCTTTGCGCTAATTGCGTGGCCCACCGATTATGGTGCTACGGGCGTGATGACATTTCTGGTGAACCAGGACGGTCGCGTATTTGCGAAGAATCTGGGACCGGAGACTGCGCGCTTCGCAGCCGGGTTCAAATCGTTCAATCCCGACAAGACCTGGTCCCCAGTCGAGCCGTAGTTAGTGCGAGGGGCGAGCTTATGCGCACTTGTGACTGGCTGACCTGAGAAACGTCGCGCCTTCACAAGCTACGCGGAAAGGTCGGTCCAGGGATATTCGAATGTCCGTTATTCGCTTGCCAGCCGACATCAGGGTAGCTGTGCTACGAACGACCGAAGAGGGTGGCGGATTCAACCGGTCGATGCAACGATTTGGTTAAATCGCTCAGCTGGCGTATCGAAGTTTAGTGTTTTTCTAGGACGTTCGTTGAGCCGCCTGGCTACGGCGTCCAGCTTGGTCTGTGAGTAGGCAGATAGATCAGTACCCTTAGGGAAGTATTGCCTGAGAAGCCCATTCGTGTTTTCGTTCGAACCGCGTTGCCAAGGATGCTGTGGGTCGCAGAAATAGACCTCAATGTCGGTAGCGACAGTAAAGCGGTGGTGGTCGGCCATTTCGGAACCCCTGTCCCACGTCAGCGATTTATATAGTTCCCGAGGTAACTTGCTGGCGTGTAGTATCAGCGCGTCAACCACAGCCTCAGAATCCTTGCTGGCGACTTTTACCAGCATCACGAATCGACTTTGACGTTCGACGAGCGTTGCGATCTGGCTCGTAGCGTTGCCATACAACAAGTCGCCTTCCCAGTGCCCGGGTATTGCGCGATCCTCCGCCGTAGCCGGGCGTTCACTGATCGATGTGGCGTTGCGAATGTTCGTGCGGCCCTCGGCTTCAGCCCACCGCCTCGAAGAGGCCGAATACGTGGCGCACGGCGAGCACCTGGAAGCCACTTGCCTGCCGCCGCTTCGTTGCTGCATGAAACACCGCAGCCAAGAAGGGTGAACCGCATCGAGTCGAAACGCTATGTGCTCATTGGGCACTTGCAGCAAGCGCCGATGATGGGCGGTGGGCCGCTCTCCGTACAGAGCGTTGACGCACGTATGACCGCTTCCGGCTGGCATCGGCGAGGCGCGTAAGTCAGTCGCCGCTGCCTAGTTCGCTGTGTTAAAGCGCGCTCGCGTACATGCTGTCCGGATTATCTAACGTGACTCGATGTGCGGCTCAGGTCAGAAAGGCCGTCGATCGCACGCTCGAACGGCTTCATCCGACACTTCGGGAACGAATAATTCGCGCTCGACCGGATTCGATAGCCCCGAACGGCGCAACGTCCCTCTGTGGTATCAACTCGCGGAAGGATCCGGCGGAGGCCGGCAACTCGCGCCTTGCATAAGGGCAGAGTGGGGACCGATCGCAACGCGAAAGGAGGGTTGCGACCGCCCTTCTGCGGCTCGCCCATATTTAGAACGAAGCATCCGTTAAGTCTTTGTCGGTGAAGTGAGCATCATGTTCGCACGCGGGCGGTTCAGCAGCTTCCGGCCGGCCACCACGAACCTTTGTTGCACATCAATCTGCCTGACGGAGTACAGATGAAAGCGCCGCTCGAATAAAACTGTCCGTTCCAAACACATTCGC
Source organism: Caballeronia sp. RCC_10 (assembly GCF_041360715.1). Lineage (NCBI taxonomy): Bacteria > Pseudomonadati > Pseudomonadota > Betaproteobacteria > Burkholderiales > Burkholderiaceae > Caballeronia > Caballeronia sp. RCC_10. The sequence goes on from NZ_JBFUPT010000015.1 coordinate 22,967, forward strand.
CTTCTAACGGGGTCGATTCGACGGCGAACGGGGACAGTTCTATTGGCGAATTTTGTTTGCTCGGATCTTGCGCCTCTACGTTGGGAGTTTCTTCTGCCATGTTAGTCACCTAATCCATTCCGTTGTTGCTTAGTCAGCCTGCAGCAAACCATGTTCCGTGAAAGACCGCGGCTCCGTCGCAGTAGTCGCGTTTGAGACCGACGCTTTTTCATAGGAAGCGTCGGCAAGCGCTGATGCGCCATCCCGCTCTGGACGCTCCATCGACTGCATCACGTTCGCGTGAGCAACATGACGAGGCTGCGAAGACGGCACGACGAATGCGAGACCGTCCGCGTCATGCGAGCCGTGGCCGGCAGGACAGCGACACACGGAGGCAGGAATGAAACGCACGACCGCCAGAATGTTTGGCTTCGGCGCTCGCAATGGCGTAGCTGCAGCACAGTCCTTTGCCTAACGAGAAGTCACGCGACGGTACTGCGAACACATGTGCGGGACCGTGAAGAATTTCTTAAGGAGGTTTTATGTTAGCCACAAACTTTCGCGGACCGTACCGGATCCGGGTTTCGCAAAAACCGGATCCCCTGATTGAGCACCCGGGCGACGCCATCGTCCGCGTGACGCGCGCCTGCATCTGCGGCTCGGATCTGCACCTGTACCATGGGCTGGTGCCCGACACGCGTATTGGGCACACCTTCGGCCATGAGATCGTCGGCATTGTCGAAGAGGTTGGCTCCGCGGTCGAGACCCTGAAGCCGGGCGATCGTGTGCTGGTGCCGTTCAACCTGTTCTGCGGCTCGTGCTTTTTCTGCCAGCGCGAGCTGTACAGCAACTGCCACAACACCAACCCCGAAGCGACCGCAGTGGGCGGCATCTACGGTTACTCGCACACCACCGGCGGTTACGATGGCGGCCAAGCCGAGTTCGTGCGCGTGCCGATGGCGGACGTGGGACCGTACAAAGTGCCCGATGATATCGTCGACGACGACGCAGTGCTGCTGACCGACGCGCTGCCGACCGGCTACCAGGCCGCCGAGATGGGAGACATCCATGAGGGCGATACCGTGGTGGTGTTCGGCGCAGGGCCGGTGGGCATCTTCGCCGCCAGGTCGGCCTGGCTGTTCGGCGCCGGTCGCGTCATCGTGGTCGACCATATCGATTACCGGCTCGACTTCGTACGCCGCTACGCTCCCTGCGAAGTCGTCAATTTCCGGGAGGTGAGCGACATGGCCGTGCACATCAAGAAGATGACGGACTGGCTGGGCGCGGACGTGTGCATCGATGCGGTCGGCTGCGAGGCGGCGGGCAGTCTGACGCAAACCATCACCGGGCGCTGGACCATGCTGCAGGCGGGTTCGGCGACCGCGCTGTTCTGGGCCATCAACTCGGTGCGCAAGGCCGGTAACGTGTCGATCGTCGGCGTCTACGGACCGACCTTCAACGCGGTCCCGATCGGCAACGCGCTGAACAAGGGCATCACGATGCGCATGAACCAGGCGGCGGTCAAGCGCCATGTCCCGCACCTGATCGAGCACATCCGCCAAGGGCATTTGAACCCGAAAGAGATCATTACCCACCGTGTGCCGCTGGAAGAGGCGTCGGACGCGTACCACGTCTTCGCGAGCAAATATGACAACTGCATCAAGCCGGTGCTGATTCCTCCGCGTGCCGGCTCGGCGCGCTCGATGGTGACCAGCGTCGCTCACTGAAGGAGCAGCCATGGACAACGAAATCGCGCGCCGCGATCTTGTCGAGCAGCGGCGGAACCCGCAACACCACGGCCACGTCGACTGCGAGCGCCAGATGGACTACGACCTCAACCGGCACAGTCCTCCCCGCGAAGACCTGCAGCGCATCCCCGGCTGGGGCTCGGACCTCGATCACAAGAACCGTCCAGCCATCCCGATGGAGCGCACTCCGCCACGCTTCATTCACGTGCCGCATGGACAGCCGGTTCAGCAGGCGCAGACTGTCGAGGTGTTCTATTCGCCGGAGCGGCCGGGCATCACGCCGCTCTTCGGCACGGCCCAGCCGCCGAAATGGCTGTCGGGCGCGATTCGGCGCGTTGCCTACAAGCTGCCGGAGAATGACCTTCGCCACTGGCTGATGCTGATCGCCGCCGACCGCGTCAACGTGGTCGAAGGCATCGTCGACGACCTGCGGCGCGGCTACGTACCCAATGTGCTCGGCGAAATGGGCATCCGGTCCGAACTGCGCCACAACCCTGCCGGGCTGGTGCGCAAGGCGCTTATCGCCACCGCGGTTGTTGGCGGAATCGCGTTGCTTCGGAAACGCCGCACGCAGTACTGATTGTGTAGCGCGGGTTGGCACTTGTCCTGAGCGCAGTCGGGTCATGACACTCGCGGACCGTGAGGTGTCTGCCCGGCGGCGCGCCGGCGATCACAAGCGCCCAACGCCTGGACGGTCGGTCAGCTTTCGCTTCTTGCCGCGACGGTGCCGTTCTGCGATTGGTTCGCCGGTGCCTGGTTCGTATGCATGCGGGAGTGCCTGGCCGCGTGGACCCGCTCGTAGTGGACGCCCTTCCGGACGTGCCGAGTCTGTCGGGAGGCCGGGTTGTTTTCGCTACTTCTGTCGGTAGTCGATAGCGGGAACTGCCAGATCCTCAACTTCGCGGCTTGCTGATAACTGAATTTCGATTTCGGCGTGGTCTTGTTAACCGCCAACCTTCGATGCGAGTCGTATCGAAATCGAACGACCGTTGTTCCTTCGCAAAAGACGTCCGGCCCCGGCAATCGGTGGGTCGTGAAGACTCATTCGAAGTTGAAGAAAGCCACCATCCAACTGCGCCGCGTCGCCAACGACGGCAAAGCGATACGAACCGGCACGACGGCGGCCGGACACCGAACTTTCAGCTGTCGCCCGGTCCGGATGCATTAGCCTGGCAGCCTGCCGATAGGCTAGCTTCAGTTCTGGCGTGATCCCCGGCAGACTGGCATCGCGGTTGCACAGCCAGGCGTGGCGGCCTGCACGCGAAGCTTCGAGACATGGCCTGGGCGCGGTGCCAGTCAATGGGCCGCGCCGCATTAGTCCAGGTCAACGCGCCTGTAGGCTTCGCCTTTCTTGCGAGCGCGCCTATGATGAAAAGGCCGGCGAGTGAGAGCCGCGTCGCCTTCTGGGCGCCATCAAATGGAGGCCGTCATGAAGAAGATCTGTGACTGCGCGCAGCTTCGCGCCACGCTTATTGCGTTGACTGGCGCTACCGTGCTGTGCTTTGCCGAGGCTGCTATCGCAGAGAGTCAGGCGGCGAAGAAGCTCGGGCAGGTGACCGTCATCAATCAAATGCTTCAGCCGAAACCGCTGAAGGCGAATTCCGCGGCGCCCGCAAACAATAATGTTAATACGTCAAACGCCACTACGCCCACCCCGAGCGTCAGTCCAAACCACAACGCTGCCCCGACCTACAACTGGAACGCCATCAACGCGGCAAATGCCGCGAACGCGGCGAATGCAGCGCGCGTTAACGCGATCCCCGGAGCGCCTCCGCCCGCTCGCAACAAGTAATAATTCGCTGAATACGCTGCTGCGAGAGATGAAGCGGTGGGCGTGTTCGAGAGTCGGCCTTAGCCGACGTTCATTTTTCTTTCGAACCGCACGACGGAAGGCTCGGGTTTTGCGGTTGCGTATTCATTTGAGTTGCGCGGCACGACACAGGTCACGGTCTGCCCGCGCCACTAAAGGACAAAGCTTAGCGTCTGTTTGTCTGCAGAGATCTGCGCTTCGGGCACAAGCACTTTCATGAGCGGTCCCGCGGATCACGGGATGAAGAGGACAAGGCGCGCTGACGGGCGCGACGCCGATCGCTCACCAGTCTACCCGGTGCTTCTCTTCGGTCTCTTGGTGGCGTCGATCGTCATCGACGTGCAGGTAAATGCGGGTCGTGGTCAGGAGGCGTGTCCGAGGTTGTCGCGGACCTAGCAATAATGTCAATTTAGAAATGCCGAATGACGAACAAAATCAAACAGATAAGTTGGAATCGACGCGCCGTACGAGTCCGCAGCAGTTGCAATTTTGCGCCCGTCTGCATAGGATGTAGCACATCTGTAGCACAACGAGGATGCGATGTCGACCACCACACTTCGCCTGCCGCCGGAGCTACGCGAGCGCGTCTCCCGGCTCGCCGAGCAGTCCGGCACTACGGCACACAGTTTCATGCTGGACGCCATCGCAGAGCGGGTGGCGAACGAAGAACTACGCCAAGCGTTCCTCGACGAGGGCAACGCGCGCGTCGCGAAGATGCTGGACACAGGCGTGGGGTTCCAATGGAACGAGATGCGTGACTATCTGCGCGAGCGCGCGGCAGGCGGCTTGCCGAAAGTACCCAAGGTCAAGCGATGGCGCGAATAGTCCTAGCGCCGGAAATTCGCGAGGACTTCGATCGTATCTTTGAGTTTCTCTTCGAACACACGCCACAGCATGCGGTCGGGCGCATCGATGACATCGTGTCCGCACTCGACATTCTCCAGTCAAGCCCGATGATTGGCCGGCCGGTCGACAACTATCCAGGCATGCGCGAGTTGGTCATTTCAAACGGTGCCCATGGCTATCTGGCGCTGTATCGGTTTGTGCCGGAATTTGACGCGGTTCTTGTCATGGCGATCCGAAGTCAGCGAGAACTGCGCTACCGACGCGAATCTCCGTAAGCTTGCCCGGAGAATGATCCACGGTCGCGCTGTCGAATGCATGCGCGAGCCCGCGTTCGCGATCAAGGCGAGGCCACAGCTGAAATAGGACATGAAGCGCTGCTCGAATGCGCGCTGGGCGCCATCGGCCGATAACGGGCAGCCCTGGCGCTTTATCGTGTTCGAGAAGGCGGGGACGCCGCCGCATTCGAGCGCGCCTTCGCGACGCTGGTTCCGTTCAACCAGACGTGGAACCGGCTCGCGCAAGTGCTGATCGCCGTGCTCGCGGACACGCTTAACGCAAAGGGCGAGGTCAATCCGAACGGACGACGCTTTCGACAGCTACAACGCCACCACGCTTGTCAAACGCGCAGCGTTTCTCGAGCGCATCGCGGACGGCCTCGATGCGGTAACGCCGGAACTCGCGAAGCGTGGATCGCTCGAACCTGGTTTGCATGTGGCGCAACTCGAAGGCGAGGCCGCCAAGGCCGCGACGCAATTCCGTCAGTTCGCACACGTCGTGTGTCGAGGACGCTTCCGTCAGGCGACGATCGATCCCGCGCAACCCGAGCGGCAACCGCGGGCGTGCATGGACCATCGCATGCAGAAGATCGCAGCCGGACCGATCGCAATCTTCGGCGCAAGCAACTTCCCGATCGCGTGTTCCGTCGCGGGCGGAGACACGGCATCCGCGCTCGCAGCGGGATGTCCGGTCATCGTGAAGGCGCATAACGCGCATCCGGGTGCGTCCGGGATACAGGCGCGCGTCATTCGCGAGGCGGTCGCCGTGTCGGGATTGCACGAGGGCGTTTTCTCGATGCCCGGAGGCGGCGGTAATGAAGTCGGCGAAGCGCTTGTCGATCATCCGCTCATCAAGGGCGGTGCGTTCACCGGTTCGGAAGGGGGCGGAATGGCGCTCTATCGACGTGTTTCTGCTCGCATTCTTTACGCCCTGGAGCGCGATCAATCTGGTGGACTACTACTGCTTCACGCGATCGCGCTACGACGTACCCGCGCTTTCGGACCCGGACGGACGCTATGGCCGCTGGAACGGCAAGGCCATTCTGATCTACACGCTCGGTGTGCTCGTGCAGATGCCGTTCATCTCGACACACTTCTACACGGGTCCTTTCGTCGATACGCTCGGCGGCACGGATATCTCGTGGATCATCGGTCTCGTCGTTCCGGGGCTGGTCTACTACACGGTGATGCGTCGCGCGCCGCGGACTTATCCCGCGCGGCTGGTTCTGCCGAACGCGCAAGAGTGACAGCGGGCTGATCGCAAAGAAAAACGGCTGCGCATCTTTCGATGCGGAGCCGTTTCTTCAACCGATACCCGAAGTCAGCCGATCGCCTTCACCGCGTCGAGCGCGCCGCTCAGCATATCGCGCAGCACGGCTTCGACCTTGACCGCGCGTTCATCGACGAAATCGAACGGCGCCGATTCATTCATATACGCGGACTGGCACATTTCGAGCTGCACCGCATGCACGCCGTCTTTCGGCGCGCCGAAATGCCGCGTGATATAGCCGCCCTTGAAGCGCCCGTTCGCCACCCACGTCAAACCGCTCGCCTTTGCGGCGCTTTCCACGCGCGCCTGGATCGACGCATCGGCGGTGCGGCCGTCCTGCGTGCCGATGTTCAGATCGGGCAGCTTGTCCTCGAAAAGACGCGGCAGCACGCCCGCGATCGAATGCGCTTCCCACAGCAGTACGTTAGCGTGCGCGCCGCGCAGACGCTTCAACTCCGCGTCGAGCGTCTGGTGGTACGGCTGCCAGAAGCGCTCGACGCGTTGCCGGCGTTCGGCTGCATCGGGCGCGCATCCATCGCGATAAAGCGGCTCGCCGCGAAACGTTTCGGTCGGGCACAGCGATGTCGTCGTCTGGCCGGGATACAGGCTCTCGTCGTTCGGCGGACGGTTCAGATCGATGACATAACGCGAGACGCGCGCGCCGATCACCGTCGCGCCCCATTCCTTCGCGAACGCATAGAGGCGATCGAGATGCCAGTCCGTGTCCGCCACGGTCAGCGCGACGTCCGTGTACCGGTCGCGCATCGAATCAGGGATGTGTGTTCCGAGATGCGGGATCGAAATGACGAGCGGCGCATCGCCGCGTTGCAGCGTGAGGATATCGTTCATGTGTGGGATTCAGGAATCGGCCAGCAAGCGCGCGAGTGCGGCGCGATAGTCCGAGTAAAGGCGTGCTTCGTCACGATGACGTCCGTCTTCGACCACGCGCTCGCCGCCGGTATAAACATCGCGAATCGGCGATCCGCCATGCTCGCAGAACACCACGGACGACAGCCATGTATCGGGCGTCTGTTCCGCGAGATTCGGATGATCGGCATCGAGCACGATCCAGTCGGCGCGTGCGCTCGCTTCGAGCGTGCCGACCGCACGGCCGGTCGCGCGCGCGCCGCCTTGCAGCGCGGCGGCGAAGAGCCGGTCGGCCACGATCGCGCGATGCGGCGCGGCCAGCACGTTGCGCTCGCGTCGTGAGAGGCGCTGGCCGTATTCGAGCAGACGCAGTTCCGAGCGCCAGTCCACGCCGATATGACTGTCCGAGCCGACACCGAACGCACCGTTCGCTTCGAGATAATCGTGCGCGGGAAAAATGCCGTCGCCGAGATTCGCCTCGGTCGTCAGGCACAGGCCGGCCACCGCGCCGCTCTTTGCGAGCGCGGCGGTTTCGTTCGCATCGACGTGCGTAGCGTGCACGAGGCACCAGCGCGCGTTCACATCGAAGTGATCGAGCAGCCATTGCACGGGCCGCGCGCCTTCGGTTTGCAAGCAGGCATCGACTTCGGCCGTCTGCTCGGCGATATGGATATGCACCGGCGCATTGGCCGACGACGCATCCAGTCCATCGAGCAGCGCACGCAGCGATGCCCGCGACACCGCGCGCAGCGAGTGCGGCGCGACGCCATAACGCACATCGCCGCGTTCGGGATGCGCGCGTCGCAACGCGTCGACGATCCCGAGCAGGCCTTCCGGCGTATTGATGAAACGCCGCTGGTCGTCACGCGGCGCCTGTGCGCCGAAGCCGCTGTACTGATACAGCACCGGCAGCATCGTCATGCCGATGCCGGTCTCGCTCGCCGCCTGCACCACGCGTGCCGCGAGTTCCGCCGGATTGCCGTAACGCTCGCCATCGGGCGCGTGATGCACGTAATGGAACTCGCAGACGGACGTGTAACCCGCCTTCAGCATTTCGACGTAGAGCCAGCGCGCAATCGCGCCGAGATCGTCGGGCGTGATGTGCGCCGCGAAGCGATACATCAGATCGCGCCAGCTCCAGAAGCTGTCGGTTGGATTGGCGCGATATTCGGTGAGACCGGCCATCGCGCGCTGAAACGCGTGCGAATGCAGGTTCGGCATGCCGGGAATCAACGGCCCCGATGCGCGTGCGACACCGCGCGGCGCCTCGGGAAGATCGGGCGTGACGCGTTGCAGCGTGCCGTCGTCAGACCATTCGAGCAGCACGTTGCGACGCCAGCCATCGGGCAAATAAGCGTGTTCGGCAAAGAGTGTATTCATGCGTTCAGTCGACGTTCGAAGACAGTTTCCCCGCCGCGCACGACGCGCCCGCAAAGCGGACGGCCGAACCAGTAAGCGAGTTCCGCGAGCGATTGCACCGGCCACACCGCGAAGTCCGCCGGACGTCCGGCCGCGAGCGTGCCGTGACGTTGCTCGTCGCCGAAGGCGCGCGCCGCGTGACGCGTCACGCCTTGCAGCACTTCGGGAACCGTCATGCGAAACAGCGTCGTGGCCATGTTCATCATGAGCAGCAGCGACGTGACCGGCGACGTGCCGGGATTGCTGTCGGTCGAAATGGCGATCGGGACTTCGTAGCGGCGCAGCAGTTCGAGCGGCGGAAGCCGCGTCTCGCGGATGAAGTAGTACGCGCCCGGCAACAACACCGCGACGGTTCCGGCTTGCTTCATCGCCGCGACGCCCGCTTCATCGAGAAATTCCAGATGATCCGCCGACAGCCCGCGATAGCGCGCCGCCAGCGCCGCGCCGCCGCTGTTCGACAACTGCTCCGCGTGCATCTTCACGGCGATGCCGCGCCGCGCCGCCGCCTCGAACACACGCTCGCTCTGGGCGAGCGTAAAGCCGATGCGCTCGCAGAACACATCGACAGCATCGACGAGACCTTCGTCGGCGAGCGCGGGCAACATGCGATTGCACACTTCGTCGATATAGTCGTCGGCGCGGCCCGCGAACTCGGGCGGCAACGCGTGCGCGCCGAGAAACGTCGTGCGCACGGTGACGGGATAGCGCTCGCCGAGCGCACGCGCGACGCGCAGCATCTTGCGCTCGGTCGGCAGATCGAGGCCGTAGCCCGATTTGATTTCGATGGCGGTCACGCCGTCCGCGAGCAGCGCTTCGAGGCGCGCGGCGGATTGCGCGAAGAGCGACGCTTCATCGGCCGCGCGCGTCGCGCGCACGGTCGAGACGATGCCGCCGCCCTGCCGCGCGATCTCTTCATAGCTCACGCCCGCGAGACGCTGCGCGAACTCGTTGGCGCGCTGGCCGCCATAGACCAGATGCGTGTGGCAGTCGATCAAGCCGGGCGTGACCCACGCGCCGCGCAGGTCTTCGCGCGGCCATTGCGTGAAATCGTGCGGCACGTGCGCGCGCGCGCCGAGCCATGCGATCTTGCCGTTCTCGACGGCGATCGCGGCGTCATCGATCGTGCTGCCGGGATCGCCTGCGGGACAAAGATTCAGGTTGTGCCAAAGCGTGCGCTTCATTGCGTTTCCCTCAATGCGATGGCGAGCAACGCGCCGTCGCCTTCCGTCGCGATATGCGCTTTGACGCGGTCGATGCGCAGCGTATCGCCCTGCTCAAGCGCGACAGGCTCGTCGCCGTTCACGCGCACGCGAATCGAGCCTTGCGCGCAGTACAGCAACGCCGTGTCCGCTTCGACATGACGCGCTTCGCCCGCGCGCCACACATCGAGCGTGCCGCGCGCCGCGTCACGGTGCACCATGAGATTGAGGTCGCGCGTCGCGCCGTCGACGAGACGGGCGTCGATCGCGGATTCGCCCGCAAAACGCGCGATATCGAGCGGCTGCATCAGCGCATGCGTTTGCGCGCCTTCGTCGAGGATCATGCCCGCGCCGTCGAGCAGCACCAGCGTGCGGTCGACGCCGGGAAAGCGCGAGAACGGCCCGGCTTTCGCGACATCGGCCACGCTCACGCGCCACGCGAACGCTTCCATGGACGCGCCCTCGGGAAACGCGGCGACTTCGCGCGTGACGCCGCCGCCGTTCTTCCACGGCGACGCCACGAGGTCCATGCCGCGAATCAACGTGATGGACGAAGCCATCATCGGCCGAGCATCGGCAGCTTGAGTCCGGCTTCGCGCGCGGTGGATTGCGCCAGCTCGTAGCCCGCATCGGCGTGACGCATGACGCCCGTCGCCGGATCGTTGAAGAGCACGCGGCCGAGACGCTCGTGCGCGGCATCCGTGCCGTCCGCGACGATCACCACGCCCGAATGCTGGCTGAAGCCCATGCCCACGCCGCCGCCGTGATGCAGCGACACCCACGACGCGCCGCCTGCCGTGTTCAGCAGCGCGTTGAGCAGCGGCCAGTCGCTGACGGCGTCGGAGCCGTCCTTCATCGATTCGGTTTCGCGGTTCGGGCTGGCGACGGAGCCGGTGTCCAGATGATCGCGTCCGATGACGACCGGCGCTTTCAGTTCGCCGTTCTTCACCATCTCGTTGAACGCCTGTCCCAGACGATAGCGGTCCTTCACGCCGACCCAGCAGATGCGCGCCGGCAAACCCTGGAACGCGATGCGCTCACGCGCCATGTCGAGCCAGTTGTGCAGATGCGGGTCGTCGGGGATCAGTTCCTTGACCTTGGCATCGGTCTTGTAGATGTCTTCCGGATCGCCCGACAGCGCGACCCAGCGGAACGGCCCCTTGCCTTCGCAGAAGAGGGGACGAATGTACGCCGGCACGAAACCGGGGAAATCGAAGGCGTTCTTCACGCCCATTTCGAGCGCCATCTGACGGATGTTGTTGCCGTAATCCAGCGTGGCCGCGCCGCGATCCTGCAGCGCGAGCATCGCCTGCACCTGCTTCGCCATCGACTGCTTGGCGGCCGTCACGATGCTTTGCGGGTCGGTCTTCTGACGTTCGCGCCAGTCTTCGACCGTCCAGCCTTGCGGCAGGTAACCGTGGATCGGGTCATGCGCGCTAGTCTGGTCCGTGACGCAGTCCGGCGTGATGTTGCGATCGACCAGTTGCGCGAAGACATCGGCTGCGTTGCCGAGCAGGCCGATCGATACGGGCGTGCCGCTTTTCTTCGCCTCTTCGATCATGGCGAGCGCTTCGTCCAGCGTCTTCGCCTTCTTGTCGACGTAGCGCGTCTTCAGACGGAAGTCGATGCGCGACTCGTCGCATTCGACGGCGATCATCGAGAAGCCGGCCATCGTCGCGGCCAGCGGCTGCGCGCCGCCCATGCCGCCGAGACCGCCCGTGAGAATCCAGCGGCCCTTCGGATCGCCGTTGAAATGCTGGTTCGCGACCGAGAAGAACGTCTCGTAAGTGCCCTGCACGATGCCCTGGCTGCCGATATAGATCCAGCTTCCCGCCGTCATCTGGCCGTACATCATGAGGCCCTTGCGGTCGAGTTCGTGGAAATGATCCCAGTTCGCCCAGTGCGGCACGAGATTGGAGTTGGCGAGCAGCACGCGCGGCGCGTCCGCATGCGTGCGGAACACGCCGACCGGCTTGCCCGACTGGATCAGGAGCGTCTCGTTCTCTTCCAGATCCTTGAGCGACGCGAGAATCTGGTCGAAGCAATCCCAGTTGCGCGCCGCGCGGCCGATGCCGCCATAGACGACGAGCGCATGCGGATGCTCCGCCACTTCGGGGTCCAGATTGTTTTGAATCATCCGGTACGCGGCTTCCGCGATCCAGGTCTTGCAGGTTTTTTCGCTGCCGCGCGGAGCACGGATCGTGCGGGTCGGGTCGAGACGCGGATCGATGTGTTTGGGATGATTCATATGCTTCGCTCAAGGTGGATTTGTCGACGAAGACCCGCGATGCGCGATCGCGCTCATCGCGGGCAGTGAAAACAGTTTAGCCACGCCAAGTTGTATATACAAGAGGAAAGGTCGATTTGTCTCAGCAGGGTATACGCTGACGGCATGTGCAAATTACGGGGCGCACAAACAGAAACGCGGGTATTCGGAAATGATTACCCGCGTATGGGATTCCAACAAGTTGTCTAGTCAGGTGAGGTGTCCCTACACCTTCCCCACCAAATGAAATCGCGACGACGGATGCCACAACTGCACCGAGGTCGCCACGCCGTCGCCGACCCACGTGCGCCGCGACACCAGCAGACACGGCTCGCCGATCTCCATTTCGAGCTGCTTGCGGATGGTCGCGTTGGGCTTCTGCGCGTCGATGCGAAACTCCGCGCGCTGAATCGGCGCGAGCCGCACCATGTAGTGGTTCGGCGTTTCGGTCGTGAAGTCCTGCTGCAGGTAATCGGGAAAGAGATGCGGATTGGTGTAGCGATCCTCGTACTGGATCGGCGTGCCATCCTCGCAGTGCACGATGCACGAATGGAACACCGGCCCTGCGGTGAGATCGAGGGAGGCGATCGCTTCCGCATCCTCAGACGTCTCGAGCCTAAGCACCCGCGCGGAATGTCGATGCCCGCGCGCGGCGATTTCGTCGGCAATATTGCGTACTTCGAGAATCGTCGATTCGTAATGGCGCGGCGCGACGAACGTGCCCGAGCCCTGCACGCGCGTCAGCACGCGCTCGGCCGTGAGTTCGCGCAGCGCGCGCGATGCGGTCATGCGCGAGACGCCGAACTCCTTCACCAGTTCCGTTTCCGATGGAATCGTATCGCCGGGCTTCCATGTGCCATCGGCAATCCGGTCGACGACATAGCGCTTGATCTGCTCATAGACCGGCAGCATTCTGCGGCTCTCGGCCATGCCCGATTCTCGTGTAGCGTCCGCGTCCGTCTTCATTTTTTTTCCAGTTATGGGAGCCGCACGCGCACGCGATAACTCGCCGCCTTATCTCCCGTGCGCCTCCGGCACCAAGGCGAGCGCGTCGTTGGCGGATTGCGCACACCGCTGCGCCGTGACCGTCGCGGGCGCGCCGGCGGACGGCTGCGTATCATCCGCGCCGTCCGTTCTCGTCGACGGTCCCGGCAGCGGCGGTGGAACGCCATCCGCGATCATGCGAAATGCGAACGTCATGTCGTTTGCGAGCGGCCGGTCGTCGCGATAGATCGGCAGCACGCCGCGCACCTGCGCGCGCAAGGAATCAGTATAGGGGGCGCGCGCGAGCTGCGTCGGCTGAAGATCGTAGGCCTGCGTCGCGGCGAGCAATTCGATGCCGAGGATGCGCGCCGAGTTCTCGATGATTTCGAGCGCCTTCAGCGCGGCGGGCGTCGCGTGACACAGGTGATCTTCCTGCAATCCCGAGGTCACGCCGCCGTCCAGGCTCGCGGGCGCGGCGATGCGCCGGTTCTGCGCCACCAGCGAAGCGGCCGTGTACTGCGCGATCATGAAACCGGAGCGCGTGCCGCCGATTTCCGCGAGGAACGCCGGCAGACCGCTGACGAGCGGATTCACGAGGCGGTCGAGCCGGCGTTCGGCCAGCGCCGACACCTGCGCCATGGTGACGGCGATGCCGTCCATCGCGAGCGCCATCGATGCGCCGACAGCATGCGCCTGCGAAAACACGCGCGGGGCTTCGGGCGTGCCCGCGACGATCGGATTGTCGGTGATCGAAGCCAGTTCGCGATCGACGACCTCGGCGGTCATCTTCAGCGCATCGCGCGCCGCGCCGTGTACGTGGGGAATCGTGCGCAGGCTGAGCGGGTCCTGCGTGCGCCGCCCGATCGATTCGTTGAGGATGCCGCTGTCCGAAAGCGCCGCGCGAAGCCGCGCACCGACCAGCGCCAGCCCTTCGGAGCGCCGGAACGCGAGCGATTGCGGATCGAGCGCATCGAGCTGGCCACGGAGATTCTCGAAGCTCATCGCCGACACCACATCGGCCCAGTCGAGAAAGCGCTGCGCCCGCGCCATCGCCAGTGCGGCGAGGCCGGTCACGCACGGCGTCCCGTTGACGAGGCTCAGGCCTTCCTTCGCTTCGAGCGTCATCGGTTCGAGCCCCAGCCGCCGCAGAGCCTCGTCGCCCGTCATGCGCTCGCCGCCCGCGCGCACGTGGCCGGCGCCCACGCACACCAGCGCGATATGCGCCATGTGGCTCAGATAGCCGACCGAACCGAACGCCGGCACTTCCGGCAGATAGTCCGCGTTGAGCAGCGCGAGCAGCGTGCGCACCACTTCGAGCCGCACGCCGGAATGGCCGTGCGCGAAGTTGTTGATGGCGGCGGCGATGATCGCGCGCGTCTCTTCGCGTCCGAGCGGCGCGCCGACGCCGACCGCATGGCTCATCAGGATGTTGTGCGAGAGATCGCGCTGCTCCGCTTGCGACACGACGACGTCGCAGAGTGCGCCCACGCCTGTATTGACGCCGTACGCCCGAATGCCGCGCGTGACGATTTCGTCGACGAGCCTGCGCGCCGCCGCGATGCGCGCCTCGGCTTCGGGAGAAAGTTCGAGGGAAGCGCCGGCGGCGATGGCGGCGATTTCACGCCATTCGAGCGGCTGGGCGGAGCGGATAACGATCATGACGATCCTTCGATAAAACGTCTTGCAAAGTTCAGTGCGTGCTGCGGTCCTGATGACTCGACACGAATTGCCGGAAACGCTCGGACTTCTGCTCGCCGAATACTTCGGTGGGCGTGCCGTCAAGTTCGACCCGTCCTTCGTGCAGGAACATGACGCGGTTCGACACGTGCCGCGCAAAGCCCATTTCGTGCGTGACGACGAGCATCGTGCGGCCGTCGTCCGCGAGCGAGCGCATGACGCGCAGCACTTCGCCGACGAGTTCGGGATCGAGCGCCGAGGTCGGCTCATCGAACAACATGACTTTCGGATCCATCGCGAGCGCGCGCGCGATCGCCACGCGCTGCTGCTGTCCGCCCGACAAATGCGCCGGATAGTGTTTCCGTTTGTCGGCGAGCCCGACTTTCGCGAGCAGCGCTTCGGCCTGCTCCACCGCTTCGGCGCGGCTCTTTTTCAGCACGCGGATCGGACCTTCGATCACGTTTTGCAGCACCGTCATGTGCGACCACAGATTGAAGCTCTGGAACACCATGCCAAACTGCGAGCGCACGCGGTCCACTTGCTTGCGGTCGGCGGGCTGAAGGCGTCCGTCGTTGCGGCGCTTCATCCTCAGTTCTTCGCCGGCGAGCGACACGGAGCCGTCGTCGGGCATTTCCAGCAGATTCAGGCAGCGCAGAAACGTGCTCTTGCCCGAGCCGCTCGCGCCTAGGATGGAAATGACATCGCCTTCATGGGCATCGAGCGAAATGCCCTTCAGCACCTGATGATCGCCGAACGACTTCTTGATGCCTTTGACCGACAGCGCGACGGGCGAAACAGTACTCATGCTTTCTTCTCCGAAACAGCGAAGGATTCTCAGGATGCGACACGCGTCTGAACCGGCGCGGACGATGCCACGGCGGGCATGGGCGGCGGGCGCAGATGGCCGGACAGCCTGCGCTCCACGAACCCGAGCACGCTGACGATCGCGAAATTGAGCAGCAGATAAATGAGCGCGGCGCACATGAAGACTTCCGTCGTGCGATACGTCTGGTGGATGATTTCCTGCGCGACGCCCGTGACTTCCCACACGGTGACGAGGCTTGCGAGCGCGGTGGACTTCACGAGCAGCACTGCTTCCGTCGAATACGCAGGCAGGCAAAGCCGCAACGCGATCGGCCCGATCACGCGGCGCAGCAGCGCGAAACCGGAGAGGCCGATCGAATAGCCTGCTTCGATCTGGCCGTGCGGAATCGCCATGAGACCGCCGCGAATGATCTCGGCCGTATAGCCCGCCGTGCACAGCGCGAGCGACAGCACTGCGCACACATACGGCTCGCGCAGCACGGGCCACAGGAAGCTGTGACGGATCACGCCGAACTGGCCGAGCCCGTAGTAGATGAGGAACATCTGGATAAGCAGCGGCGAGCCGCGAAACACGAAGATGTAGAAGCGCCCGAAGTTTCGCGGCAGCCAGTGCGGCGAGACGCGCATCGCGACGATCACGAGCGACAGCAGGCCGCCCAGCACCAGCGAGGCGAAAAACAGTGCGAGTGTGGTCGGCACCGCGGCCAGCAACTGGCGCATGGTGTCGAGCATGAAGTTGATATCGACGGGCATGAGAAATCTCCGCTGGCGGCGTCAGTTGCTTAGTGGCTCGGTGGCTCAGTTGCGCGCGAAGCTGCGCCGGAACGAACGCGCGACCGATGCCTCGGCGCGGCCGAAAATGCGTCCTGAAATGCTGGTCATCACGAGATAGAGCAATCCGCCTGCGATGAAAAACGCGAAGTACTGATGCGTCGATCCGGCGGCGATCTGACTCGTGCGCATGAGTTCGGCGAGGCCGGTGACCGAGATCAGCGCCGAGTCCTTGAGACTCATCTGCCAGACGTTGCCGAGACCCGGCAGCGCATACCGGATGACCTGGGGAATCAGGATGCGGCGCGCCATCATGTGCACCGGCATGCCGATCGCGCGTGCCGCTTCGAGCTCGCCGCGCGCCACCGCGAGCACCGCCGCGCGATAGACCTCTGCCTGATACGACCCGGAGATCATGCCCACCGCGACCGCGCCGATCAGGAAAGGCGGAACGCTGACGAAGCCGTCCGCGCCGAACCACTTGCCGATGGTCGAGACAAAACTGGAGCCGCCGAAATAGAAGAGATAAATGACGAGCAGTTCCGGCACGCCGCGAAACACGGTCGTGTAGAGATCGCCGGCTACGCGCAGCGTGCGGAACTTCGACAGCTTCGCCGCAGCGACGAGACCGCCGAAGATGGCGCCCGTGAAGAGTGCGGCGATCGTCAGGACGACGGTCAGCAAGGCGCCGAGCAACAGGGCGGAGCCCCATCCGTCGGGGCCGAATCCGAACATCTGGAAAAGCGACATGACCTGCTCCTGGCCGCCTGACGGCGGCTTGCGGTGCCTTTGAGCGCCTTTGAGGCGAGTTGCGTGCTCTTTGCGCTTACGGCGCGACGTTCGTCTTGAACCACTTCTCGGACAAAGTCTTCACCGTGCCGTCGGCGAGTGCCGAGGCGAGCGCCGCGTCGAACTTCGCTTTGAGATCGCCGTCTTGCTTGCGGAAGGCGAGGCCTTCGCCCGGACCCCAGATCGGCCCGCCGATCTTCGGACCCGCGATGGAAATCGACTTGTCCGCCGAACCCGAAGTGAAGTAGGTCAGATCGTCGAACGACGCGTCGATACGGCCATTGGCCAGATCGAGATCGCGCTCCTGCGCCGTCTTGTACGCGCGGATCGTCGCGATGTCCTTGAAGTTCTCCTGAATGAACTTCGTGTAGACGGTGCCTGACTGGATGCCGATGGTCTTGCCCTTCAACTGCTTGCGAAGCCCGTCGACGACGGCCTTATCATTTGTTGCATCGCCGGTGAGCCTGACGGCCGGCGCACCGGGCGACGCTTTCGGCAGGATGGCATCGTCGGATACGGCGAAGGTCGCGGGCGTCGAAGCATACGGACGCGAGAACGCGATGATCTTTTCGCGCTCGGGGGTGATCGAAATCACGTCCATGAGGACGTCGAATTTACCTGCCTGAAGGCCCGGAATCATGCCGTCCCAGTCCTGCGCGACGAGGCTGCACTTGAGTTGCGCGCGCGTGCAAAGCGTGGCCAGCAGCTCCGGTTCGAAGCCGCCCAGCTTGCCGCCGGGCAAGGTCTGATTCCACGGCGCATACGCGCCCTCGGTCGCGATCGTCACCGATTGCCAGTCCTTCGCCTGGGCCGACGTCGCCGCGATGGCGACCACCCCTGCGAGCATGCCGAGGCGCAACTTTGCAGAAAACTGTTTCAAGTTCATCTCCACGTCCTTTCGTCTTTCGTCAAATGAGAGCCATCGTCGTCACGATCTTGTATAGACAAGTCTGCATGAGCACTAAAAAAGACGCAAGGAGATGATGATCGGATCAGGGGAATTACCTAGATGCCTTCTGAAAGGCGTGCTCCATGCGGAATCCGCGGTCGGGCTACGAGGGTGGGTGCGTCCGCGGAACCGGCTTTTTGCACGAACCGGATGCGATGATGTATAGGCAAGCCGGCCGGTAGGCGACCGGGAAATCGGTTCGAGGGACGGGAGAAAGCGGTGCTGCTGTCCGCCTGTGCCGGTTACTCGACGTCAAGCGAACCTTCAGTGGACGGCACGGCCTGACTTCTTGCGTCGCGACCTACATAAAGCTCCTACGCGATGCCATGGCTCATTGAACTATCGAAAAAGGGCTATTAATCGGTCGACTTCAAAGTTGTGATAGCGGAGCGCCCAAACTACTACGCATCTGCGCAAAGCCCTAGAAAGAGATTAAGAGAATGAACGTAACAACATCAGACGACTGTGTCGGAATTTCGGCCGATCACCCGTGGGCGAAGCACTCTCATCGCGCTGCGTATCGAGATGGCGCGTTCTCTCTGATTCTCAATAACTTCTTCAAGGATTGGCTCGACGAAGAGGCACAGGCGGGAACATCCAGCATGGCCGAGCGTCTGGCTTAGGAGTCGGGTCGATCGCCAAGTATGACGCCGGGATTCAGAACCTGCATATCGGAAAGTTTGTCGCGGGCGGGCTCAGGTTGCGCTTTCTGCTGAACGGTCAGCATGAGATGAAGACCATCTCGACCGCAATGTTCAGTGTGTACGGCGACGGGTTACGAAACGCTCCACCGCCGCAATATGCCGACACTGTCATTCACAATGATGTGTGGATCTGCGACGAAGCGCTGTTTCTTGGCGGTAGCACTGTGGAGAGCGGATGCGTAATCGGCGCGCGAACCGTCATACCGCCCAATTTTCGAAGCGAACCGTATGGGATTTACGTAGGCTCTCCCGCGCGTCTCGTCAAGTTTCGATTCTCCGAGCAAGTACGCGAGAGCCTTCTTGAATTGGCATGGTGGGATATGCCGCTGCAATGAATCAAGGAGCACAATGAAGCATTCCTCGCGGATTTGACCAGCAATGAGGGACGCGCACTGGAAATGCTATCCGAGCTGAAGCGCGCAATGCGTCTCTCGCTCGAAGCGCTGCGGGCTGCCTGATTGGGTGACGCTGGCTCGCGGCACGAGGCCGCACGATCGGTGACGGGTTCGCCGAGCGCATGCTGGTCAATGTCGGTCAGGCGTGTCTGAAGCCCGCGATATTGCTCGCCGTCGATGGCCCCGGCTTCGAAGCGTTGAAGATTGCGATGATTGCGCGCGTCGAGGCGGTGCACGCGCGCACGATGCGCACGCCTGGCATCCATCAGGCGTATCGGAAGAACGTTGATCGCATGCGTCAAGCGGGCGCCGCGCAAATCGCGAGAGGCCCGAGCGGCGAAAGCGCGTGGGACGGCCAGTCGCTCCTGTTCGAGGTCAGCGGCGCACCGATGTTCGGTGAGCCTTCACTGTCGGACGAGGTTTTCGGTCCGTCTGCTACGACGTGCTCGCTTCATGTACCTCACGGGGAGTGGGGCATGAGTGGTCCGGCGGGGTATACACTCCGGCAAACCATCCAGATCAACTCACAGTAGTTGGCGATTGCTCGGTCATTCGCCTATGCAGTCTCGGTCTTGTCGCCGGATTTCCTCAATCGGCCATGAGCCGTCATTCAATGTCACGCACGACCGGCGCTTCAGATGTCTGCAACCCCCGCGTGAACGGCCAATATGCGAGCCAAAGGCTTTCTCCAGGCGGTGATACTGCGCAAACGATCCCCGTTGCCACCCGACGTCTCCTCATATACCACCCGCCGCCCCGTTTGCTTGCCTGGTAAGTCCGGGTATATATCTAACCCCAGAGCGGAGAGGCGGCGGCGTTGGTAGCAAGGTTATTGCAGCCGTCATGGGGCTCGCAAGACCGTTTGCGCATGACGCCGGTGAACCTGACTGCACTGGTTACTGGTCGGTGCCGCCGTCACGTAGTTGTGCCATGGTGTGCACCATGGCCGTTGGTGACAAGCGTCATGGTCACACGCACCACCGCTCCTCCGCGATCAGCCATTCACTTCTCAAGCCACGCTCGCCATCCCCCGAAGTTCGAGATGTCCGTCCCGCGTGCAAGGGCATACGGTTCAGAGACGAAGCCGGGTAGCCAAGATCCATCCGCTAGTTCGACCTTTCCGAGCGCGAGCGGAGACGGTACAGTCGAGAGCAGCGAGCCAAACTCGGCGCTCGGCATGTCCCAGACCTCGATCGCGATGGCAACGCCATCGCTCGTATCCCGCCACATGGCCGGCCGCCGCGTGCCGTCGGCCGATTCCGGCAAGGCGGAGAGTCGGTAGGAAGGCGCGGTGTGCGTCGCCTGAAGGAGACGGGCGCCGCGAGCAACCAGGTCGCGATTAAGCGGCAGACCTTGCATATGCGCGCCGCACACTACGATGCGCATCCGATCGTGACTCGCGCGGTGCGGCGCGTCGTCGTCGAACTCGACGCCTCCAGCGCACGCGTTGCCGCTCACGCGCTGAAGCAGATCGGCGACGCCGAGCAGATATTGATCCGTGAACGCGCGGCCGAAGACGGTCACGCCCCACGGCAATCCGTTGCTCATGAGGCCGGCGGGTGCGGCCACCGCAGCATAGTCCAGCAGGTTCATGAAGTTCGTGTAGTAGCCGAGGAGCGCATTCGGGCCGATGGGATCGCGCTCCAGTTCAGCGAGCGTCACCGGGCGCGGATATGTCGGCGTGAGCACGAAGTCGAGCGTATCGACCGATGCATCGCATAGCGCCTTCAGCTCCTGCAGCCGATACTGCGCGCGAAACAGCTCGACGGCGGTCGCGCCCGGCGCTTTCGCCAGGACATCGCGAATGACGGGCAGAACGGCATCCGGCTGCGTCGTCATCAGCTCGCCCGTCACGCTGTAGCGCTCGGCGACCCACGGTCCCTGATACAGCAATTGCGCCGCCTCGACGAACGGCTGAAAGTCGATCTCGACCGCTTCGCCGCCCGCTGCTTCGAGTAGCGCACGCGTCTGCGCGAACAATGCGGGGCTTTCGCTGCAGCCCGCGAACTCCAGTTGTGCGGGCACGCCGAAACGGAACCCGTGCGGCGTGCCGAACGCACGCGCCGCGTTCCATTGCGGATTGCGGCGGCTGTATGCATCGCGCGGATCGTGCCGCGCGGTCAGCGCGAGCAGTTCGCTGGCTTCCGCGGCGGTTGCCGTAAAGAACGTCACGCAGTCGAGCGTGCGGCAGGCGGGCACGACGCCCGCGGTGGAGAGCAATCCTTTCGTCGGTTTGAGGCCGACCAGATTGTTCAGCGCGGCAGGCACGCGTCCCGATCCGGCCGTGTCGGTGCCGAGCGCGAAGCTCGCGATGCCTAGCGCGACCGCAAGCGACGACCCCGCGCTCGATCCGCCCGACGGATACTCGGGATGCACGCTGTTGCGGCACTTGCCATACGGCGAGCGCGTGCCGTTGAGGCCGGTGGCGAACTGGTCGAGATTGGTCTTGCCGAGCGGTATGGCGCCTAGCGCGATCAACTGGCCGACGAGCGTCGCGGATTCATTGGGCGTGTACGCGAACGCGGGACAGCCCGCCGTCGTTTCGATGCCCGCGAGGTCGATGTTGTCCTTGATCGCGAACGGAATGCCGTAGAGCGGCAGACTGTCCGGATCGTGGCCTTCGAGCCGATCGACGAAAGGCGCGATCTCGTCTTCCGTCAGCAGATGAATGAAGAGATTGAACTCGGCATTGAGCGCGGCGCCTTTGTCGCGCAACTGGGCGATCAGCTTGCGCGGCGTGAGCGAGCCTTCGCGATATTCGCGGCGCAGCGCTGCGAGACGCAGATCGAATGTCGACATGGTTTTCCGTTGGATAGATTCAGTGACGCTCGATGACCGCGATGCGCTGTCCCGCGCGCAGCGGCGAACCCGGCGCGACATGGATCGCGGCGACGGTGCCGGCGCATGGGGCGCAGACGGAAATCTCCATCTTCATCGATTCGATGACGAGCAGTACGTCGCCCGCTGCAACTTCATCGCCAGCGGCCGCTTTCACTTGCCACAGGCTGCCCGCGATCTCGCTGTCGATGGCGACTTCGCCATCCTTGAGCGGTGCCAGTTCGGTGTCCTCGACGAGTGGCGCATCCTCCGCGTCTCCCGATGCGCCCGCTTCACGCCAGCGCTCGCGTTCGGCCTGAAACGCCGCCTGCTGACGCGTGCGGAACGCATCGATGCTCGATGCTTCGTCTTCGAGAAACGCCTGATAGTCCGGCAACGACAGCTCCGTTTCCTCGATGCGTAGTGGATAGCGCCCGAGCGGAAAATCCGCGCGAATCCGCATGAGTTCGTCGGCGGACACTTCGTAGAAACGGATTTGATCGAAGAAGCGCAGCAGATAGTGCTGACCGCAGAAATCCGCCGTCTGCGCGTAGTGGTTCCACATCTGCAACGTGCGTCCGACGAACTGATATCCGCCCGGACCTTCCATGCCATACACGCACAGATATGCGCCGCCGATGCCGACCGAGTTCTCCGCCGTCCATGTTCGCGCCGGGTTGTACTTCGTCGTCACCAGTCGATGACGCGGATCGAGCGGCGTCGCGACCGGCGCACCGAGATACACGTCGCCGAGACCCATCACGAGATAGCTCGCATCGAAGACGATCTTTCTGACTGCATCGATGGAATCGAGGTCGTTGATGCGCCGGATGAACTCGAGATTGCTCGGGCACCACGGCGCATCCTTGCGCACCGTCGTCATGTACTTGTCGATCGCGAGGCGGCACGCCGGGTCGTCCCACGAAAGCGGCAGATGCACAATACGCGACGGCACGCGCAGATCGCTTTGCAGCAGCACGTGCGCCCACGCTTCTTCGACGTTCGCAAGCAGACGCGGGAGCGGCAAGTCGTCAGGACGGTAATGAATCTGTAGCGAGCGGATGCCGGGCGTCAGATCGATCACGCCGGGAAGCGCCTGCGATTGGAGGGACTGCATCAGCGCATGGCCGCGAAAGCGCGATACGAGATCGAGTTCCGCCGGGCCGATTTCAAGCAGCAGATGCGTATCGCCCGACACGCGCGCGACGAGTCTCTCGCGGCCCGATCCGCTATCGAGCACGATGGGCGAAGTCAGCGCCGCACGTCGTTCGGTCACTTCGCCGCGTTCGATTTCGAGCGAATCGATTTCACGACGCCGCCGCCGCGCGGCCTCGCGCGCTTCATCGATCTCGACGGGAACGAAGCGCACCTTGTCGCCCGCCTTCAGCTGGCCGATGTGCCACAGGTCCGCTTCGATGATCGTCACCGGACACACGAAGCCGCCGAGACTCGGGCCGTCGGGGCCGAGGATCACGGGCATGTCGCCGGTGAAGTCGATCGCGCCGACCGCGTACGGGTTGTCGTGAATATTCGACGGATGCAGACCCGCTTCGCCGCCGTCTTCGCGCGCCCATTCCGGCTTCGGGCCGATCAGGCGCACGCCGGTGCGGCTCGAATTGAAGTGCACTTCCCATTCGGTATCGAAGAAGCGTTCGATATACGCTGCGCTGAAATATTCCGGCGCACCGTGCGGGCCATAGATGACGCGGATCGCGCGAACAGGTTCGAGGCGCAGCGCATCGTCGAGCGTTGCGCCTGCTTGCGCGTCCTCGAGCGGATAAACGTGCAGCACATCGCCAGCGCGGATCGCGCGTCCGCCGTGTCCGCCGAACTGGCCGAGCGTGAAGGTGCTGCGGCTGCCGAGATACGACGCGACATCGAAGCCGCCGCGCGCGCACAGATAGGCACGCGCGCCAGCGCCGCGAATCGTGCCGAGCGCGAGCGTCGAGCCCGCCGCGACATGGATGCAGGTGTGCATCGGTTGCGCGATATCGTCGAGCGTGACGGGAATGTTAGCGCCCGTGACCGCGATAACCGCATCGGTATTGAAGCGCAGCGTCGGGCCGCTCATCGTCACTTCGAGCGCGGCGTCGTCGGCGGCGTTGCCGATGAGACGATTGCCGAGGCGCATCGAGCGATCGTCCATCGGTCCCGACGGCGGAATGCCGACCGCCCAATAGCCGAGCCGGCCCGGATAGTCTTGCACCGTCGTCTGCGTGCCGCCGCTGAGGACGTCGATCGTGCTCGCGCGATACTTCAGCGCTTCGAGACAGCGCGTCCACGGCTCGCCCGATGCGAACGGCGCGTCGCCGATGATCTGCCGCAGATAGTCGCGATTCGTCTCGACGCCGTAAAGCCGCGTGTTCGCGAGGGCATCGTCAAGCGCGTGGCGCGCTTCATCGCGCGTCGGCGACCACGCGATGATTTTCGCGAGCATCGGATCAAAGTAGGGCGGCACTTCGCATCCGGCTTCGATCCACGTATCGATGCGCAACGCGCGGCCATCGGCTTCCGGGAAGGCGACATCGGTCACGATGCCGGGGCTCGGCTTGAAGTCGCGGCCCGGATCTTCCGCGTACAGACGCGCCTGGATTGCGTGGCCGCGCGGCTTCAGGCCCGCCATCAGCGAAGAAAGCGGCGCAAGCGTTCCTGCGGCGAGCTCGATCATCCAGCGGACGAGATCGACGCCCCAGACCTGCTCGGTGACACCATGCTCGACCTGCAAACGCGTGTTCACTTCGAGGAAATAGAACCGTTCCGCCGCGCTGTCGTAGACGAATTCGACCGTGCCGGCCGACCGGTAATCGACGGCTTTCGCGAGGCGGATCGCGGCATCGCAGAGCGCGGCCGATACGCCTTCGGGCAACGATGGCGCGGGCGTCTCTTCGAGCACCTTCTGATTTCGTCGCTGCACCGAGCAGTCGCGCACGCCCAATGCGATGGCGTCGCCTTTGCCGTCGCCGAAGACCTGCACTTCGAGATGCCGCGCCCGCTCGATGTACTTCTCGAGGAACACGCCCGCATCGCTGAAGTTGTTTTCGCCGAGACGTCGCACCGCGTCGAAATGCGCGCCGAGTTTGCCCGCGCTCCAGCACACGCGCATGCCGATGCCGCCGCCGCCCGCCGTGCTCTTCAGCATCACCGGATAGCCGATGCGCTCTGCCGCATCGAGTGCGGCCGGCAAGTCGTCGAGGAGGCCCGTGCCCTCGAGCATCGGCACGCCTTCTTTCGCGGCGATTTCGCGCGCGGTGTGCTTGAGGCCGAACGCGCGCAAGTGCGCAGGCGTCGGTCCGATGAACGCGATGCCCGCCGCTTCGCACGCTTCGCCGAACGCCGCGTTCTCCGACAAAAAGCCGTAGCCCGGATGAATCGCCTGAACGCCTTCGGCACGCGCGATGTCGAGTATCTTCGCCGTGTCGAGATAAGTCGTCGCGGCGGGACCGTCGCCTAGCGAATGCGCAATCGATGCTTCGCTCACGTGGCGGCTCGCGCGATCCGCTTCGGCATACACGGCGACGCCGGTGACATCGACAGCGCGCAAGGTTCTGAGAATGCGGCAGGCAATCGCCCCGCGATTCGCAATCAGGATCTTCTCGAACATGGAAAGGGAAGGGTCGTTCGGAGGCGGGCCGTCCCGCCGTGAGCATGGCGAGCCGCGGTCGTCCGCGGCCGCGATCGCATCAGCGATAGCTTCGGTTCAATTGTTCCCGCGTTGTCGTGCAGCAGCGTCCCGAGCGAACGAGCATGACGTGATAAATCCAGCCGCGGATGCGCTTCAGTTCCATATGATCAGCTCCGCGGGCGTCGGGTTATAGGCGTTGCACGGATTGTTCAGTTGCGGACAGTTGGAAATCAGCACGATGACGTCCATCTCCGCGCGCAGCTCGACATACTTGCCTGGCGCCGAGATGCCGTCTTCGAAGGTCAGGCCGCCTTCGGCCGTCACCGGCACGTTCATGAAGAAGTTGACGTTCGCGCCGATATCACGCTTCGCGAGCCTTCCGTCGTGCGCGCATGCGCGCAGGAAGTTGTCGCGGCAGCTATGCATGTAGCGCTTTTCCAGCGCATAACGCACCGTGTTGCTCTCCTGCGCACATGCGCCGCCGAGCGTGTCGTGACGGCCGCAGGTATCGGCGACGATCGTCAGCATCGGATTGCCGAGATTCGAATACAGCACCGAGCCGGACGTCAGATAGAGGCTTTGTTGCCGACGCAATGTGCGTTGCGGATCGAAGCGTTCGCGCGGATCGTGAAGGCTGTAGAAAAGCGTATCGACGGCCTGATTGCCCTCCAGATCGACGATGCGCAGCGTCTGCCCCGTTTTCACTTCATGCAGCCACGGTTCGCCCGCGGCGAGCGTTTCGCGATACACCGCGCCTTCTGGATGTTTTTCGCTGACGGTAAGCGCTTGGGTCATGTTGCTCATCTCTCAGGTTCGCTCAAAGGAAAAAGCGTTCGGTGTTGATGAAGCCGCGCACGTTCTCTTCGCATGCGGTACGGCATATTTCCGCGACTTCGGGATGCGATTCCTTCAGTTCCAGCTTGACGGGCTTCGGCGAATATTCGGGATGAGGATCGAGCGGATGCTGGATCGCGGTCAGCACGACGAGCGTGTTCATCGGCGCATACAGTTCGATGTAATCGCCCGCCTTCGAATTGCCGGGCACGAAGGCGAGCGCGCCATCGCTCGTCACGTCGATGCGGCTGAAAAGATTGAGCGTCATCAGCAGGTCGGAGACGTCGAGGCCCCACTTGCTCATCTCGACGAGCAGGTTGTCCGTGCCGTTGCGATAGAAGCCGTTGCGAAGCTCCTGATAGCGGCCCGCGCCGTATCGTTCGAAGACCTCCTGCGCATTCGATACCCCGCCGATGCTGTCGTGCCAGCCGCATGTATCGCCGACGATGGCGGCCAGCACGCGCCCCATGTCGGAGTAGAGGCAATGGCCCGCGGTGAGCTTCGCGGTGTGCTGGCACTTCAGCGAATCCGGCAGATTGAGCCGCTCGCTCTTTTCGCTGGCGTTCACCATCATCGCGCTGACGTTCGCGCCGCCGCGAATATCGGTGATGCGCAGGGACTGTCCGCGCTTGACGATCAGCGACGTATGACCGCCGCCGGGGACCGTTTCTTCGAGTAACACAGTCATGGCGTATAGCGTCCTTTAATCGGAGACGAGTTCGATGCTGGATGCGCCCTGCACCGCGGCCTGCGCCATATGCACCGCCGATGCCGAGGCGCGCGTGCGGTCGAGCGGAATGTCGTAGGTGATGCGAGCGCCGTACGCGCCGGGCGCTTGCGGATCGACGCGCACCTTGTCGAAGACGAGCACGCGGCTGCCGAGCGTGAAGCCTTCCTTTAGGTCGTGCGTGACCATGAAAATCGTCAGCTTCGATTCGCGCCACAACTCCGACAACAGCACATGCATGTCCTTGCGGATGCCGGGATCGAGCGCGCCGAAGGGTTCGTCGAGCAGCAGCACGCGCGGTTTCATCATCAGCGCCTGCGCGATGGCGAGCCGTTGCTGCATGCCGCCTGAAAGCTGCTGCGGATACATGTCGATCGCCGCGCCCAGGCCCACGCGTTCGAGCATCGCGGCGGCTTCGTCGCGTGCGGCGCGTCGCTGTGCGCCGAACAGGCGTCCCGTGAATCTCGCGCGCGGCAGTTCGAGACCGAGCATCACGTTGCGCAGCACGCTCAGATGATTGAAGACCGAGTAGCGTTGAAACACGACGCCGCGATGCGCGTCCGGTTCGGCGGGAAGCGGCTCGCCGTCGAGCAGGATCTCTCCGCGCGTCGCCCGTTCCTGTCCGAGCAGCAGGCGCAGGAACGTGGACTTGCCGCAGCCGGACGCGCCGACCATCGAACAGAATTCGCCTTCCTTCACGGTGAGATTCAGCCGTTCCAGCACGACCTGATCGCCGTAGTTTTTCCATACGTTACGAACGACGATCATCGCGCGCCTCCGCCGTACCACGGAAAGCACCATTGCGTGAGGCGACGCAGCAGTTCGTCGGTGAGCCACGCGAGCAGCGTGATCCACGCGACGTAGGGAAGAATGAGATCCATCGACAGATAGCGCCGCACGAGAAAGATGCGATAGCCGAGCCCGTCGGTCGAGGCGATCGCTTCCGCTGCAATGAGAAAGAGCCACGCTGCGCCGAGCGAAAGCCGGATCGCGACGAGCAGACGCGGCAGGAGCTGCGGCAGAACGAGCCGCAGAACAAGTGTCCAGCTGTTCGCGCCGAGCGTTTGCACCTTGATCCACATCTCGGCCGGGATTTCGGCGGCGCGCGCATGAAGATCGCGAATGATCATCGGCGTGATGCCGACGACGATCAGCACGACCTTCGACAGTTCGTCGAGACCGAAGACGATGAAGAGAATCGGCAGTACGGCGAGCGGCGGCACCATCGATATGACGGTGATGAACGGCGAAAGCGTCGCGCTGACGAGCGGAAACGATCCCGTCGCGATGGCCGCAACGAGCGCGATCGCCGCACTCACGACGAGCCCGATGCCGAGCCTTCGCAAGCTCGACGCCGTATCGGTCCACAGCAGATACTCGCCTGTGCGCCTGTCTTCGGTGAAGGCGGCGGACTTCATCGCATCGCTCATTTGCGTCGCGCTCGGCAGCAGCTTGTCGTCGGGATTGTCGGCGAGCCGCATCGAAGAGCCGGTGAAATACACCGCGAGCAGTACGATGAACGGCAGCAGTAGCAGCATCAGCGCGCCGGTCCTGCTGGGATGTCGATTGATGAGTCGCATGTTGACCGCCTTGTAGTAGACCCTCGAGCGCTCAGAGCTTGCCCGCCGCCGCCATCTCGACGTAGGCCGGATCGAAGCGCAGCTTCACGTTGTTCTTGTTGCCGACGACGACGCCCTTGTCGAACGCCATGCCGACGGCATCCGCGCTCTTCGCGTCCTGTCCGAGCAGGCCGTGATCGAACGAGAACTTCGCGACGCGCGTCATGATCTTTGGCATGTCGGGGCTGGTCACGAATTCGAGCGCGGCCTTCGGCGTGTAGAAGAGGGCGGTGGTCGAGAGCTGGCCCTTGAAGTTGGCGAGATCGGTGCCGGACGCCTTGGCCATCGAGGTCAGCGCGCTCGTCGTTTCGGGGGAATCGCCGTGCATCAGTGCGACCATCTCGAACCATGCGCCGGTCAATGCCTTGCCGAGCGCTGGGTTGTCCTTCAGCGTCTTCGTGTTGACGACCATCATGTCCATGATCTCGCCGGGAATCTTGCTGGAGTCGAAGACTTCGGTGACGTTGGGCTGCGCCTTCAGGTCGGCGAGCATCGGATTCCATGTGACCGTGTTATGCACCGTG
Organism: Caballeronia sp. RCC_10; assembly: GCF_041360715.1. NCBI lineage: Bacteria > Pseudomonadati > Pseudomonadota > Betaproteobacteria > Burkholderiales > Burkholderiaceae > Caballeronia > Caballeronia sp. RCC_10. The sequence goes on from NZ_JBFUPT010000015.1 coordinate 51,883, forward strand.
GGCGTGGCGAAAGCACCGGAGATATCGGCGTCGGACGTATTGACGACCTTGAGATCGCGCTCGCTCATGTGCGCGCTTTCGAGTGCGCGTGCGAGCAGATAGTGCGAGACCGAGAACTGGACGAGGTTGATCTGCTGGCCTTTGAGATCGGCGATCTGCTTGCCCTTGCCCTTCATGAGCACGCCGTCGTTGCCGTTCGAGAAATCGCTGACGATCAGCGCCGTCGAGTCCACGCCGCCCGAGGCCGGGATCGTGAGCGCGTCCATGTTGGTCATCGCGCAGCCGTCGAACTTGCCGGCCGTGTATTGATTGATGGACTCGACGTAGTCGTTCAGCTGGACGACATCGACATTGATGCCGTACTTCTTCGCCCACTTGGAGACGATGCCTTGCGTCTTGGCCTGGCCCCACGGCATCCAGCCCGCGTAGATGGTCCAGCAGACCTTGAAGTCGTTGCGCGGCGCGGCGAATGCGGCGCTGGACGCGATAGCGGCGACAGAAATTGCGGCGATGCCAAGAAAGCGAGCGAGCTTGCGCATGAGGTTGACCTCGAGGAGACGGTTGGCGACGGCAGGGAGCAGCGCGACACATCGCGTTCTCTCCCGGGCTTTTGTCCCGCCGTGTAACCTCGCCTGAGGTCGACAGCTCTCGGACCAGCATCCGCGTGAAGCAGACCGGAACCCTAGCCGTCCATTTGCAGATTGTTCGATGAACCGGATGACGCGCCGGCTCCTTGCATGGTTGACTATGCGTAAACCGTGCCAACCGAAAATCGCCGCTTCGCGCGACAGCTTTGCGGTTGCATGCCCATTTATGGGGAGTTCTGTGCACCAGCCAGCTTTCGATGCACTGGTGCGACGCGGGTACCGGCGCTATGCCCGTAAATGGGGTCTTGCACTGCCATGAAGACGCACGGTTTCCCGGGTCACTGGATTTTTACCTGTACCGCGCCCTTGTTCGCCGGAAGGCACTGTGGCGCCCAGCTCACGCGAGCTTTTTTCGGCAGAGACGGATGGCGTCGTAGGTTGCGAGCGATCCTTCCTACATCACACAGTGGCTCGCAGCAAATAGTAAGCAACAAAGGTCCGTCTTCAATCGCATCGTCTAGGGCGCTAAATGGCTGCGCCACTTCCGGAACCCGCCAATTTCGGCCATCCAACCGCCTGGCGCGACGGACATTCAGCTGTCTGCTCCAACCGGGAAGCGGCCTTGGACGTCATGCCGACGCAGAACGGCGATTGTGCGGGTCGACCTCTGCACGCCGTATCGGAGCGTGACCGGCAGTCGGCAGGCATGCGCCAACTCGTCCCGACTAATGAGTGCGTCGATTTGACGTTCGACACCGGCGATCGCGCCGGGCGCAGGTCGCCCCTGACCTCGTCTGCGAGACGCGAGGCAAGATCGTGGCGCCGTGCTTTAGGCTCTCAACCCTAAGAGTCAGTCCAAAGCCGTCCAGCTTGGAAACCGCTTCAAGCACGCCGCGCCCGCTAACCGGATCCGCTACTTGGCAGTCGCGGCGTTATCGCGCGTACTGTTCGAGCGCGTCAGCGAGGGCATCGAAGGTAACGCGGCAGCGCGGGCTCGCGCGCAGATCTTCGTGCATCGTCACCCAGGTTTCGAGTTGGAGCGCGAACGCCTTCGACAGCACGCGCACGAGGCCATCGCGGCGCGCAATGGCGACGTGACATCCGCCGATGCCCGCGCCCGCGCGGACCAGCGCCAGTTGCGCGAGATCGCTATCGGCGCGCATTGAAAACGTCGCGTGATGAAAACCCGGCAACGTGCGGCTCACATCGCGAATGAACGCGTTGGGCTGGTCGTAGCCGATGACCGCGTGTTCGGCGAGCGCCGCCATGCTACGCGGCGTGCCGTGACGATCGAGATAGTCGCGCCGTGCATGAAGCCCGACGTCGATCACGCCGACGCGCCGCGCGACGAGTTGCGTCTGGCGCGGACGCACCATGCGCACGGCGATATCCACTTCGCGCCTCAGCAGGTCCTGCACGCGGTTCGACAGCACGAGTTCGACAATTAAATGTGGATGCCGCTCGCGCAGCGCCGCGATGACCGGCGGGAGCACCTCGACGCCGACCACTTCGCTCGCGGATACGCGCACGACACCCTGCACGCCCGCGCCATCGTCGCCCGCGTGGCCGCTCGCGGCGCGCTTGAGCGATGCCGCCGTGCTCTGCATCGCTTCGGCGTGCGACTGCAACGCAAGCGCGACGTCGGTTGGCCGAAGCCCGTTCTGCGAACGCGTGAAGAGACCCACCGCAAGCGCCCGTTCGAGCGCTTCGACGTGACGCCCCGCCGTCGGCTGCGTGATGCCAAGCGCGCGCGCCGCACCCGACAGCGACCCTTCGCGCAGCACCGCGAGAAACGTCCGGTAAAGCTCCCAGCCGATGTCGTTTTCCATACATTTTTGTATATCTGATCAACGAAGTTCGCCAATTTTAATGTGCTCGCGAAGCGGGGAGAATGACTCCATCGACAACTTACGGGGCGTGACATGGCGCAAGGCGAAATGGTTCTGGTACTCGGGGCGACGGGCGGCATCGGCGGGGAAGTCGCGCGGCAACTGCGCGATGCCGGCTGGGGCGTGCGCGGGCTGCGGCGTGGCGCGGGGGCATCGAAGGGCGACGGCATCGAATGGATTCAGGGCGATGCCATGAACGCGGCCGACGTGATGCGCGCGGCGCGGGGTGCGTCCGTGGTCGTGCACGCGGTAAATCCGCCTGGCTACAAGCGCTGGGCGGAACTCGTGCTGCCGATGATCGACAACACCATCGCGGCGGCGAAGGCCCAGGGCGCGACCATCGTGTTGCCGGGCACGGTCTACAACTTCGGGCCGGACGCGTTTCCGTTCATCGACGAAGACGCGCCGCAGCATCCCGTCACGAGAAAAGGCGCGATTCGCGTGGAAATGGAAGCGCGCCTGCAACACGCGAGCATGGAAGGCACCCGCGTGCTGATCGTGCGCGCGGGCGATTTTTTCGGGCCCAAAGCGGGCAATAACTGGCTCGCGCAAGGACTCGTGAAGCCCGGAAAGCCGGTCACGAAGATCAGCAATCCGGGGGCGCGCGGCATCGGGCATCAGTGGGCGTATCTGCCCGATGTGGCGCGCACTATGGTCGAACTGCTTGCGCACCGCCATTCGCTCGATGCTTTCGCACGCTTCCACATGGGCGGCCATTGGGACGAAGACGGCACGCGCTTCGTCGATGCGATTCGTCGCGTGGTGGCGCGCCGCACCGGGCACGAGCCATCCGTTGGCGGCTTTCCGTGGTGGCTGCTCGCGCTCGCCGCGCCGTTCAATGTAACGTTCAGGGAGCTTCAGGAAATGCGCTATCTATGGGCGACGCCGGTGCATCTAAATAACGCGCGGCTTGTGCAGACGCTCGGGCACGAGCCGCATACGCCGCTGGACGTGGCCATCGAAAAGACGCTCATCGGCCTCGGATGTCTCACGACTGACCTTCACGCTTCGAAATCGAGCTGCACTTCGTAGAGCGTGCGGCCGTTCGGTTCCGAGCCAGTCACTCCCTGCACCAAAGCCTTTGAACATTGGCAGCGTCGGCGGGAAACAAATTTGCCTTCCATGGTTTCAAGCTCTTTGCCGCCTCGCAAGTGCCCAGAGGTAGGTGGACGACGCGCTTGGATGGCTGAGCAAACTGAAGTCTGACTGACACACGGGCGGCGAGCGGACGTTTGCCGGCTAAGAAGCGTCACTCGTACCTCCGGTCGCTCGGACGTTGAAAATGTCGGCAGCAGGCTAAGGTGCCCATTAGTAATAGATCGAACGACCGTTATACATTGGAAGCGGCCACTTATTCCGTTCACTTTCGCTGTCCTATGTGGGTCGGAAGTACGCACTGCCGACTGTCCGCTTCCGCGCCGCTGAATTCCAGCGACTGCTTTCGAACGATGAGTTAGGGCAGCGGACTGACGCATCCCGACCCATCGCGGTCAGTGATCGGATTGCATTGCTGTCGTCACCTGTCGGAGAAACAACGGTCACTCGATACACAGTCGCGATTCCTGGGATTGAAGAAACGTCCAAGGTCCCTCATCGTGGAGGCGTCCTGTGCGCGATGTGTAGGGGAAGTCCCGCGCTATTAAGGGCGGAGAAAGTCCACCCGCAAGGGTGAGGCTTAAGCGGCTGCCGGGCGCGACGATCTGGGCGCGCCATGCCGCATTCTTCCCGGTTCAGCGAAAGTTCCTTTGGTTGCACTTCGAAGCCCAGGCCTTGTCGCCGCTCACTCGGTCAATCGCGAAACCTTGGTACCTTCCAGCGAGGCGTCTGCCATAAGGCCGGCGTTTGTCAACACGAAAGCTTGTACTGGCTTGCTCGCGGTGGTGGTGTCAATGGTGCCGTTCGCGCCCATCCTGACGAGCGCCACGGATGCATCCGCGCCGGCCGACCAGCCGTTGGAGCTTCGGAATTTGGTGAGCGCGTCCTGAGTCATGAACAGAAAAATGATCGCTTTGGACTGCGCCCCTGCCTGTAAGCCAACCGAGCCAGAAGTCGTGCTGTAGTACCCGACAGTATGACCGCCCGCCCGAAGGGACCCTTTGCCATACTGGGCGCCGACAACGAAGCCCGCCTGAATGACGGATGGGAACACGAGCACGCCACTGGCTTTAGCCACTAGTTCGCGCGAGCCACTCACCGTCGTGTAGAGACGCTGTAGCGTGCTGTCGACGTCGGCGTCAATAGACCGGTGCAGGTCAGCCGCACCCGCAGCCTGCTCGCTTCCAGCATTTCTGTTGGTCGTGCAGCCAACTAATGCAAGGCCTACGAGTGCTAGGGCGGCAGTGGACTTGCGCATGAAGCTCCGTCTTTGCATCAAAGTTCTCCAGTGTGGAACAGATAAGACCCGTAGGCATGAACGGGATGCTTGCGGAGTTAATAACGCAGCATCTCGAAGATGATCGACACCAGTAACGGTTGCGAACACCGGTCGAACTCGCCGGGAGAAAAAACACCCGCCGAAGCGGGTGAATCCGTGGAGTTCCAATACCCAGCTTAAGTTTAAGCCGAGCAGCCTTAGGTTAGCGGCTAACTTGCAAAAAACAAGTCGAAGAATAAACCCTGTTTATTGAGACGGCCGTTCGCATTAAAAGGATAACGAATGAAAACAATATGTTGCCCGGATAGCGGCGCCGAATTTCAAGTGCAAAAAGCAGCGCACGTTGTTATCCGGCGACATGCCCGCGCAATCTGATGGCTTCGGATAGCGAATTGACGGTATCGTTTTATGACGACAGAACTCCTCCAAAGAGATGACAGTCGCGGGTACGGGGTGGCGTGAAGCGTTTAATGCAAAACACTGTTCAAACCCTGGAGTAACAAATGAAGAGAACCCTGATAGCCGGCGCGGCGTTGGCTACGCTGTCCGGCGCGGCACAAGCACAGAGCAACGTGACGCTGTATGGACTGATCGATGCAGGCATCACCTATACAAACAGCCAGATCACCGGCACCGGAGCCGGTGGGCACAGCAACTGGCAGATGACTAGCGGAGGCGTGCAGTACAGTCGCTGGGGGCTGCGCGGGGCGGAAGATCTCGGCGGCGGATTGCAGGCTATTTTCAATCTTGAGAATGGCTTCAATATCAATAACGGCCAGTTCTCGTCGGCAAACCGCATCTTCAACCGCTTAGCGTACGTGGGAGTGGCCAGCCGTGCCTTTGGCTCGCTCACGTTGGGGCGTCAAACCGACGGAATGGTTGACTTCGTCGGGCCGCTCTCGTTGACCGGAACGCAATACGGCGGTACACACTTTGCGCACCCGTTCGACGTCGACAATCTGAACGACTCGTTCCAGATTAATAATTCGGTTAAGTATTCGAGTCCGGATTTCGCCGGCTTCAAGATCGGCGCGCTCTACGGCTTCTCCAACCTGGCTGGGGGGTTCGCGAACAACCGGGCGTACAGTGTCGGCGCGTCGTACAGCTGGGGACCGTTGAACTTCGGCGCGGGGTACCTCCACCTGAATAATTCGGCTGCCACACCGGCGCAATTGAACACGGGCGGGGCAGTCACCGATACGCTTGGAAACTCCTTATCGGGGACGCTCACTCCAACCGCGGTACCGTTGGGCGCACTCGCACGCAGGCAACAGACGTGGGGCGGAGGCGTCAACTATGCGTTCGGTCCGTTGGTGGCGGGCGTCGTTTATACGCAAACGAATCTCACCGAGCTGTTCCTGACCGGCTTCAACACCCACTTCCAGAACTATGAGGGCAACGTTCGGTTCGCTTTAACACCGGCCGTTATGCTGGCGGCCGCCTACACCTACTCGCGCGCCGGAGGCAACGCCGCCGGGGGTGCTCCGCACTGGAATCAAGTGAGCGCGCTCGCGAACTACGCTTTCTCAAAACGCACGGACGTCTATATCCAAAGCACCTATCAAAGCGTGAGCGCGAGGGCTGGAAACCCTCTGGGGGTCGCCTGGATCAACGGTGTGAGTTCGCCCTCGTCGACATCAAATCAGGTCGAGGCTACCGTCGGCGTACGTCACCGTTTTTAACTTGTAAGCTTCCGTCCCGGGAGGTCGTCCGCAGTACAACTGAAACGCTGAGAAGCGTGAGCCGTTCTTCGCATCGCCGTTCTAACGTAGCCTTCAAGAACAGCGAAGTGCCCTTGCGCGGACCAAGGGGATACGTTATCAATCATTCATCGCACAACGAAGGCGCGGGGTCTGTTATGGCTGCAGGCGACGTTAGACGCAGCAAGAACCAGCGCCGAATGTATGCTCAGCGCCGTGCCAGCAAGGCGGTGGAACGGTTGGTGTCGGCTAAAACGTCTGCGGCCAAAGTCCAAGCAGCAAAATGGGCGAGGTTGTGGGAGAAAGTGGCAGGCATGTTGCGCTTCTGACCGTTTGCAACGGGGCGCTGCTAGATGTTTGGCGAAATGTCGTTGAGACGCGCTGCCCAGAAACTCGCTCACATCCGAGGCCTGAACCTTGGCGTACGCTCGTTTAACTTGCTATGCCGATTAATGGCGCGGTGGCAGTGCGCGCCACCCTTGCACAGCAGTTCTTGACGCCCGCTTCCCGCGGGCGTTCCGTTAACCCTTCCTTCGCAACCGCTTCGCTCGTTAAGTCGCTGGAGGATGAGCGCCGCGACGCCTAAGCACTCGGGAGGAAGCGATTGCAGCCGCCCGGTGTCGAGCGACAACCCAAGATCGTCAGCGCCGGCGCAGGACTGTTGGCGGTTGGCGGCCCTGCTTGCAGCCGTGGCCATCCCGAGCTAGAAGATCGTTCTCATTGATTTTGAGCCGGTACGGGCGGAAGGACAGGTGCTAAACATCGCTCACGCTGCAGCGTTCTGGGGGCACAACCACGCGTCCTCGGGGGACTGAGAGCACGCGCGCAACGCAAACATCGTCCTGATCATTGCCGGCGCGAAGCAAGGGTCACCCCGTCTGGATTTGCTCAGATCAATGCGGAGATCGCCACGAAACCCGTGGGTCGGACAGCTTCCGGTCGCACCCGACGCGATCTCTGTCATTGCGACCAACCCTTGCGATGTGCTGGCCGGTGGTTGTCTGCGACCGTTTGCGCTGCGCGCGGGCATGCTCGTGGCAGCGAGGCCCAAGGAAGCTTCCTCCGATAATAACGAGCGTCTACTAACCCGCAGTCCATGGTGACAGGAACCAGCGCCGTTGGGATAAATTGCACCCGGATTGCTGAGATTACCGTCTCGTCCCACTGCACGAGATCGGCATTGCCGCGATGCCTGTTGACTGCACGATAAGACCTGGATCGGCTTGCCGCGCGTAGCCCATCTCAAGAGCAAGGCCTCGTCTTCCCCTTTTTCGAGCGTGGCGGGTCACTGCCTTGTACGAGATGGTTCCGTCTACTATCGTAAAGATGTCAGCAGGAAGTCGTTGCAATTGAAAGCTGTCGACACGCCTGTCCATCTACTGCAACGAAAACTCGTACCTCCCGTGCGCTGGCGAATAACGTTGAAGGTGACCGCTATGGCATTCGTCATGTTGCTCGCCATCTTTCTTACCTCGACTGGCTACCTTATCGAAGAATCGGTGTCGCAAAGTCCTCCGACGGCGACTGCGCCAGCATCATCAACCGGGAGTGGACCGACGACGAATCCTGTCCGCGCGAATGCGTGTAGATACGCGGCGGCGCCAAGTTACGGTTTCGATAGGGTTTCCGCGCGTGAAAGTCGTGGGTCAGCCCCCAAGCGCGATGATGATCGAAAACAGTGCGACGCCTAGTGCCGACAACGCGAGACCGTACACCCACGGCTTCCCGCCGGCGTAACGCCCAAGCGCCGCGCCGCCTATGAACAACATTGCGACCGCCAGCAAGTTCGAGACACGTAGCGCGACGATAACCTTCGGTATGAAGATGAACGGGATCACGACTGGAAGGGTTGCAAGTACCACGAGAAGAAAGATTCCCGCTGCTGCCGAGTAATCGCGGAATACCAGTTTATGAGGCGGCTCGTGCACCGCTAGCAGGGACCGATGCAGCGCCTGTAGCGCAGCAGGGGGCATGACATTCGAAATCAGTTGCGGTAGCGCATCCTGTATCAGACGGTATGCCTCCTGCTCATTCTCGGCGTTCCGTAGCCGTACGAGAAGCGCTTTCTTCCTGCGTCGGTCGGTGGCCGTGCGAAGGAGGTACATGACCGCATCGACGAGCCCCCAGGCTAGGTTGCAACCTAGCGCAGTGAACAGCAAGGTGCGGATTTCCTGTCGCCCGGCGGTCGAAACGCTGAGAGCGCCCGTGAACGAGAGCGCCATAAGCACACCGAAGATGATCTCGGACACTCGGTCGATTGGATCGAGAACCGGACCGGGTTCGTTTTGCGACATGGTGTGCTCCCGCTAGCGTCTGACTGGCTTCAATGGGCACGCCGTTTCTGCATGTCAAGCCACGCGGCGACGGCCTGCTCGAGATTAAGAAACATGCGCTCGCGGCCCAAGGTTTTTCCGAGTAGCGAATTCTGTACTACTCCATATACCGCCGGGTTGAGTCCGACTAGCCATAAACTGACTCCGGCCTCGCGATATTTCTTCTCGCCTTCGGTCAGCATCTTCATGGCCGAATATTCCAGGTCGAAGACCGACCGCATGTCGAGCACGATTACCTCGGGGCGTGTTTGCTTAATCAGCGCGGTAATCTTTTGCCCGACGTTGGAAGCATTCACGAAGAAGATCCGTCCCTCGGGCCGCAATAGCAGCAAGCCAGGATACTGTTCGTCGTCGGGGTGCTCGTCGGAGGCAGGGCGGAACACGTTGGTTCCATGTTTGCGCCGCAGAACGTGAACAGGTGGGTCGGACACCTGGTGGGCGAGTGCCACGAGCGAAACGACGACCGCAATGAGAATGCCTTTCAACGTGCCGAGCAATATCACGCCCACGAGCGCCACGATCGCCCAGACGAACTCGGTGCGTCTAACGGCGAGAATCGCGCGAAACTCTGCTGGCTTGACGAGCCCGATCGAGTAGACGATTACCACTGCTGCGAGGGTCGCATGCGGCATGAGTCCGATAAAAGGTGCAAGAAAAAGCATGGTGCCGAGCGTGACGCAGGCAGTCACCAGCTCGGCGAGCTGCGAATGTGCGCCCACCTGCCGGTTGACTGCTGTCTGACTTGTCCCCCCGCCCGCTGGCATGGAACCGAACAGCGCGCCCGTTATATTGCTCAAGCCCGTCGCTAGCAGTTCACGGTTGGGCGACGGGAGCGACTCTCCGCTTTGGACGAACGCACGTCCGCAGGCAGTCGTTTCGGTAAAACTCATGAGTGCGATTCCCGCCGCCGCGGCCCAAAGGCCCTCGATGAGCGACAGGTCCGGCTTCTCGAACGGCGGCAGTCCCGTCGGGATACGGCCCACGATCTCGACGCCGTGGGCCTGCAAGCCGAAGGCGGCGACTGCACCTATACCGCATCCGACCGCGATAAGCGGGGCCGGCGACTTCGGGTAGAAATGTTTTAGTGCAATGAGGACCGCGATTGTCGTGAGGCCCACGGCGACCGTGTTCATCGATGCATGGGGCAGCGCGGCGACCAACGCCCAGACGTTGTGGAAGAAGCTACCTTTTGTCACGTGGACGCCGAACAGCTTGGGCAATTGATCAAGAACGATGACCACGGCGATGCCCGCTTTGAAGCCCGTCAGTACGGGGTCCGATATGAAATTGGCGACGAACCCCAGTCGTAATAGCGACGCAAGCGCGAGGATCACACCGACCAAAAACGTGAGCGTCGTTGTTGCGGCCAGTAGCGCCACGGTCCCGCCGCCATCAGAAATCCCGTCGATCGCAGAGGCGGTCAGGATCGCGAGCGTTGCAGTCGTACTGACGCTAAGAGGCCGTGAAGTACCGAATAACGCGTAGATCACCATGGGAACGAAGGCCGTATAAAGCCCGACTTCGACGGGAAGCCCTGCCACCGTGGCATAAGCCATCGCTTTCGGAAGGACGACCGCTGCCGCGGTGATACCCGCCACGACGTCCGGCTTGAGCCACGCACTCCGATAGTCGCGGACCCATTCGAGCATTGGAATACGGAACCGGGAGCGCCGACGCGTGGGTGAACCGGTTGACATGATCACACGCCCTCCGCAAAACGCATCAGTCCGCGACAGGCCGTCGCTCCTCGGTCGTTCGTGGGCGCTGCGATTAAAGACGGCAAGCCGTCCTTCCTTCGCTGCGGTGACACGTACATCAACGGCGAATCCGGATCAGGCAGATCCACATTGCTCAATGCGCTCGCGCTGGAAACGGGCATCGACATCGGCGTGCTGACGTATGCGACGCGCGAAGGACAAACGCGAGCCACTCTGGAATTGCTGCGTGGAATGTAGCATAGCCGATTAGTGGACAGATCGACTGGCGGTTTCGGCTTGCTTGTCAGCGGGGCGAGGGGCCGGTCGAAGCGCGCACCTGGAGCACCGCACGTACTTCGTGGCCGCGGCGCGACGGCGCGCCGTCGAGCGCATCGAGCAGATGTTGCGCGGCGAGACGTCCGATCTCGGCAGTATCGACGCGCATTGTCGTTAGCGACGGACGCAATTCGCTCGCGATCGCGAGATCGTCAAAACCGGTCACGGACAACTCGCCAGGAATGTCGATGCCGAGATCGTCCGCTTCGCGCAGCACGCCTAGCGCAATGTGATCGTTGCCGCAGATGATCGCCGTGGGACGTTCACCCGTCGACTGCCAGATCGCGCGCAGGCTTCGCCTGCCGAATCCGATCGACGATTCACCTTCGAGCAGATATTCGGGCCGCACCGCAAGCCCGTGCCGTTCGAGCGCCGCACGGATACCCGCGACGCGCGCCTGCACGCGGTCGTTGTCGCGCGTGGGCTGCACGCACACGGCAAACGCCCGATGTCCGAGGCCGATCAAATGCTCGGTGATTTCGGCGAAAGCCGCCCGATTGTCGAAACCGATGCAATCGTGCGGGCTGCCTTCACGGTACGCATACGTCACCGCATACGGCACGCGATAGAGCCGCAGCGCGTCGAAGACTTCTTCGGGATGCGCTTCACCGACGATCGCCATCGCCTCGACGCCGCGCGCGAGCATCGCGCGGACCTGGAGAAGTGCCTGTTGCGGATCGTAGTTCGAGCAGCCGAGCACGAGCGTGATGCCGCGCGTCGCGAACGCCGCCTGCATGCCGCTCACTTGTGACGCGAACACCTGATCGTCGAGCGTCGGAATGATGATTCCGGCAATGTGACTGCGCGTCGAAGCGAGCGCGCGTCCTGCCGCGTTCGGAAACCAGTTGAGTTCGAGTGCCGCCTGTTCGACGCGCTGGCGCACGCTGTCCGAAACCTTGTCCGGCTCGTTATAGACGCGCGAAACCGTCGCCGTCGAAACGCCCGCGCGTTTTGCGACGTCGGTAAGGACGGTGCGGCCCGTGTTGCGGCGCGCGCGGCTGGTCGGAGTACGGGCAGCGGCGAAATCAGACATGACGATGAAAGCGACGTTCAATGGAACGATCCATCATACCGTCGCCGCCGTTTATGCATGCGCGGACAAGGCCGCGATCCGCTCGCGGAACTGCTCAGTGCCCGCGACAATTTTATCGAGCACCGCGTCGAGCGCCCAGAAACGTTCGCGCACGTCGTAGTCGATCACGCGGCAGCGGATCGAATCGAAGGTGCCGATGCGCTGGTGATAGATCTTCGCGAGCGCGGGATAGCCGAGCGCTTCGGACACGGCGGACAACACGAGAAAGGTCGCGAGTTCATCGGCGAGAGTAGGGTCTTGCGCTGTCTTGCCCGCGTCGTGCTCGCGCAGCCATTTGTACAGATCGGGATGAAAGTTCGTGAACACGCCGTTGAAGCCGGCCGAACCCGCCTTCATCGCGTCGCGCGCGATGGCCGCATTCGCGTTTAGCACCTTGAGCGGCGAACCTTTCGCGAGCGCCACACGGCGCTTGACCGTATCGAGGTCGCAACTTACGTCTTTCAGCATGATGAAGCGGCCTGTGTCGATGCAGCGCTTGAGTTCGTCGTCAGAAAGGAGACGGCGATAGGGCGCGGGACATTCGTAAAGACCGAGCGGCATATCGGCGGGAAGACGCGCGAGCAGGCGTTCCAGATTCGCGGTGAAGGCGGCCGTGCCTTCGCGCTTGGGGTCGAGATGGTTCGTCACGAGCACGATGCCTTGCGCGCCCGTCTTCGCCGCAACGTTGAGTTCCTCGGCTTGCGCATCGAGATCGTCGCTGATATGTCCCGAGACGACGACCGGAATGCGCCCTGCCACTTTTTCGACGACAAAGCGCCCGAGCGCGCGTCGCTCGTCGAGCGAAAGAAACTGCATCTCGCTCGACTGCGCGACGGCGAACAACGCGTCCGAGCCTTTCTCGATGTACCACTCTATGAGACGTTCGAGGCCGGCGTAATCAATCGCGCCGGATGCGTCGAACGGTGTGAGCATCACGGGAACGATGCCTTCGATGGATGTGCGGATTTGCATGGGGTTCGATATATCGGATGTCGGAGGTTGAGGTCAGGCTTGGGCGCGAACGGGATCGACACGCGCGCTGTCGTCCTCGATCGGCTTGCGCACGAAGAAGAGGTAACTCATGGCGCCGACGAACGCGATCCCCGCAGCTGTCAGCAACGCGGGCACGAAGGACCACGTCTGCGCGATATAGCCCGTGAGGATCGGGGCGAGCGCGCCGCCCAGAAAGCCGCCGAAGTTCTGGATCGCGCCGAGCGAGCCGACGCGGTTCGGCGGCGCTGCGGCCGTCGCGAGCGCCCACGAACTCGCGGAAGCCGCGTTCGCCAGAAAGATGACGACCGAGATGCAGACGATGGCGATGGTGTTGCTTTCGACGAGCGCGGCCGGAATGGTGAACGCGACCATGCCGAGCATCGCCGTGATCACCGCGTTGCGGCGGCTGCTGACCGGGTTCGTGCTCCGGCTCGTAATGAGGTCCGAAAACCAGCCCGCGACGAGCGAGCCGAGAAAGCCGCAGAAGAACGGGATGGATGCCGCCACGCCCGTCTTCATGAGGCTCATGTGGCGTTCGATCGTCAGATAACCGGGCAGCCAGGTCAGATACACCCAGTTGAGATAGACCGAACCGAAGAAGCCGATCAGCATGCCCCACGTCGTGCCGTGCGAGAAGAGCGAACGCCAGTCCGCGAACGTGACCGTCGGCGCGGGCTTCGTGTCGAGTTCATCGCCCTCGAGATAGCGGCGCTCGTCGTCCGTCATCGCCGCCTTGTTCGGGTCGCGATACACCGCGAGCCACACGGCCGCGACCACGAGGCCGAGCGCGCCTGTCACGATGAATGCCCAGCGCCAGTGAAACTCGACGACGAGCACGGAAAGGCACAGCGGCGCGAGCGCTGTGCCGAGCGGCGATGCCGAGTTGAAGATGCCGGTCGGCTTGCCGCGCGAGCGCAGCGGAAACCAGTTGGACACGACGCGCGCGGCGGACGGAAACTGCGGCGCTTCGCCGATGCCCAGCACGATGCGGGCGAGGATGAACCAGCCGAACGTCGAGACGACGCCGCCCGCCGCCTGCGCGAGCGACCATACGATCAGGCCGATGCCGAGCAGCTTGCGCGGCCCGACGCGATCGACGAGCCCGCCCACCGGCAACTGGAAGAGGGCATAGCTCCACGAAAATGCGGAAAGCAGCAGGCCCATCTGCCCGAGCGAAAGCCCGAGATCCGCGCGAATCAGCGGATTGGCGACGGCGAGCGTGCCGCGATCCAGATAATTGACGATGCCGCTTACCATCAGCAGCGTGAGTGCGACGATCTGCGCGCGGCGCACGCGTGGCGGCGCCTGTTCGTGCGTGGGGGTGGTGGGCATAAGGCTTGTCTCCGTGTCGTGTTATGGGCGTTTCAGCAAAGGGATGCGAGCGAGTCGACTTCGGCGAGCGTCGGAATCGAAACTTGTGCGCCTTTGCGCGTCACGCTGATGGCGGCGGCACGTTGCGCGAACGCGATCGCATCGGCGACGCTCGCGCCGCGCACGCGCGCGGCGGCAAAACCGCCCGCGAAGGTGTCGCCGGCGGCCGTTGTATCGACGGCTTCGACGCGCGGCGCGAGCGCGTGGCCTTCGCCTTCCACGCCTGCATGAAAGACGCCGCCTGCGCCGAGCGTCACGATGACCGTGCGCGCGCCTTTCGCGCGCAACACGCTCGCCGCGGCGCGCGCGCCGTTCGGATCGCTCACGGCGATGTTCGTGAGTTGATGCGCTTCCGTCTCGTTGACGACGAGGAAATCCACTTGAGCGTAAAGCGCGTCGCCGAGGGCCTGCGCGGGCGCGGGATTAAGCAGCACGGGAATGCCGCTTTGCGCCGCGATGCCAATGGCGCGGCGAATCGTGTCGAGCGGCACTTCGAGCTGACACACGAGCATGTCGGCGCGCGTGATGTCGTCCCGTGCGGCGTCGACATGTGCTGGCGCGAGCAGTGCGTTCGCGCCTGGCGCGACGACGATCGTATTGGCGCCGTCGGCAGCGACGGTGATCATCGCGATACCGGTCGCCGTCGATGCCAGACGATGCGTATCGCTGTGTCGATGCAGTCGGCCGCCAGCCCGTTGAGCAGCGACGCGCCGAATGAGTCGTCACCCACGCAGGCGACCATCGTCACCACCGCGCCGAGACGCGCGGCGGCGATCGCCTGGTTTGCCCCCTTGCCGCCCGCGCAGGTTTCGAAGCTGCCGCCGAGCAGCGTTTCGCCGTGCGTCGGAAGGCGCGGCGTGTGGACCACAAGATCCATGTTCGCGCTGCCGACGACGGCGATGCGCGGTTGCTGGTGTGCGGATGACGTTGCCATAAGCGCGGATGTTAGCGGTTACATAATCAGACACTCTTGACACCTGCAGTGGGCGTCCCATCGCATCTGAAGCGTCTTGCGTCGTGTAATCGCTTACATTCTGTGTTGCAACGACGCGCCATTGCAAGCAAAAAATGTCCTGTTTCGGGTTAACACTGGCCGGAGGCGGTGGCACATTCAGCGACGCTCTCCGTACTGTTTCCCACCCTAACTAACTGAAGGTGGTAGGGGGTCGTGTACGAGGCTGACAGCGAGTAGGGTTTAATCCGACGGATGGAGGTAGTCATGCGGACTACACAACAGATGAGCAACACGTTACCCAACCAAATGCCTGAGTTCGTGCGAGTGAAGGCCGCCCGTGGCGACTATGCCTCCGACAGTAAAATGCTGCGCGAGCGCGATCGCGATCGCGCAATCGAGACGTGGCTGCGAAATGAAGTGGTTCCGACGGCGAAAGCACTTCGACAGAATCCCGACCGAGCACTGTCCGCCGACGAAGTCCGTGCGCGACTTGTTAGTGCACGCGCAGGCCGCGGATGACGTGGAGTATTCAATTCCCTTTCGAAGCGCGGGCGCAACTCATCGATTTGGAACAACGCATAGCTGATGGCGCGCCCGTTGCGGAAGCACATATGTTGACGCGATCGTGGACTATTGCATGAAGCTGCAAAGCTTCCCGGAACGCGGTGTTGCACGCGCCGATTTGAGCCCGGTCTACGCATCACGCTTTCGCAAGCGCGCAGTCATTGCGTACCTCGTCGAGGGTGCTCTAGTGTCATCGTCGGCGTCTTTTACGGCGGACAGGACTACGAGTCGGCATTGACTCCTGACGAGAACTGATGTCGATACCGCCGTGAAGCGCGGTTCCGCTTCTCCTGGTACGGACGCGGTCCGCTAAACACCTTCAACCGACATAGGAGCAAGCGAACTTGTGGCGAGTCGCGACCTTCTTCAGAGCAATGCCGGGTCATTACCGAACGAAGACGCGGTGGCAAGTGCGCTGCAGGCCCTCAAGAAGTAGCAGAAGCGACGAGTGAGGGCCGCAGCTAAACTTCTATAACGAGCGGCGTGCACCGGCAACCCTGGCTGTACGCATGCGACGCGTACTCTATTTTCGGGGCGTAGTTGCCGCCAAGTGCGTATTCTCTCGAAGTCGTGCCTTGAGAGGAGCACTCGTGAAATACCCCCTTATCTTAGGCCTAAGTATTGTCGCCGTTGACGTCGTCGTGTGGCGTGCGCGACTCCCTGAGCACGACCTGACCCGGCTTTTCATCCGGCTCGCGCTATTCTTCGCGTTGAGCTGGGTACTCTTCGGGTCCGGCCTGAGCCCTTTCACACAAGCGCCCTACGCCGACGTAGTCGAGCTGCACTGGTTGGGGCAGCTCCTCGAAATCATCTGGTGGCTGATGGGTGCGCGTCTGCTCACTCTCGCGCTTGACACCCTGTTGCTTCCGCGTGCTTGGCGAAAGCAGCGTCTGTTTTCGGATGTGTTCGGTGCCGTGGTTTTCCTCGCTGCATCAGTGGCCGCCCTGGGCTTCGTGCTCGAACTGCCTGTACGCGGACTCGTCGCGACATCGGGCGCGCTCGCCATCGTGTTGGGCCTCGCCATACAGAGCACCCTCAGTGACGTCTTTGCGGGCATTGTCATCAACACGACGGAGCCCTATGCAATAGGTGACTGGGTGACGATTGATGACGTCGAGGGCAAGGTGGTCGAGATGAACTGGCGCGCGACACACCTGCTGACCGGCCAGGGAAACACGCTCATCGTGCCGAACGCTGTCGCAGCGAAGGCGAAAATCACGAACAACAGCAGGCCGGGAGATGTCCACGGGCTCTCGCTCGTCCTCGAGATCGAGCCCGAGGCGCGGCCGAAGACTGTGCTGGACGCCCTGGGGCGTGCGCTCACTGGCTGCAACGTTATCCTGGCGACGCCGGCTCCCTTTGCTCGTATGAAGCGTACCACCGCAAATTCGGTGCAGTATGAAGTAGTAGCGTTCGTGGACGACATGAACAAGAAGCTTGCCGTATCCAGCGAACTGTTCGACCTATGCTTTCGGCATCTTGCCGCCGCAGGCGTCGGGTTACGCGCTCTGGGCGTGCCGGCCCCGGCCCTTACCTCTCGTGACGAAAAGGAGGCTCTGTTGAGGCGAGTGAGCTTGTTCGACAGCCTGTCTGTCGAGGAAGTCACAAGACTGGCGAAACGGCTCTCCAGGCACGAATACCAGGCAAATCATCAAGTTTTGGCACCCGACACTGTGCCGGATAGCCTCTCAATCGTGCACTCGGGCGTGCTATCGGTGTCAATCGTCGAAGCGTCAAGCAGTCGCGAAATCGCTCGCGTCGGACCGGGAGAGGCGTTCGGCGAAGCAGGTCTGCTCGCCGGGCTTGCGATGCAAGTGTCCATCTCAACTCTTACGCCGTCGGTCCTCTTCCAGCTTGGCAAGGACGACATGACTTCTTTCCTCAAAGACCACCCAGACGTTGCGAAGCAGATGTGTCAGCTACTGGCTTATCGGCAAGACAAGATCGGCAAACTTGCGACACCGGGGCCTGACGAGGAGAAAAAAGGTCAGTCGCTGTTTCAATGGTTGCTTGCGAAAGTCTGGAGCGTACATTCGCTGGACGAGGACTCGAGAAGAAACTGAGGTAGCGAGCAAGGCGCTGTTTGTTGGCAGCGAGTTGAACCACTGTCATCGGTGACGCTTTCACGGCCTTCAGTATTGGCGCCGGCTACCACCACGAGTTAGTGCATGCGCCGAGAAAGCTAAACGATACGCACGTTGCCGACATCCTCGGATGCCCGCTAGGCGTCCACGCCACCCAACGCAGCTATCGTATTTCCGCGCGAGCCCGACACACGCTCTCGCATTGCGATCTCGAACACACGGCGGACGGGAGGTCGCCTCAAAGATTGTCGCCTTGTTTCGTTGCAGATCGACGCTGAAAGAGGCGCGAGGCATCTCGCGAACCGTGTAAGGTTGACTGCAACGATTCGTCGAGAACAGCACGACGGCAGAGTCCGCTTCACACTCGGATACGGACAAAGATAAGCTGTCGGAGTGGCGGGCAGAGAAGGGTCGCGAAGACTCATCCACAATTCCAGGTCGCCGACAAGTATCTGTACCGCGTCGCGAACGATAGCAAAGGCGAAGCGCAGCAGCCACACGTCGGGAACGTCGGCAAAGCCCGAAGCGTCAACACTTATCGTGAGGCGAGGCTCGGCCAGGGGCTTATGGTCGCCGTAGCGTCGCGATAGTCGCCGTTCGACCGCAGCATGTTGAGCGGCCGTCATATCGGCGCGAAGGAAGCGCTCGCGCTCGGCCTCGTCGACGAGATCGCTGAAAGCGACGACGTCCTCGCCGAAGGTTTTGTCAGCAGGCTTTGCGTGTACCCGAGCGGGCCGCGAGCGCCACTTCGAGACCACCGCCGAGCGTTGCGCCACGGCTTGCGCGCTGCTACGACGTCAGCCGTGGAGAGATCAAGGAGATCCTTGACTCGATGCTTGGGACGAAGGATTGGTGATCGAGGCGGCGGACACGATTCGAAAAGCTCTTCGTGTCTTCGCGGCATCGGAAAGGGCTGATTTTGCCGACTGCGTCATCGAGCGGGCTGGCCACGTTGCGGATTGCGAGTACACCGCCACCTTCGATGTTGCCGCTCCAAAGGTCGCCGGAATGCGCTTGCTAAAGTGAAGGGTCGCGATAGCCGATATACGTTGCTAACAGAAGTCCTCAGATCCACAAATGACTGCACAAGGGAGAAGGGAAATGGCCGGGCGTTTTGTACTCTTGTTGACTATGATCCTGGCGCTGGTCGGTTTGACCGCCTGTAACACGGTCGCCGGTTTCGGGCGGGACATCACCGATTCTGCGAACGCGGTTAAACGTGTCGTTTTTTGAATGGCTTTGAATGGGGGCAGGGGAAGTGAGCGAACACGTTACGCACGGGATCGAAGCGGCAGCAGGATCATCAACAAGATGAGCGTGCGTGGCATCGCCGATGAGGCAGCAGCACAGCCGTTTGCTCCCACTGTTCCCGCCTCCGGACGCGGCTTTGCAAGGCCATGGAAGCACGGCGCGGGCATTGTTTCGAACATCATTTGATGCGAAAATTCGTGCAGACAGAATAGGAGCTGATCGTGCGAACCACCATTGCGCTTGATGATGACTTGATCGCCAAGGCGCAGGCCTATACAGGCGTAGAAGAAAAGACTGCGCTCGTGCGTGAGGCACTGAAGGCGCTGATTCAGCGAGAAGCCGCAAAGCGACTTGCGAATCTTGGGGGAAGCGAGCCGGGGATCACTGGCGCACCTCGTCGCCCGCAGAACGCTGAATGATCCTCGTTGATACGTCGGTCTGGATTGACCATATTAGTGCGGCCGATCCTGTGCTCGCCGCCCTTCTAACGGATGAACGTGTGCTGGCTCACCCGTATGTGATCGGCGAAATCTCGCTCGGCAGCTTGCGCAATCGTAAAGTGGTGCTCGGCGCGCTGCTCGATTTGCCGAGCGCACCCGTCGCGACGCCGCAAGAGATTTTTTTTCTTATCGAGCGGGAAGGTCTGTTTAATCGTGGCATCGGATATGTCGATGCGTCGCTGCTAGCGTCCGCACGCCTCCAGCCCGGCGTCACAGTTTGGACGCGTGATAAGCGCCTGAAAAGCGTTGCTGACGAAATCGGCCTTGGCGCAGTGGTTGGCCACTGAAAACGCGGAAAACAAACCGTGTCCAGTTTGACTCCAGCACTTGCTCTGCGGGCAGCGATGAACGTTTTGCGTGATTCTGCCGAGTCGCGAAAGATGCCCAACGGCGAGCCGCTGCCGAGGCCATTGTGCAACTCCATTTCGACGCGGCGGACATGCTCGAAGAATCCTTGTCGGATCTTCGTGACCACGAGTGAGGAAACCGACGCATCGCATTAGGAGATGAGACGATGGCTACTATCGAACTCCGAATCAACGATCGTGAACTTGAAGCCGAGCTTACCGCTGGATTGAGGGTAATCGTTCGCGAGCGCGATGTGGCTGAGGTCGCTTACTCGTTGAGTGAAGCGTTCGCCGCGCTGCTTCCGCAAAGTCCGGAGTATGTGCTCCGATCGACCGTCGACGATGCCATCAGGGCACTGCTACGAAAGCACGCACTGCCCAATTAGGGAGCGGGGCACATGGCCCTTAGACAGCGCTCACGGCGATATGCGAGCTGGTGACGGCAAGAGTCCCTCGAAGCTATAGGGCACCAACATGCGCAAAGAGTAAGAGCTACAGACGGACGTATTGGGCACGATCGTCGCAGCAGCACCGGTGACCAGGAAGCACGCTGATTCGCTGACAATGTGCGCGATGCGTACCGACTACCCGTCTCTGCGTTACGTCGTGACGCGCGATACATACGGTCCGTCACCGGCTCGAATCATTGATGCCGACGGCCGAGAAATCTCGCCTGACCATCACGCATGGATAGAGGCGGAACTGCAGACACATGGCGGCTCAGCACGCGCGGTATGGCCGGCGCGCAAGGATGCGGGATACCTGCTCACCGAGAACGCGTGATTGCTGCATTACTTCGTTCACGACCGTGGCGGCGAACAGAACAACTTCGTCCAAATCTTCCTCGAAGCGGGCTTTCTCGGCGTCATGCTGTTTCGATGGAACAAGGTTGGCCCCGCGCTCCCGCGAAACGAGACCAGTTAGTGCCGAACTGGTAGGCCATCACGATCCCCGACACGACGCCCATGCCGAAATTGACAGCGAAGATTTTCAGCCAAAAGTGATAGAGATCGCGATAAACGTTCTGGCGGGTGCGCAGCCAGCGCGCTTCAAGGACGGCCAGATAGCTGGCCATGCCGATCGTAATGGCAGGGAACAGGATGTGAAAGGATATCGTGAAGCCAAACTGAAACCGGGCGAGGTCGAGCACCGTCGGGCCGAACATGCGTTTTGCTCCTTCGACATGACCGAATAGTCAGCTATTTTCGCAAACGTAGTCGTTGTACCTGCGCCAGCACCTGGCCCACCGCGCGGTTGGTCTCGACGGCCAGCGCGACGTCTTGGGTAAATGCCGACTCGTCGACGATGAACCTGCGAACCACGGTAGACCTGATAGACGAACTGCGCGACATGGTAGCTGCAGGCGAGGAAATCCGCCTTGAGGATATCGATTTCATGTGCCGGTTCCAGACGCACAACACCCCGCGTTCGGGCGTTACAAGCTCCAGGTAACAACCGCCCGGTGAACTCGTTCGACCATTGCATCAGGTAGGCGGTCGTCGTGCGAGGACTCGCCGCTTCCTTGGCCGACCGCCTACGACTGGCCGGTCCCCGTCTGGAAGGAGACGGCCGCAGTTCATGTTCGAATGGTTCCAACGGGTCGCTCCGCGTCGCTCGGCGCCGGATAGCCGGCGTTTTGCAGAAGTGCTTCGCTTACGTCAGGTCGCTATACTCCAACTCGAGCAGAACCTGAGCAAGAGCAAGATCCCCTGTTCTTGGATTAGCTTCCGTTAGTTTGGATGACTTTCTACCACTATGCTATCGATTGCCGACCGTTGGTTTGAACTGAAGCGTATCAGTGACGAAATCACCCTGCTGTGGGAACCTCATGTCGTACCACTGATGCGGTGCAATGTCTGGCATGTGCGGGGCCGCGACCGGGACCTGCTGATCGACACGGGAATGGGCGTCGCCAGTCTGCGTGACGCGGCCCGGCATCTGCTGCAAAAGAAGGTAACTGCAGTCGCGACACATACGCACGGGGATCATGTTGGCGGGCATCATGAGTTCGAGCACACGCTTGTCCACGAACTCGAGGCCGACAACCTGCGCTCGCCACGCCAGCACGGTACGCTTTTGGCGTCGGTATTGGGCGATGCCGCGATTCGTCGATACCACGAATGGGGCTATCCGTTTGATGGCGATCTGATAACCGCTCTTCCAAGTGCCGATTACCAGATGTCTGACTACCGCGTGCGACCTGCGTCCGTCACGGAAGTCGTCAAAGAAGGGGATATCGTCGATCTCGGTAACCGCCACTTCGAGGTCCTCCATCTGCCAGGCCATTCACCGGGAAGTATCGGTCTTTGGGAGTTGAGCACCGGCACGTTGTTTTCCGGCGATGCGATCTACGATGGCCCGCTGCTGGACGAGATTGGCGGTGCCGATATCCCGACTTATGTGCGTACGATGAAGCGTCTGCGCGATTTGCCAGTGCAGGTCGTCCATGCGGGACACGACGCGAGCTTCGGACGGGACCGACTGGTCGCCCTGATCGATGCCTATCTGGCGAAGCGCGAATGATCGTCGCGGGAACGTATTCGTGGAACGGCAATAAATCATCATCACTGGTCACTTTGCGGCCAGTTTGCGCCACTCAGATCAAACGAGTTTCCGTCCCCTCCCGCTCCGACACGGGACGGTCACTCATCAGCCGCTTCTTTCGAGCCTTCCTGGGGGACAATCACGAACTCGGCCCGTCGCCGAAAATGTTCATTTACAGCCGCCGAACGTTTAGCCGCGTACAGGTGACGTGTGTCCCAACACGGCGGCCGCCATCAGCACCGCGACCATTGCAAGCGCTTCGACTGCCGGCAGCCGGCCGAAGCCTCGCTGCGCATGGAGAAGGACCGCGCCGTCGCCAGTCATCGCCGACTCCAAGCGCGGCAAATAAATCAGCCGGTTGGAGCCGCCCAGCACTACAGCCAACGTCACGAATGCGAGTTGAGCGCCAACATCTGGCCGTACAGCACGCTTATTAACGGCGCGCCGAGGTGCGCCATGTCCTGCGTCGCGTTATAGAGGCCGGTCACGACATACAGCAGGTACTTCAGGCCGAGGCCAAAGTTGTTGAAAACACGGGCAGTCGGGTTATTTTGCGTCTCGTACGAGCCGGTGGCCGCAGTCAACCCGAAAGATTGCCGACGAATTGCCTGATCCCGTCGAGAACAGGTTGCTGATCTCCCGCGAAGGGCCAATGATCTGCGCCGTCGAGCTCGACGAATCGCGCCCGAGGGATGTGGCTGGCCAAGTGCCGGCCGGCGCCGATGCGAACCGCGCGGTCGTCGTGGCGATGCAGCACCAGGGTGGGCACCGAAACTCGGCCCAACAGATGCCGCACATCGGTGTCGCGCAATGCCATGAGCACTGCCTTAATGGCTCCCGGGCTGGAAGCGGCCCGGAGCAGCCCCGCCCACCAGGCTCTCGCCTGAGGATCGCCTGCCAAGCTAGGCGCGAAGGTCTCGATGCCAGCGGGGCCGCCCCAGCCCGCGACGAGCTGTTGCAGCCACATGTCGTACTGACTTGACTCAAGTGCGTGCGGATAGTCGTGCGTTGCGGATCCCTTGGCCAACGAGGCGAACAGAATCAGACCGGCGACGCGGTTCGGATGATCAACGGCAAACTTGATGCATGCCGGCCCGCCTTCCGAGGCGCCAAGCAACACGAGCCTTCGGCTGCCGGCGGCGTCCAGCACGGTGCCAATGTCCTGCGCGGTCGCATCGACGTCGGGAGCGAACCCGACCCGGTCGGACAGCCCGACGCCGCGACGATCGAGCAAGAGGAGACGGCCCATCGCGGCGACAGACGACAGGAACGCACGGCACTGGGGCTGTTCCCAAACCCGCTCAACGTGAGACACGAAACCGGGCAGCAACAGAATGTCAATGCCGCCGGCGCCGTGAGTCTGAAATGCCAGATGGACGCCGCCACTGCTGACGTAGCGCGTCGACGGCAGGTCCTCGATCTGTAAGGTTGCGCCGACGTCTAGCAGCGCGCGGATCTCAGGTCCGGGGGCTACATTCAGTTCGTCATGAAGGCGCTGCGTCAGCGCCTCGAGGTGCCGTTGGGCCGTGGCGCGCTCTCCAGCGAGCAGAAGGTTGCGAACGAGGTGCCGACCGTACACTTCGCTGAACGGATCGAACTCGATCAGACGGCCGGCGTGCGCGGCCGCGGCGGCGTAGTCGCCCGCCGCATTGCTAGCGTGCACCGCTCGCTCGAGTGCCTGCATCACCCGGCCGCGCAGGGCCTCCCGCCGAAAAAAAGCCCACTCGTCGAACTGCGGACAGTCGCCGGGCGAGAATCCGTCGAGAAAGTCGCCGGAATACTGGCGGCACGCCCGCTCGAATTCCCCCCGGTCGCAGGCTTGCTCGAACAGTTGAGAATCCACCTGTAAGGTGATCGCTGTGGACCATCTGACCGCAGACCGATCTATAGTAAGAATGTCGTCGCCGAGCGCGTGCTGGAGACGATGCAACAGACGCCGCAGGCGCGCCCGTACAACCTCGTTAGAGCCTTCCGGCCACAACATGGTGGCAAGGACGTCACGTCCGACTGAGCCGCTCGCTTCGGCCAGATAGACCAACAGAGCCAGACCTTTGCGCAAGGGCAGCCGGCATAGCCGGTGATCCCGGCGGATCTCCGGAAATCCAAGCGTCCGCACGCTGAACAGTGCCATGGCGAGCGACCCTCGATGACGGCGTCCAAGGGACGCTCAGGGGACGAAACAATCCTACCATCGCCTGCAAATGAGGGTCGCTGGACTCGTTGCGACGGATCAACGGAGGATTGCCATGAACAAACTCGGTGAACATGCGATCGTGATCGGCGCGAGCATGAGCGGATTGCTTGCTGCCCGCGTACTGTCGGATTTCTATACTAACGTCACCGTGCTCGAACGTGACACGTTCCCGGGCGCAGACGTGCCCCGCAAGGGCGTGCCACAGGGCCGTCATGCCCACGGGCTCCTCGCCCGCGGCAGCGCGGTCCTCGAGGAACTGTTCCCCGGATACGGCGGCGAGGTCGTCGCGCAAAGCGGCGGCCTGATCGGTGACGTGGCCAACGATGTGATCTGGATAGGCCACAACGTCAGGCTTGCTAACAGCGCCAGCGATCTGATCGGCCTGCTTGCAAGCCGTCCGGTGCTCGAAGGCCATTTACGCCGGCGCCTCATGAGGTTGCCGAACGTGCGCGCCATCGAACACTGTGCGGTGCTGGGCTTGGCGACCGATCCGCTCCACAAGAGCGTGACCGGCGTGCGCTCCTGTGCTGAAGGCAAGGCAGAAGAGACCATCAATGCGGACCTGGTCGTCGATTCTTCCGGCCGTGGCTCTTGCAGTGCAATGTGGCTGGGAGCGTTCGACTACCCGTCTCCCACTGAGGAGAAGGTCGAGATCGGCATCAGCTACATGACGCGTACTTATCGGCGGCGAGCAGCCGATCTCGATGGTAAGCACGGTATCGTCATCGCTGGTAGCGCGCCGAACTGGCGCAACGGCGTCATGCTCGCGCAGGAATGCGACAGCTGGATCGTCAGTACTGGCGGTTATCTGGGCGACGATGCGCCCGACAACGACGAAGGCTTTCTTAAGTATCTTGCGACGTTGCCCACCAAGGAGATTCACGACGTTGTCGCGAAGGCGGAGCCGCTGACCGATTACAGACGCTATCGCTACGGCGCCAATCTGCGTCGGCGGTACGAGAAGCTGCCACGTTTCCCCGAGAACTACCTGGTTTTCGGTGATGCTATCTGCAGCTTCAATCCTGTGTACGGGCAGGGCATGACGGTCGCGGCAGAGGAAGCGCTGACGTTACAGCAGTGCCTGCGGGGCGGCTCAAATAATCTTGCGCCTCGATTTTTTACGGTGGCTGCGAAGATCGTCGATATCCCCTGGGATATCGCGGTTGGCAACGACCTTCGGCATCCGCGAGTCGAAGGCGCCCGCCCCGTCATGCGGCGTTTCATCAACTGGTACATCGGCAAGCTGCACTGTGCCGCGACGCGCGATAGCGCGCTGGCGACAGCTTTTCTCCAGGTCGTGAACCTCATGATGCCGCCGTCGTCGCTGCTGAGCCCGGAAATCGCCAGGCGAGTCTGGCAGGGCAACCGAAGGCCCGTGCTATCGATTCCTTCACCTGCAACCGAAGCGCGACGTAACAGCGTATCGCCATGACCACGCATCGGCCAGACACCCGCGAAGGCGTCTACCTTGCCCTTGCCGCCATCACGGTCAGGAAACCTGCTTCGCGCAACCGAACGTTCGCGCAAGTGCGCTGGACCGGAATTCGTTCTCGACCAGGCAATTCCAATGACGAGTGCCGCGACACCAGACCTTGATGGCGTCGCGAATCTGTGCTTCCGTTAGACCGATGTCGGATGCCTGTGCAAACAAGTCGTTGATGACACCGACTTTCAACGGAAGTTTCTGCGCCGGATTCTTCGGAAAAGCGAGCGGAAAGCGTCGCTGGAGCTTTCCGATTGCGTGCACGACCGGATCGACCGGTGGCTTTTCCACGTTCATGGCGGGAGGCGGCGGGCGCGCCGGCTTCTTCACTGGTGTGCTCTTCGATTGCTTAGACAGTTGCTCTTCAAGTTGCGCGAGCTGTTCAAAACCCATAACGGCATCCTTGAAAATCGTGCAAGGGTTTTATCAGCCGCGACACGTCGACGCGCCGACCGCGAATTCGCGATAACGTGTGCCTATGCGAAAGCTAAAGACGCGTCCATTCCCGATAAGCAATCCTTCTAGCTGTCCCGCGCCCCTTCCTCCGCCGCTTCGCCGTACAACTGCGCCGCCTTTCCGTTCGCGATGCTTTGCCCCAGCGCCTGAAGATCGAGCGACGTCTGCTTGGCGAGCAGCACGTACGCGAGCCGGTTCGCGTGCCATGTCGCGGTCTTCATCTCGCCGACCTGCTGCGTCTTGACCGGCGCGTCGCCCTTGCCATCCTCGATGACGCACAGCGCAACCGGATCACCACGTTCCGGCAAGTACACCATCTGAACGAGCGGACGGTCGTGATAGTTGAGCCGCTGCACGCGCTTGAATTTCAGGCCCGCTTGCCGCAGATCGGGCACGTTGACCGGCATTCCATCGCGCTGACGGATGTCGGACAGCACCTGCTCCGTGCTGACCTTGTCTTCGCGGATATTCGCGACCGTATCGCGGCCGTAGAGCACTTGATAATCGGCGACGCTCCGCACCCACGGATCGACGCCCGGCTTCATCGGATTCATGCCGCCCAAATAGCCGGTGAGCACGCCCGAGCAGATTGCGCCCGCGACGAACGCAGCGGCGGCCCATTGCATCGCGAAACGACGGCTTGTGCGTTCCGGCCGGCGCTCCTGCGCCGTCGTGACGCTAACCAGTTCGTCGATGCGTCGCGTGAGGCTTTCCGGCACCGGCGGCACCGGCCGCCGCTCATACGCCGCGCGATACGGAAGCACCGACGCCTGGAGCGCGGCGACGCGCCCCGACAGATCGTCGGAATGCGCGATCGCCGCCTCGACTTCCGCGCGCTGCTCCGGTGGTAATTCCCCGTCAACATACGCCATCAGCAGTGCATCATCGACATTGATCATAACGATTCTCCTTTTTCTCCTTTCTGCTCCTTGTGCGCCGCAGGCGCCTGCGCGCCGAATTGCTGTCCGATGGTGAGCCGCGCGCGCGACAGCCGGCTCATGACCGTGCCGATGGGCACGTTCAGCACATCGGCGGCCTCGCGATAGCTCAGGCCTTCGATCGCGACCAGCACCATCACCACGCGCTGCGCTTCGGGCAGGGCTTCGACCGCGTTGAACACCTGGCGGTGCATCAGATCTACCTCCGGGTTACGGCCGGCCGGATCGGCGAACGATTCGATTTCCTCGTCCTGCCAGTCCATGCTGCCCCGGCTGCGAATCGAACGGGCGCGCAGTTCGTTCATCCACGTCGAATGCACGATTGAAAAAAGCCAGCTCAGCGTCGACGTGCCCGGCTGCAACTGATTGCGACGCTCCAATGCCCGCACGCACGCGCGCTGGACGAGATCCTCCGCGTCGTGCTGATTTTGCGTCAGCCGCAGCGCGAAGCGCCAAAGCCGCGGCAGCAAGGTCGGCAGGACGGCTGGCAAGTCGTCGTCGTTCATCGCGGCTGCTCCTGTCATGGGCGCGCTCATGATTGATAACACCCGAGCGGCCCGCTTATTCCGGCGAATTTTCGAATTTTTTTGCGGAATAAGCCGTCGATTCCGGCTGTTTTCGGGTCACGACTCGCGCAACGAAGCGCACTGGAAACACCAAATGGGAGACAGATCATGGAGACTCTCCTCGACCGGGCCCGGCAAGCAGGCATGGTGGTCATGCTGGACGCGTGCATCGGACGCGAACGCTTCCATAGCATAGCCGCTTCCGTGGCCACCATGGAACGGTTCGCACGACGTGGCAGCGAGCCCGTGGTGGATCGCGGAACGCTCGAAACGTGGGCGCGGTCGCTCGAAAGCGGCGGCGCGCGGGAAGTGGCGGCGGCGATGCGCCGCGCGCTCGACGCATGACCTGAAACGCCATTTTCGACGGACCGAAGTCACGTATCAAGTTAGACATCCGAATGAAAGTTCGCGCGCTGAACGACGCGCATTTTCCCGTGCCGTAAGACGCACATCATTACCTGGAGACTCACATGGCCGCAGACATGTTCATCAAGATTGGCGACATCAAGGGGGAATCTCAAGATGCGACCCATAAGGAAGAAATCGAAGTGCAGAACTGGTCCTGGGGCTGCATGCAGACCGGCAGCACGCACACCGGAACGGGCGGCGGAACGGGAACCGCGACGGTGTCGGACCTCTCCTTCACCAAGCTTCTCGACAAGAGTTCGCCGACCATCGTGCAGTCGTGCTGCCAGGGAACGCATTTTTCGGAAGTCGTCCTCACCATGCGCAAGGCGGGCGGCAAGGAGCCAATCGAATACATGAAGGTCACGCTGAACGAAGTCCTGATCAGCAATTACTCCGTCGGCATCGGCGCCGGCGACATCGGCATGGAAAACGTCGGGCTGAACTTCGCGCACTTCAAGATCGAATATCAGCCGCAGGACAACAACGGCGCGAAGAAGGGAGGCGTGGTCACCGGCAAGTGGAACGTTCCCGAGAACAAGTCGGAATAAGCGCACGTATCGGGGATCGGGTAACCATCAACGCCTTTGGACATCGAGATGAATCGCGCCGATATCACCGCATGGCTCACCGACATCGCGCCGGATGCGCCGAGCGGAATGGACGAGGAATACAGCGCCGATTTTCGTGCGCTGGAAGAGGCGGTGGCGGGCAAGCCCGATGCGCAGTACGGCGGCGTCGTGATTCCGGCGACGCCGCCCGACTGGGCGCTTGCGCAATCGCTCTCGACGGCGCTTTTCGAGCGCACGCGTGACCTGCGCGTGGCGGTGCATTACACGCGTGCAAGCGCCGCTCGAGAAGGCTTCGACGGGCTTGCGCGGGGCCTCGCGGCAATCGACGGCCTCCTCGACGTGCAATGGCACAGCGTGCATCCGCAACAGGACGAAGCTGATGGCGACCCGACCGCGCGCGTCAATGCGCTCTCGGCGCTCGTCGATAGCGGCGGCCTCGCGAGCATGCTGCGAGACATGCCGTTCGTCGCACCGCGTGGTCATCGTGGCTTTGCGTTGCGCGATATCGAAGTGATGGCGGGCGAGTTGCCGCTGGCCAATGACAGCGAGATGCCGAGTCTCGCGATCATCGATGCCGCGTTCGCGCTGGCAGGCGTGCAAAGCGCGCGGGCAACGTGCGATGCGCTCGCGTCGGCGAGTGCGTCACTCGCGCGCATCGAGTCGTTGCTGACCGAACGCGTCGGGCCGGCGCGCGCGCTCGACTTCGGCGCACTGGCGAGGCCGCTTGAGCGCATCGCGGAGTTCGTCGCGGCTCGCGTCGCGACGCTCGATCCGCAAGCGATGCAACAGGGTGGCGCGGTGGAGACCAGCAGCAGCGAAGAGGGCAGGCATTCCGGTTCGGCGGCGCGTGACGCGGCCATCCCCGGAATCTTCATTGCCCCGCGCATTGCGAGCGCGAGCGATGTGATCGACACGCTCGACGCGATTTGCGCCTATTACGCACAACGTGAGCCATCCAGTCCGCTGCCGGTGTTACTGCGGCGCGCCCGGCGGCTCGTCGGCAAGAGCTTCATCGAAATCATCGAGGACGTGGCGCCGGACGGCGCTCATCAGTTCAGGCATCTCGGCGGCGTCGAATAGGACGCGCATCGAATGTCAGTTCGAAACCGGAACAGTGTAATCAATCAGGTATCCGAAGGAGGGTGATCGTGGCAAAGGAAAGCAGTCAAAAGTTCATCGCGCGAAATCGTGCGCCGCGCGTGCAGATCGAATACGACGTCGAAGTCTACGGCTCCGAGAAAAAGGTGAACCTGCCGTTCGTGATGGGCGTGCTCGCCGATTTGTCGGGCCAGCCCGCCGAGCCGCTTGCGCCGGTGGCGGACCGCAAGTTTCTCGAAATCGACGTGGACAACTTCGATGAGCGCCTCAAGTCGGTGAAGCCGCGCGTCGCCGTCCAAGTGCCGAACACGCTCACAGGCGAAGGCAACATCGCCGTCGGCCTCACGTTCGAGTCGATGGACGACTTCACGCCCGCCGCCATCGCCCGAAAAGTCGAACCCCTGCGGCAGTTGCTGGAGGCGCGCACGCAACTCGCGAATCTGCTCACGTACATGGACGGCAAGACGGGCGCGGAGGCGCTGATCGGCCGCCTGCTCGACGAACCCGCGCTGATGCGCGCGCTGTCCGCCGAACCTCGCGCAATCGATTCGGATACCGAGTCGCACCACGAAGGAGCTTGACGCGATGAACGATCTCAACCTTGCCCGGCAGGCCGCCACGGACGTCGCGTTCGCACAGGCCGCGCCCGAAGTCAGCGATTTCTCCGCGCTCCTGCAAAAGGAATTCAAGCCGAAGTCCGAGCGTGCGCGCGAGGCCGTCGAGAACGCCGTGCGCACGCTCGCCGAACAGGCGTTGCGCGATACGCAGGTCATTTCGGGCGATGTCCTCGCGACCATCGAGGCGCTCATCGCGCAGATCGACCAGACGCTTACTGCGCAGATCAATCTGATCCTGCATAGCGAGCCTTTCCAAAAGGTCGAAAGCGCATGGCGCGGCCTGCATTACCTCGTGAACAACACGGAGACGGACGAATCGCTCAAGATCCGCGTGCTGAACATTTCGAAGCCGGAACTGCACAAGACGCTGAAGAAGTATCGCGGGCTCGCGTGGGACCAGAGCCCGCTCTTCAAGAAGCTCTACGAAGAGGAGTACGGCCAGTTCGGCGGCGAACCGTACGGCGCGCTGGTGGCGGACTATTACTTCGATCACAGCGGCCCCGATGTGGATCTGCTCACGCAGATGGCGAAGATCGCGGCGGCGTCGCACGCGCCGTTCATCGCGGGCGCGGACCCGGCGGCGCTCCTGATGGAGTCGTGGCAGGAACTGGCCAATCCGCGCGATCTGACCAAGATCTTCCAGACGCCCGAACACGCCGCGTGGCGCTCGCTGCGCGATTCGGAGGACTCGCGCTACATCGGTCTCGCGATGCCGCGCTTTCTCGCACGCGCACCGTATGGCGCGAAAACGGACCCGGTGGAAGCATTCGACTTCGAGGAAGACACCGCCGGCGCCAACAGCAGCCATTACGTGTGGGCAAATGCATCGTATGCGATGGCTGCGAACATCACGCGCTCGTTCAAGACCTTCGGCTGGTGCTCGCGCATTCGCGGCGTGGAATCGGGCGGCGCGGTCGAAGGACTGCCCGTGCATGCGTTTCCCACGGACGATGGCGGCGTCGACATGAAGTGTCCGACCGAGATCGCCATCAGCGACCGGCGCGAGGCCGAGCTCGCGAAGAGCGGTTTCATGCCGCTCGTGCACAAGAAGAACTCCGACTTCGCCGCGTTCATCGGCGCGCAATCGCTGCACAAGCCCGCCGAATACGAAGACGCCGACGCGACCGCGAACGCGAATCTCGCCGCGCGCCTGCCGTATCTCTTCGCGTGCTCGCGCTTCGCGCACTATCTGAAGTGCATCGTGCGCGACAAACTCGGCTCGTTCAGGGAGCGCGACGACATGGAGCGCTGGCTGCAGAACTGGATTCTGCAGTACGTCGACGGTGATCCCGCGCACTCGTCCGACGACACGAAGGCGCGCAAGCCGCTCGCGGATGCGCAGGTCGTCGTCGAGGAAGCGGAGGGCAATCCGGGCTACTACGTGTCGAAGTTCTTCCTGCGCCCGCATTACCAGCTCGAAGGACTGACGGTATCGCTGCGGCTCGTCTCGAAGCTGCCGACGGCGAAGACCGCGTGACATCGCACCTGCACCGGGGAGAACACGCCATGCCCGAACCGACCGCCCGTGACCGCTTGCAGCCGTCGTTGCTGGACCGGCTGACCGATCATGAACCGCACGCGCGTCACGAGCCGCGCGAGCGTCGCGTGATGTCGTCGCGAGCGCTGCGCGACAGCGTGCAACGTGATATCGGCTGGCTGCTGAACGCGAGCGGTCTCGCCGCCGGCGACGACGCGGCGGCCTATCCCCACGTCGCGACGTCCGTGCTCAACTACGGGCTGCCCGATCTCGCGGGATGCAGCGTGGCCACGCTCACGCCCGGCGCGGTGGAACGTCTGATACGCGACGCGCTGTGGGCATTTGAGCCGAGGCTCGCGCGCGAATCGGTGCGCGTCACCGCCATCAACGATGAAAAAGGCGCGGCGCGCGGCCACGTCATCTGCTTCGAGATCGAAGCGCAGATGTGGTCGCGCCCCTACCCGGAACGGCTGCACCTGCGTACCGAACTCGACCTCGAAGCGGGCGAAGTGCGTATCGCCGATGCCTCGTCCACGCGTCACGCTCAATCTGCGGAGTTGCCAGCATGAACCCGGCGTTCCTCCAGTACTACAGTCAGGAGTTGCGGCATCTGCGGGAAATGGGCGGGGAATTTGCCGCGGCGTTTCCGAAAGTCGCGGGGCGGCTCGCGCTCGACGGTCTCGAATGCGCGGACCCGTATGTCGAACGGCTGCTCGAAGGCTTCAGCTTTCTCGCGGCGCGCGTGCAGATGAAGCTGGAGGCGGAGTTTCCACGCTTCACCCAGCATTTGCTGGAGATGACGTTTCCGCACTATCTCGCGCCGACGCCGTCGATGGCCGTCGTTCAGCTCGTCGCGGATCACGCCAATCCGCAACTCGCGGCGAGCGTCGATGGCGTCGTGGTGCCGCGTCACACGATGCTGCGCGGCATGCTCGACAAGTCCGCGTCGACGCGCTGCGAATACCGCACCGCGCACGCCGTCACGCTGTGGCCGATCGAAATCGCGCACGCGAAGTTCGTGACGCACGGTGCTTCGGCGTCCGTCATATCGCCGGGTATGAAAACGACGGTGAGGGCGGCGCTGCGGCTGCGGCTGCGCGGGACCGGCGCGCTCGGTTTCGACCGCCTCGCGCTCGATCGTCTCGCGCTGCATCTGCGTGGTCCGGACGGCCTCGCGCTGCGCATCCACGAACGGCTGCTCGCGAGTTGCGCGGGCGTGGCGATCGTGCAGCCGGGCAAAGGCGGCGCCGCCGATACGACGCTCGCCGTGCTGCCGAAGACCGCGCTGCGCGCGCGCGGTTTCGCGGAGGACGAGGCGCTGCTGCCGGTCGGCCAGCAATCGTTCGATGGCTACCGGCTGTTGCAGGAGTATTTCGCGTTCGCGCCGCGTTTCTTGTTCGTCGAGATCGCGGGACTGCGCGACGCATTGCGCCATTGCCGCGAGCGCGAAGTGGAGATCGTCGTGTTGCTCGATCAGGCCGATGCGTCGCTCGAACGTGCTGTCGATGCCTCTCACTTCGCGCTCAATTGCACGCCGGCGATCAACCTGTTCCGGCGTCGCGCGGACCGTATCACGCTGTCGCATACGGAGTTCGAGCATCACGTCGTCGTCGATCGGACGCGGCCGATGGACTACGAGATTCATCATATCGAGGACGTGACCGGCTACGGTTCGGGCGCGCAGGCGCAGCGGTCGTTTCGGCCCTTCCACTGCGCGAAGGATGTCGATGCGCCGGGCGAAGGCGGCGCGTTCTATCAGTTGCGCCGCGAGGCGCGGCGCGCGTCGGTGCGGCAGCAGCGCGACGGCGCGCGCAGCGGCTATCTCGGCAGCGAGGCGTTCATCGCGCTCGTCGAGGCCACGAGCGCGCCGCTCGACGACGACTTGCGCCAGCTCGGCATCACCGCGTGGTGTACGAATCGCGACCTGCCGCTGTCGATGCCGCTCGGCGCGGGCACGACCGATTTCACGCTCGATGCCGAAGCTCCCGTGAGCGCTGTCCGATGCGTCGCCGGTCCGAGCCGGCCGCTGCCCTCCTTCGCGCAGGGTGCGGCGGCGTGGCGGCTCGTCGATCATCTGTCGCTCAACTATGCGTCGCTCGTCGATCACGACGCGCAGCAAGGCGCGCGTGCGCTTCGCGAGATGCTCGCGCTGTATTGCCCGGCCGACGATGCGGCGGCGCTGCGGCAGGTCGAGGGCTTGCGTTCGGTGTCGTCGGAGCCGGTCGTGCGCCGCCTGCCGTCGCCGGGGCCGATCGTCTTCGGGCGCGGTCTCGCCGTCACGCTTCACTTCGACGACGCCGCGTTCGAAGGCGCGAGCGCGTTTCTGCTCGGCGCGGTGCTCGCGCAGTTCCTCTCGCAGTACGTGTCGATCAATTCGTTTGCTGAAACCGTCGTTGCGACGCTCGCGCGCGGTTCCATCATGCGCTGGCCGGAAAGGAGCGGACGATGCCCGACGCTCTGACGCTCGACGATGTGCTCACGCGCGACGCCCGCCGCTTCGACTTCTTCCAGGCGCTGCGTCTCGTCGAACAGATGCACGCACAGCGTCCGCGCCTCGGGCGTTCGGCGAGCGCGCGCGACGATGCCGTGCGGCTGTCGCAAGAGCCGGAACTGGTTTTTCATCCGACGACGCTCGGCGGCTACACGGCGGGCGAGGGCGGCGAGCCGGGACGCCTCGCGGTGAATTTTCTGGGCCTGCTCGGCCCGAACGGCCCGCTGCCGACGCATCTCACCGCGTATGTCCGCGAGCGCGCCCGCAACGCGAACGATCCGACGCTCGCGCGCTTTCTCGATGTGTTCCATCACCGGATGCTGTCGCTGTTCTATCGCGCGTGGGCCGATGCGCAGCCCGTGGTGAGCGCGGATCGTCCGCACGAGGACCGCTTCGCGGACTACATCGGCAGCTTCGCGGGTCTCGGCGCGCCGGCTATGCACGGCCGCGACGCCGTGCCCGACGCCGCCAAGCGCCATTTTGCGGGCGTGCTCGCCTCGCCGACGCGCCACGCGAGCGGCCTGCGGCTGATTCTCGCGCGCTTTTTTGGCGTGCCCGTTTGCGTCGAGCCGTGGCGCGGCCACTGGATCGCGCTGCCCGACGATTCGCTCGCGCGGCTCGGCGGCGCGCGGCTCGGTGTATCGGCGGTGGCCGGCACGCGCGTGTGGGACTGCCAGCACAAGTTCCGCATCGCACTCGGCCCGCTTTCGCTCGCGGACTTCGTGCGCTTCCTGCCGGGCGGCGCCAGCCTCGCAAAACTGCGCGACTGGGTCCGCAACTACGTGCGCGATCCGCTCGACTGGGATGTCGCGCTGCACCTGAAGCGCGACGAGGTTCCCGCGCTTCGCCTTTCGAGCCGCGCCGGCCAGCCGAAGGGCGGCGCGCGCCTCGGCTGGACGACGTGGCTCACGAGCGGCACGCCGGTCCATGACAGCCATCGGGTCGTGATCGCACGCGATGCGCGCACGAACCACATCGAGGAGACGTTCCATGACTGAAATCAGCCGTCAGGCGCTGTTCGCCAGGCTCCATCCGGTCGCGTACCGGGCGATCGAAAACGGCACCGTGTTCTGCAAGCTGCGCGGCAACCCGTATGTCGAACTGGCGCATTGGGTGCATCAGATCCTGCTTGCGCCGGATTCCGACCTGCAACGGCTCGTGCGGCGCTTCGAACTGGACGAAAGCCGCCTCGCCCGCGATCTGACCGCCGCGCTCGACCGCCTCCCGCGCGGCGCGAGTTCCGTATCGGACATTTCCGCGCAGGTCGACGAAGCCGTCGAGCGCGGCTGGGTCTTCGGCTCGCTGATGTTCAAGGCGACGAAAGTCCGTACCGGGCATCTCGTCATCGGCATGTTGCGCACGCCGAACCTTCGCAACGCGCTCTTCGCCATTTCGCGGCAGTTCGAAAAGATCGGTTTCGATGCGCTCTCGTCGGGCTTCGACACGCTGCTCGCCGAATCGCCGGAAGCGGGCGTTGACGAGACCGCTCGCGAGAGCACCGCCGATGCCGCCGCGCCGCTCGCCGCGCACGACGCGCTCGATCGCTACACCGTCGATCTCACCGCGCAGGCCCGCGAAGGCAAGCTGGATCCGATCGTCGGGCGCGATAACGAAATTCGCCAGGTCATCGATATCCTGATGCGCCGCCGGCAGAACAATCCGATCCTCACCGGCGAGGCGGGCGTCGGCAAGACGGCGGTGGTGGAAGGATTCGCGCAACGCATCGTCGCGGGCGACGTGCCACCCGCGCTTCGCACGGCGGTCGTGCGCACGCTCGATCTCGGGCTGCTCCAGGCGGGCGCGAGCGGGAAGGGCGAGTTCGAGCATCGCCTGAAGCAGGTGATGGACGACGTGCAGGCGTCGGCAGAACCGGTGATTCTTTTCATCGACGAGGCGCATACGCTCGTCGGCGCGGGCGGCGCGGCCGGCACCGGCGACGCGGCCAACCTGCTCAAGCCCGCGCTCGCGCGAGGCACGCTGCGCACGATCGCCGCGACGACGTGGGTGGAATACAAGAAGCACATCGAGAAAGATCCGGCGCTCACGCGGCGCTTTCAGGCGGTGAAGGTGCCCGAGCCGTGCGAGGCGAACGCCATCGCGATGATGCGCGCCCTCGCGCGCAAGATCGAAGCGCATCACGGCGTGCAGGTGCTCGACGAGGCGCTCGAGGCGGCGGTGAAGCTTTCGCATCGCTACATTCCGGCGCGCCAGTTGCCCGACAAGGCGGTGAGCCTGCTCGATACCGCCTGCGCGCGCGTCGCGGTGAGCCAGCAGGCATTGCCGCCCGCCATCGACGATGCGAAGCGCCGCATCGAAGCATGGCGGCTCGAACGCGAAATCGTGGCGCGGGAAGCGGCGCTCGGCGTCGCGTCGTGTGAGCAGGCGGATGAGCGCGCCGCCGAACTCGCCGCGCGGCTAGACAGCGAAGAGGCGTGTCTCGCCGACCTGACTGCCCGCTGGGAAGCGGAGCGCGCGCTCGTGACGCGCATTCTCGCGGCGCGGCGCGAAATCGGCGAGCGCGGAGAATCGTCGGCGGAATCGGCGGGAGAATCAGTGAGCGGAGCGCTCGCCGGTCTGCGTCAACTGACGAGCGAACTCGCCGCGAAACAGGGCGAAGCGCCGCTCATGCTCCCCGCCGTCGATGCGCACGCGGTGGCGTCCGTCGTGCAGGACTGGACGGGCATTCCGGTTGGCCGCATGGTCCGCGACGAAGTCAGGAACGTGCTCGATCTAGCCGCGACGCTGAACCGGCGCATCGTCGGCCAGCAACACGCGATGCAGATGATCGCGCGCCGCGTGCAGACCTCGCGCGCCGGGCTCGACCATCCGGAGAAGCCGGTCGGCGTGTTCATGCTGGCGGGCACCTCTGGCGTCGGCAAGACGGAAACCGCGCTCGCGCTCGCCGAAGCGCTCTATGGCGGCGAGCAGAACGTCGTGACCGTGAACATGAGCGAGTATCAGGAGGCGCACACGGTGTCGCTGCTGAAGGGCGCGCCGCCGGGATACGTCGGCTATGGCGAAGGCGGCGTGCTGACCGAGGCGGTGCGGCGGCGTCCGTACAGCGTCGTGCTACTCGACGAATTCGAGAAGGCGCATCCGGACGTGCACAAGCTCTTCTTCCAGGTCTTCGACAAGGGCCGCATGGAAGACGGCGAGGGCCGCGAGATCGACTTCAGCAACACGCTGATCCTGCTCACGACGAACGTCGGCACCGAACTCATCACGCGGCTTTGCGGCGAGGCGCGGCAGGCGCCGTCGCCCGAGGAGATCGGCGAGGCGCTGCGCGGGCCGCTGCTCGATGCGTTCCCGGCCGCGCTGCTCGGACGCATCGCGGTGATTCCCTACTATCCGCTCGACGACGCGATGCTCGATGCCGTCATCCGCCTGCAACTCGCGCGCATCGGGCGGCGCGTCGAGGCGCGCTATCGCGTGGACTTCATCTTCGACGACGCCGTCGTCCGCGAAATCGCGCGTCGCTGCACCGAGCTTGCGAGCGGCGGCCGCATGATCGACGCGATTCTCACCAACACGGTGCTGCCGCGCGTGAGCACGGAGTTCCTGAGCCGTCTCGTCGATGGCCGCAGCGTCGCGAAAGTCGAGATCGGCATGTGCGACGGCGAGTTCACTTACAAGTTCGACTAGATACTCACCTAAAGGAGTCAGCAATGCCTCAACAAGTCAGCATGGGCGCGACGCTTCAATGCTCGTTCGGCATGACGCCGTCGTCGCTCGTCGTATTACCGGACAAGCGCGTGCTGTGCGAAGGGCCGCCCGCCGCGAACATCATGGATCACGTTCCGCTCGTGAACATCATGCCGTTCGGCATGTGCAGCGCGCCCGCCAATCCCGCCGTGGCATCGGCGACCGCCGCCGCATTCGGCACGCCGACGCCCGCGCCGTGCGTGCCGCTCACCGAGGCGCCGTGGATCGCGGGCGCGCTCACCGTGCAACTCGGCAATGCGCCTCTGCTCGACAACGTATCGAAGTGCCTGTGCAACTGGGGCGGCGTGGTGACGGTCGCCGATCCGGCCACGCGCAAAACGCAGCTTCCCTGACCTTCCTTCGACGAGACCGCCATGACGCTCAACGACAGTCATCGCATTGCCCGCGTGAAGAGCGCACTCGGTCCAGATGCGCTCGTGCTGTACCGGATGCGCGGCCACGAAGCGCTGGGGCGCCTCGCCCGTTGGGACCTCGAACTGCTCGCGGAAGATTCGAACATCGACATCGCGAAAGTGCTGGGCGAGGACTTTTCTCTGTCGATGGAAACGCCGGGCAACGGCCGGCGCGAATTCAACGGCATCGTGACCGCGTTCGAACTGGCGCGGCCCGCGAGCACGAAGCCGAACCGTCCCGCGCTGTTTCGGGCCACCGTGCGGCCGCGTTTCTGGCTGCTCACGCGCGCGTCGCATTGCCGCTTCTTTCATCGGATGACGACGCCCGAGATCATCGCGAAAGTGCTCGGCGACTATCACATCGATTTCGAAAACAAGTGCTCGGCTGCGTATCCGAGCCGCGAACATTGCGCGCAGTATCGCGAGACGGACTTCGATTTCGTGAGCCGGATCGCGGAGCGCGAGGGCATCTACTACTACCTGCGGCATCACGGCGGCAAGCACACGCTGGTCCTCACGGATTCGAGTCAGGTCCACGAAGCGATTCCGCAAGGAGCGCTCGCGTTTCGCCCCGCGAAAGCCGCGCCGCGCGAACTCGAATGGATCTATGCGTGGCACGCGGGCGCCGAAGTGCAGACGGGCATCGTCGAAGTGAACGACTACGATTTCGAGAAGCCGTCGCAGAGCGAACAACAAGGGCTCGTGGCGCGCGCACGGCGCACGGAACCATTCGATGCCGCGCGCTACACGATGCAGGAGCACGGCATCGGCTACACGTGCGCCGAGGACGCCGAGCGGCTCGCGCGCGTCGGGGCGGAAGCGCATCAGGCGGCCAATGCCTGCGTGAGCGGTCGCGCGACCGCGCGAGGCGTCGCGCCGGGCAGTCTCTTCCAGCTCGCCGGGCATCCGGTCGTGCAGCAGAACGGCGAGTATCTGGTGGTCTCGGCGGATTACGAAATCAATTCGGATGACTATATTTCCACGCACGACGATACAGCGCCGCCGCACGTATTCGATTGCGCGTTTCGCGCGGTGCCGCGAGACGCGGGTTATCGTCCGCCGCGCGTGACGCGCCGCGCGACCATCGTGGGGCCGCAGACGGCGCGCGTCGTCGGTCCCGCTGGCGAGGAGATTCATACCGACAAATACGGCCGCATCAAGGTGCAGTTCCATTGGGAACAGCTCGACGCGCAGGAGTCGCGCGAATCGCTGCAACGGTGTTGGGTGCGCGTCGCGCAGCCGTGGGCGGGCAAAAGCTTCGGCGCATTCTTTCTGCCGCGTATTGGTCAGGAAGTGCTCGTGCATTTCATCGAGGGCGATCCGGATCAACCGCTTGTCATCGGCAGCGTGTACAACGCCGCGCAGACGACGCCCTGCGCGTTGCCGGAGAAGATGGCGCGAACGACCATCAGGAGTCGCTCGACCAAAGGCGGCAACGGCTTCAACGAAATGCGGTTCGATGATACGAAGGATGACGAACAAATGTTCTTCCACGCCGAACGCGACATGGAGACGTGGACCGGACACGATTCGCTCTCGCGCATCGGCCACGAGCGGCATGTGATCGTCGAAAGCCACGACTTCGCGCGCTGCGGGGGGAATCGCAGCGACGCGGTGAAGGGCAGCCATAGCGGGCGAATCGGCGGGAAATGCTCGCTCGATGTCGGCGGCGACATTCAATTGAAAACAGCAGGGAATTTTGCGCTGGGGGTGGGTGTTAACGTCGACATCAAGGGCAGCACGAACGTGACCATCGAAGCGGGCGCGACGCTCACGCTGAAGGCCGGCGGCAACACGATCGTGCTCGGACCGTCGGGCATCGCGATCAATGCGGCCGGGCCGGTGACGATCGACGGCGCGACCGTGCAGCTCAACTGCGGCGGCGCGGGCGCGGCGGCGGGCGCGGCGAGCGCATCGCCGGATGCGCCTGTCGATCCGCGCGAAGCCGACGACGGTTCCCAATGAATGCTTGCAGGTCATCACGTCATCACGCACATGCAGGAGACGCCATGCACATGACGCTCGCAGTGAGGACGTATCAGGGCGACGCGCCCGATACGCCGCTCGTCTGCCGGTTCGACACGGCGGGCGGGACCATCGGGCGCGGTCCCGGCAACACGATGGTGCTTCCCGATGCGGCGAAGACGATATCGCGTGTGCAGGCGCGCATCGACTGGTGCGAGGACGGCTGGCAGCTCGCGGATCTCGGCAGCAACGCGAGCCGGCTCAATGGCCGCGCGCTCGCGGGCGGGCGCGTCGCGCGTCTTGCGGATGGCGATTGCATCGAAGCGGGCGGGTATCGGCTGGATGTATCGACGTTGCAGGATCGCGCGGCGTTCGATGCGCCGCTCGGCGTGCATGATCGCGGACGGGCGTTCGCGAACGATGCGCTGGCGGACGGAAGTGTGGCTTGCGCAGATGGGATCAGCGGCGGCTTCCGCGCGACGGCGAACGCCTTTGCGCAGGATTTGCTCGCGAGCGGCGTTCTATCGACGACACGCGCACGCTTGGATGATCCACTCGCACGCGCGGCGGTCCTTTTCGCGGCTCCGTTGCCGTCCGCGCATTTCGATCCGCTCGGTGCGCCGCTCACCGATGCGCGCACGCCGCCGCCACGCGCCGATGGCCGCGCGGCTTTCGCCGGGTCGGCGAGTGACCATGTATCGCCCGAGCAGTTCGCGTATGCGCCGCAGGGTGCCGCGGCCGCCGTGTTCGAGGGTGGGATTCCGCATGACTATGATCCGCTCGATGATGTCGCGGGAGGCGTTCGCGTTGCGGCGCATGCGGTCAGCGCGGTGTATGGGTCCAAGTCAGCGGACGCGGCCAACGTGTTCGGCTCAGCCCACTCGGCCCACGACCGCCATCCACTCAACGCGACCAACGCATCCGATGCGGTCCGCGATCCCAACGCGGCGCATCCGGTCAGCGCAGCCCACTCGGCCCACGACCGTCATTCACTCAACGCGACCAACGCATCCGATGCCTTCCGCGCTCTCGATGAGGCGCATGAAGCCAACGCAACGGAGCCGGCCCGCGAACGCAACCCAGTCAACGCATCCGACGCGATCCGCGCTCTGAACACGGCGCATGCGGCCAACCCACCCGACTCAGCCCACGAACACAAGCCAGTCAACGCAACCAGCGCACCCAATACTTCGAGCACGCCCCCGAATCCCGACCCCACCCTGATGGCGCTCCTCGACGGCCTCGGCGTCGACGTCAGCGTGATGCGCGAACGCGGCAGCGTTGAATTCGCGCACGTCGCCGGGGCGATGCTGCGCACGGCGGTGCGCGGCACGGTGAACGTGCTGCTGTCGCGATCGGTGCTGAAGCGCGGGATGAGCGTCGACACGACACTGCTCGTGCAACGCGGCAACAACCCCCTCAAGTTCTTTCCCGACGGCGACGCCGCGCTCGCGCAAATGCTGCGCGGCGCGAACGCGGGGTATCTGGGCGAACAGGCCGCGCTTGAAGGCGCATTCGACGATATCCGCAGCCACGAACTCGCCGTGCTCGCGGCCATGCGCGCGGCCATGCAGCATCTGCTTCGCCGTTTCGATCCCGCGACCATCGCCACGGAAGACGCGCCCCGCCGCTGGCTCGACTGGCTTCCGGGCCGCCGCAAGGCGAGACAGTGGGATCGCCTGGTCGCGCTTCACGGCGAACTCGCGCGCGCCGGCGCCGACGATCTGCACGCGCTGTGCGGCAGCGCCTTCAACGATGCCTACGAGCGCTACGCGGACGGATGTTCCGCGCGCACGCCGCACGGCTCTTCACACGCATAACGAGGTCCGCGATGTCCCGCCACAACAAGGTGATCTGGTCCGAAGGCATGCTGCTTCAGCCGCAGCATCTGCAACAGCACGACCGCTACCTGCGCGCCCAGATCGACGCCCGCTGCGCGGCGCTGCGCCCCTACGCATATGGTTTCTCCGAGCTTTCGATCGATACCGGACAACTGAAGCTCGGCCGCATCGTGCTGACAGCGTGCGCGGGCGTGCTGCCGGACGGCACGCCGTTTCGCCTGCCCGCCGACGACGATTTGCCGCTGCCGCTCGCGGTCCCGGACGATGCGCGCGATCTGACTGTCGTGCTGGCGTTGCCCGTCGCGCGCCAGGGCGTGCCCGAAGCCGCATATACGGGCGATGCCGGCAGCGCAGCGGCGCACGCGGATCAATCCGGCTTCGCGCGCCATCGCATCGCGGAAACCGAAGTGCTCGACAGCAACGAAGGCGCGACCGGCGCGGCGCTCGTTCAGGTCGGCAAACTGTCGCTGCGCCTTGCGTTCGAACAGGACGTCGCGCATGCGCACACGGCGCTCGGTGTCGCGCGCATCGTCGAGCGCCGCGCGGACAGCAGCGTCGTGCTCGATGCGGCCTATGTGCCGCCATGCCTCGACTATCGCGTGTCGCGCCGTCTGTGTTCGTTCGTCGATGAACTCGTCGGCCTGATGCACCAGCGCGCCGATGCGCTCGCCGCGCGCCTCGCGCAGCCCGCCGCGACGGGCGCCGCCGAGATCGCGGACTTCCTGCTGCTCCAGGTGCTCAATCGCGCCGAGCCGCTGTTTGCGGCGCTCGGGTCGACGACGGGACTTCATCCGCACGACCTGCATCAGCATGCGCTGCAACTGGCGGGCGAACTCGCGACCTTCAGCTTGCCGGGCAAGCGCCCCGCGCCGTTCCCGGCGTATCGGCACGAGCGCCTCGATGGCGTCTTCACGCCGCTCGTCGATGCGCTGCGCGCCGCGCTTGCTGCCGTGATGGACCCCCACGCGGTGCCGATCGCGCTGGAAGAGCGCAAGTACGGCCTGCGCGTCGCGATCGTGCCGGATCGCGATCTGTTTCGGAATGCCAGCTTCGTGCTCGCGGTCAAGGCCGATCTCGCGCCCGCCGCGCTGCTCAATGGCTTCGCGCAGCAGGCAAAGCTCGGCCCGGTCGAGCGCATCCGCGATCTCGTCAATCTGCAATTGCCGGGCATCGGCTTGCGCGCGTTGCCGGTCGCGCCGCGGCAATTGCCGTTTCATGCCGGCTTCACGTATTTCGAACTCGACCGCAGCGGCGATCTGTGGAAGCAGTTCGCCGGTTCCGCCGGCATCGCGCTTCACGTAGCGGGCGATTTTCCGGGCATCGAACTCGAATTTTGGGCGATCCGCCCATGAACCCGCGCACCGCTATCCCTTACTTCGCAAAGGATTCAAACGTGAACGCGCAGACCTTTCCCCTGGCCGCATCCGATCCGGACGAGACCATCCTGATTCCGCAGCCCGGCGGACGCCGAATCGCGCCGCCGGGCGATGATCGGACCGACCTCATGCAGCCA
Organism: Caballeronia sp. RCC_10; assembly: GCF_041360715.1. Lineage (NCBI taxonomy): Bacteria > Pseudomonadati > Pseudomonadota > Betaproteobacteria > Burkholderiales > Burkholderiaceae > Caballeronia > Caballeronia sp. RCC_10. The sequence continues at coordinate 96,211 of NZ_JBFUPT010000015.1, forward strand.
CCGACGCGCACGCCGGTGCTTGCCATCGCGAGCGGGCTGAATCCGCTCGTGCGCGCGGCGAACCCGCTGCTGGAGCTGGCGCTGCCGCTGCGCATGCGCGCGGCGATGCAGGATATCGAAGCGCTGCGCACGGAGCTCGTGCAGATGATCCGCACGTTCGAAGCCGATGCGCGCGCGAGCGCCATCGACATCGACCCGCTCGCGGCGGCGCGCTATTGCCTGTGCACCTTCATCGACGAAGTGATTTCCGGCACGCCGTGGGGCAGCGGCGTGTGGGGAAGCCGCAGCCTGCTCGTGACGTTTCACAACGAGGCGTCGGGCGGCGAGCGCTTCTTTCTGATCCTGCAAACGCTCGCGCAGGAGCCGGCGCGCAACATCGACGTGCTCGAACTGCTGTACGTGATTCTCTCGCTCGGTTTCGAAGGCCGCTATCGCCTGATCGACGGCGGGCGCAATCAGCTCGAGTCGGTGCGCGAGCGGCTGGCGCGCATCGTCCGCACGCAACGCGGCGCGTTCGAAGCGGAATTGTCGCCGCACTGGACGCCGGTTGCGCGCGCGCGGCCGCCGCTTGCGCAGCGCGTGCCGCTGTGGGTGTCGGTGGCGCTGGGCGGCGTCGTGGTCGTTGCCACGCATGTCGCGCTGGCCGTGCGTCTCAATCGCACGTCCGACTCGCTCTTCGAAGCGATGAACCGCATCCGCGTGGCCGCGCCGGCAAGCCCCGCATCGGCGCGACCGCCCGGCGCCGCCGTGCCGATGCCGGCCGCCGCCGCGACGCTCGCCACGTTCCTTGCGCCCGAGATCCGGCAAGGGCTCGTCACGGTGCGACAAGGCGCCGACCGTTCCATCGTGACGATCAACGGCGACAACCTCTTCGCGTCGGGCAGTGCGACGCTCGATCCGGCGTACGAAGCGCTGATCGGGCGCATCGCGGATGCGATGAGGCGCGTGCCGGGCAACGTCGTCGTCACCGGACATACCGACGACCAGCGCCTCGTGTCCGCGCGCTATCCGTCGAACTGGCATCTGTCGCAGGCGCGCGCCGACAGCGTGCGGGCGATGCTCGCCGCGCTCACCGGCACGCCCGCGCGCTTCAGCGCCGAAGGCCGCGGCGACGTTGAGCCGCTCGCGTCCAACGACACGCCGGCGGGGCGGGCGAAGAATCGCCGCGTCGAGATCACGCTGCTCGCGCCGGGCGCGTCGTCGTGACACATCGAAATGCATCGAAGGAAAGCTGAACGGAGACATCGATGAAAAAGCTCGCAGGCTGGATGAAAACGCCGCAATGGTTCGCGCTCGCGGGCGTGATCGCGCTCGTCGTGGTGGTGTGGTTCGAGGGGCCGCTTCTGGCGTATGCCGGACGCGCGCCGCTTGAAACGCGTGCGAGCCGCTTCATCGCGATCGCAGTGATCGTGCTGGCGTGGATCGCCGTGTGGGGCGCGCGGCTCGTGGCGGCGCGGCTCGTCAACCTGCGTTTCGTGAGCGGCGTAGGCGGTGCCTCAGGAACCGACGATCCCGCGCAATCCGCTGCCAGCGAAGAACTGGCGCTGCTGCGCGAGCGTTTCGAGCAGGCGCTCTCGACGCTGCGGCGGGCCCGCATGAAAGGCGTCAATGGCCGCCAATGGCTTTATCAGTTGCCGTGGTACATGTTCATCGGCGCGCCGGGCACGGGCAAGACGACGGCGCTTTCGCACTCGGGACTGCGCTTTCCGCTCGGCGACAGGGCTGACGGCGGCGCGATCGGCGGCGTCGGCGGAACGCGGCACTGCGACTGGTGGTTCACCGACGACGCCGTGCTCGTCGATACGGCGGGCCGCTTCACCACGCACGACAGCGACGCGCGAGCCGATCAGTCCGCGTGGACCGGCTTTTTGCAACTGCTTCGGAAATACCGGCCGCGCCGGCCGCTCAACGGTGTCATCGTGACGCTGTCGGCGGCGGATCTGATCCGTCAGGACGACGCCGAGCGCGACGCGCACACCCGCGCGATCCGCAGCCGCCTCAAGGAACTGAGCGAGCGGCTCGGCATGCGCTTTCCGGTGTATGTCGTCGTCACGAAGTGCGATCTCGTCGCGGGCTTCACCGAATTTTTCGACGATCTCGGCGAAGCAGAGCGCGCGCAGGTCTGGGGCATGACCTTTCCGTTCGACGAGTCGGCGGGCGCGGACCGGGCGCTCGACGCCTTTCCCGCCGAATTCAGTGCGCTCGGCGCGCGGCTCCGGGCGCGCGTGATCGATCGCATGCAGCGCGAGACCGACGCGACGCGGCGCGCGCGCATCTACGGTTTCCCGCAGCAGTTCGCGGGACTCGAACCGGCGCTCGCGCGCTTTATCGGCGATACGTTTCGCGGCACGCGCTACGAGGCGTCGCCGCACTTGCGCGGCGTCTACTTCACGAGCGGCACGCAGCACGGCAGGCCGATCGACCGGGCGATCAGCGCCATCGCGCAATCGCTCGGACCGGGGCGCGACGCCGCGTACCGGCGCGACGCCTCGGGCCGCGCGTATTTCATCGAGCGGTTGCTGAAGGATGTGGTGTTCGCGGAAGCCGGGCTCGCGGGGACCAACGCGCGGCTCGCGCGGCGGCGCGCGTGGCTGCGGCGCGGCGCGCTCGCGCTCGTCGGCGTGATGCTCGGCCTCGCGCTGGCGGGGATGGCCGTGAGCTACCAGCGCAACCGCGCGTTCGTCGCGGACTTCGCCCGGGAGACGGAGCACGTCCGGCGACTGGCACGCGAAGCCAATGCGAGCAGCGACCCGCTCGCCGCGCTGCACTTGCTCGACGCGGCCCGCGCGCTGCCCGGCGGTTACGCCGATGCCGCCAAGCCGGTGCCCTTGCTCACGCGGCTCTGGCTTTATCAGGGCGACAAGCTCGGACAGGAGGCGCGCAGGACGTATCGCAGGCTGCTCGACCAGACCTTGCTGCCGCTCGTCGTCGGCAAGCTGACGCTCGAATTGCGCGATGGCACGCAGCGTGTGGCGCCGGACGAATATCGCGACGACGCGCTTCGCACGTATCTGATGCTCGGCGACCCGCATCACTACGACGCGAACGCGGTGCGCGCGCATATGCTCGCCGTGCTCGGCCGCGATGCGAGTCCGCAGCAGAGGGCCGCGCTCGATGCGCACCTCGCCGCGCTTTTCGACAAGACGCGCTTCGATCCGTCGCTGCCGCTCGATGGCGCGCTCATCGAGGCTGCGCGTGCGCGTCTCGCGGAGGTGCCGCTGTCGCAGCGCCTGGGAAATCGCGTGGATCGCGGCCTGGCCGAGGCGCATGTTCCGGCGTTCAGCGTGAGCGCAGCTGCTGGGCCGAAAGCGCCGCTGCTCCTGGCCCGCGCGAGTGGCGCGTCGCTGACCGAAGGCGTCGCGGGCGCGTACACCCGGGCGGGATACGCCGTGTATGTGCGTTTGCGCGATGTTGCGTTCGCCGATGTCGTCCGCGACGCGTGGGTGACCGGCCGCAACGATCTGCCGCAGAGCGCCGATGCGTCCGCGGCATTGCGCGCGGCGCTCGACCAGCGCTATTTCGACGCGTACATCCGCGCGTGGGACGCGCTGCTCGACGACGTGACCGTGACGCCGGTGGCAAGTCTCGCGGACGGCGCGCGTGTCGCGAACGCGCTCGGCGCGGCGGATTCTCCGCTGAGGAAGCTGATCGTGGCGGCGGCGCGGGAGACGACGCTCGGGCGAGTGGGGGATGTTGCGAATTCGATGATTGCGAATTCGATGATTGCGAGGGCGGGGATTGACGCGGCTGACGGGGCGAGTGCGGCTAACTCGGGGCATGCGGGGACCGTGACGAACGCGACGAACTCGACCAACGCCACCAACGCCACCAACGCCACCAACGCCGCGAACGCGAACAACGCGAACAACGCGAACAATGCGAACAGCGCGACCAACGCCGCCAACGCCACTGAAGCGGCGAATACGCCGGACATAGCCAACGCCACCAACGCAGCGCCCCCCACCGCCGTCGACGATCACTTCGACGCCCTTCATCAACTCGCAGGCAAGCCCGGCGATCTGGCGCCGCTGGACCGCGCGTTCGCGCCGCTGAAGGAAGCCGCCGTCTATCTCGACGCCGCGGACGCCGCCCGCCGCGCCGGTCAGGCTGCGCCCGCCGGCGATGCGCTCGGAAAGCTGCGGCTCGCCGGCCAGACGAGCGCCGCGCCGCTCGCGCCGATAGTCGCGTCGATTGCGGCGGCGGACGCGTCGCTCGTACAAGGTGAGGAGCGGGCGCGCCTTTTCGCGCAGTGGAACGCGAGCGTCGGGCCGTTGTGTCACAAGGCGCTCGACGGCCGCTATCCGCTCGCGCGCGCATCCACGCGCGACGCCGCCGCCGATGACTTCGTCAGGCTGTTCGCGCCGGGCGGTCTCATCGACGATTTCTTTCAGAGGAATCTCGCCGCGCTCGTCGATACAGGCAAGCCGGTCTGGCAATGGCGCGCGGGCGTGTCGCCGGTGGGCATGCCGCGTGATGCGCTCGCGCAGTTCCAGCGCGCGGCGCAAATCCGCGATGCGTTTTTTCGCGACGGCAGGCGGGATATCGCCGTGCGTTTTCGCGTGAAGGCGATCGCGCTGGATGCATCGATTGCGCAGGTGAATCTCGATATCGACGGACAGCAGTTCGCCGTCAGGCAGGACGGCGCGCAGTCGATGCTGCTCCAATGGCCCGGCGGCAAGAACACGGGCCGCGCGAGCGCGCAGTTCGATCAGGCCGGGAGCCCGTCGGCGTCGTTCGACGCGAGCGGTCCGTGGGCGCTTTTTCATCTGATCGACGCGGGCAGGCTTGACGCGACCCGCGAGCCGGACCGCTACACGCTGACGCTGCAATCGGCGGCGGGGCGCAAAGCGGTGCTGGAAGTGAATGCGGACAGCGTCGTCAATCCGTTCCGACGCGCGCCGCTGGAACAGTTCCGCTGCCCGGAATTTCTGTAATGCGCGATCCCGGAACGGCCGGATGCTTCGGCAAGCTGCGCAGCAACGGCGATTTCGTGACTCGGCGTCTTCCGGAATCGTTCGTCGGGCCGTGGGACGCGATGCTGCAGGCAGGTTTGATCGCCAGCCGCAACACGCTCGGCGCAGCCTGGCTCGAGGCGTATCTGACCGCGCCGCTGTGGTGCTTTGCGCTCGGCGGTGGGGTGATAGGTGGCCCGGGCGGTGGCGGCACTTGCGGCAAGGTTGGCGGTGCGGGCAGCGGCAGGTGCGGTGGCGCGGACGGTGGCAAGCGTGGCGGCGTGAGTGGCGTGAGTGGCGGCGACCGTGGCAAGGGAGGCGGCACGCGCATCGGCGCGGATGACGATAAGGACGGCGGCAAGGGTGGCGGCGCGCGCGAAGGCTCGCGCGGCCGCGCCGGAGGCGTCGTTTGCGGCGATTCGGGCGACGACGCGAGCGGCACAGCGTGGGTGGGCGTACTGATGCCGAGCGTCGATCGGGTCGGGCGTCATTTTCCGTTGGCGATAGCCGCGCCCATTTCCGCCGATGCCGTCGCCGACTGGATGCCGCATGCGGGCGGCTGGTTCGCGCGATGCCGCGAACTGGCGCTCGCCACGCTGTTGCCGAACGCGCGTCTCGCCGATTTCGATGCCGAATTGATCGCACTTTCGCAAGCGTGCGATCCGCGCAATGCGTGCGGCGCCTGCGATGCACCGCCTCGCGAAGCCGGCACGCGAGGCCTGTCCGCGTGGTGGGCAGAACGAGCGTTGCGCGTGGCAAGCGGCTTGCCGGACGCGGGCTTCGTCGCGGCGTTGTTCGACGGCGGCGTCCGTTGGGACCGCGCCGATTGAGTCCCTCGCGCACCCGGCGAATGCTTGTCGGGCCGTTGGCGACCGCGCAGATGAAGGGCTTGGAGTGATATGCCCGCCGATCGAGAACGCAGAACCGACGGAATCGGACGGTCACGCAGATTGGCCGCTGGACGGAACGACTGCCGGCGCAAGCCTCGAATAAGCCGTTGAGAGACAACGGCGTCGCCTTCTACCGATAATCTATCGGTCAAGTGCAACGACTGCAGCTTAGCCAGCGGACGGAGCGACGATCGCTCAACCGTCGAGAAAGCCGCTGCGAGACGGCGGCAGTTCGAGCGATGTGCTATTGGCGGCCAACACAACGCCGGTTGAAGCTAAAGAACGTAGTCGGGCAACGCGCGGAGTGACTGTCGGCGCAAGCGTCGGGGAAAGCCCGCTGCTTCACCTCCCGATCCCATCAAACGAAGCAATCACCGCCGTCACGTTATCCTTGCCGCCCGCATCGCATGCGAGCTCGACGAGACGCCGGCATGTCGCATCCGCGCGTAGCGCGTCCATTCGCGTGAGCACTTCCTCGATCTCGTGATGCGGCACTTCGCCATGCAAACCATCGCTGCACAGCAGATAACGGTCGCCCCGACGCCACGTGTGCGCTTCGATTTCCGGTGTGATCGACGGCTGCGGGCCGAGCGCCTGCAAAAGCGCGTTGCGCGACGGCAGATGTTCGATATCGCCGTTATCGAGTGCACGCTGAAACAGCGTTTGATCGCGCGTGAGTTGCGCGAGCGCGCCGTCGCGATATCGATAGAGCCGCGTGTCCCCGACATGGAACGCGATTAGCAGCGGGCAGCCGGACAGAAGCCAGATGCCCGTGAGCGTCGTGCCCATCGATCGGTGTTCGGCGATGCCCTCCCGACGATTCATCGCGTGCAGGGTCGCGTTGGCGTCGTCGAGCGCGCTGGCGACGATGCCTATCGCGCTGAGCGATGCATCGCACACGGTCGCGTCGGGATCGTCGTCGCGCGTGGCGTCGATGGCAGCTTCGCCGATTGCGTCGAGCGCCCGGGCGATCGATGCCGTGATGCGTTCCAGCGCGGTCGTGCTCGCGCGCGCGCCGAATGCGTGTCCGCCCATGCCGTCCGCGACGGCGATGACGTTCGTGTTCGGATCGATCACGAAGCGATCCTGATTCTCGCGGCGCACGCGCCCCGCATCGGTAGCGCCGAACGCCGAGCAGCTTGCGAGACGAACGGGCGCGGGCGCAATCGCGGTCGACGCTTTGCGTTTCATGCGGCAGTCTCCTGAATTCGCGTCATTAGCGCGGTTGTCCTGCGGCGCACGCGCGTCGCATCGGTGGCACTGAACGCCATCAGCGTCCGGGATCAACGAGAGCGGGTATGAAGTCCGTCATCGGCATGGTTACTTTCGGCACACGCGCCTCGCACCAGCGAGGCCGAACGCTCACCAGCCTCCGAGGCTTGCTGCGATCCCGGCGCCTCATCGCAAGCCCGCGTCGCGCTCGAACCGCTCGCGGTCCCGCTCGTTCACAATGGCAGCCGCAAGTCTTTGGCATAGCGAATCAATGCTTGCCGCATGCACAGCTTCCCGCTTCACGATGATGGCCGCGATCGGCCCGACATAGACGGCGAGCTTGCGCGTGGCGGCCTGCACATCCTCGGTAGAAAGCGCCGGCGCGTGCTCACCTCGTGAAGCGTTGACCGAAGCCGGCACCGACGCCTCGTTCCTGAAAGCAGCGACGAACTGCGCGCGTCCCTTCTCGGACGGAATGCTCGGCGCCACCAGCGCGACGAGCGCGGCGACGTCCGTCGCCCGGTGCGCGCATCGTCTGACGAGCACGCGGGCGACCGGCCCGATCTGCGCGGCAAGACGTGCTTCGACTTGCCCGAGCGTGCTATCGGGCCATGAAGTGAGGGGCGGCAGCGACCCGCCCGTCGATCCCTGCGCCGCATCCACTTGAAGCACGGTGCGATCGTCATCGCTCGCGCGCGCCCCGCGTGACCCGGCGCCTGCCGCTTCGAAGAGCGCATCGCGCAGCGCAGCGGCGCTCTGGAAACGCGTCGCGCGGTCTTTGCAGAGAGCACGCATCAACACGTCATCGAGCGCGGGCGGCAACGCCGGATTACACGTCGATGGCGCTCGCGGTGTCTCGTGCAAGACCTGCTGCATCACCGCCGCCTGCGATGCGCCCGCGAACGCGCGCTGCCCGGTCAGCATCTGATAGAGCACGACCGCCGCCGAGAAGAGATCGGAGCGCGCGTCGATCGCATCGCCCGAAAACTGCTCCGGCGACATGTAGCCGGGCGTGCCGATCATGGCGCCGACCATCGTCAGCGCCGACGATTCCACATGCGCGATGCCGAAATCCGTCACCTTGAGCCGGCCATCGCGATCGATCAACAGATTGGCCGGCTTCACGTCACGATGAATGACGCCGCGTTCGTGCGCGAAGCCGAGCGCGGCAAGCAGTTGCGCGAACCAGTCCAGCGCCGCCGCGAGTTCGGGCACGCACCCGCCTTCGAGCACGCTCTTAAGGTTGCGCCCGCTGACGAGCTCGATCACGATATAGGCCGTGTCATCCGTCTCGCCATAGTCGTACACGCCGACGATATTCGGATGCGCGAGCCGCCCCGCCGCCTGCGCCTCGTTGCGAAACCGCGCGATCAGGCTCGCTCGCTCGCCGCTTTCGAGCAACTCGCGGCGCACCGTCTTGATCGCGACGTGCCGCTCGATATGCGGATCGAACGCGCGATACACGATGCCCATCGCGCCCGCGCCGAGCGTCTCGCCGATGCGGTATTTGCCGAGCGAAGCCAGGGGCGGCGCGCTCATGTCCTTCAGGCCTCGATCATTCTGAATGCTTCGACCAGACTCGTCTTCATGCGCGCAAACGACGCGGCCAGCGACGCGATCTCATCGCGGCCGCGCTCGCTGAAGGTCGCGTCGTCGAGCTGGCCGAGGCTCGCCTGATCGGCGGCGCGCGACAGGGCGCGGATACGGCGCGTCACGAGAAGATGCACCATCACGTTCAGCGCGACGAATATCAGCAAAAATACGCCGAGCAACGAGACGAGAAAGGTGCGCAACAGCGCATCGCTGCGCGCGACGGGCAGCGCCATCGGCACCGAGACGAAGTCCGCGCCGATCACATCGTGCATCGCCCAGTTGAAGCCGTTGTCGGGACCGTACTTGTCGATCAGCGTGCGCGGCGCCCGCGACGGCACGCTGTGACATTCCATGCACGCCGCATCCGTGATGCGGTTCGGGCGCGCGATATAAAGCGTCTTGCCCGTCGGTGTATCGCGCAGTCCGACGACTTCCTTCAGCTCCGGCTTGTCGTGCAGATGGCGAATGACGTCGGTTTCCCAGTCGGACGGACGGTCGCGCGGGTTCGTGGGATTGAGCATCGTCGAGCGATACGAGTAACCGGCGAGATGCTTCTCGAGCGCCATCAACGTTTCGACGGCCGAGAACGCGGGCACCGATTGCGGCACGAAGCCGTACTTGAGCTGCGTTTGAAGGAGCGGCGTGACCTGCGTCGCGGTGTAGTTCTGCGACGCGCTCGCCGCTTCCATGAGCACGCGCGCACTCTGCACGGTTTCATCGATGGCCGAACGTCGCAGGATTTCCCGCGCGGCGAGCCCGGCCGATACGAAGCCGATCACGAAGACCGCCAGGAAGACGAGGTTGAATTTGACGGCAAGCGACAGTCTCATGATTCGTTATCCGATGTTCTTGCTTCGGCGGGTGCGATCGCGCGGCGTCGCTGCGGCGCGGGTGGGCACAGCACGCGCCGCCAGTCGGGGAGATCGCGCAGATGGCGCTGCACTTGCGCACGGAACGGTTGCGCTTGAGCGAGCGGCCCGAAACGCGCGACGAAGGTGTGGCGAACGGGAAGCGATGTCGTGAGCCAGTCGCCGATGTCCGCATACGCGGCCGTGCGTTCCTGCGCGGGCAGCGTTTCCTTTGATGCGATGCGCGCAGCGGCGGCAGCGAGCGGATCGCGAAACGGCAGCGGCACGGCGGCAAGGAAGGCGGACGCGGGACGCGCTTCGATATTGAGCGGCGTGCCATTGGCGTGCCGGCTGCGTTGCACGTAATGCTCGCCGGACACGTTCTGCGGATGCTGCCCGCGCCCGTCATCGGACAACGCGATATTTCCGTACTCGATGAACATCGAGACCGCGTCGGCATCTGCATGCATCACGATGGAGCCATCTAAAAGGACGGCGCGCAACCCGGTCGTATCGATCGTCCATGCGGACGGCGCGGCGGCGTGCTTTCGCGTGACCTTGATCCAGCCGGATAGCAAAGCGAGCGAATCGGTTGCATCGATGGCGAGGCGCGTATCGGCGGCGAGCGCGGCAAGCGTGCCATCGTCATAGTCGATTTGTGCGCTCGTGTGGGCATCCGTCGCGAGAAGATCGCCGGGTTGCAGTGCCAATGGCGCATCGACTGCGATGACCGTCGTCCCGCGAATCAGCGTGATTGCGCCTTCGGGTATCAGCATCGCGTGTGCGGATTGGGCGGCGTGTGCGGCCTGCGTAGCCAGAAGACACATCAACGATATGTAAGGGAACAGCAATCGCAGGGTAGCGCGAGCGTTCATCGCGAAGCCTCGAAGGCGTTGGAGGGGTGACAAGGCGCAAGTCGAAGCGCGGCGTTCAGCACCACGCGATTTCACGCAGCTCGACGTAATGCGTTTCGATCAGCCGTCCACTGCGGCTGCGCACGTCGACGCGATAGAAGCAGCCGAGATTGAAGAAGCTTTGATCCATGACGAATATGGCGCGATGCATGACTGTCTCCTGCGCGGTGAATCCCATTTCTTCGGGATGTCCGGCATACGGCGCGTTGCCGCTGCCTTCGATACGAAAACAACGGGCGCGGCGCTTTTGTTCCGTGTTAGACGGGCAAAATGTTTTTGATGGGAGACGGAATAGGGCGGGGCAGTCGAGTGTTGCGAATCGTTTTTGATTCGGAAGCGGCTCTGGCAGTTGCCGGAATAAACCGCCGGTCACGACTGTTTCCGAATCATCAATCGCGCCGTGTAAAAGCGGATCGATTCAACCGAGGCAGTTCGCTTGTTCCTTTCTTTGTTCGAGGTACACCTTATGTCTGACGCTATCGCGATCGGCGAGAATCCCCTTTGGGTGAGTCCCGCGACCCGGCCGACTTGCAAATACGCTCCAGTCGTTGTCAACAAGACACAGACTGATCAGGCGAAGCAGAGCATGCGCAACGTCTTGCATAAGCGGGTCGAGTTGTGCCGGCAACTCGGGATCGAGCACGAAAAACCGCAATTAGCGGGCGTGGGCTGGTTTTCGTTTCTACGTAGCGGCCCATCTCATGAGCCCCACTTGCGGTCGACTAATGTGCCGGTCATCGTGATCAGCGGCGGAAGCGCATTGAAGGTTGCGCAGGAACTCGAAAGCAATTATCGACTGGCATGGCATCCCGCGATTCTGCGAAACGAACCGCTATATTTGCTTGTCCATCGGCTTGATTTTGCGTCGTATGGCGGGGCGCTTCGGCGCGTGATGGCGCAGTTCCGGAACATGCATCTGATCGGCTGGGACGGCGGCAAGATGACGGGATTTGGCGCGGCGAGGGCAGCGGCTCTCGCCTTCGCCGATTCTCTACCCTACTTGCCGAAACGGATATTGTTGATGGATCAGGATGTCGTGTGCACCGAAGCGACGCGGCATACGCGACCGGACGTGCTCGGGCAAGTCACGCGACTTCACGAGGAGACGGGAAAGTCGCTCGTCGGATACGGAGTCGGTTATCCGACGCGACAAGGCGTTCCGAAACCTTTCGCCGAAACGCCGGCACCTGCAAGGGAAGACTTGAATTCACCCGTTCAGCAGTTCGTGTCAATCACGGCCCCGTTTCGTCAGAAGCTTCTGACCGGAAAGCCGAACCTGAACGACGGAATTTATCCGGCGTATATGGTTGCCGGTGGTGAAGACATGCTCGCAGGATTTCATCTGGACATGATGGACGCTGACGAGAACGTCGGTCTGCGCAAACAACGAGTCATCAAGAAACAACTCAGCGGACCGGACGATCCGGGCAATCGATACTGGAATGTCGCGCGCGTCGAGACTTTGAAGCGGTTGTTCGAAGGGGAGAGACACACGAGGCTCGTCTGGCAAGGGCATGTCGTGACATTGGACCTGCTGATGAGGATGTTCTCGGCGAACAAATGGATCAAGCCGCTTCCGGATGCAGAGGCTTATAACGCTGCGGCTTGCGTCATCGAGCGCATTATTTTGAGGCTGCATAAGCTGGAGCCGTTTTCGGCGCGGTCGGTGTTCGGAAGTGCGGAGAAGAAGTTACCGACCGTCTGATCACGCCAAAAGCACCGACATGCAACCTGAGAAAAGACGGTTGGCGTGACTGGACAGCAAATCGGCGGCAGCCGTCGTCGTGGTCGACGGCCGGCCGCTGCGAAGCCTGCCCTCGCTCGTCTTGCGACAGAGGTAAGGGCACTAAGTTTTCGAAACTCGTTGGTTTGCTAAAACTAACCCCTTACCGTAACTACGAACAGGGGTTTGCAGAGATTCCCTAAATAAGACCGACGGAACCGCTGTGCTATGCGCACTCCGTCGCCATGGCTGGCGAGCAGCGCATTCATCAGCGGTCGCTTCTTTGGCGGCGTCAACAGCCAAGCTCGCCAGTGCTGCACCCTTGCTTATACTGCGGGCACGTACTATCACATTGATTAGCGACAGAGAGACCAAATCCAGGCGCTGAAGATTGTAGCCACGCTGCACGTTCGGTTTGCAGACGTCCGGGCTGCTTGTCTACAACGTTATTCACGAAAACGGTGGACAACGTTGACTGCGAGATAACAGCAAGAACACGGGCGACGAGACACTCTCCGCGCTGGCGCTGTGCTCGTCCCTCCGTTCGTCGCGACTACCGCCCGTCCCTCACTTCGTCCTAACGACGGAGGGCGATGGTGGACGAAGGCGTTCGAAGCTTGCTCGTTAGTCTCTTATTGGTCCGGGTTCACCTCGGCGCGGGCGCGGCTGAGCAGCTGGGTGTAACACCGGCTCTGAAGACTGACGCAGGGTGCTTACGCAAGCGACAGGAGTTTCGGGACTCATCTGGACGACGATGTCGTGGCGCCAGGCGAGTCGTTAGGAGTCCACGGGACTTCAGCCGTAGTGCACAGACAATTTACGGCAACGACCGAATTTCTCGCGTAGTCAGCGCGGGCTTCGTAAGTTAGCGCGCACAATGACCGCTCCGGTGTGGATACCGCTCCGACCTACGCTGATGATTTCGGGGATCGTCATGGACGTATATCAGACCTCGAGTCTAGGGACGTTGGCAGCTACGGATGCTTTAGACAGTCCGCACTTTGGCGGCGAGGCGCGCAATCATCCGATCAGCCATCGCGCGGTCGATGACTTCAAATGAGCGGCTCGTGCGCTCATACGCATACATATCGCCCGTCGCGATGTCGAACCACCAGCCGCTCAGAACAAGCGACCCGGCGGTGACCTGCTGGTGGACGATTGGGTAGGTCATAAGATGCTCGAGTTGCACGAGGACGTTGAGCTGCGACAACTGATCATGCGGTTTCAACCTGTCATTGAGCGGACCTTCGTGTTCGAGGCGAAACGCTGCGTTATTGGCGTGGAACAGCCATTTGTCGAGATTCGGAGCTTTTAGCTTTGCGCTGCGTGTATATACGGCCTTCATCGCGCCGCACTCGGAATGCCCGCACACAACGATATTCGCGACTTTCAACACCAGCACCGCGTACTCGATCGCGCTCGCCTCGGACAGGTCACCAGTAGATGCACCCTCGGCAGTCGCTGGCGGGATGAGGTTGCCGACGTTGCGCATGGTGAAAAGATCACCCGGATGGGTCGAGGCAAGTAGGTCCGGCACGACCCTGCTGTCCGAGCACGTGATAAAGAGCGCATCCGGTGTCTGCGCAAGCGCCAATTTGCTGAACTGCTTGGCGTATTGCGGCAACATTTTCTCGCGAAATTCAACGATGCCCAGGATCAGCTTGCGCATTGATTGCCTCCGAAGGGGGCTAATTACTTGCCGTCGAGACTGCCGAACCTCCGAGCCCCTGCGAGTCGGAAATGCGTGCCAACGCCTGGTCCTCCGGAAATGGATGATTCGCGGTGATCGCGCGGTCGATTAGTGATAGTTCAACACGTAACGCGTCGTGACGATGGTCCGGCAGGCTCTGGATAAGGTTCTCTATCGCCGCGCGCAGACGCCGCGCGATTTGAATGCTACCCGCGCCAGACAGTCGTATCTCGCGGAAACTAATATGAACAAAATCTTCCCAGTTGGGCGTCCGCAAGATCACGCGCACCCGCCCGGAACTATCCTCAATCTCCTCAACGCGCAAAGATCGTTTGCCCACCATGCGCAATAGTCGGTGTAACTGATCGATCGCAAGCACAGCCGTCGTCGGATCGTTGATCGCCGCAGACAGCGCTTTTAGCGCAATATCGACTAGGATGCGAAACGCAAACATAGGGTCCTGCTCCATCGTGCGTTCCGTCCCAAAAGCGACAAGTGTGCGCAGCCTGGCGTCATTGATTGCGCCCGCGTTGCCGTATAGATGGAACAAGGGTTCGTCCACCGCGACAAAATCACCGACTTGCGGCACGAACTCGATCACTACGTCGGCGCGCCGCGCCTTGGCGACCAGCCTTTCGACATTCAAGGCGAGAACGATGCCAGACTTCCCCCGATGACGGACAATGCGATCCGGTACACGTCGCTCTTCGTCACGTTCCGGCGCGATGATCGAACCGGTAGAGGGGGCAGGATAAACGCCCTCGATGACTGCGATCCCTTGCTCACCAACCCGAGCCACGAGGCTCACGGGACGTAGAAACTTCGCGGCGTAGTCAATCAGGAAAAGGAAGGCGACGACGGAAGCGAATCCGAATAGCGCTGCAATGAAGACTTGAAGCTGGAGTACCTCGCTCTCACCCATCCAGCCCGCCGTTCTGTTGGCGAACAACAGTGTAAAGACGAATAGTCCCGAAATGCCACGGATGACGTTATCCCGCAGCAACGTTGTTGCGATGATCCGCGGAGTGTACTGCCCGCCCGCAACCTGAATGGCAACGAGGAGCGAGCCGAACGTAAAGACTAGAAACGCCATGTCAGCGGAAACAATGTCACCGAGCACCGACCGCGCACCAGTCATCGAAAGGCCAAGAAGGCTGGTTCTCGCATCAAGGACCCCTTGCCTGGTCATCCATCTGCCTACCATTTCGGCCACAGGCTTCACGACGGCATAGATGGCGATCGCGATGAGCGGCACAGTCCATAGCGAAGACCGTAGGTAGCTCCTTAAGCTATACCAACGATTCCAGTCCATGTTCGGGTTCTCCCTATGATTCGAATGCGGCGGGAACCAAGGTATCCGCGGTTCGCTAGGCGGCATGCTAAGGACGCTTACAAGCGGGCGCGCACCGTCGAACATCATCCGACGGTCGCTCCTTCCGCTCGTCGTCCTAGTTTCGGCGTTCAGACAAGCATCGCTAAGCGCCCAAAACGACCTCCTCCCGTCGCGCTACACGCAATGCACCGGCGCGCGGTCGGCTGCGTTGCTTCCGTCAACACTCGGCGGGTAGGAGGGCAAAACTGTTAGAGCTGAGTTGATCTGCCATTTCGGTACTGACTGGTCACGCGTGAGTCGGGAGCGGTGCCGAACTCAACCCGCTCAATACACTGAATCTGCAGTTCGGGGTGGCTCACTTGGCACTTCCCAGGTTTCGGACCAGTAAGCCTTCACGAGCAATAAGACGCCTGAACTTCAGGCCGGTCAATGAGGCGTAGCTCTAGGGACGTCGAGTGGACAGTTTGGCGCCTCAACGGGCCCTAGCGTCAGCAGACGCGCAGGCTATCGACACTCGCTAGCTCAATGTCGGATGTCTGCCGTTCGGCAGAACCACCCAGGTTCGGCCAGCGCCGAGATCAATGCGGGCGAAAAATGGCTGCTCATCCTGGAAACCCACCTTGTTGCATTGCCGTCTTCACCTATTGATATCCGATTTTCGTGACTGAAGCCATTGCACGGATCGGCTTCAAAGGGTATCGGTGCTAGAAACCGGTCAGCGATTCCAGCGGCGACGGTTAAGAGCGCAACGAGCAAACGCGGTAACCGACTGACAAAATGCGGCAACTAGCCAGGTTTATGACCCACAGGCTGTTGCGCGGGCGGACATTGGCCGATATCAGACGGAGTCAGTGCGCAGGCAGGACAATGGCGTTGCGATCGGCGGGATGACCAGGGAACTGGAGCTGACGGCCGGTGCGGCACAAAGCGTCGTCGTCGCTGTGGCTTCGGATCTCAAGTTCGTTGCCGCAGTCGGTTGTGGCAGCGACGCCACGGTGCGCACGGGCAGCCGACCGAACGATACTCTGAAGAGCGCGAGCGGAAGTGGCGGTAGCGGGGAGCAGGGCAAAATAGGCGTTCAGGGGTCCGTGGCGGTGATCAGGGCAGACGGGAGGCGGTGCATGTCCAAGTTGCTGATTGACGTAGTGATCTTCCTCGCGTCGGCGCTGATCATCGTGCCGGTGGCGGTCCGCCTTGGTTTTGGAGCGGTGCTTGGCTATCTGGTGGCGGGCGTTATTATCGGTCCGTGGGCGCTGCGAATGGTGACCGATGTCGACGCGATCCTCCACTTTTCTGAACTGGGCATCGTATTAATGATGTTCGCGATCGGACTCGAGATGAAGGTCGATGCGCTATGGGCGATGCGCCGCACTATTTTCGGCTACGGCGTCATGCAGATGACCGCCTGCACCGCCGCGTTGTCGGGGGTGTTTCTGCTCCTTGGATTGCCCTGGCGGATCGCATTGACGGGCGGGCTTGCTCTCTCGCTGTCATCGACGGCGATGGTGATGTCCGAACTTCAAGAACGCAAGCTGATGGACACCCCGACGGGTCGTGCCAGCTTCGGCATCCTCCTGTTCCAAGACATGGCCGCCATCCCACTGATTGCGCTGCTGCCGCTGCTTGGACCGACCATGCCCGCGCCAGCGGCGCAACCGGGATGGCTCCTCGCGCTCAAGGCGCTTGCCATGCTGGGGGCGATTGCCCTGGTCGGCCGCTATTTGCTGCACCTCGTGTTGCGTCTGATTCGAAGCACCGGCGTACCGGAGATTTTCACGGCCTTCGCGTTGTTCTGGATCATCGGCATTGCGCTGCTGATGGAGAGCGTTCATTTGTCGATGTCGCTGGGCGCGTTCGTCGCAGGGGTGCTGCTAGCCGATTCCGACTATCGGCACGAAGTGGAGGTCGATATGGCGCCATTCAAGGGTTTGCTCCTTGGCCTGTTTTTCATCGCCGTAGGCATGTCGATGGATTTCAGCGTATTGATGCGTGAGCCGGTGCGCGTCACGGTGCTCGTCGTGGCCGTCGTCGGCCTGAAGGCGATCGCGCAGTGGTTCCTAGCCAATCGTTTCGAAGTTCCGTCTCGGCAGCGCGCGTACTTCGCCATGCTGCTGTCGCAGGGCGGCGAGTTCGCGTTCGTCGTGATGGCGGCTTCACTGGCTGCGCGTGTCGTCGATCAGCGCCAGGCGTCGTTGGTCACGCTGGTTGTCGTGCTCTCGATGGTGTCGACGCCGCTGTTGCTGCTCGTGCACCGTCGATTTTTCAGCCCGCACGCGATGACGAGAACGAGCTGATGGAAGCTTCTAACCGGTAGCCGTCGACATCGATCCGTTCGGCTGCTTGAGGAATGGTTCGAGGGAGCATGAAATGCTATCGCCAATTTCCGAACGCACGCTGTCCAGGGAACTGCTCGACGTCCTGATCCGCGCCGGCCTTGTCGCCGTGCTCGCCGTTTTCTGTTTCCGCGTCTTCATGCCGTTCCTCGACCTCATGGTCTGGGCGCTCATCCTTGCGGTCACGCTGTATCCGCTGCAGGTTCGGCTGCGCAGTCCGTTCGGCGGCAAGGATGGATTCATCGCCACGTTGATCATCCTCGTGACATTCGTCGTGATTTTGGTGCCGACCTACCTGCTCGGCGTCGCGGTGGCGGAATCGATCGAGCGCGGAATGGCCGTTTTCAGGAGCGGGAGCTTCCGCATTCCGCCGCCTGCGGAATCGGTGGCCGCATGGCCGCTCGTGGGACAGCGGGTGTACGACTTTTGGGCGCAGGCATCCACCGATATGACGGGTCTCGCCCAGAAGTTCGCGCCTCAGCTCAAGCAAGCCGGGCTCGCGGTGCTGGGCACGGTCACCGGCCTCGGAGCCGGGATGCTCGTGTTCCTCCTCGCCCTGATTGTCGCGGGCATCTTCATGGCGCACGGCGAGAAGGGCTATCAGAGCGCGATGCAGATCGCCTCACGCATCTCGGGCCCCGAGAACGGCCGGCAAATCGCCGACCTGTGCACGGCCACCATTCGTGCCGTGGCGCAGGGCGTGGTCGGCATCGCGTTCATCCAGATGCTGCTGATCGGCATCGCGTTCGTGGTCATGGGCATTCCCGGTGCCGGCCTGCTCGCGCTCGCGGTGCTGCTCATCGGGATCATGCAGTTGCCGGCCACCCTGATCACGCTTCCCGTCATCATCTTCGTCATCGTCACGAGCGGCATCAGCGCGGCAACGATCGCTTTTTCGGTCTACGTTTTCGTCGCGGGTCTCGCGGATAACGTGCTCAAGCCCCTGTTGCTGGGACGCGGCGTGGCGGTGCCGATGCCCGTCGTGCTGATCGGCGCGCTCGGCGGCATGGTGACGGGCGGCGTGATCGGCCTGTTCATCGGTCCTGTGATGCTGGCGGTGGCCTACAAGTTGTTCTGGCGCTGGGTGAAGGACCAGCCGCAGGCTGCTCTTCCGGTAGAACAGAAGCACATCGAATGACGGGGCGCCGACGACGCCATGCCTCCTTCAATGCTCCCGCGCCGGACGACATCGCTGCTTATGGACGCCGCGACGATGTGCCTTGCGGCGTGGCTGAGCGGCTGCATGCGCGTGGGTCCCGACTTTCATCCGCAGCGCGAGAGCTGGAGCGCGCATTGGAGCAGCGCAACGCTGGATCAGGTGTCGCGGCAGTCAGCGCAGCCCGACGTTCGCGAATGGTGGAGCGTTTTCGGAGACGAGACGGTCGGACGTCTGATCGCGCAGGCCGATGCCGGTAATGGCGACCTGCAGATCGCCGGCCTGCGCGTGATCGAGGCGCGCGCACAACTGGGCATCGCGCTCGCGGGTCGCTATCCTCAGGTGCAACAGGCGAGCGCCGAAGTGCTCGCTTCGGCGCGCAAACGCTCGGATGGCTTCGACACGCGCTCGGGCGTCTACCTGCAATATGGCGCGGGCTTCGTCGTCGGATGGGAGCTCGACTTCTGGGGGCGTTTCGCCCGCGCAATCGAATCGGCCGACGCCGCGTTCTTTGCAGCGCAGGCGAACCGCGAAGCAGCGCTGGTGCTGCTGCATGCGCAGGTCGCCGATACCTATTTCGCGATGCGCACCGCCGAGGCGCGCCTGCGCATCGCGCGCGAGAACGCCCAGTTGCAAAAGCGCAGTTACGACATCGCGCAGAAGCTGTTCCGGTCCGGCGAGACGGATGAACTGGATTTTCAGCAGGCGAAGACGCAGTATCTGGGCACGCTCAGCAGCATTCCGGATCTCGAAAGCCAGATTGCCCTCGCGCGCCACGCGCTTTCCATGCTATTGGGTCGTGCGCCCGGGCCACTGCCGGAACTCGACGCGTCGTCCGGCAAGGAAGGCATGATGCCTCTCGTGCATCAGGCGGTGCTGCAGGACGTGCCCGCCGACCTGCTGCTGCGCCGCCCGGATGTGCGGGCAGCCGAATATCAGATGGCCTCGCAGTCGGCGCTGATCGGCGTGGCGAAAGCCGATCTGTATCCGTCGGTTTCGTTGCTCGGCACGCTTGTCTGGAGCGCAAGCTCGCTCACCGGGTCGCCTAACACGCTGGCGGTCGCGGCCGGCCCAAGCGTCATCTGGAATGTGTTCGATCACGGCAGGATTACGAACAACGTGCGGGTCCAGGACGTGCGGCTGCAGCAGTTGACGGTCGCCTATCAAAACACGGTGCGGGAAGCGGCGCGCGAAGCGGACGATGCCGCCACGGCGCTCGTCGCCGCGTTGCGGCGGGACACCATACTGAACGAGGCTCAGAGGGCCGCCCGGCGCTCTCTAACGCTTGCGAACACAATCTATCGGGAAGGGTATTCGGACTTTCAGCGCGTGCTCGACGCACAACGCGCGCTGTTCGCGCAGCAGGACGCGTATGTCGTCAATCGGCGCAACGCGACTGGCAGTCTGATCGCGCTCTACAAGGCGCTGGGCGGCGGCTGGACCACGCGAGAGCCACTTGTCGACGCCGCGACGCGCCAGCAGATGCAGCAACGCACCGACTGGGGTGACCTGCTCGATGACGTCGACGCCCCGTCCGCAGGAGCGTCGCGATGAGCGAAACATCCGAGCCGACCAGAGCCGCGCCGTCCCAGACGTCTTCGCCACGAACGCCGCCGGCGCCTGCCGCGGATCCGTCGGGCAGGGCGGTCAAGTGGGTCGGCCTGCTGATCATCGTAAGTCTGATCTGGTATCTACTTGCCGACCGGTTCACGCCCTACACGCAACAGGCGCGGGTGCAGGCTTTTGTCGTGCCCGTCGCCGCGGAGGTGTCGGGTCGGGTGACGCGCGTACTGGTCCATAACAACCAGGAAGTCAATGCGGGGGACGTGCTCTTCGAAATCGAGGGCGAGCAATATCGTATCGCCGTCGACCGGGCGCGCTCCGAACTCGAAACCATGCGCCGCCAGATCGGCGCGAGCACGGCGGGCATCGATTCGGCGCGCGCATCGCTGCGCGCCGCCATCGCGAACGAGCTCAAGGCGCGACAGGACAGCGAGCGGCTTGAGCGACTCTACCGCGAGGACGAGGGCACGATCTCGTTGCGGCGCCTCGAAGTGGCGCGAGCGACTCACGAACAGGCGCAAAGCCAGGTCGCGGCGGCGCGCGCGGAAGTCGAGCGTGCCCGCGAGCAGCAGGGCGGCATCGAAGCGGAGAACGCGCAGTTGCGCAGCGCCGCCGCCGCGCTCGAAAAGGCTGAGCTTGATCTCGCCAACACGCGCATCAAGGCGCGCACGGGCGGCGTTATTACGGATCTCGGCACGGAGGTCGGACAGTTCGCGACGGCGGGCAAGGCGGTCATGACGCTGATCGCGATCCGCGACGTGTGGATCAGCGCGGACATGACAGAGAACAATTTGGGCCGTCTCAAGCCTGGCACCCGCGTCGCCATTGCGCTGGATGCGCTGCCAAGTGAGGTCTTCGAGGGGCGGGTGCGCAGCATCGGCTTTGGCGTGAGCGTGGGGCAAGAGGCGCCGCCCGGCAGCCTGCCCACCGTGCAGAACAGCCGCGACTGGCTGCGTCCCGCGCAGCGCTTTCCGGTGATCGTCGAGTTCGACCCGGATGAGCGCGTACGTCTTTCCAACATCCGCGTGGGCGGGCAGGCCGAGGTGATGGCGTTTCCGACTCAGGATAATCCCCTCAATCCGCTCGGCCGCGTCTTCTTGCGCTTGATGAGCTGGATCTCCTACATCTACTGATGACGGCCATCAAGACAGGAAGTCAGGTCTTAAGCCGACGCGCGCTGCGCATGGCCGCTGGCACGGCGCTATGCCTCGCGATCAGCTTTGCGCTCGATCTGCCGATTCCCGTGATCGCACCGGTGTTCGCCGTCTTTCTGCTCGCGACACAGAATCGGCCGCTGTCGTTGAAGGCGGGCGCGATCCTTGGTCTCGTCGTGATGCTGACTACGGGAAGCGGCCTTTTGCTGGTGCCGCTGCTGCGGCACTATGCTCTCGCCGGTGTGCTACTCGTCGGCTTGCTGCTCTTTCTCGCGTTTCATTACGGGCTGCGCGGCGGGAACAATCTCGTCTCGACCTTCCTGGTGGCAGGACTCACGATGATTTCCGCCGCGGGCACGGCTGACTTCCAGGGGGCCGTCACTGTCGTCGGGGCGCTCGTGAAGGGGCTGCTTCTGGCCGTGCTAGTGTCGGTACTGAGCCACGGGTTGTTTTGCGAAGTCGCGAGCGCACGCGCCGCGCCTGCCGCGCGCGCGATGCCCGCCGACCGGGCGATGATCGTCGCGCTGCGTGCCGCCCTCGTGGTCATGCCAGCCTGGCTGCTTGCCATGACCGATCCGGCGAGCTATATGCCGATTATCATGAAGTCGGTCAGCCTGGGTCGGCAGAGCTGCACCGCGACGGCGCGCGGCGCGGCGCGCGAGCTGATTGGCTCGACGCTCTTCGGAGGGCTGCTTGCGATCGCGTTTTGGTTCGCGCTCAGACTCGCCGTGAACTTATGGATGTTCTTTCTGTGGATGCTCCTCTTCGGCCTGGTAGTCGGGCGCCGGCTCTACGGCATCAGCCAGACGCGGTATTCACCGGGCTTCTGGTTGAACAGTCTTGTCACGATGATTATTCTGCTCGGCCAGTCGGTGCAGGACAGCGTGGCAGGTAAAGACGTCTACACCGCGTTTGCGGTGCGCATCGGCCTGTTTCTCGCGGTGACGCTCTATGCGTGTCTGATGTTATTGCTCTTCGACCGGCCGGGTGTCGCATCCGATCAAAGCGGATAGGCTCGGCGGGAGGCGATTCCGGCAAAGCGCCGCGTCGTCAGTACTTAATGTCTCGCGCGGTCTGTCTTCCGTGCTGCTTCGTCTGACGCTTATCATGCCTGCAGTGTGCATTGGATTGCTGGTTTGCGGCGCGGCAATCCTGCTTGGTATGCCGGGCGCCCTGACGCGTCTCCCGCCGCACGTCCCGGCCGGCCCGCCGCTCCTGCGCCTGCTGTGTTGCCGAAGATGGGTCGGGCAACAGCCCGATAAGAAGCGCGCCGGTCAATGCCAGAACTCCGCGGTGTGATACACGCATGGATTCGTCTCCATGATGACTGCGGTTGTTTGAGGATCGGTCGAAAACGGTGAAGCAGGAGCCCGGTTCATGCGTGTGCCGCGCGTTCGCCCCGGCCCACGTCGAGCCACGCATCGACCGCACTGCCCAGTGTGGGATGAAAACACTCATCGGGAAAGATGGACGTGAGTTCAAAGCGCCGTAGCTTGTCGCGGACGGGGTCCTTCATTTCGGCGAAATGCAGCTCGATGCCGCGCTCCTTCAAGGCCCGATGCAGGTCGCCGAGCATGTCGGCGGACGTGACGTCGACACTTGTTACCGGCTCGGCGGCGACCACGACGCGCTTCACAGGCGCGGGCGCCTGCGCCGTGGCCTCGATCACACGCTGCTGGAACAGCTCCGCGTTCGCGAAGAATAGCGGCGCATCCCACCGGAAGAGCACGCCCAGGCCGATCATCTCCTGATTTGGATCGACGCGTGTGTGCGTACGTATTGCGAACGTGCGTGAAAGGACGCTCGTATCCGCGAAGGCGATTAGCGCCACCGCGAAACCGCCGCCAACGATCCTTACGATGTCGGCACCGCTCATCCAAGGCAGTGCGAAGGCGGGCAGGCCTTGTGGGATCGTCCCCAGCACCTTGACACCCACGCGGTCTAGATCGAACGCAACTACGCAGAGAGACGAGATCACGACCGCAATCAAGATACCCGGCACCTTCTCAAAGCGCTTGAGCAGCAAGATCAGCACGAGACTGCCCACTCCCGCAGCGAAGCTATACCAGTTGGACTTGCCGGCGGCGATTGCCGACCTCCTGCCAGACGCTCGCCTCCAGATAACGCGTGATGCGCGGCGCGGAACCTTCGAGCGGAAGCACTCGCCGCAGTCGACTTGCTATTGCAGCCGCCTCAAAGCCGAGAGACGGTAAAGTATTTCAGGCTGCTGCCGTTATAGCTTGCGAACAACGCCCTTTACGCGGAGACAAGGATAATGGTTCGCCAGCCCATTTTTCAGCATACGTTCGATACTGTGCTATTCGAGGACCTCGTTGAAGTCGATGAACGAGGGCTCGATGAATTAGAGTTCGGGGTAATCGGGTTCGACTCGGCCTACGCCGTCACTCACTACAACGCTTTCGAATCGTCGAGCGCCGGGCTGAGTCCAACCCGCGTTCTCGGAAGGCACCTTTTCGAAGAAGTGGCGCCCTGCATGAACAATTTCATGGTGGCGCAACGGTTTGAGGACGAGGCCGAGCTGGACGAAGTGCTGCCGTATGTTCTGACCCTGCGCATGAGACCGACGCCAGTACGACTGAGGCTCCTGAAGTCCAGTCGCAGCGAATCTCGCTTCCTGCTCGTTCACCGCCAGGGCGACAAGTGAACGTAACGACTACGGTGGACGGCTCATTGGAAGCGGAGCATGAAGCGCTGCTATCCTTCATGTATATGTCGCCCATTGGGATCATACGTAGTGGCTTGAATGGCGACGTGGACATGCTCAACCCGGTCGCCGTCCAGCTGCTTATGCCGGTTGCCGGCCGGCTGGGCGTGGGTAACGTGTTCGAGAGCCTGGCTAACGTTGCACCGGAGTTGCGCAATCTTGTGTCGAGCTTTTCGGCCGAGCGGGGGCGAGTTTGTGAGGGCCATCGAATCGTAATTGCGCCAAGCGCCGATCGTCCCGCGGTACTGTCATGCAACATTATCAAAGTCAACGGCAGTACCTTAATGACGACGCTGTCCGACATTTCCCGTCAGGTCGAGGCAGAGCGACGCGCCAGACAGCATGAATCGTGGCTCGCGGGGATATATACGAGCGTTAACGACTTCACCTTTTTCACCCTCGACTCCGCTGGCCGTATCGATAGCTGGAACGCGTCCGTAGAGCAACTGACCGGTTTCGGCGCCGATGCGGTGCTCGGCCATACCCTCGACCTGTTCTACGCTCCCGAGACTGTCGACCCGTATTGCAGCCCGGAGCACATCTCGCTGACCCGCGAAGAGGGTTGGCACGTCCAGGAGTGCTGGTGTGAAAGCAAGCAGGGCCGCCGCTACGCCGCGCAGATCCTGGTTGCCGTCTTGCGAGAAGACAATGGCGAGATCGCGGGATACTCGGTCGTTATACGCGACGTGTCCGA
Source organism: Caballeronia sp. RCC_10 (assembly GCF_041360715.1). Lineage (NCBI taxonomy): Bacteria > Pseudomonadati > Pseudomonadota > Betaproteobacteria > Burkholderiales > Burkholderiaceae > Caballeronia > Caballeronia sp. RCC_10. The sequence continues at coordinate 120,991 of NZ_JBFUPT010000015.1, forward strand.
ACGCAAAATCTCGAGCGACGAACTCACTCGCCTTCTGACCACCGACCACTTGACGGGCGCTGTCAATCGCGCGCATTTTTTCAAGCTCGCCGAGAAGGAGCTTGCGAAATCGAGGCGACTGAGCAAGCCCCTGTCGTTGGTGATGATCGATGCTGACCACTTCAAGAGGATCAACGACACAGCTGGGCATCAAGCTGGAGACCTCGTTCTCACGCAGATCGTACAAGAAGCGAAGGCTAACCTGCGGTCGATCGACGTAATTGCCCGCCTTGGGGGCGAAGAATTTTGCTTGATGCTCCCGGGGACGTCTCGCGAAGAGGCGCTTGTCATCGCGGAACGTGTGCGCGCTACGATCGCGGACTCTCATATCGAGACGGGCGGCGGCCGAATACAGGTGACGGTAAGCGCGGGCATTGCCTCGGTAACCGAAGCGACGTCTTGCGTAAATGACTTGCTCGCGGTAGCGGACAAAGCACTCTATGCCGCAAAGGCGGCCGGTCGGAACTGTGTGGAACTCGGTTGAGCGCAAGCACCTCGTTGCGCTCGGTCTCTGCAATCCTGCCCGGTGTGTCCGTCGGTCGTCGAGGAACCTAGAAAGCTCGACGAATGACAATGACTAAGAATCGATGCAATGGCGTAGCGGTGTTACGCAGCGGACCACAAGATAGGCCGACATCGCACCGCCCAACGTGCGATGAAGCTCCTTGCGAGCAACGCTTGGAAGGCGGGCACAAGCCTTCAGGCGACTCCGTCTCTGCGAACGAAGCATTGATGGAGTTCCTGTATCGAGCGCCGATAGGGCTTCTACAGATCTCTGCACTCGGGGTTATTGAGATGATCAACCCGATGTCGGCCCGGTTGCTGATGCCACTGTCGCCGGATGGGAAACTCGTCAACCTGTTCGACGTGCTGGAGGCGATTGCGCCGCAATTTCGGCGAATGGTCCAGGAATACAGGGAGCCTTCGGGGCCTGTTTGCGAGGCCGTGCGCCTCAAGGTTCCGCCGTCTTCTAAAGCCAACGTTTCTCCGCAGGTCTTGTCGGTCAGTCTACTGAAGCTCGACGAGAACCATCTGATGGCAATGGTGGGTGATGTAACGCTCGAGTCACAGCGCGAGCAGTCTCATCTTGATCAGAAGCTTGGCGAGGCGGCACGACTGGACAAGCTCACCATGATGCCGAACCGTACCTCGATATGTGAGTTCATCGAAAGGAGCATGCAACGTCGAGACCGGGGTCAGTGTCATCGTTTCAGTGTCCTGTTCATCAATTGCGACCGCTTCAAGCAGATTAATGACTCCCTCGGTCACTCCGCGGGCGACATAGTTCTGGCAGAGGTGGCTAGTCGCTTGATCAGCACAATGCGTCTCCGCGATCTGCACAACGGCCAATATGAAAGTGGCCTGATGGTCGGTCGGCTTGGGGGCGACGAGTTCGTCGTGGTGATCGGCGAACCGCCATCCGAGTCGGATGTTTCCTTGGTCGCTGAACGGCTACTGGGTGCGCTGAGTGAGCCATACCGGGTCTCTGACCAACAGTTGCACCTTAGCGTCAGCATCGGGATCGCGCACTCTGCGACCCCGAGCGCGCCTGATGCGATGCTCCAAGACGCTAGCATCGCGATGGTGGAGGCTAAACGCCGCGGCGGAGCCCGGTCCGTGACTTTTGAACCTTCCATGCACGAGCGCGCGGCGCGTCGAGCGCAGATGGAAAATGATCTGCGTCGTGCCATCGTCGACCAGGAACTGTTCGTCATTTATCAACCGGTAGTAATGCTCGGGCCGACCGAGGATCGGTGTTCGTTTCCGCCGCATGCGGCCGCTGTCGAAGCACTCGTACGTTGGCGCCATCCGGTCAGGGGTGTCGTGCCGCCCGCCGAATTCATCGGCGTTGCAGAGAAGTGTGGTGTGATCAACGCACTGGGCGAATTCGTGTTGGACACTGCATGCCGCCAATTCGTCGCATGGAAAGCACAACTTGGGCGGCTGGCGCCGCGCCTCCTGGCGGTCAATCTGTCTCGCGCCCAGCTAAGCGATCAAGGATTTGTCGCCTTCGTTTCTCGTACGCTGCGCGACAGCGGCATGGATCCTGCTGAGCTGCAACTCGAAGTGACTGAGAGTCTGGCTGCCCAGGACGAATCCGTACAGGCCACGTTGCGACAGCTTAAGGGGTTTGGACTTAGCTTGGCGCTTGACGATTTCGGGACGGGCTACTCTTCCCTCTCGAGCTTGCACCAGCTACCGGTGGCTACCGTCAAGATCGATCGGTCGTTTGTCAGCCAGGCAGTGCAGAGCGCGCATCACCGGGTATTGATAGAGGCTACCGTCCGTGTGGCCGCCAGCCTCAACATGAACACCGTCGCCGAGGGAGTCGAAACCGAGGCGCAGGCATTGGTCGTCCGCTCGCTCGGCTGCGAGAAAGGCCAGGGCTATTTCTTCAGCAAGCCACTTTTGCCGGACAGTCTTGTCGATTGGTTGAAGAGCAATGACAGCTGACCCAACCTGGGACACCGCTTTGCACGTTAGGCTCAACGTCTACGCACGGTGGGCGTGACCGCGGGTCTTAAGCCGGTCGTAGACATCGGCGCTCTCGACGAATGGATTCGTCGCAGAGTCGACACAGCACTGACCTGGATGGGTACTGAACTTCAGGTCGCCGCGTCGAGCGGAAGCTTGGTTCCGACGCGAAGGCCGCTCATTGAAGGCATCCGCGATTCATGGCCTCGCCTGGTCCTGGAGATTTTAAGGCACGAGGTCGCGCGGTTGAGCATGATTAAAAGGGCGCACTCGCGCGTGCGCGCCTCGAGGCATTCGATGGATGCATTCTTGACATCGGACTCCCCGACATGACGGGATATAGGCTTGCACGCGAGCTACACGCCGTCCCGGGGACGCGGAACGCTGTGTTCATCGCTCACACCGGGTTCGGACAGATGGAAGACAAACGACTCTCAGCGGAGTCGAGGTTCTCGCACCACCTCGTGAAACCGGCCGCCATTCCGAACTTCCAGAGGGCTCTCGCTGACAGTCCTAATCGCGGCTGTAAGACAGGTCGTGCTGCAGTCGTCCAAACGACGCAGACTAGTTGTCGAGTCAAGAACACACAAGCAGATTCAATAAGTCGGTCGCCAATTTCAACGCGGGGAAGGTCAACGCTGCTCCCGACTGGCAAGCCTTTGACGCTACCATGCGACTCCAGGCACGGTCGTCTCCGACAAGACGCGTGTTTTATGACATTTACCCTAAAGTGGATTAGCCGGCAGGCTTCGATGGATAGCCATGGAAGCTATTGCAGCTTCACCAACTGCGACGCAAATCTGATTCAGCGAATTCACTGCATCGCCTGCAGCGTACAGTCCGTCTTCGCTCGTCCGCTGATCCTTATCGGTTACGATCATTCCGTCGCTATCTCGCTGCACATCAAACTCACTCAAGAGATCCGTTTGGGCGAGGCAGCCAAGCACCGGATAGATGGCATCGAACGCATGTCGGTGCCCATTTCGGGAGGCGACCCTAAGCGGCGCCTCGGTACTATTCGGTAACTCCAGCGTCCCGTTCGCGATCAAATCGATGGCTTGCTCCGCCGCAAGGGCACGCTCCTGTTGCGTCAGCGCATCGAGATCGGAGGCGATGACTGCCACATGCTGACAGAACGTGCGGAAGAACAAGGCATGCGACAGCGCACGTGATGCCGGACCTAGCATTGCGATCCGCTTGCCTTGGGCTTCGAACCCATCGCATATTGCGCAGAATCGGAGCAATCCTCGTTGCGTCAGCCGCACAGCCTCGTCGATCGGCGGAAGCCTGTCGCGTATTCCGCACGCGAGCAGTGCACGACGTGCGAACAGGCTGCGGGACGAAGAATCGCTATTGCTGCCGTATTGGACGAGGAACCTGCCGTCCGTCTCCCTTATCGTCGTGACCCGGCCTTCGACGACTGGCACGTCGTAACACTCGATCTGACGACGCATCTTGACGAGCAACTCATTCCCATTGATGCCGCCTTCGAAGCCAGCGAGGTTACGCACGATGGGGATCAAAGACGCTCTGCTGTGACCGTCGTCGATGACGATTGTCGAGCGCCTGAAACGCGCGAGATATAGGGCGGCGGTGAGGCCAGCGGGCCCGCCACCGACGATAATGCAATCAACGATCGGATCGTTCATCAATGTCTTCGTTTTCGGTCGATGGACCTGCGCTCTGCGTACTGGAGTGCGCACGCCGTTCAGGGACGTGTCGCTTAGCCTTCAAGGGGAGCAAGCAATAGCGATGCCCACGATGAGGAAAGACGCATCTACCTGGCGCTCATCAGTGACGTCGATGCAAGGCGAAAGCTTTCTTACATCAGGAGCTGACAGCGCGCTAGGGTTGGCCATGATCAACATCATCGCTCAATGGTGAGACCCGTACCTGCAAGTCCGCGACATCTGAGCCACGTGGGAATGACCGGCGCACTGGGCGCGACAAGCGTGAATCAGACCGTCATGATTCCAACAGTCGGCCTAGGTCAGCCTGACGTTGGGTGTTGCATAGGCCACAAGTCTTCGCTGGCGACGAATCAATGCAACAAGAGGGAAACGGGCGGTGACTTCCTGCAGCGCCGCGCATCCTTTCCGTTCATTGGCAACGCAAAGATAGGTCTTCACCGCCGGCTAACGTCCTCGCCGCCCACGCGACGACGAAGCGGCCAAAAGCGATCATATTCTGCGGTTCCGGACGCGATCGCGGCGTCGCACATCGGAGTAACCATTGCACTGCTGCGCGTCGGCTTCTATCTGCTGCCACAGCCCAGCCGCGCTACAAAGCGAGGGAGGAGCCGAGCGAGGTCGAAAAATCTAACAAGTAGCTCTTGCGCGAGCACCAGCGGGCGCAACCGAGCTAGGCCTTCGCCGCGTGCCCTGCCTGAAGGGAGGTGCGTCGGTGCGGGAGAGCAGGATTGAAGGGCTGCTATGAATCGGAGATTTGCCGCTCCACATTCGCAGGCTCGAAAGTCTGCTTCGGGTCGACAAGGGAAGTTCGTGTCGAGTTCGGGCAGGCAGCTGACGGGTGCCGGTAGGACTTCCGGGGTTAATCTTACCCACGAATCGTGAACACTTTGACGTGAGCAACGGTTAATGTTTCGAAGGGCAGCGGCGCTTGGTAGCCAATCGTCGAATGACGCCGCTGGCGGTTATAGAACACCTCCATGTACTCGAACAGACTGGCACGCGCCTGCTCACGAGTTCTGTAGTCGCAGTGCATGACCAGCTCCGTTTGCAGGGCATGGAAGAAGCTCTCCATCGGAGCATTGTCCCAGCAGTTGCCCTTGCGACTCATGCTTTGGCGATCGAATGTCGGTTGAGCAATTCCCTCTAGTCGACAGCTGAGTAGGTGGTTCCTTGGTCCGAATGCAGGATGGCCGGGACGGCTTACGCCTCTATCCTTGCCGTCTCAACGTCGCTTTCCCTCCTACAGCGGCCATCGCCAGGCCGCGAGCTAGGTCACGGCAGGGGGTAAGACATGCCGAAGGGACAGCTCGGCACGGTTTCGGTGGACTTGTCATGCGCACGTGACAGCATCGGCGCAGGGGTCGCCGCTGGGATTCATGCAGTCAGTGAGGCCGCTATCGCGCGGGCTGGCACCGCTCGGCGACGGTCATTGCAACGCCAAAACGCGACTGTCCATCGTCCCCGTAACGGTGCGGCACATGCGCCTTTTGCGTGCCGTGCATCAGGCCGCCGCGCCTCGCAGATCTCTTATATGCTGATAGACGGTCGCACGTCCCATTCCTAGCACATTCGCCACGTAGTTCGCGGCGCTTTTTCCCTTGAACGCTCCTTCACCCCACAGCGCTTCAACGATTTCTCGACGATGATCACGGGTCAAGGAATTGAGCGCTAGCTGACGCTCTTGGAGCCATGAGTGAAGAAAAGTGTTGATGCGTTCTTGCCAGTCATCCTTGAAAAGTTCTTCAGGCTGCTTCACGACCCCAGCGCCGGATATCACACGATCAATGACGTGTTTGATGTCTTCGAAAACGGCAATGTTGTAGTTCACGCACATCACGCCGACTGCGCTACGCGCATCGTCGAACAACACGGTGCTCACGCATCGCATCCGTCTCCCGTCCCAATTGACCTTTTCGTAAGGACCAACGGTACCGGACTCGGCAGAGTGATCAATCTCCTCTAACGCAGAGTCGTCGCCTAGTTCGCGTTTCGACAGATTATTGGCGATGTAGGCGACAGTCTGGCTTTCCAGGTCGTGGATGACGATTTCGACGTACGGAAAAAATAGCAGGGCGATGCCGTCGGCGACTCGACTATAACGGTCAAGAAGCATCCGACGAGTGGCCGTTGTCTTAGGCTTGCGCATAGTGGTGCGTGCTTGCAGTTCTCTCATAGTTTACTCGGCTGCGGAGCAGCATCGCAGGTCCGCCGATTTCACGCATTCTGCCACGAGCGACACGCTTCTCTTTGGGGATAGACGGCCGGTAGCGAGGCGACCGGCTTCTACCGGCTCGTGCTTAGTCATGTAGCAGGCTTCCGTCGACGCGTTCTGGAAGCGCAGTGGTGCCAGCGATCATCGCGATACGCTGCCCGACTGTCGCCAGGTGAAAGTTGGCCCGCGCGACAAGAAAACCTGTGATTGGCGCGGCGATCGTGGCACGGCCCGCTGCAATACGTCCACCATAGTCAACGATTTCCGCAACCGTCTGACCGCGCTCGACGAAGGCGCCACATTCCTGTTTCCAGCAAATCAGGCCCGCCGCCGACGTTGCAACGTGCGAGACAGCATTGAGAGAAAACGTTAATGGGGCATGGCAATCAGTCACATCGGTCGGGACGGCGGCACCTGTCACGATACCTTCCGAGCGCAGAAAGTCGATCAGCCCGGCGGCGTCGGCGGCTGCGAGATCGTCGCTCACGTCGCGCTGTCCTCGCAACTCAACGACGGCGGCGAAGCCGGTCGATTTATCAGCGCACATGTCAAGGCGCTTAAGCGCTCTCCAGGCGTCGCGGAATGCTTGATCGAACGTTCCGCCACCGGCTTCATCTTCGAGAATCAGCGCCCGCGCTTTCATGGAACGCGCGAGTGCTGTAGCCCGCCTTTCGAACTCCCAAGAACTGTAGATGTGCATCACCGCAGTTTTGTCGCAGTGAAGGTCCAACACTGCATCGTGCTCAAAGCCGACATCGAGCAGTTGTAGCTTCAACGCCTCGACAGAATCCACCGCCGCTTTCCGTGCCAACGTTATTTGCTTCAACCACGCTCTTATCCCGGGATCGGATGCACCGCCTCGACCAGTCAGATCAGAGCTGACTTCGATGGCCGGTCGCAGATCGAAGAACTGGCGATCGAAGTTTCCCGTTCCGTTCAGGTCGAACCTGCCAATGAGGTGTCCCATCACATGCTGATTCATCCCGACCGGATTGGCCCAGCTCGAAACCGTCACCCGATGTATCAGTTCCCCGTCTTGTTCTAACCGCGTCAACGCGGCGAGGAGGTGCTGGACCACGAGCAAGCCGGGTACTTCGCCCGCGTGAAGGGCCGCCTGAATATACATTGCCTTTCGACCAGAACAAGGGCCGAAGGTGTGATGACTTAGGTTAAGCGTCGTCCCGGTTGCTGTGCTGTCCAGTGTGATGTCCCGCGCTCTCATCGTCTTCGCTAGCCATTGAGTTCGGTAGTTGACCACGCAGTTGCAGTCCGCCAGCCGTTTAGAAATCGAGCAGCAGGCTACCGGCCTGACCGTCGCGCACGGGACGCTTGCCTGCCAAAAGTGCTGCTCTTTCCCCAGGCCGGACGAGTCTCTTTAGTTGTCGGACGATCATGACGCCGTCGACGGTGCTGAGAATCGGTACGCGCTGGTTGAATTCGTCGCCATCCAGTCGCACCACCTCCGCGATCACCTCGCCTACACTGACCTGATCACCCGGCGCTTTCCGGTAGACGATCACGCCAGCGCACGGGCAGGGAACATGAGACGCTCCTTCGAGCGGGAAAGCAAAGGTCGGCTCACCCGGGGACCGCTGGGTCCGCGCGGCTTCCGCAGTCAAAACACCTTCGCTTTCGAGGAAGCGCAAGAGGCTCGACGCGTCGGCGGCAGCGAGTTCGTCGCTAACGTCAGCCTGTCCCCGCAGTTCAACCGTGGCGCTAAAGCCGCTGTCGCGCTCGGAGAGGAGACCAGCCGCCTGCACCGTACCCCATGCGCTAGAGTGAACTTGATCGAATGCGCCGCCCCCCGCCTGGCGGGGTTCTAACATCACAACCGGCGCGCCCAGCAGGTTGGCGAGCAACGTAGCTCGCTCTACCTGCAACTCGGAAGCATAGACATGCGCGATACAGTCGGTATCGCAATGCAGGTCAAGGACGATGTCATGCTCCATCGAAAGCTTCGCGAGTTCAAGCTTTAACGCTTGCGACGGACCGATCGCCGTCGCCTCGTCCAGCATCTTCGAAAAGACGCTTCTCCACTGATTCGGCGACCTCGCCGGATCCGGTGCTTTGGCAAGATAAGCTGCCACCATCTTATCGAGCAGCGGGAAGTTGCGATTGAAGTTCTCGCCGTTCTCGAAGTCGAACCGGCCTACAACCGCGCCAAAAAGGCGTTGCGACATACCGATTGGATTCGCATAGGGCACCACGGTCACCAAACCGTCGATAGCGCCCGCCGCATCAAGTTGACGAAGCTGCTCTAGCAGATGCTGAAGAACGAGCAAGCCCGGATGTTCGTCCGCGTGAAGGCCGGCGTGCAGATAGGCGCTGCGTGCGTTGCTTCTGTTGCCGAACTGATGGGCGAGAACCGTCAGTTGAACTCCCGGGGCAGGGGACGGAAGCCGAATATCGAGGCGTTGATAGGTCATGGAAACCTTCTGCTCTGTGGGGCATGCCCTTGCAAGGGCGGCTTGGCGGTCAGTTTAAAAGTCGCTACGGATGGAACGGTGCACTAAGCGCCAACACCGCCTCTTGCACTCAGGCGCTCACTCGAGCAGTCAAATAGCTGAACAGTTGATATGCGATGGCTACGTCTTCTAGACCCAGCCCGATCGAGCGGAAAAACACGGGCTTTCGATACGATGGCTTGACCGCCTTGCCGCACATCAGTTCGGCAAGATCGCCCAGCACCGCTTCCGTGCGCCAACCATGGTTTTCAGCCGCCAGTTTCATCTCGCCTGCGCTCAACGGAGTGGTGTGACGGTAGTCGCAGTAGACGTCCATGTCGACGAGCCAAGCGGGCGGAATCTCGTGAGCGTTCGCGACGTTGGTGCTGATAGACGTAATGAGCGCTGCCTTGGTAAGCATCGTTTCGTGGAGCACTGGAGTGCCCGACGAGGTGCACAGTGCGACCACATCGGCGTTAGCGACAACGTCTTCAATCCGATCACAGATCGAAACCCTCTGATCCAGCGCTGCCAGTTGCGCACGCTTTGCCGTGTCGTTTTCAAGCTCGGGCGAAAACACCCGTATGGTTCGCCAGGGTCGTACCGACGCGAGATGCCGTAGATGGGCCAAACCAACCGCGCCCGTGCCGATGATTGCAAGCTCGGTTGCATTTTCGACGGCCAGTTGCTCTACGGCAAGTGCGGTCGCTCCCGCCGTGCGCTCGATCGTCAGCAGCCCGGAGTCACACCACATCAGCGGTTGACCCGTCTCCATCGACATCAACGCCGTCCATGCGGTAATAACCGGCTTAGCCTGCGTGACGATGTACGGCGACAATTTCGCACCGAAAACCTTCGCCTCCGCCATGACGCCCAGGTATGTGATGAAGTCACCGGCGTCTTGCGGAAAAAGAGTCAGCGTCTGCGGCGGTTGAACGGCCATGTGGGTTCCCAGCGCTCGAAACATCTGCGCTAGCGCGGCGCGCACGTCAAGTTGAGGCAGCGCCCTTCGGACGGCGTCCTGATCGACGATTAGGGGAAATGCTGGGTGGGTCATCCAATGCGCTCCGCAACGTTGTGATTCAGGCAATGAACCGATTCTAAGCCAAATTGTCCAGTTTGGACTTTTTTTTGAAAACTATTGCATTCGCCGTTGTCCAGAATAGACTGTCATTCCAGAGCACGGAGGAGCCTGACAAGTGAGCCAGCTTCATCCGAGATCTCAAATCCAACCGAGCGATGTCGCGCGAAGGGTCGACCGTCGTCGTCCAAACACACAGGGGCCATTTATGTTCCGGAAGCTTCAACTATCGCTATTGGTTGTCACCGCTTTGGTGGGCGTCTCGAGTACCGTCAGCGCTCAGGGCCAGGACACGCTGCGCTTCGGCATAGAGGCAGCCTACCCGCCATTCGAAAGCAAATCGGCGAGCGGGCAGTTGCAGGGCTTCGACATTGACGTCGGCAATGCGGTCTGCGCCAAGCTGACCATGAAGTGCGTTTGGATCGAGAATGCATTCGATGGACTCATCCCGGCGTTGCAGGCAAGGAAGTTCGACGTCATCAACTCTGCAATGAACATCACGGACAAACGCAAGCAGTCGATCGAGTTCACGAAGCCGATCTACGTCGTGCCGATCGTGATGGTGGCGCGACGCAGTTCCGGCCTGCTGCCCGACGCGAAGAGCCTACAAGGCAAACGGGTCGGCGTGCTGCAGGCGTCGTCGCAGGAAGACTTTCTCAAACGGCATTGGGCGTCGGCCGGCGTCACGGTCGTGTCTTACGGGGACCAAGATCAGGTCTATGCTGACCTCGTGGCTGGCCGCCTCGACGCCGCGGTGCAGGAGGCGCAAACCGCTCAGGACGGGTTCCTCGGCAAGTCCGCGGGGCAGGACTACGCGATCGTCGGCAAGCCGCTGACCGACCCGTCGACTCTCGGCGAAGGGACCGGCTGGGGCTTGCGCAAGGGCGATAAGGCGCTGGTCGCGAAAGTCGATGCCGCGCTTGACGCCTTGAAAAAAGACGGAACGTTGATCAGTCTTTCGCAGAAGTATTTTAACCGCGACATTATCGCGAAATGACCCATTGGGGAAGCCGGCGTGGGAAGCTTTGCGGCAGTCTCTCGTCACTTCAACACCGAACGACTGGGTCGGACAAAAGAGCGAAATGAGTCTATGGACGTCGACGTGGTGGTGCTGGGCAGCGGGATTGTGGGCGTGTCGTGCGCGCTGCATTTGCAAGACCGGGGCCGCCGGGTGGCGCTGGTAGATCGTCGCGCTCCCGGCGAAGAGACTAGCTTCGGCAACGCGGGACTGATTGAAACCGCTTCAGTCGTCCCATATGGCTTTCCGCGCGATTTGCGCACGTTACTGCGCTATGTCAGGAACAACTCGACTGACCTGTACTGGGACTATCGGGCGTTGCCGCATTTTGCGAGTTGGCTCGCCCGCTTCTGGTGGGAATCGTCGCCGCAGAAGTTGTTGGCCGCCGGGCGCGACGTGCTGCCATTGATCCGACAGAGCTATGATGAACACGAGCGCTTCGTTAGGCGCGCGAAACTGGGGCACCTCGTTCGCGCTAGCGGCTGGATCGACGCCTATCGGACGCCACGAGAATTTTCCAGTCAGGCTGCGGCCGCCGAGGTTACTGCCCAAAGCTATGGTTTGCGGGTCACAGTCCTGGACACGGCGACGCTGGCCGCGCGGGAACCGGGCCTCGTGGACGGTTTCTGTGGTGCATTGCACTGGCAGGACCCCAAGAGCATCGTCAATCCCGGCGCCCTCACCAAAGGTTATGCGGATCTGTTTCAAGCGGAAGGTGGGTCGATCCTAATGGGCGATGCCACGTCGCTGACGTCTCAAGCGGGTGCGTGGACGGTTCAGACGTCGTCTGGACGGCTCGTTGCGAAAGAGGTGGTGGTGGCGCTTGGACCATGGTCTGACCGCGTGTTCGCGCCGCTAGGCTATCGCATCCCGTTGCGCGCGAAGCGCGGTTATCACATGCATTACCGTCCGACACGGCCGATGCTCTCCATGCCGTTCGTCGACGCTGAGCAGGGATATGTGATAGCGCCCATGGAAGGGCGCCTGCGACTGACCACCGGAGTGGAGATCGCGCGGCGCGGCGCAAGGCCGACGGACATCCAGCTTGAACGCGCGGAGCGCACTGCCCGACCAAGCTTCGGTCTGGGAGAGCGACTGGACGCGAGTTCATGGCTTGGATTACGTCCTTGCACACCCGACATGCGGCCGGTGATTGGACGTGCGCCGCGTCATACTGGGCTGTGGTTTGCGTTCGGGCATAACCATCATGGTTTGACGTTGGGTCCCGCGAGCGGGCGGCTGCTAGCCGAGATGATGATCGGCGCGCCGCCCTTTGTTGACGCGCATCCATTCCGCGCCGAATGATTCGGCCGCTAGGTAGTGGCACTTGTCCCGCTCCGAGCTAATCGGCGGAAATACGGACGATTCAAAGGATCGCGGTTCACAACCGCTATGCAATCCAAACTAGGAGGACTGTCGGCATGAAGATCAAAGACTTTGGCGTTGAGCGCTGGATGGATCTGTACGAAACGAAATGTACCTACAACCTTGCCGAAACCTGCGTGGAGTCGCTGACAGTAGACCAGTTGCTGACGCTCTCCGGCAAGCAAGACAGCATTCTCGACGAACTGCGCGCTATGAAACTTACCTACGGCGCGATCGAAGGCTCGGCGCGCTTACGCGAAGCGATTTCGACGATGTATGAACACCAGTCACCCGAGAATCTGATCGTGACACACGGGGCGATAGGCGGGAATGCCCTGGTGTACGAGACACTTGTGGAACCGGGCGATACGGTGATTTCGGTACTTCCCACCTATCAGCAGCACTACTCAATCCCGGAAAGCTATGGCGCCGACGTGCGCATACTAAAGTTGCGCGAAGAGAATGGTTTCCTGCCAGATCTCGCGGAACTGCGCACGCTGGTAAATGATAAGACGCGTCTGATCGCTATCAACAACCCGAATAACCCGACCGGTTCGTTAATGGACGAGAAGTTTCTTGCGGAAGTCGGCGAGATCGCGCGCTCGTGCGGCGCCTACGTATTGTGTGATGAAGTCTATCGCGGCACCGACCAGCACGGTAGTGGCTATACGGCGTCGATCGCGGACGTCTACGAGCGAGGCATCAGCACGGGCAGTATGTCGAAGACCTACTCACTAGCGGGACTTCGGCTCGGCTGGATCGCTGGCCCGAAAGATCTGATCCGTGCGGTTTCCATCCATCGGGACTACAACACGATCAGCGTCGGGATGATCGACGACCACTTTGCTTCAATTGCCTTAGAGAATCGCGCCGCGATCCTTGCACGCAATCACGACATTGTGCGAACGAATCTCGCAATCGTGGACGCGTGGATTGCGAAAGAACCCGCCATCAGCTATATAAAGCCAAAGTCTGGCACGACCGCGCTTTTAAAATATGAATTGCCGATGTCGTCGCTCGAGTTCTGCACCGCGTTGATCGAACACACCGGCGTGATGCTGACGCCGGGAAGTGCGCTTGACATGGAAGGGTACGTGCGCCTTGGCTACGCGAATAAGCGCGAGGTACTTGAGACGGGGCTCGACAAACTATCGGAGTTCCTTGCGCGCCAAACTTAAGTGGCCAAGCGCCTTGGGGGTCCACTAGCGCTCTTCTCAATGCGCCGACGCAGACAGTTGGCTTGTGGCTAGATGCACCCGCTGTCAGCGCGGCGCGCCCCGGACCCTTCCCCCGCGCGGCACGATCCCCGATCTCGAGTTGGTGATTCGTATCGTAAGCGGGAAAGGCTTGGTGAATACAGGGAATATCATCAAAGCCATTTCACGACCGAGGCCAGCACCGGCGCGCCTTCGACAGCGCCTTCAACAACCGGCGGCCCAGTGACGGCGACCCTGCGGCACTACGCGCTCGTAATCGAATTTGCGTGCATCGCGCCGCCGCGTCCACGCTCACCGAGCGTTCGGTCAGGGGACGAGTTTGACTATTGCTTGGGTGTTATTTGTTTCGCGTTGGAACGTTCTTCCTTTTTGCATTGACGCTCCGTTACCGAACGTTGTGTTTTGTTGGTCGTCACAGTTGTTCGCCCTGCGCGCAAGCCTGCCTTCACGACTGGCTGCTGCGCTTCGATACCGGCCTTGCATGGTGCAACGGCGTGACCGGCAGAATCGGGTGGCGGATTCAACCGGTCGATGCAACGATTTGGTTAAATCGCTCAGCTGGCGTATCGAAGTTTAGTGTTTTTCTAGGACGTTCGTTGAGCCGCCTGGCTACGGCGTCCAGCTTGGTCTGTGAGTAGGCAGATAGATCAGTACCCTTAGGGAAGTATTGCCTGAGAAGCCCATTCGTGTTTTCGTTCGAACCGCGTTGCCAAGGATGCTGTGGGTCGCAGAAATAGACCTCAATGTCGGTAGCGACAGTAAAGCGGTGGTGGTCGGCCATTTCGGAACGCCTGTCCCACGTCAGCGATTTATATAGTTCCCGAGGTAACTTGCTGGCGTGTCGTATCAGCGCGTCAACCACAGCCTCAGAATCCTTGCTGGCGACTTTTACCAGCATCACGAATCGACTTTGACGTTCGACGAGCGTTGCAATCTGGCTCGTAGCGTTGCCATACAACAAGTCGCCTTCCCAGTGCCCGGGTATTGCGCGATCCTCCGCCGTAGCAGG